>DATHIB010000135.1:0-11067 GCA_035490055.1 Candidatus Limnocylindria bacterium | reverse complement strand
TTGTCTTGTGTCCGCCGAAGCGCTTTAGAATCAACTCGCGATTCAACAAAATTCTCACCCTTGTCAACTGCCGTCTTGAAGTGAACAAGAACAACGAAAAATCGATCGCGAATCAGTTTTCACGAATAATGTGGGCTAGGTAGCCTTCCGGGCCAGTGTTGTAGGACTCAAGATTGGGGAGATAGGTGATGGCCTCGGCGAATTCATCGGCGCCGCGAGAGAGGTCTTGGTCGATCAGGACGCTCTCGAGCGTGAGCTGCTCTTCGAAAAGAGAGGGCAGGACAACAGCGGCGATGCCGGAGTCTTCCAGGCGACGGAGATTGTCCACGGATTCCGTGAGCGGAGACGCGGAAGCGACGAGTGGATTCTTGAGCGCCAGCTTCATGTACTGCGTGGTGAGGTCGATCACTTGACGCCTCCTTCTGGCTCTCCGGCCGCAACCAACTTGGGCTTTTCAGAAATGTCTTCGAGACGTTTGCCGTTGCCCGCCCCACTGCCCGGCATGGAGGCGCAACTCTCATAGACACGCCAGCGGCGCTGGACATCCTCCTGGGCCTCGCGAAGGAGTTGCGCGGCGGCTTCGGGATTGGTGCGGGCAAGGATGGCGTAGCGCGCTTCCTGATAGACGTAGTCCTCGAGAGGGATGCTCGGCGGTTTGGAATCGAGCTGGAAGGGGTTCTTCCCTTCGAGGTTCAAAGCGGGGTCATAGCGCATCAGCGGCCAATAACCGGAGATCACAGCGGCTTTCTGCTGGTTCATCCCGAAGACCATGTCATAACCGTGCGCAATGCAGTTGCTGTACGCAATGATCAGCGATGGGCCGTTGTAGGCTTCGGCTTCGAGGAAGGCCTTGACGGTGTGCGTGTCACCGCCACCCATGGCCACGCGGGCGACGTAGACATTGCCGTAGCTGATGGCCTCCATGGCGAGGTCTTTCTTCACCGTGCGCTTGCCGCCCATGGCGAACTTGGCCACGGCCCCTCGCGGAGTGGCCTTGGACATCTGACCGCCGGTATTGGAGTACACCTCAGTGTCAAGCACGAGCAGGTTCACGTTGGCGCCGGTGCCGAGGACGTGATCGAGTCCGCCAAAGCCGATGTCATAGGCCCAGCCGTCGCCGCCGACGATCCAGACACTCCTACGAACAAGATTGCCGGCGACCGCCAGGAGATCGCTGGCGTCGTTCGTATCCATTGCCGCAAGCCGCCGTTTCAGCTCGGCGACGCGCCCGCGCTGTGCCGTGATGCCGCTTTCTTTTGACTGATCGGCTTCCAGAATCTCGCGGGCCAAATCGCCGCCGATGGGATCGGCGAGCTTCTCGACCAGATGACGCGAGTAAACGGTCTGTTGATCGGCGGCGAGCCGCATGCCGAGGCCAAACTCGGCATTATCTTCGAACAGCGAATTGGACCACGCGGGCCCGCAGCCACTGGCGTTCGTGGTGTAGGGCGTGGTCGGCAGATTGCCGCCGTAGATTGAAGAGCAGCCGGTGGCGTTGGCGATCAGCAGGCGATCGCCGAAGAGCTGTGTAAGGAGCTTGATGTACGGAGTCTCGCCGCAGCCGGCGCACGCGCCGGAGAACTCCATGAGTGGTTCGAGCAACTGCACGTCCTTGACTTGCGAATGGGACAGGCGGCTGCGGTCAAATTCGGGGATGGACAGAAAGAACTCCCAGTTTAATTGGACAGGTAACCACGATTCTAAGACACCTTGTGTGACAACCTCGGATCAACAAAGAAGAGTCTTGCCAACTGCAGATGTGGATCGCCCCGTCGTGTTAGTCATTGTCTTGAGGACCGCGATGCGGCTAGAATCCCAGGGTCAACGGATCCCCGCGTTTTCGGCGGGGGGAATTATAGCGCATGCCGTGTAAGCGGTTACATGATTTTAGATTACTTGCAATGTCCTTCTCTGCGCCAGCGGCCATGAGTGCCCCTTTGCGGTTCCAGGCTTTGCGAGGAATCGGGATTCCAGGCGAAGGACGATTCTCCTTTGCGCCGGGCCTCTTAGCTTTTTTTCTTGGCTTCCAGCAGTTGGCTGGCACCCCAATGGCAGAACAAACCGATCGTCTTTGGTGAGTCTGATCCAGGAGGTTGCGCTGCTTGCTCCATCCAGAAGCACACTGAAATCGCTTACAGAAACGGTCTACTTTTTGCGTCTTAATACGGCGGCAGTCTTGAGCTAGGTCGACGCGCTAGCTGCTAGGGAGCCCATAAATCTTCAGGGCGCGTTGACCTGGTCTATTGAATTCGAGGACCAACGTTATCTTGCCGGCTTTCGTGAGTTTGCCACAAATGGGATCAATAAGCTGGTCCGAAAATGGAGAAATGTGCGGGAAGGCAAGGTCGGCTCGAGTTCGCGTTGCCAAGAAGAGGGCGCTCACTACTGAGAATCACACGGTAAATGAAGCCCAGAATTGAGAGATCGAGATGAGGGTTAAACGATGAGAGGCAGTTCCTTTCGGCTAGCGAACTTGATTCCTCTGTTCTTGCTGGTGCCGTGCTTGATTCTCGCGTTACACGAGAAATCGGCCGCGCAGGAACGCGCGCACAGGGAGCCTCCGACGCCCGGGCCAATGCTCACTCAAGGCACGATTACTCTTGATACTCCAGAATTTACTCTCGACCTTGTGCGTTCATCGCAGACCGTCGCCGCCCTGAAACCTAAGGTGGCTCCCGAATTCGATTTCACGCCCGGCGATCTTCTCGTCGAGCGATCGAAGGACGGCTACTACCACTTGGGCGACCTGAACCTGCGAGTGCGAACCGGGGATTCAGGGGCCTGGAAAAACTATTCGACGGCTGTTGTCCGCAAACCCGTAGTCGCGCTTTCGACGTCAGGTACAACGTTGGCTGCTGCCGACCTCTCACCGACGCTGCCTGCAGACATTCCATTGCAGATTTCGCGCACATGGGCGGTGGAAGCAGGGAAGCTTGTGCTGCGATTCGCGCTAGAGAACAAGACGCAGGAGAATGTACAGGTCGGCGCATTAGGCATTCCCATGGTCTTCAATAATGTGCTGAATGATCGTTCGCTGGAGGAAGCCCATGCCAAATGTTCTTTCTATGATCCTTACATCGGCGAGGACGCAGGCTATCTCCAAGTCACTCGGCTCAACGGCCATTCGCCGGCGCTCTTAGTGGTGCCCGATGGCAAGACTCCCTTCGAAGCCTACGGGCCAATCTTGAGTAAAGGAAGGCCGCATAGTCGCGGCCCGGAGCCAGTATTTACTGACCCCACGCCACGCTGGGTCACGTTCGAAGGATTCTACGATTGGATGGTCCACACTCAGGCTTTTGCTGAAAATGAGTGGAAAAACGCTCAGCAGTGGAACCCGCCGACCTTGCTTACACTGGCCCCGGGGGAATCGAAAACCTATGGACTGAAATTCGTCGTAGCCGATTCGATCCAGGGCATAGAGCAAGCGCTTACAGAGAACCATCGCCCGGTGGCGGTTGGAGTCCCCGGTTATGTGCTGCCAATGGATATCGATGCACGGCTGTTCTTGAATTACACCAATGGCGTCAGGTCTATGACCGTGGAACCCAAAGGAGCCATTACGATCGGCGAACGAGACGCTATATCTCCGGGCTGGAAAGTATATGAACTCAAAGGCAATGCCTGGGGTCGCGCGCGCCTAACCATCACTTATGAAAACGGACTGGTTCAGACCATCCAATACTTTGTCGTCAAGCCCGCTGTTCAGGCTGTGGCGGATATGGGCAGTTTTCTGACCACCAAGCAATGGTTTGCCGATCCCAAGGATCCCTTCCACCGCGGCCCCTCCGTCATGAGCTACGATCGTGAGACCAACCAGATCGCCATGCAGGACAGTCGTGTTTGGATTGCTGGTCTAAGCGACGAGGGCGGCGCGGGTTCCTGGCTCGCCTCCGTCATGAAAGAACTCGGCCAGCCCAATAAGGAGGAGCTCGACAAGGTTCAGCAGTTTGTTGACGGTGTGCTGTGGGGCGGCCTGCAATTCAAGGATGGGACGCATCAGTATGGCGTGCGCAAAAGTCTCTTCTACTATCAGCCCGATCAGATGCCGCCGAATTATTATCGCAGGGATTTCGATTGGGGAAGCTGGACGAGCTGGAACAAGCAGGCGTCAGAGCGCGTAGATCGTTCCTACAATTATCCTCACGTTGCCGCGGCCTACTGGGTGCTCTATCGCCTGGCGCGGAACAATCAAGGCCTCGTCACCAACCATCCCTGGGACTGGTATCTCACACATGCGTATGAAACATCCGTCGCGATGACCAAATTTGCTGACGGTCTCGCCGTTTTCGGACAGATGGAAGGCACCATCTTTGTTCAGATCTTGTCTGACCTCAAGCGCGAAGGACTGACCACTCAAGCTGAGAATCTCGAAGCCAAGATGCGCGCGCGCGCTGACCGCTGGAAGGTTGAAGCCTACCCCTTCGGCAGCGAAATGCCCTGGGACTCCACCGGCCAGGAGGAAGTCTATGCCTGGATGAAGTATTTCGGTTATCAGGACAAGGCCGACGTGACTCTCCGTGCGGTTCTGGGGTACGACCCCGCCATCCCGCACTGGGGCTACAACGGAAGCGCGCGCCGCTACTGGGATTTTGTTTTTGCCGCCAAGTACACTCGCCTTGAGCGGCAACTCCATCATTACGGTTCGGGTCTCAATGCCATCCCTGTGCTTGCGGAATATCGCGAGCATCCCGGCGACTTCTACCTCTTGCGGGTCGGCTACGGCGGGACGATGGGAGCGCTCACTGACATTGATCGCGAAGGGTTTTTAGCGCCCGCATTCCATTCCTTTCCCGACATGCTGAGAGTCGATCCGCTCTCTGGTGACAATGGGCCGAATTTCTTCGGCCATGCTTTCAACGCTGCAACCTACGTCGTCCATCATCCCGAATTCGGCTGGGTGGCGTTCGGCGGCAACTTGAAAGTCGAAGGCAATACAATTAAGGTCACGCCGCTCGATTCTTTCCGCACGCGTGTTTACGTGGCATCTGCGGGGCTCTGGCTGACACTCGATGCCGGAAAGTTTGAGAGCGTGGAGGTTAACTCGAAGAACGGCGCCGTTCGTGTCGGACTTAGTGCGTCCACACAGTTCACCGCGGCGGCTCACCTGCGCATTGAGCAGCCGGCCAAGTTGCAGGGTGTAGGAATCTATCACCCGGCTAAGACACTGAATATCGAACGAGATGCTTACGTTGTCCCGCTCGAAAAAGGCACGAGCTGGATTGAGCTAATCGCCGGTCAGTAGGGCGCGACGCTCGGGCGATTTGGAATTGCGGCCTTGAACAGAATTTGGCCAGGCGGGGCTCGCTGCAAGGATGCAGCCGGCAACAGGACCGAGGCGGTTGAGAGAAAAATCTATGCGCATCCCTTGCTTACTGCTGGTTGCGATTCTGACGGCAGTCACGCAGCAGGTCGCCGGGGCTCAGCAAACACTCAAAGACGCCCAGTTCCAAGTTCGCTACTCGGCCTCAGGCGTTACCAGTGTCACGCACGTCCACGACAAATACGATACGGAGTACATCTCCGCCGGGGAGACCTTGGGCGATCTCTTGATTCGGTATCGATCCCAGGGCGACAAAACCTGGAAGCAGGCCTCAGCAGCCATGCTCGACAAGTCATCGGAGACGAACCAGCCAACTGCCAGCTACACAATCGGTGTGCAAATTCCAACCATCGCCACCTCGAGCAAGGCCTCTGCTTCCGTGCGCTTCCCCGGAGTGTTTCCGCTGAACGACCAGAGGGTGTCAAAATCTTCGCATGACAGGGAGATACCCCTGTTCGTGTGGCCGCGCCGTAAAGGCACGCGCGAATGGGTGCAGTACGATTTTCCGGAGCCCAAGAAGGTTTGGTCCACCGAGGTCTATTGGGCGCAGTACGAGAATCTTGAAAACGCCTGCAGACTGCCAAAGAACTGGCGCGTTCTTTATCGCGACGGGGAGAACTGGAAGGAGGTAAGCGCCACAGGAATCTATCCCATCGTCACGGATCAGTATAGCAACGTGGACTTTGAGCCGGTCACTACTTCGGCCCTGCGCATCGAAGCGCAATTGGACGATAGCGCCACCGCTGGAATTTTCGAGTGGCGCTTGAACAACGAGGGCAAGAAGGTCGATGCCATAACGGATATGATGGCCAGCGAAAAGTTTCAACTCCAAAACAACGCTCTGGTTTGGACCATCTCGCTGAGCAACAACATGGATCATGAGCTGGAGGTCGGGGATCTGGCTCTGCCGCTGCCGTTCAACACCCAATACGTTTGGGACAAAACGGAAACGTACACAAAGAGGCTCATCGCACACCGGCTTATCGCAGGCAACGGCTCGTTCATTTTTTGGATGCGCACCAACACTGAAGGTCCGTACCTCGTGATGACGCCGCTCCCAGACACCGCTCTCGAATATTTCGATGCTTCGCGGTTTCCGCGCAGCTACGCCGCCTATATCTACTCCGCGGCAAGCGGGGAAGAACTTCGCGCCAAGGGCGGAACGTGGCGTTTGCCAAACACGCGCCTCCTTCTTGCGCCCAAGGGGCATTCCGGCGACTTCAAAACTTACGGCTTCCGGTTCCGCTGGGCGCAGGACTACGCCGGCTTGCGCGACGTGCTATACGATGAGAATCTCTTCGACGTCAACGTCGTTCCAGGCATGACCGTTCCGTCCGACCTGGGAGCGATGTTTTCGCTGCGCACGCACAATCCAATCCGCGCGATTGTACCGGAGCATCCCGACAAGACGAAAGTTGAATATGTCGGGGAGCGAGGCAAGGACGTGCAACTATACAAGGTCCGGTTTTCTCGCCTCGGCGAGAACCTTCTGAAAGTGGACTACGGTAACGGCCGCTACCTCTCGCTCGAATTCTTTGTCACCGAGCCTCTGGAAACCTTGTACAAGAAACGGGCCGCGTTCCTCGTCTCGCACGAGCAGCACAAGGATCCCGCCAAGTGGTACAAAACTCTTTTTTCCCAGTGGGACATGAAGCACCAGATCCTTCGCAGTCCAGACGATCTGGACGGGCTCCAGTCTTACGCCGTGGCTTCCGACGACACGGCTCTGGGTAAAGCGCCCTACATCGCGGGGAAAAACATTTTCTTTCCGGTACAAACGGAAATTGATGCGGTTGAAAATTACATCAAGTATTTCGTTTGGGGCGGCTTGCAACAGACGGACAAGGAACCTTATCCATACTCGATTTACGGCATCCCCAACTGGAAGGTCAATCGCGACAGCTCGAAGGATGACCAGACCGGAAAAAAGCACGTCTGGAGAATCTATGACTACCCCCATGTGATTCTTCTCTACTTCAACATGTATGAGCTCGCCAAGCTCTATCCGAAAATGACTACATATCTCGACAAGGACGGCTATCTCGAGCGCGCCTTTGGCACGGCCAAAGCGTTCTTCACAGTGCCCTTGGAGATCCTGAAGTGGTCCGCCTATGAGACAGGTACGTACAACGAGCTTGTCATACCGGACCTGATTCAGGCGTTAGCAGAAACCGGCCACAAGGACCAAGCCGATTGGCTGAGGGCGGCCTGGGAGAAAAAGGTCAAATACTTCGTAAACGACCACCCTTATCTTTTCGGTTCGGAGTATCCGTTCGATTCGACGGGATTCGAGTCCACCCAAGCATTTGCGAAATACGCGATGAGCCACGTTTTGAAGCCCGGTGAAGCTGCGCCTCCCGATCTTCCCACGGACGACTTCCGCCGGGCGGTGAAATACGACGACGCGGCAGCTCTTTTGGATCAGCAAATCAAGCTGAACTTGGCTTGTCGCGGCTGGCTCGAAACTTCCTACTACTATCTCGGGAGCGATTTTCGCGCGTCCGGCAGCGCCAGCTACACGCTGAGCTACATGGCCCAAATGGGCGGCTGGGCAATCTCCGATTATGCGCTCTATTTCGCGCGGGATCCCGCCACCTACATGCGCCTGGGCTACGCGTCGTATTTGAGTTCCTGGGCGCTGCTGAACTCGGGAACACCGGAGTCCAACTTCGGCTACTGGTATCCCGGCAAAGAGAACGACGGCGGCGCAAGCGGTGGATTCGAACCGCGGCCTTGGGGACGAGCTTGGCTTGGCGACAAAGAGATGGGTCGCGGACCTTGGTGGTATTCTGGAGAAATCGATCTCGGCTTTGATGGCGCGCTGCGGTCGGCGGCGACGGTGGTCGTCGACGATCCGATTTTTGGACTCTTTGCCTATGGCGGCGAACTGCAACAGAAAAACGCGTTGACCTACGTCATTCCCAAGGACGGACTGCGCGCCCGGTTTCATATTGTGCGCGGTTCCCAACGTTTGCATCTGCTGCTAGAACGCGACGGCTTCGCTGCGGGACAACCAATCGCCTTCGATGACGCACTAAATCGCATCACCTTCAGCCTGGAAAACCGGGACGGCCGCCCGCATGAGGCAACTTTCCGGATCGCTGGCTTGCCGTCAGGGACGTATCAGGTCGCAGTCCAAGACCGGCCGCTCCAGACCCTGGCGAGTCTCGACGGCGGAGACCGACAAGTGCGCGTCGAGGTGGATTCGAACGGCGCGTCAATAACAATCACCCGAGAAAAATCATCCGCCACTCTGTTGCGTGCGTTGCCGGGTCAGGTGCTCTCCGAAGGTTCCACTTCCAAACTCGGCTTGCTACAACAATGATCGGAATTGCCAGGAAATAGAACTCGCGACGGAGACGCCATGAATAAACAACCTGACCGCCGGCAAGTCTTGAAAGGTGCAGCCGTTGCCTGTGCAGCGCTGCTCTTCCCCGTAAAAGAAGAAGCTGCGGAGCCAAGTCTTCGAGTCGCCGGTCAAGATGTCGAGATCCAGGTAGCTCCAGTCAGCGACCATACCGCGCGGCTCACTATTTTTCCGGTCAAGCACGCGCTGGATGATCGCCAAGTGATGGCCGTCACGGGAGATGGATCGCTTGTGCAGGACGCTTGGGGTGCGCCCATCCTGAAACTGCGCAGCCTAGGACGCGCGCGAACCGTCAAGACAGGCAACCTGAGAGTGAAGATTTCTTCCAATCTTCTAGCCTTTGCCTTCGAATCGGTGAAAGGCGCGGTGCTTCAGAATCTGAAGGTGGACAAGGACACAGGCGTCGTCTCTTTCGCGACAGGCAACTCGCCATTGCTTGGGCTCGGAGAGGGCGGTCCGCAATTCGACCGACGCGGGTCCACCGACCGCATGCACAGCGGCCAGGGGGGCTATCAGCTGCGAACGCATGGCGGGCGCGTTCCCATCCCCTGGCTTATCGGCACGGCTGGATGGGCGATGTTCATCCACCAGCCCTTTGGCACATTTGACTTTACCGGAGCAGAAAGCAAATTCCAGCCGCCAAGCCCGGATGCCGCGCTTCCTCTCGACATCTTTTTCATCGCTTCGAGTGAGCCCGCGACGATCATGGCCGAATACGCGCGTCTAACCGGCTATGCCGAGATGCCCCCGCTCTGGAGCTTCGGTTATCAGCAGTCTCACCGCACGCTTGCTAACCGCGAGGAAATCATCGCCGAGGCGAAGACATTTCGGGAAAAGAAATTGCCCTGCGACACGCTGATCTACCTGGGAACCGGATTTTGTCCCTCCGGATGGAATGTCGAAAACGGCTCATTCCAATGGAACTCTAAAGTGTTTCCTGATCCCAAGGAAATTCTGGATGAACTTCACAAAGAGAATTTCCGCGCTGCGCTCCACGTGGTAATCAAGACAAACAAACTCAGTGGGACCGTACACGACCCCTGCGAGCCGGGTTGCGTCGACCAGCAAAAAGCATGCTGCCACTGGGATGCGCACCGCAAAGACTTTGCCATGGGCGTCGATGGCTGGTGGCCGGATGAAGGCGATCCGCTCGACATCGCCTCGCGGCTCGTCCGCAATCGAATGTATTGGGAAGGCCCGCAGCTCGAAAGGCCGAACGAACGGCCATTCGCGCTGCATCGCAACGGTTACGCCGGCATGCAGCGCTACGGGTCATTCCTGTGGTCTGGAGACGTCTATTCCACTTGGGAAACGTTGAAGGTTCACATTCCCATCGCCATCAATTCTGCGCTCACGGGCATTCCATACTGGGGGACGGACATCGGCGGATTTGTGCCCACGAAAGAATTCACCGCGGAGTTGTATCTGCGCTGGTTCCAGTTCGGTGCATTCTGCCCGCTCTTCCGTTCCCATGGCCGGAACTGGAAATTGCGCCTTCCATGGGGTTGGAATACGGGCGATTCCGGACCGCTCGAGATCAACAATTACAACGGTGCCGCCATTCCTGATTCGAGCCAACTCCACAATCCACAAGTCGAGCCGATCTGCCGCAAATACCTGGAACTGCGTTACCGAATGCTGCCTTATCTTTACAGCGCCGTACGGGAATGTGCCACCACAGGCATGCCCATCCTGCGTGCGTTGTGGCTTCATTATCCCGAGGATCCCAAGGCGGTCGCGTGCGGAGACCAATACCTGTGGGGCCGCGACCTGCTGGTCGCGCCTGTCGTCGAGGAGGGTGCTACCTCGCGCAGAGTCTATCTTCCGCGTGGAGCTTGGTACGATTTCTGGAGCGGCGAACGCGTAGAGGGTGGAGCGGAAATCAGCCGGGAGGTCGACCTTGAGACGATGCCGCTCTTTGTGCGCGCCGGGACGATTCTGCCTCTCGGTCCTGTCAAACAGTGCGTGGAGGAGAGAGTGGATCAGCCGCTTTCTGTTTCGATTCATCCCGGCGCTGATGCTTCGTTCTTGCTGTACGAAGACGACGGCAGTTCCTTCGACTACCGCCAAGGCAAGTGGATGGGCATGCAGATGGCATGGCACGATGCCCGGCGCGTGCTGAAGCTTTCTTTGGCCAACGGCTCGCGCATTCTGCCGCCGCTGCGGCGGAGCATCGAAGTTAAGCTCGGCCACAGCACGCGCACCGTCGTTTTCGACGGACATCCTGTCGAGGTGTCCCTCTAGCCCACATTATTCGTGAAAACTGATTCGCGATCGATTTTTCGTTGTTCTTGTTCACTTCAAGACGGCAGTTGACAAGGGTGAGAATTTTGTTGAATCGCGAGTTGATTCTAAAGCGCTTCGGCGGACACAAGACAAG
>DATHIB010000134.1:0-5849 GCA_035490055.1 Candidatus Limnocylindria bacterium | reverse complement strand
CCGGCTATCAAAAGGGCGACAGTAAAGGATATTGTCGATGCCGTTCTTTACCTGGTACAGGCAGGTCATGTGAGCGGAGAGATACTCCATGTCGATGGCGCCGCTCCGCCTCGTCGTTGGTAGCTGGAAGACAACGCATTTATATTCTTGTCAAATTTGAAGGCTCAAGATGCAGGTGAACGATCGGCAAAAGAATAATCGGCAAGAAAACGATGGACAAAAAGAACGAGCAGTCTTCTGCAGCGCGAGATCAAGTGATCCGCGCGGCAGCGCTGAACCCGACGATTGTTGTCGCCGGTCACAAGAAGCCTGGCGCGCCCGACTCTCCCTCGACGATCCAGGACACCAAGCGTTACCTCCAGGACTTCGATCGGCTGCAGAAAACCGCGACGTCCGACCAGGCGCTGTTCGATCAGATGACGGAGCTATACCCGCATTGGGTAGCCAATCAGTCGTGGTTGATGTTCGGATTCCCGCAGCCATAAGCTTCATCAACGGCGGTGACCCGTCTGTGCCCACTTTGGAGGAAACCGTGGACAGGAAACAGTGGGGACGGGAAACATTGAGGACAGACGGAACGTTCCCCAATTTCAATGAATGGGAATCAGTGAACGTCCCTTCTGTCCCCAGTTTTACGTCCCCAGTTTTAGTTCCATATTTCAGGAGAACAGATTCGATTTCAAAAAGGAGAACAAAATGACAACAAAAGGAAAAGTCTTGGTACTGGTCTCGAGCGGTCACGGCCTGCCCTTGAAAGATGGCAAGGTTTATGCCGGCGCTGGCTACTACCTCAACGAGCTGACGGTCCCGGTTCGCGCCCTGATGAAGGAGGGCTACGAAATCACTTTCGCCAACCCGAAAGGCAACACGCCGCAAATGGATGTCAATTCAGCTATAGCCCAGTTCTTCGGTGGGGACGAGGATAAGCTTCAGGACTATCTGAAATTCCGCGACAGCCTGACTGGGCTCACAAATCCAACTCGCATCTCGGATGTCATCGCCTCGGGCCTGGATCAATATGACGCTGTTTTCGTCCCCGGCGGCCACGGCCCGATGATGGATCTTCTCGATGATCCCGACGCTGGCACCGTGATGAGACACTTTCATAAAACATCCAAGCCTACGGCAGTGCTCTGCCATGGCCCGATTTCACTTCTCGCGGCACTTCCGAATTCGACGGAGGTGGTCGCCGCGCTGTCGGCGGGCGATGCGGCTGGAGCACACGCAAAGGCTCAAGGCTGGATCTATTCTGGATATAAGATGACCATCTTTTCGACTGCGGAAGAGCAGCAGCGGGAGCCGCTTGAGATTGGTGGCAAGGTTCTCTTCTACCCGGACTTCGCCTTGCGTACGGCGGGCGGTGACGTAAGTGTGGTCGCTCCATGGAAGAGCTACGTTCTTCAAGATCGCGAGTTGATCTCAGGTCAGAACCCGTTCTCGGACGAAGCGCTTCTGAAACTTCTTCTGCTGGCACTCGATGGGAAGAAGAAGTCGGTTTCAGCGGCATAAGAATCGGGGACGCCCAGAACGAGCTAATTGAGAAAGAGACGACACTAGGAGGGCGTAAATATCGATGAAAACTACGTTCGGCGGTTTTCCGCTGATGCCGCCCGAAAATCAGGCAAGTGTGGGCCACCCGCCCAGATGAGCACTGTTCATCGGATTTGGAGTCGTCAATGAGCAGCGTACGAATCGAACAAAAATTGCTATGAGATGCCCCCGCGCGACGGGTTTACCGTCACACATTTCATCACCGTCGCCGACATCGACCGATCGGCTGATTTTTATGAGAAGGTCTTCGGCGGCATTCTCAGCAGAGGCGACAGCAAGGCTGCGTCTGGGCACATTCAGATCGCGAATACTTGGCTGATCGTCAACGTCGGAGGCGGCTCACCCCGGACAAGCCGTCGGTGACGCTCAGCGCCCCCGCCGACCCGGATAAGGTCAGCAGCTTCCTGAATTTCCGTGTTGCGGATATTCGAGCGTGCTATGAATTATGGAAAAGTCGAGGAGCCAAGTTCATCACGGAGCCGATCCCCAAGTAGGGCGAGATTCGCTGCTACGTCCGCGACCCCGACGGCTATATTATCGAGGTCGGACAGAGCACCGATCTCACGTACGGTTAACGCTTGGGCGGATCGGATGCCGGCGCTGCGCCTCGTCGTCGCGCTCCTGCCAATCTTTGCCTTGATCAGTCACTCGCACTGACATCGCGGCATCACTGGCGGACCTGTCTCGAAAGTCTGCATTCATGTTTTACATTTTCTGCACGAAAGGAGGTTTCTATGTCTCAAAAAGCCAGCGCGGTAAAGCCTGCCGCGCAAAGCGGCGTCCGTAGTCACCAACCTGGACAGGAAGTATTCAAAGCCATCCTGTCCGAAGATATTGATTGGAAACCGTTCCCGGCGTTCCCACCCTCCATACGGCTTGCCGTCGTCGTCGGGCAGCCCTCGGAGCCCGGCCCTTACACTATCCGGGTCAAAGTGCCCCGTGGCGAGAAGCTGATGCCTCACAAGCACCCGGAGGACCGAGTCTACACCGTGATTTCTGGCGTCTTTTATATCGGGTTGGGTGATGAATTCGACGCGAATAAGTTGGAAGCCTATCCGCCCGGCGCCGTTGTCATTCTCCCTGGCAACACTCGCCATTTCCACTGGGCGAAATCCGGCGAGTACGTCACGCAAGTAACCGCAATGGGGCCACTCGGCCTGGAGTACATTGATGCGAAAGACGATCCTCGGAAGAAGAATGCTTAGAAAGTGTTAAGTATGGAGGAATGACGATGCACATTTTGGGCTCGCCTGACCGGATCCGCAGCTTGCATGTCTTCAGCACGAGGCTGCTGGCCGCGGCGATGCTTGTAACCTTTGCATTGCCGGCCCACAGCCAAGGGAGGGAACGCTCCGTGGAACACCCGATTGTTTATCGCACTGTACAGATAGATGGCCTCTCCATCTTTTACCGGGAGGCCGGTGCCAAAGACGCCCCCACGCTCGTCTTGCTGCACGGACTTCCCTCTTCCTCGCGCATGTTTGAACCTCTCTTCGCGCGCCTCTCCGACCGCTATCACCTCGTCGCCCCCGATTACCCCGGCTTTGGCCACAGTGACTGGCCCGACCCAAAAAAGTTCGCATACACCTTCGACCACATCGCCGAGATCATCAATCACTTCACAGACGCGCTCGGCCTTTCGCGCTATACCCTGTACATGCAGGATTACGGCGGCCCCGTCGGCTTTCGCATGATCCTGGCCCATCCGGAGCGTGTCGAAGCTCTCATCGTCCAGGACGCCGTGGCTCACAATACCGGCCTCAGCGAGAATTGGAAGACACGCCGCGCCTACTGGGCCGATCGCGCCGCTTACGAAAGCGCCCTGCGCACAAATCTCCTGTCGCTGGAGACCACGCGTTCACGCCATGTCGGCAACGATCCCGACCTCCAACGCCACGACCCCGATCTCTGGACCGATGAATATTACTTTCTCAACCAGCCCGGCCAAGTCGACATTCAAAGCGACCTCTTCTACGACTACCGCACCAACGTCGACAACTACCCTAAGTGGCAAGCCTGGATGCGCGAAAAGCAGCCTCGCCTGCTCGTCCTCTGGGGCAAGTATGAAGCCTCGTTCGATCCCTCCGAGCCGGAAGCCTATCGCCGCGACGTTCCGAAAGCCGAAGTCCACATCGTCGACGGCCCCCATTTCGCCCTCGATACCGCAGCCGATCAGATTGCCGACTTCGTCCGAGGTTTTATGAAGCAAGCTCGTCAGAGACCCACTAAGTCCTGAGTTACGCTAGTGCTTTAGCGGATGCGCGTTCTCGATAAGGTGTGAACAGAGGCGAGGATCTCTGCGCGCGTCCGGTAAAGCCGTTTGGACGTGGCCGTCCGTGGTTGCGGTGGACGCGGTCTCTATGCAAATTCAATCGTGGGAAGGAGCGGCGTTAAGCCGTGCCGAGACTGTGCTGCAGGGCACGACACATGACACCGTGCGCGCGGAAATTGGCTTCGGCGAAAAAGTATCGCGAAGACTGTGGTTGAAGAAGCTGGAAGAAGGAATCGGTTTGACGGGGAGGCAGGAAAATGCGGAGCGCCCCGAAGAACGCGGAGTTTTCGAGTTGGAGAGAGTAGTCTCATGCCGCAGCGCTGATGCGTGGTGGAGAACGAAGTTGGATTTCAGCAGCGCTGAGCCTTTCGATGACCTTCATCGGTCCACCGCATTTAGGGCAGCGCCAAAGGTCGGGACAATCTTCGGTGGAAGAGGCGTGTTGTTCGGCTTGTGACTGTTGTTCCGAACCCAACAACTGAAAGCAAAGGGGTAGGAGCGTGGCGCGTTTGCGGTTGGCCAAAAAGCCGAAGTTACGGATGCGCACGAAGCCTTTCGGAAGGGTGTGCAGTAGGAAGCGACGCAAGAACTCATCAACAGTTAGAGACAGCAACTTCTGTTCGTTGTGGTGAGCAGAATCACGCCAGCGAAAAGTGACTTGGCCATCGGTGAGGGAGACCAGGCGATGGTTGGAGATGGCCACACGATGAGTGTAGCGGCCGAGATAGTGCAGCACATATTCGGGGCCACCGAAGGGACGTTTCAAGTAGACCACCCAGTCCTGTCGAAACAGCGGCCGCAACCAGGCGGCAAAGATCTTGGACTGAGCGAGGAGTTTCAGATCTCCCTCGAAGCGAAGCTGACCGTTCTGAAAAGCCTGTTTGAGCGCATCGACGAACTTGCCGCGAAAGATTTCACGCAGCACCCCTTTGGGAAGAAAGTAGTTGTCTCGTGAACGAACCCAGCGGGTGTGATCGGACGAGAGGCCGCCGGCGGGAACGACACAATGGACATGCGGATGAATGTTGAGCTTCTGACTCCACGTGTGTAGCACGCTGAAGAAACCAATCTCTGCGCCGAGATGTCTCGGATCGCGCGCCACTTCGAGAAGAGTTTCGGCACTGGCGCGGAACAAGAGAGCGTAGAGGACCTTTTTATTCTGCAGCACCAGTGGAGCCAAGCGGTGGGGCAGTGTAAAGACCACGTGCAGGTAGCGGGTCGGGAGAAGTTCTCGTCGACGCGCAGCGATCCAGCGGTCCCGAGCAGCGGTCTGACACTTCGGGCAGTGGCGATCGCGGCAGCTGTTATACGAGATGGGGGCACGATGTCCGCAGCGGGTGCACTCATCGAGATGACCGCCGAGTGCGGCGGTACGACACCGGCGAATGGCCAGCAACACTTTGCTGTGCTTCCAACCGAGCCAGTGGCGATTTCGTTCGATGAAGGCATCTCCCGCGGCGCGGACCACATCGGCCACCTCGAGTGGTGGCCGGGCCATCTAGTGCTCCTGCGGCGAAGGGCCTTCGAGCGGCAGTGAATCCAATGGACTCGAGGCCGCATGCAGGTGACGTTGCGAGAGATGCAGGTAGTGAGCCGTCTCTTTCGGATCGTTATGACCCAACAGGATCTGAATGGTGCGCAGGTCAGCACCATCCTCGAGTAGATGCGTCGCAAAACAGTGTCGAAGCGTGTGAGGATGAACACTTTTCTGGAGGCCCGCTCGTTGGGCGGCTTGCTGGCACGCATGCCAAACGGTTTTCGTATCGATGGGGTGATCGGCGCAATGGTCGTGGTTGCCCGGAAACAGCCAGACTCTTGGTTTTCGGCGTAAGCGGTGCCAATGCTCACGAAGTTCTTCAAGTAATTTAGGACTGAGCATCACGTCGCGGTCTGATGTGCCGAGAAAAGTTATGTACTCTGGACCCAGACGGAATCTACGGAGACAAGCCCCTGGGAGTGATTGTCCTGCACATAACTATTTGCCTCTGAATGAAGCGATGAGCTTGTCTGCGGGTCGGAAAAAGCC
>DATHIB010000133.1:0-10335 GCA_035490055.1 Candidatus Limnocylindria bacterium | reverse complement strand
ACGGCAGTGACGAGTGATTGCTGGCTAGGCGATGGAACCAGTCGCTAATGGAGGTGGCCAAAAGCGGGCGCAATGAGAGGGACCAAAACCGAAAAGCGGGACAGGAGACACACCAGATGCCGTAATTACAAGTTTTCACATCGCTTAACGCCCATCGTTGAGGAGAGCCATGAAAAATATTCGGAAAATTACATGGGTCCTGTTTGTCCTGGTATGCCTTTTTACACCGGCTGCATTCGGTCAGCGTTGCGGGAAGGAGCGCTGGTCGGTGAAGACTGGAACCGACAGTGGCGCAAGTCAGATCGACCTCTCTAATCCTCAAACTGCTCATATCGCCGACCTGATAACACTTCAACCGCCGAACCCGTTACCGACAGATAGCCGCTCTGCGCCTACGGAGAACACGGTTTTCGAAGTCGATGCGACCTTAACCGATTTCAAGTTCGAGACTGGAACTACAGGCGACTCCGACTACCATCTTGTGTTGCAAGATGACCGAGGCAACACGATGGTAGCGGAGATTCCCTCTCCCAGTTGTGTCGGAACGAATAGTCCATTCGCGGGACAGATTGCCAGCACCCGCACAAAGTTTGACGCACAGTTCACGGCTACTTCGTCATTCCAGACCGCCAACGTGCCAGTGCGCGTAACTGGCGTCGGCTTCTTTGATTTCTTTCATCATCAGCGCGGAGCAGCCCCTAATGTGATCGAGCTGCACCCGGTGCTCAACATCGAATTCAATCCGCAGGCCGCTGGTGGTGATTTCGCTCTCTCTGTCTCGCCAGCAGCCATGAACCTGCAGGGAGGCGGTTCGTCGTCTGTCAGTATCACTGCCGCTCCAGTTGGCGGAAGTAACTTGCCTAACATCAGCTTCACCGCATCTGGGCTGCCAGCCGGTGTTAGTTCCCTGATCACACCGGGCGCGAACGGGAAAGCTAACTTAATTCTCTCCGCGACATCCAACGTGCCAAACGGCACGTTTCCCGTGACAGTGACCGGGTCCGCGAATGGGCGATCTCACAGCCAGACAATCGCCTTGAACGTTTCTGGCCCACTGGGCGGGTCTGAGCCCCAGCAGTGGGAGTACAAGTTGGTCAGCGCAGTCAGCGAGCAGGATGTTGTCGATCAGGCCAACCAGCTCGGTGCCCAAAAGTGGGAACTGGTCAGCGTTGTGCGCGTTTCAGGTTCCCCTGCCTGGAGAGCGTTCTTCAAGAGAGCGACGAAGCACTGATTTCTCAATATCGAAGGCGGCTCCGCGAATAAAGCTCTTCAAGATTCGACAACTGGCACTCAGGAACGGCGCGAAATGTGCGGGAGTGAAGCGTTACTGGGCTAACCTAACTTCCACGGTTTTCAGGGCAGGATGCTTTGTTTTCTATGACTTAGGATTTTTTTCGTCACTACCTGCGCTGACCTGCCACGTTTTGAGGGGCTGCATCACCTGGGGCTTCACGACCGCGAGACCAAGCAGGTGGAGATGGTCCGCGCTACGGGCATCCAATCTAAACCGGTCTATGTTTACGATGGGTTTAAAGTCGACCCGAATTATCAGAATTGGCAGCTCGAAGCCATCCGCCAACAGGAAAGCTACGGCACCCTGTCCAATCCAAAAGTTTGGGTGATGCAGGAGTTCAAGAACAGCATCGAAAATCATCTTGGCATGCCACTTCCGAAAGGGAGAGTGCGTTTCTACCGGCGCGACGACGATGGCCAACTCGAGTTCACCGGGGAGAACGACATTGACCACACGCCCAAAGATGAAACCATCCGGCTGTATACCGGCAACGCTTTCGACATGACCGGAGAGCGAACCCGCACGGAGTACCGGGCTGA
This sequence comes from Candidatus Limnocylindria bacterium, assembly GCA_035490055.1. Taxonomy (GTDB): domain Bacteria; phylum Acidobacteriota; class Terriglobia; order Acidiferrales; family UBA7541; genus Acidiferrum. The sequence continues at coordinate 8,502 of DATHIB010000133.1, read as the reverse complement.
TTTCAACGCGAGATGGATCGACGAATCCTTCGAAATAAAGATTCGCAATCACAAGACCACACCTGCTGAGATCCGCATCGTCGAACATCTCTACCGCTGGACGAGTTGGGACATCGTCAAGAACTCAGACGCTTTCAAGAAACTAGACAGCAAAACAATGGAGTTTACGGTGCAGATTCCAGACGACGGAGAGAAAACCGTGACCTACAAAGTTCATTACAGTTGGTAACGCGTCGGTGATGAGAAGCGAAGGGTGGCGTTAGAGCGTCACACGGTTGCTCACATTCGCCGTACTTGCCCTATCATTTCTACCAGAACTTTTCTGGCTTCCGCCGGGCTACTCACCTCCCGCAAGAATGCGATGCGGGCACCACGCGTGCCATCTTGGGTTTTCAAGCGTACGTGAAAGCCGAGACGGTCGACCGAAGTCATCGCCACTTCCTGAGACTCGATTCCAGCAAATTCCCGGGCAAGCAGGACGAGCGCATCCCCGTGATCGGTATTCATGTGCTGGATGATGTCGGGTGCAGTGTCAGCCAGCGGGTCGGGTTGCCCGCTGTAATATTCCGAGGCAGAGACCCAGCCCATCACCCCGAAGCCACCCACGTAGTAAACGTCCACCACGTCCATCCGGTAAAAGGAAAAGTCGTCAAAGTCCACCCAGTATTTGCTGTTGGCGTAACGCGCCAGGTAGAGTTTCCGTGCTTCAGCCACCTCCGGCACAGGTACCGGCAGAATATTTCCTAGCAACGTGACCCTGGACGCTCCCAAGGGATCGCCGATGGTATCAGGCAGCGTCACTAACAGGCTGGAACGCGGGTCTGCCTGCACATTTTGAGTGTGCATGGCCATCGTGCTGATAAGGAAGATAGGATTCGCGTGGTCGTCCAATCCATAGGGCATCACGGATCCGAAGGGGAACCCCTGCTGTTTACGTGAAAGTGTCGATAGACTCCCAACTCGGCCCACATGCACCAAGGTACGCGCTCGTTGGGCAAAGGTAGGCTCAGCGACCGCCGGTTGGTTACTCGCCGCGCCTGAGCCCGCGTGTTTCCCTGCCGTTAATGAAGACATTCCTGTTCTCCCACATGGATTCGGCACAAGATCCGGGATTCTCTTGTGTCCCGGGTCCTTGGAACAAGCTAACATGTCGCGGTTTGAGCTGTCTGTTTAAAAGGACCTTTTAGCGGAGGAGCGCAGGCACTCCTCTCGGCAAATCAGGCGACCGTGTCCGCAAACACCAACTTCCAAATTCAAGGTATTGACTACCTGTCGCCGGGTTTCACTCCGTTCGGTGGCGGTCCTCTTCTCCACGGTGCTGACCCTTCACAGGGCGGTTTCACGAAACGTTGGCATGAAAACGGTTTCATGGATTCGTTGGTCAACTTTACGGCTGCTGATCAGAGCGTGACCAATAATCCTCTTGGAGCAGATTGCGGACATAGCGTGGCGTGCGCGCTTAATAATGACCCTAAGTTTGATAGCCAGGTTGAAACCGATCTTCAGCGCGGCACGAATCCGTGTGACAATCCAATGGTTTTCTCGAGAAAACACAAACCTCATCCTCTGTCTGGCGGGGGTGGCGGGGGCGGCCCTCAAACAAACGGAGGCGGAGTTGGCTTACCATCTTGTCAGCTCTATCTGATCGGTTACAACTATGGCGAGGGACTATTCGGAACTACGGTTATATACATTTGCTTCGGCCCTGGGGGGAGCCTCCCGCGGCCCACTTACTAGCTCATTGCAAAGCTGAACATATCGCTAGAACAAACCAAGCTGGTACCGCACGCGATTCGGGGGCGAAAACCGTTGAAGAAAAGTAAAATATCAAAGATTCTCTGCGGAGCTGCCCTTTGGGGCATCGCTTCGACGGCGCATGCCCCAAGCGCAGTACGAACTCTCGATCTAAGCTCTCTGGCAGCGTATCGGGATGCCGCCGAAGGGCCAGGTTCTCAGTCAGACAGGTTGAGTCTTGCTTTCCTAGATGACAGCACGATTGCGGTTTCCGTCCAATTCGAGTTCCGGCCCCAATCTGCGGAAGATGCTTTAGTCAAGTTCCAGCACACGCTCTATAACACCGCCGTCCTCACGATTGATGCTCAGAAGGGAACCAATCAGAACTCTCAAGTTGTGAAAGGATGGCAGGGCTTATCGGCAGTCCTTTGGGGCTCCGGAATCCATTCCACGGGCGCTTCCGGTTGCCTGGTCAGCATTGGCGATCGGCTATTCAGCTTCTCTCATGAGCTTGAAGTAGTGGCCACGCGCGAGCTTCCGCTCAATCGCACCCAGTTCAACGGCTATCCGCAACAGGACCAGTGGATGGTTCTAACAGATCCTAGAACCAAAAAGGCTTTGCTAGTCCACTTCCCTTACGAGCCAGGGACGGCCGGCCGTAATCATGGTGATGCACATTGGATCTCTGTCGACACACTCGAAGACCAGTCCTCCATTTCGGTACCTCGATGGCAAGGAGATGGGGCGGCACTCGTTGGCGATTCCGTGATTTCTAATGAGCTAGGTGCGAAGCATCGACCTGCCCAGATCCAGATAAACGACAAGGAGCCCCGCCCGCTCTGCGCCGAGTGCTTCGGAGGAGTGCAAGGATCATTCGGAAATAGCCTACTTTTCTTACGCGGCCTTAATGAATACTGGGTGAGCGACAGTCAGGGGACAATTCTGTTTCGCAAAAAGGGGGTTGGAGGAAGGGCCGATACAATTGACGGAGTCAGCGGGGCGATGACAAGTAATCGCGTGGCATATCATTTTGGCCACCTTGGGCGAGGGCTGGAGGAGACAGCAGTAGTCCTAGATGTCGATGCCAAGAAGGAAATCTGGCGGTACGAGTTGCATCAGGAGGCTGTTAGGACCGAAGTCGGTGGATTCGTCAGCGAGAGTTTCCCTTCCCCGACTCTTGCGCTGTCGCCGGACGGAAAGAAGCTGGCAATCGTCAGCGGTACAGTACTCTCCATCTTCGATATTCCTTGAGAATTCTCGGATAGGTCATCATGGGGGCTGGTAAGTGCAGATCGCGTCCGCCAACACCCCTTGAAAGAATCCAGGAAGTTTTTGTACTCCTGATCTGCACTCTGGCTCCGTCGCAGGTCAGTGACATTCTGTCAGGCCTTACCGACGATTCCGTGTACCCGCTGTGTACCTCGGTTCGACGTTTTTGTGGTTTTTCTCCATTTTGCCGTTTCGGCGCGGACAACAGTAGCGCCGTCCAGCAATTCGCACGAGAAAGATGCGCAACGCTAAGGAAGTACGCTAAACTTTCGGAGGGAGATTCGCAAAATGGCCTCGAGCATCATTGTCAGCAACCCGGCTATCCTCAGCGGTGAACCCGTCTTTCGCGGAACGCGAGTTCCTTTTAAGTCGCTGACAGACTATCTGGAGCATGGGCGGACGCTGTCAGAGTTTCTTGAAGATTTCCCCAGTGTAACCAGCGCCGAAGCTATTGCGGCGATCGAAGAAGCTAGAACGAGCCTGACCGCCACTTTGAAATGAGATTGCTCTTCGATGAGTGTGTCCCCAGGAAAGTCAAATTCCTGTTTGCCGACGGCGGTCATGAATGTGAGACCGTTCGAGACGCAGGATTCAGCGGCAAGGAGAATGGGGAGCTGTTGGCCCTGGCTGAAGAGCACTTTGACGTCCTTGTCACAATAGACAAGAACATTAGGTATCAGCAGAACATGACGGGCCGGAACATCGCTATCTTGATCATCCGCCCAGCTTCGAACGATCTGGATGACATCCGGCCGCATATCCCAAATGCTCTTGTCGCATTGCAGTCCCTGAAGCCCGGCCAGATATTTGAAGTCGGGATCCTGGGATAAGGCCCAATACATACTTTTCGATGCGGGAGCGGACTGCAACGGCGTGAGATCGCGGTTGGTTGGTCAGCAGCAGCTCACGTAAAATCTAGTTATGAGAGCGTGGGGCGTGTTTCGTCAACTTCTGGCGGCAACACTCTGCGCTGTGATTGTCGCGCCTGTCTATTCAAGCGAGAGCACTCTTCCTCGAAGCAGTTCCATGCCGAGCGATATGCACGACGCGGCAGCATTGCCAAAAAAGTCGCTTCTGGTGTTCCAGGCGCCTAGGCGGCCAAGTCAACAAAGAACTTAGCTTGTGGCAGAATCGTGCATACCGGGCTCCCGACACCATCCATAGCGAAGCGTGCCGCAGGGGCGTTCGTCGGTTTGGTCGGCTTCATGCCGCCACGTCGATCTGGAATTGTGTGCGGGGACTGCAATGTACATGCCAGGCCCCCGGCACCATCGGAATGCGCCAACTCTTCTTCACCAAAGAAATCTACTTTGCCATGAGCGAGATACGTCTTTTTTCCGTTCTCGTTCGTTGCTTGTAGGGTCAGTTGGCCAATGCGCTCGGCAAGCGCCTCATGCGCCTCCCGGATGTTTTCAGGGCGCGCGAGTAGCTCCCGAATTTTCGACAGTCGTGACACCGCAAATTCCCTCAACTCTTCGAGCTTTGCGCGCAACGATCCCGGTGCGGGTTCGAGGAGCTTGTCTGTGATGACGCGCAATTCTTTTTCCCGATCCCCAATCGCTTTCATGATGCTCTGAGACTGCTGGCCTTGCGCTATCGAATCCGTAAGGCGCTTGAGTTCCAAATCGAGTTCCTGTTTCCGCTGACGCATTCGCGCTAGCTCTGCGTCCAGGCCGGCATACTGCGCGTTCAGGGCTTCCTCCATCTTCGCGACGGCATAATCGACCACCTCAGTCTTGAGGACGGATTCAGACAAGCCTTTCAGCAAGCTCTCTTCGAGTTCATCCCTGCGAACGAGTAGCGAATTTGAGCATACGGTGACGCCGCGTTGATGATGGAGCGAGCAGCCGTAGCGATCCGCACCGTTGCGACCGCGACCACTGACGAGAGTGATGCTACCGCCACACTCGGCACACTTCAGCAAACCAGAGAACAGATAGCGCCTTGGGCCGACAATAAGTCCGGAACTCTCGTGGCCTGGCCTGCCAAGCGCCCTCTTGACCCTCTCAAATCTTTGCCCCGCAGCCGCATACAATTCATCGGAGACGATCCGGAGATGAGGTGTGTCGAGCGTTGTCCATTCTGATTCAGGGCGCGGCCTGTAGACTCGCTTGCTTGTGCCAGGTACACGCAACTTGCGTTTTGTGTTCCAGATGGTCTTGCCGACGTATTTACGATTCAACAAGACATGACGAACGGAAGAAACGCACCATGAGCGACTGAAGCGACCCTTCTGTGGTTGCGGCGCCAAGACGCCTTCGCTGTTCAAGGTGTGCGCAATGCGCTTGAGCGAATAGCCGGATTCAGCGCACAGCCGGAAGATGCGCTGTACAATTTCCGCTTGTTCCTTATTCACTTCCAGCTTCGCACTCCCGTCCGCGTTCTTGACTGACGTATAGCCGAAGCACCTGCCGCCCGTGTGCAGTCCGCGAAGGGCAAGTCCTTGCATCCCTCGATGCGTTTTTTGTCCAAGTTCACGCCAGTACACTGCATCGATCAAACCGTGAACGCCGATGAGCAGTTCCGCCTGGGAGCTATCGGAATCGACACCCTGAGAAACAGCGACCACCTGATTCCCGCGAACGAGAGCCTCTCGTATAGATTCAAGGCATCTGCGAGTTTCCGCGTCAAGCGCGAAGTGTCATCGATCAAAATGCAATCAAACGGGCGCGCCGATCCGGTCGCTGCGGCAAGTAGTTTTTGTAGACCGGCTCTGTCTGTACTGTCTCCGCAGATTGCTTCATCGGAGTATAGATGGTCATCGAGAACGCTCCAGTCCTGTCTCTCTGCGTAGGCCCTGCACTTCCGCACCTGGTCATCAATGCTGGTGGGGCTTTGGCGATCGCTTGAAAAACGACTGTAGATGGCGCAACGCAGTCGACTCATCGACGCACCTCAGAAAGGACTAGAACGTCCGATGACGAATCTGACACAACGCCCGAAGGCGGCGCAAGGTTTTTCGACACATTCATTTCGCCAAGGTACTCCCTCACAAGCGCCGGAACAATCACAGCGTCGATAAATTCGCGAAGCGCGGCGGGGATTTCCTCCCCGCATGACCGTCCCTTTCGCTCGAATTTGAGAACGTCTGCCATTTTTTTCGAGATCACCGTCGCGGATCAAGCTGCAACGCGAGTTTTGGAGCGGTCGCCATCGCTTAATCGGTTGTGCTCCCGCCTTCGCGAAAAGCCGTTTCCGGGGCCGGAAGAAGCCGGGATAAAGGGGTAGTGCGAGAGATGCGTTTTTTGCGCCTGCAAGTCTTTTGTTTCAGCGAAGCTGCGAGAGAGTTTTCCGTTACGATGGACTCTTACTCGAAAGGCTTTCTGCCTCTCCGCGTTTTGGCGCCGTTCTGCCTGGCGTCTATCGTTCTCTGTTTTGTACTTGCGAGGCCGTCCACCCTTGCGGATCGTTCTCCGATCGCCATCGCCTCTGCGTTCCCGGCTACACCAAACCCCCGACTCGTCTCTGCGTGTGAAACGAACCGCACCTAGCACGATTCCGCATTTGTCGCAAATTTCCCGAGCGAAGCAGCCGTAATTCGCGAGAAGCTCGTAGCTCTTCTGGATGGCTAGCAGCATACCTATTCCCCCTCGCCCCGAGATGCGCTTCTCGGAGAGCGTGTGGGCTGGAGCGACCCCACGAAGTCTTTGGGCGGCTGAAAGCCCCCAAAGGTGGGGTCGCTCCAGCCCACTCCGGTGTTTTGCCCTTGTCCAAAATCAACGGTCGCGTGAAACGCAACCTCAATGCTCCGTAAAACTTCCCTTCACCGAAAAGGTGAACGGAATGGTGAACCGCAGCGTGAACCGTGTCTTTCATGCACCGTTCACCTTTCCGCGCCAGGAAAGGCCTCTAAACCTTTCCCCGCATAGCATAAGAAACGGCTTCACCAGGCCTACGGGAGATATCAACGTGAACTGCCCCCTATCTACTAAGAGGCTCTCGAGCGAGGAAATCCTCACGGAGAGTCTTTGTGATTTGCCATTTTTCTTTAAGGGACCGGCCACTCGGAGGCTCCCTCCAGCAGTTCCATGGCGTCCGACACGGGTGCGCCGTTGACCTTCCCACACTGCAAACAGCGATCGAGGCTCTTTGAAGCAATCAAACCCCCTACTATTAAGAGGCCTCGAAAAGGGAAAACCTCAATCAGAAAGTTTGTTTTTTTCGGGAAATTTGCGAAGCCACGAGGGAGCCACGGTCAGGAAAACCAGGATCATCACTGAATTAGGCATGCCGGTCCAAGACGCCTTCGATGCCATGCTCATCATGAACCTGGGAAGCTTACCGTCTTGGGTTGTATTGCGGGGGCTTTGATCCTTGTCCTTACTTTCTCCCTTGCGGGGTGTAATGGACGTTGTCTTACAACTCCGAAACTCCGGCTCTGGGACGCGGCTAAATGGGTCACGCGCTGCGCGTGACTGAGGCGGGAGCGACCCCACAGAAGCCGTGACGCACGGTGCGTCAAAGGGTGGGGTCGCTCCCGCCTCATCCGAATTTGGCCACGTCCTTCCGGGCTTTCTCTTTAGGGGGTATCTCGTTTCTTTCCGTGAAGTTCGCTTCAGCACAGGGCTGAAGCGAAAAATCCTTTGGCCTGAAGTGAGGGGCTGAAGCCCACTTCTGCTGGTTTGCCAGAGTACGTCGCCAGGAGGAACGCTAAGAAAACTGACGACGAGCTACTTGGCCGGGGTCGGATTGAGAATTTCTATCTTCCAGAGCGCTCCCCTGTATTGGTTGAATCCCAAACCATAAACCACATGGACGGGTACGGCGTTTGAACGTAGCCGCCCAGCGGCGGACGCTACGCGTGGGATGAACGGAGCAGTGGTTGCCTTAGAGCTAAGATAAGGTTGGGTCACAAGGAGGTCCCTGTGACCCATCTTCGTAAACTGATGCTGGAAGAACTCCAGCGCCGTAACTACTCTGAAGAAACTATACGCAGTTATATCCACGGCGTCGAAGATTTTTCTCGACGATTCAACTGCCCGCCGGACCGCTTGGGTCCTCGGCACATTCGTGAATATCAGGCCGAGCTGTTTCAAAAAAGGAAGTTGTCATCGGGCACGGTTACCATCCGTCTGGCAGCCCTGCGGTTCTTCCAAGGGCTTGGAGCGTCGCCGACACTCCTTATCCAAAAAGGACGCATCGCCTGCCGGCGATCCTCAGCCAGGAAGAAGTTGCTCAACTCATCGATGCGGCCTGCCCTCCTTTCCATCGGACGATACTGATGACCCTCTACGCCACCGGCGCGCGGTGTGCCGAGCTGACCCACTTGAAGCTCAGCGATGTCGACAACAAGCGCATGGTGATTCACATCCAGGGCGGCAAGGGACGCAAAGACCGGTTATGGGCCGCGGCGCATAAGCGGTCTGATGTGCCGAGAAAAGTTATGTACTCTGGACCCAGACGGAATCTACGGAGACAAGCCCCTGGGAGTGATTGTCCTGCACATAACTATTTGCCTCTGAATGAAGCGATGAGCTTGTCTGCGGGTCGGAAAAAGCC
>DATHIB010000132.1:0-8516 GCA_035490055.1 Candidatus Limnocylindria bacterium | reverse complement strand
AGAACAGCCGATCGAGGCGATCCAGTTTGGGCCGGGGCTGCTTCCGCTTGAAGACGGCGAGTTGCTGGCGAAGAGCGACGGCTTCCAGGGCGAGTTTGTGACGTGGCAGAAAAAGGGAGCGCAGGTAAGCCACCACCGCACGGGCAAGGGTAACCATGGTTCGATCTTAGTTGAAGGGTGCCCCGTAAGTAACAGATAGAATGGTAGCGCTCCAACCGCTTGATTTTCATCCGTGATGGCATTTTGATGACCCACAGGGATCGAAGGGAGAGCGAAAGACGCCATCTCCATTGTGTTCCAGTCTTTTCAGGAGGCGAACGATTCGCCACTCGCGCTCGAAAGAGTACTTCATCCTCTTGCGGAACATCACGCCCGCGCCCTCGTCCTCAAGCGCCCCGAGGGCGCTGCCGAATGGCTCATCGCTATACGACATTTTTCCGAGTCGGCCGCGAGGCATCAGTTGCTGCACAAATCCAGCGTGCGCCGTGTCGAATCCCACGACGAATCCCTTGCCGTGGTCGGCATACTCCCTCCACATTCGTTCGGAATCCGCGACCTCCGTTAAACAAAAGCATCCGAGCTCGTCCTTGACGATGGTGGACCGGTTCAGCGCAGCGAGCGCCCGCTCTTGCGCTCGGCGGTCGGTCGAAAGAGCCGCAACCATCATCGAGGCCGATAAGCCTGATCTGCTGACCTGAAATCCTGTCGATATTGCAAACCGCCAAATCTCACCAGAGGTTCCGAAGATTGCGTATTCCGGCTGGAGTTCGTGATCATCATCGAAGGCGGTCCTTTGACTGAAGCGGACCCGGCAGTCCTTCAGAATGTGCAGGCGATCCGGATGCAGGTACTTGAACAGAACGGGCGGAGGAGGATGTTCCCAAGGTTTCATCCAAAGGAGGATAACAGAAGAGTTCGCTTGGACGTGTACCGATGACTGCGTTCACGGGTACTTAAACTCCCGGGAAGTCCGCAAACCGTCCATGTGGAGGCTAGTACCGACTTCAATACGTGGACAGGAAAGAAAAGAGCGTTGAATGAGCAAGAGTTTGACATCGAAGCCAAACATTGGACGGTAAACATGAATCCGCTAGTTTGTACATTCCGTATAGAACCCGCCTGACAGGTTCAGAACCTACGCCACCTGGCGATTCGAGTGTCGCACAATCGTCTGCCTCCGCCGCGCACTTCAGATCACAGGCGCGTGTCCGATCGGAGAAAGGAACCGAACTGGCCACCGTCCGGGCGGCGGAAAAAGGGGGCAGGTCAAGCCCCACCTCCGGCAAGAGAAGTGTCTGCGGGTTGCAGCCGCAAATAGAAGCGAACGGCTTACTGAAGCGTGAAATTGACCGCGGTCGAATGAAACAGGCCCCCTGTGTTCGCCCGTATTGTGACTCCTGTTTGGCCGGTGACAGCGATGTTGAGGCTTCCTTTGGTTTGAGAACTTAGCGTATTGGCGTCGCCAGAGTACTGGGCCGTGAAACTGTGAATACCCACAGACAGGCCGCCGACCTGGAATTGTGCGACTCCGTTTACGACCGGACTGTTAACGGAGAAACCGCTACTACCATCCACAAAGATGGTGACAGTTCCTCCGGCTGCTTTCGAGGAAGTGACATTAGCCATGAGGTTCACGACAACACCAGAAATCGGATTAAGAGGAACCTTCACGCTGGGAGTAGACAGAGTAATGGATGTTGGCACCGGCCCACCACCACCGCCGCCTCCGGCAGATCCTCCGCCGCAACCGACAAAGCCGAGAAACAACAAGATGCAAAAGGCGAGGGCGGCGCCAAAGGCCAAGTGATTGCGGCGAAGCCGGACCTGAAGCAGAAACAAAAAGAATAGCGCGAGCGCCGACGCTGTGGCGAGCAGCCAAAAGAAGCGCGGTGTCAAGTAAGGAAGAGGAGGAGGGAGCGGCGGAACTGCACTTGTCGTGGGGCTGGAAGAAGGCGCGAGAGTTGAAATCGTAAGAGTCGAGGTGGCAGCGGTGCCGTTAGTCAGGTTGACTGTGCCGGGCGAAAAACTGCAGGAAATGCCCAGGGGTTGCGCTTGACCGAGGAGGTTGAGCGGAGGACATGTGAGCGTTACGGGGCTGGAAGCATTGCTTGCCGGTGTGACGGTGATGGTAGCAGTGGCGGAACTGCCGGCGGTGATGGATGAAGTGGGGAGATTTGCAGAGAGATTGAAGTCCGGAATATTTACGTTGACGTTGAGAGTGGTAGAGCCGCTCTGAAAGTAATTCGCATCTCCATTAAACAGGGCAGCAGCAAAACTGGAAAACTGCGGAACAAAACTGATGGAAGCGCGCAGTGCTAAGTTTCCAGACGAATCGGTGGTTGGGGTGTAAGAAACCGTGCCTGAAATCGGACTGTTGTTGTAATAAAACGTAACGGAATTGGGTAAGGTCGGACCTGTGGAGACGGTGGAATCGACAAGGGCCGTGAGGGTGATGCTGGTGCCGTATTGGACATTGGTTGAATCGGCAGAGAGCGCCGTTGTGGAGCCGTAGAACACTCTTGTGGTCATGGGCGCTGATGCGGAAGGCGCATAATTCGAATCGCCGTTGAACTTTGCGGTGTACGTGTGCGTCCCAGCCGTCGTTTGGGAAACGGGCAGCGTCACATACAGAAACGGTCCGTTTGCTTGCCAGGCACAATTTGGCGTCCCCTGCAAAGCGATCGTCCCGTCCAAGAACGTAAAGTTGCAACTAGGCATTACGCCGAAGAAACTCATGGTAAGGATGACTCCAAGGTTAAAAGGTGTAGCCACCTGAGGTGGTAGCGGTGGGTTTGAAGATATGATCCTCGTTGGACCCGGAGTGACGGTAAGCGAATAGGTGTTTGAGCTCGCATTGAAACTGTTGTCGCCACTGTAGCTCGCTGATAATACGTGGGACCCGCCGAGAAGTTGGATCGCAAGGTCCTCTGCAAAACCGGAGCTGTTCAATGCGAACGTGCCTGCATCGAGGGGCGCTGGAGCACCGCCGTTCAAGCTGTCCGTGACAGTAACCGTTCCAGTGGGACAATTCGGAGGAGTGCATAGGGGCTGCTCCGGGAAAGTAAGCGAGGCGATGGCATTGCCAACGTCAAATCGTGCGAGATAGGGTGAACCATAGGCAATGCTCGTCGGGGTGTTTCCCGTTTCTTTACCAGTGGATGGATCAAAAACGGGAATGCTAATCAGGGTCTTGCTACCTTCTGTGGTGATATTGACAGGTATGGAAGGCCTCGAGTCACTCGGCCCAAAAGTTCCGTCACCCTGGTAGTGAGCAGTGAGATTATAAGTTCCTCCCGGCAGGATGACGCTAGCACCTGTAGCTGTACCGTTGCTCAGTGATAGGGCTTCGATTCCCAGAGAGGCGCCCGGACTTCCCGGAATCGGACTAGGAGTTGCAACCAATGCGACTTGCCCTGTGGGGGTCCCGGTTGCGCCGGAGCCTGGGGTCACGCTGCTGCTAACGCCAATTGGAGTGCCGTGCGCGATGCCGCTAATTGAGGTGACGGCATTCCCGTTTACGCTGGCGCTCAAAGTCGTGGTGGACGCGAGCAAGTTCACCGAAGACCAATTGTTGACGAGGTTTTGCGCGTTGACCGACCCCAGCCCCGTGGCCATGTCATACCCTGCAGTGGCAGTCCATGCCTCGGTTGTTGAATGACTCGGGTCGACCAGCACGCCGTTGCTGCCGGCAGCAGTAACGCTGCAATTAGCAGAGCCCCCTTGACAGGGAACGCTATTGGTTCCGACACCGGGAAGGCCCGTCGGCAAGTCGCTGTTTCCTTTTGTGACGTCGTTGAAAATGCAGGTAGGAGCCTCCGCTGCGCTGGAAGGACAGCTCGCCCCTGACTTTCTCGCCAGCGCATAAAGCACATAGTTCGCATTCCCTTGGCGAGGAGCAGGATTCGCCGAGGAGGCCTGGTTCTGGTTTACCAGGGCCATGATTCCCGCAAACGCCGGGGCGGATGCCGAAGTCCCTCCGACGCCCTGAATCGTAGCTCCGAAGCTGCTCAAGTCGCATTTCCCCGAAAACGACTGAAACTGATCCGTGTCACAAATCATGTACAAGCTGCCCGTGAAACCGTCGCCGGCAAAGAGAGACACATCAGGCAGATCCCTCTTGCCATCGCCGGGAACCCCAGCACCGGACTGCCAAGAAGGTTTCAAATAGATTGTGCTTGGCCCTCCACTCCCCGCGACAATGTTCAGGGAACCTCCTGGCGCGGAAGATCCGCACCCGCTAATGCCAATCTGGGCGCAAGAATCATTCCAAGGAATCTCCGGAATGTAAGAGAGAACCGAGGCTTGAGTCACCGGGTCATTTGTGAGGCTCCAATACTGAGACCACTGATTGAACTGATCGAAATCGGTGCCACCGACTGCAACGTTGTATGAAGTAGAGGCAAATCCGCTCACAGCGAGACCCTGTGTGGCGGTTTGCTGAGTGCCGAAATTGTCGCAGCCTGCGGAGCCGCCATCGCCGGACGAGACCACCACTGTAATGCCTTGGGCCGCGGCCTGCTGCCAAATCGACTGGAAAAATTGATTCCCAGCGGATCCGAGCTGCTGTTCGCATGCGCCGAAAGTCACGCTTATGACACCGGCTAGATTGTTGTCAGCAGCGTAGACGGCCGAAAGATGGACTCCAGAAGTTGTTTCCGTTGGAGCCGAGGTTACGAAATCAACCGTCGCGCCGGGAGCAACGGCGCCGGCCCATTGAATGTCCAGATCGGATTCGATTTCGCTAGCATTCAGGCCCGGGTCGACGCCATTGAGAATCACGTTCTGGCTGGAGAAATTCTGCGGCAAGCCAAAAATTGTGCGGAAGTCGATGACATCTTGAACCTTTATATTGGATTCGCCGAGCACTGCAATGGACTGACCTGTTCCCGTAATTCCGCCACCCCAAAGTGGCGTGACGTTGTAAATTTTTCCGAAATCGGCCGGCGCGAGCGGAAAAAACTGGCCACTATTTCCGGGTGGCGTGTACAGCGGAGTCACTGCACCCGATTTCGATTTGTGAAATGCTCCAACGCGCCGGATGTGAGGGGCGGGCCGGAAATCGTGGAGACTGACAATGCTCACGACAGCCGGCGCCAGCGCTGCGGGAATTTGTGGGTCGGTCGCGTTTGCTAAGTGCTCTTCACCGTTGACGAGATAGCGATGAATCTCTGAATGAAACGCACTGCGGACGTTCGCAACATTCCCTGAAAACTCAATCACTGTCCGGCCAGCGCTGACCTTGATGCCCGTAAACCCGTGTGAGGTGAGCCACTGGGTTACGGCCTGAATGTCGGCGTCCGCGGGTCCAAACTGTTTGCCAAATTTTTCCGGTGTCAGCCAAGCATGGTAATTCGCGGAAGACTTGTCCTCCTGTTGTTCGAGGAGCTGTTCCAGGGCGGTCTCCTGTTCCGGGCTGCGTTGCAAAAGCAAGAGGATGCGCCTCAAGGGCTGTGCGTCAGCAACAGGTCCTTGATCGAATTCTGGGCGGGCAAGGGGATGGACATTTCCCAGCAGCGGAACGAGATTCGTTTCATCAATGGCCTGGGTAATGCGCGCAGGTACAGTCACCGTCTGCCCCAGGACGCACCAGGAAGGAGTCAGAACAAACACAAGAACCGAAGCACGAAGGATTAAGCTGGATTTACGGAGTCGCATAGATTGGCCCCTACGACAGAAGAACTTTGTCCCATGCTTACGATGAGCCCAAAACCTGACAGAGCAACCGACTCTAAATGCCGCAAAGGCTAGTATATGACTGTTAGACCGCGTCGATCCCTCTGCCAACGCACATTTTCACCGGGCGCTTAAAAAGAGAGTCGGCCCGTCAGTTGCAAATCCAGAAACCTCTAGCCTAGGAGCCCGTGATTCAGGTCCGCAGTCGGGCGACGGGTGGTAGGTCCTCCGCGCGCAAGGAAAATCTGGGCGCGCATTTTGGCGTGAGACCCAGGCTTCGATTTGCGGAACGAGCCGCATACGGTGTGCACGCATACGGGTTGCAATTACCTGGGCGGTTCGACGTGGGGGACAGGCGACGGAACGACCCCGCAGCAAATCCCAACCCTAATCCGTTCGCGCCGGGCTGCGTATCGGGTTCGACCTGCCATGATTGGCGGCTGGCGGCAGAGCGGGCCGCGGATTCGATCCTGGGAGAAGCTGCCGCCCACGGCTGGGGAGACCCGCTGATCTTCGTGGAAGGAATTTCGCAGTACCCGACCTCCAGCGGCACCCAGGCGAACGGGCCGTATGATTTCTATTGGTGGGGAGGGGCAGCTTCAGGGCGTAAACGGCAACGCCAACAACTCCGGGGCGCCGGTGGTGCTGAATGCCGGAGGGAACGCATCGAGCTTGGGTGTCGCGGTGAACAACCAAGTCGTGTATTCGCCGCACCTCTACGGCCCGAGCTAGTATCAGCAGCCGTGGTTCAACAGCTCGACGTGCTATGGAAGCGGATGCTCGTCATCGAGTCTCGCGGATCTTTGGGAAGCGCATTGGGCATTTATTGATGTTGGAAACGTGAATCCGGTTTGGCCAGGGCACAGCGCGTATCCGTGGGGCAACACAGGAGCGACGGCGTACGCCTCTGCACCGGTGTGGATCGGGGAATTCGGCACGGGGAATTCGTCGAGCGATCTGTATTCCACGGGGGCGGGATCGCAAGGGCAGTGGTTCACGGACCTGGTAACTTCATCCAGTCGAGCTACACGGTGACGGCGGCAAACAATTCCGGAGTTCCGGTGTCGGCGCTGAATTGGACGTACTGGGCACTGAACACGGAGGACAGTTACGCCCTGCTGGGGTCCAATTACATGGGTCTCGCGAATCCGAACAAGAGTTCACGTTCCTGTGCTCGGACCAACAAGGGCCGCTGGCGATTCCTCCCAGGACGGGCTCGGGCCAGTGCGGGAGCACGGGAGCGCTTCCGAATCCACGGTGACGCGAGGGCGCTACCAGAGTCAGGCGTCCACTTTGTCAACGAAGAGGTTGTAGCCGCTGCTAGGGGCATCGCCGTTGGGTTGGGAGTCGATCCCTCGAGTGTGAACTTTGGGGTCCTCGATTCGGATGGCACCGTTCAACCGAGGGGCCCGGGTCACCTTGGGACCCGGGGGCACGAATTTCTTCACCGTCCTGCTTCAGGCGAAAGGCTGGAAGGCCCCGGCCTTCCTAAGGCAGAATTAGCTGGAGCGAGCCGGTACTATCTATGGACGACGCGGATTCCGAGTGGCGCCGTAAGGGCGAGACCCTCAGCCACAAAACGGCGCAGGAGGAGTTCGGGCCTACATGGGAGGACATCGTTTGAGCAATTCGCGCTGGCAAGCTGCATTGCCAACAACAATCCCTCCACGGCAACCCCTGGCTTCTCCGGCGAGAGGTGGAAACGTTGGTTAGGGAACGGCATGGCGCCGACTACCCGAGAAACCGGCAAGCAAAAACGGAACTTGCCCGCATTAACCGGGAGTTGAAACGACTGAAAGGGCAGATCGCTGTGTTGGAAGAACGAAAGTCAAAGCTGAGTGTTGATTCCGGTGAATAATCTTTTCTTGACTGCAGATTTGCAGTGGCAACCGGCGGTTTATGTTGAAAGACCAAGAAGATTTTCGGAAGAGGAAGCGGCTTAAACCCTCCAAGGGTCGATTGAGCAAAGCCGCACTGGACCGTCTCGTAGAAGAGGCGATCGTCGATTGTTATAACGCATCGGAACAGGCCACAGGCCTTTACACAATGATCGAGGAAAATCTAAAGTTCCCGTTTGAGGCGGACGTCTTAGGAGTTCCAGTAACGGCCACAGGCGTTGATATCACTGAAGATGATCTTGTCATAGCTGTTTGTCAGCACAAGGGCTCGAAGCAGAGACTCCCCATTCTGGAGCTACCATTGCCGACTCCGCGACCCGCCGGGTCCGAATGGATCGAGGCATACCGCCATTGGGCACGTGGCGGATAACGGCGTCGGCGGTTCGGCATTCGTCCTAACGGATCAAGGGATAGGATTCGCGCTACTATCCGCATTTATCGGCTTGAAAACCCTTGACGTGCGCATCCAGAAGGACACGCGCAAGGCTTTAGATTTTGCGACACTCCGGTTCGGGACCAGGGGGGCGGTCGGGATATAGAACGTCTGGCGCGAACATACAGGTGGCAGAAGCTAGAGCAAAGCTCAAGCGGCGGATTGGATCGCCGATTACTCAGACCAAAGAACATTCCGGGAATACCCACGCTAATTCTATTCCCATGCCCAGCGCTCAAGATCGGCTGTCAGTCGTGCCGCTGAAGAACTCTTGCACGAACGGGGATCATCGCGGTTGAGCTCTCGGTGCCACCCTTGAAGCTCCTTTATTTTCTTATTGCCGCCTTTTGCCGCCGCGACCAATCGCTAAGTTCAGAACTCCTGACATACCCCTAAAGAGCGGCCAGAATTGGGGTTTTTCGAGAGTAGGGTGCGGACCTAAACCTGTCCGCTTTTTGAGTCTGCAATTGTAGGTTCCAGGGTTCCCGATTCCACGGAAATCTGAACGAAGA
>DATHIB010000131.1:0-4162 GCA_035490055.1 Candidatus Limnocylindria bacterium | reverse complement strand
TCGGACTCCGTTCCGCCCAAAGCGCGCCAAAAGACGGCGCTGGGCTCCACTCCGTCCGAGGCCAAGGAGGCCCATTCATGAGGTTCAGGGGTGGGGAATTTTCGACCGGTACAATGGGGAATTTTCAGCCGGAATTGACAGCTGCCTTAAGTCGGATAAGTGGCCTTACAATGGGAACCTATCCGCACCGCAATCGTGGGGAGTGCCTCGTCCTTAGGCCGCCCGCCATGGCGCTTCAGGGGTAGGCCCAAACAAGAGGCAGGCCGGCAATGAGGTTCCGATGGCAAGAAGAGATACAGTGATTGGGATCGCGTATTTGCTCTACGCGGCTTCGTGGTTCTTCCAAGTCATCAAGGACGGCACCACCCTCAGCTCAGGGCGGTTGCCAGGATGGGAAGCCTTTCTTACTGCCCTCACCCTGGAGGGCGTTGAGGAATCAACGGGGCTCGTCAAGCGGATCATCATGGTCTCTAGCAGTCTAACCAACCTCCTCATGGTCCTCTCCCCAGCGATCCTCTTTTGGAGAAGATTCGACAGCCTTAAACGTGCATTGCCGTGGCTGTTAATCTTGGCGGCGATTCTTAATGCACAGTGGTTCATACTCATGGTGTCAGAGTTCGCCGACCTTCGGGCGGGATACTATCTCTGGTGCGCGTCGTTCCTCGTGCTCGCGATCGGATGCTTCCTACACCAGCGAGGTGGGGCGCGGCCTAACAAGGTGTTGCAGCCGACGGCGGATGAACACGGATCCCGTCGATAGGGCCAGACAACCATTTGAGCTGGCCCTGTTGCCAACTGGAAGAGAATAACCCTTCTGGCCTGCAGCTTTTAGGGGTGTGATTCAGAATATTGGCCGGTAATAATCGACTATACGGAAGTTAGCGGGCAAATTCTCAGCGCGTTGCGAAAGCCTCAGCCTCAGTTCTTGGGACGGACGGCCTTGGCGAAAGTTGCGCTCCACTCGCCAGGTTCCTTCGTTGGCAGCATGCACGTCCACCCATTGTTCGTCGGTCATGGAGTTACGCCAGCCCAGCTGCCAGGGCCTCTAGTTGTTCCCTCCCAAAAGCTCATTATTTGGTTCTTAAGATTCTCAGTTCCTGGTTTTATAATCGGCAGTATGGCAATAGCAGCCGGAGCGCGTTTCGGTGACTGCGAAGTTCTTGGTCCTCTCGGGGCTGGGGGCATGGGCGAGGTATATCGGGCTCGTGACCACAGCCTGGGTCGCGATGTAGCCGTCAAAGTGTTACCCGAAGAACTCGGCTCTGACCTAGAAAAACTGCACCGCTTCGAACAAGAGGCGAGAGCTGCCGCCGCGCTGAACCATCCCAATATTCTCACTGTTTACCGGTTCGGAACCACGCAGGCGGGAGCTCCATATCTTGTTACCGAGCTCTTGCAGGGACAAACCTTGCGAGAGCGGCTGCTGCAAGGCGCAATTGCGGTGCGGAAAACCGTGGATTATGGCTCGCAAATAGCTCGGGGGTTGGCGGCGGCGCATGATCGCGGCGTCGTCCATCGCGATCTCAAGCCGGAAAACCTGTTTGTCACGCGCGACGGACTAGTGAAAATACTCGACTTCGGATTGGCCAAGCTGACGCGCTCCGATCCGACGGGACGTGAAAGCACAGTCGCCGACTTCAATTCCACTCAGCCCGGCATGCTGCTCGGAACGCTAGGATACATGTCCCCGGAGCAGGTGCGCGGGCTCACTGCGGATGCTCGTTCCGACATTTTCTCCTTGGGCGCGACTTGCTACGAAATGATTTCGGGAAAGCGTGCCTTCCAAGGAGCAACAGCTGCCGACACTATGAGCGCGATCCTCAAAGAGGAACCCGAGCAGCTGTCTACCAGTGTTCGCAATCTTCCGCCGGCGTTGGGGCGCGTTGTCCACCGGTGCCTTGAGAAAGACCCTGACGACAGGTTTCAGTCGGCTCGCGACTTGGCATTCAACCTGGAAATGCTTTCGCGTGATGAGAGCAGTCCTGCCGTTCCTATATCGGTGGGCAAAGTTAACCGAAAGTTGTCGCCGCACATGGTCGCAGTTGCTGTTGCGCTGGCAGCAGCGGCAGGATTTGTCGCGCCTCGAATTATAGTGCGCACGGAGAATCGCCTGCCCGTTGGAGTGAGAAGACTGACCGACTTCGTGGGTATGGAGGAATTTCCAGCGCTTTCGCCCGACGGCAAATCGGTGGCATTCACGGCCGACCTTGGAGGCCGGCGGCAAGTTTGGGTACGGTTGCTCTCCGCGGGAGCGCCGCTGCAAGTCACGCATGATGATGCCGACCATCAGTCGCCACGCTGGTCAGCCGATTCCAGTTCCCTGATATATTTCTCGCCATCTCCGGAAGCCAATGGACACGGCCAAGTCTGGGAGATTCCCGCGCTGGGCGGCACGGCGCGCCCGATTGTCAGCAGCCTGATTCCCGCTGATCTGAGCCATCACGACAAACAGATCGCCTATTTACAAGAGAATCAAAAACACATTGAGTTAACAGTCGCAGATGGGGATGGGTCGAATGCTCACCTGATCACCCGACTTCCTGGAGATTACATTTATTCCAATTTGCGCTGGTCTCCTGACGACCGCATGCTGGGGTACCAGAGCGGCCGAACCTTTGACTATGACATCTTCTACGTGCCGATCAGCGGCGGCAAGCCGCATCGCATCACTCAGGACGGAAATCCGGAGGCAGGTTTTTCCTGGTTACCGGACAGCTCGGGCGTGATTTTCAGCTCTTCGCGCGGTGATACCGTCCTGTACATGCGAATCATGAACCTGTGGCTAGCTCGCCTAAGAAACAACACTCCGCAGCAGCTCACGTTTGGCGAAACATCTTACATATCGCCGGATGTGGACCGCCAGGGCAATGTGGTCACCAGCCGCGATCGGGTGCAGTTCGACATCTGGAAGTATCCCGTCGACGGAACGCCGCAGGACAATGTGCGGCGCGGTGTCCAGGTCACGCATCAGACCGGAACCGTACAAACACCCTCGGTTGCGCCAGATGATCGCGAGATTGTCTATCTCAGTGATAGTGGAGGCCACGGAAATCTCTGGATCTTGCGGCCAGAAACAGGTAAAACCCGGCAGCTCACGTTCGAGCAAGATCCGCGCATCGCTTTGGGAGTTCCTGTGTGGTCGCCAAACGGGCAGCACATTGCGTACGTCAATCGTGGCAGCTCGGCATGGAATGTAGACCAGTGGGTAGTCAACGGCGATGGCAGTAATGCGCGTAAAGTCTCGGATGGCGGAGGATGGGCGTGCTGGTCGCCCGACGGAAAGTGGCTTTACGTGTCACCCCCGACAGCGAAGGGTTTCCGCATCGATAAAGTTCGTCCGGATGGGACCGACCTAAGGCCAGTCCAGCCGGATGGCCGCGGACCGGCCGTCGCGGCAGACGGAACGCTCTACTACGTCACAACCCTGGCGGGTGTGAACGGCTTTTCGGATATGGAAATCCACGTGGCCAAGCCTGACAACGGTCCAAACAAAGTGTTGACCCGGCTCGCGGGCTCGCGCCTGTCGTCATCTCTGCTCATGCAACCGGTACTCTCTCCGGATGGAAAGTTCCTCGTCGTCCTGCTGATGGACGGACCGACCACGAACATGTGGACGGTGGCAACTGACAACGGCAGTCTGAGACCAGTAACCGATTTCGGTCGCCAAGCTACGTTTATTGCGCGGCGAGTCTCGTGGTCGTCGGACGGAAAATCTATCTACGCGGGAGTGGGCAAGGGCGAAGCGGACATCGTGCTGCTGACCCACCTAAGGCCATGAATTGGTTCCAGTACTAGCGAAGGGTTAGCACCTTAGACGACCAGCGATATAATCATTACGTTCAGCGAATATCTCCGTCCGATTGAAAACTTGATGATAACGCACCATAATTGCCAATCGGATGTAGAAGTTCGTCGAGATCGGACACGAGCCACTCAACCTGTTTTGTTTCGCTGCCAATTGTGAATAACCGCGGCGCGTTTCGTATTCGCGTTGTGCCCGGATGACGGGCAACCCTTCCATTACCTTCCATGAGAAGGCCGGTATGAGTCAAGCATGTTTTTCTGTTTTTTCTCTTTATTCTTCCTGTGGATTCCTTCCGTTCAAGCCGGGCCGCCTCTGTCGCCATCCTTCCATCCGCACTCTTGGTTGAGCGATTTTCGC
>DATHIB010000130.1:0-60128 GCA_035490055.1 Candidatus Limnocylindria bacterium | reverse complement strand
TAATAAGATTAGGTCATACACAAACTGGCTACGTGAGCTGAAGCGAGTTGGCCTGCGAACCGCTCCAAATGGGGCGCGGAAGCACTTAGCCCTGTTGCGGGAATTACATCAAATCAGGCGAGCGCGGTAAACTCGGGCTAGCGCATCAGCCAGTTTCTTGAGGGTATCTGGGTATGGTTTCGTCTCGCCCTTCAGATAGTTGTCAGCCGTGTGGAAGTCTACGTTTGCCTTCCTCGCCCACTCTTGAACGGAGAAGCCTTTCTTTTCGAGGATCGGCTTTATGAATGCTTCCCGCGTGCTGCTGGGTGCCACCTTCATGGGCTTGCTCTCGACGGTGCTGCCGCTCGGCTCCGCAGACACCTCCACGATTTCTCTTGCCAGCCTCAGCCACTCGTCGGATTTTCTTACTTCCTGCTTGAACCAGAACCTCTTATTGTCATCGTCGCAGTTGGAAACCAAGAGGTAATGAAGCAGCTCGTCTATGTGCGGGGAAACTAAGTCCGCTCTCAGTCTCTTGCCCCGCACCGCCTCGCGAAAATGTGGCGTCAACTCCGAGATGACGCATTTGCACAGTTCTAGGGTGCGGGTCTGTTCCGGAAACTTTCTGACCGCTTCGGCAAGAATGAGGTGTGTTTGTGGCTTCAAATCATTCGGATAATCGGGCGGAAGATTCGGCACTTGCGTGGGCTCCGTGCGGATGGGTGTCCAAGTTCCGCGCAGTCGCGTTCCTGGAGCTGGCGCTTGTGAGACTTGTGCTGGGAACGGGCAGGGCAACTCCGTGGGCAGGCGCTCTGCGAGGCGGGCCAAATCTTTGCCGACGATATTGCCGCGCACCTCCCTGGCTTTGTCCAGCCGTGATAGCACCTCGCCTACGGTTTCAGACCATTGCCGGCCATCGTTAGGTAAACTGCGGCGTTCCACTCGACGCGCGAAAATTCTGTCCAGGTCGGTGAGCCGCTCTTGCATCGCAAGAACGTGCGCTCGTTCCTCTGCCGAGGGATCAGCCTGAAGCCAGAGGGCCGTGTCCTTCGTTGCGTCCTCGATTAGGCCGCGGATGCTCCCTATCTCGTCGAGTTGGCTCTGTTGACCGCTCTTTTGAGCGGCGGGCGCCTTCTGGTACTCAAGCTCCCGCGCCTCGGTCTCGTAGCGGTTGGCTACCTTTGCCTTGAGCCTGTCCACCTCCATCGCCAAGTGATGCCGCGCGGCGTATGGGTCTTCATGGGTTTGTGCTGCGGTGCGGTCAACGCACGAAGTGGTTACGCCCGCCCGTGCCCCGATTGCCGTGATAGCCTCCGGCACCAGAATTTCGCGCACAAAGTCAGGAGTGATGCTCTCGCCCTGCGTTTGCCAGACCTCGCGGCAAATTCGGTCAACAGTTTCTAGCCACTTACGCAATACAGCGAGTTGACCATCTACGATTTGGACCAAAACAGATCCGGCTGACTTGGCCGAGCCCGCGGCCTTATTAGATGCCAGGCTTTCTATTTGCATCTGGCGAGCTGGCTCCGACAACTTGCGCGTGAATAACTCCCGGTCAAACTTTTGGCTGGTTCTGCCCATTACCACCTCCGTCGTGGCTCCGTTGTGTGGGGTGAGCGGCAGACACGCCCGGAAAGCGTGCTCTTCGGGAGCTACCCTAGCCGCGCGGCGATTCTATCACTTTGCATTTGCAAATTAAACCGAAACAGTTTAGGATAGGAGTATGAATCGGACTGACCTGAAGAAGTTCACTAGCTGGCTTGGGAAGCGCAGTTACGCGGCGCGCCTGGATCGACTCGGTATCGAGCGCATCCGCGAGATTGCGCGGGAGAACGGCAGGAAGGGCGGCAGGCCGAAGAAGGGAGAGAGCCGATGAGCGCAGAGCTTTTTCAGGTACTTGTTGTTGTCGGGATTTTTGCAGGCGCGACTTCAGTGCTTTTGTCATTGCGTGACATCGCTAAGTTACTGTCCGCGATTCTCGACGAAATGAAAGGGGGGAGACGATGAGTCTCTACAAGCGCGGGGATGTGTGGTGGTACAAGTTTCGGTTCGCGGGACAGATGGTCCGCGAATCCTCGAAGAGCGACAGCAAGACAGTTGCGAAAGACGCGGAGCGCGCACGGCGACGCGAGTTAGAAGAAAGCTGGAATCAGATCAAGCGCCGCAAACTCCCTCCCCTATTTTCCCTCGCGGCGACAGACTGGCTCAAAACGCGCACGAGCATTGCTCCCTCGACGGAGCGCAGCTACAAGCTCGCCATTTCTCAGCTAACGAAGGACTTCGGGAAACAACTGCTCTGTGACCTCGCCGGGGAAGACCTCGCGGCCTACCAGACACGGCGCAAACGCGATGGCGTGAGCAACCGCACCATAAATTTAGAGCTAGGCGTGTTGCGGAGCATCCTTCGGCGCTACCGGATGTGGGAAGCAATCGCGGCAGACGTGGACTTCCTCAAAGAGAGCGCGTCGCCTGGCCGGGCACTCACTCACGAGGAAGAAACTACGCTTCTCGACGTGGCCTCGAAAAGCCGCTGCCGCAGCCTCTATCCCGTCATCATGCTGGCAATCAACACCGGAATGCGTGCCAGTGAGATTCGCGGATTGACTTGGGCCCAGGTGGATTTTCTCGCCAAGAGCCTCATGGTGGGCAAATCCAAGACGGCGGCAGGCACCGGGCGCATCATCCCGCTAAACCCCCGCGCCGTGGCCGTCCTGGCGCACTGGCGCGGCCTTTTCCCCGGAGCCGAGGCAGAGCACTACGTTTTCCCGCACGAGAAGTACGGCCTCGCAGGGAAAGACCGAAAGCAATGCGCCTACGAAATTATCCCCACGGAACCGATGCATCGGTGGAAAGTGGCCTGGGAGAGCGCACGCAAGGCCGCAAAGGTATCCTGCCGCTTCCACGATCTCCGCCACACGTTTATTTCGCGGCTGGCCGAATCTCAGGCTTCGGACTCAACAGTGATGGCCCTTGCCGGGCACGTCTCCCGCGCCATGATGGAACGCTATTCGCACATCCGCATGGAAGCGAAGCGCCGCGCCGTGGACGACCTCAGCGGCACCGATTTTGAGCCGGGTGTGGCACAAAATTGGGCACAGTTTTTTGTGAGCGAAAAGTCAGAACAGGCTAACTCGTTGAAAATAGATGGTGAACCGGGCAGGACTCGAACCTGCAACCCGCTGATTAAGAGTCAGCTGCTCTACCATTGAGCTACCGGTCCAGCGTTACAGTTTAGAATTTTACACGGGACAAACAATTTTGTCGAACGGCTGGAAACCGGTGCAGCTCGCAATATCCACCCTATTTTCCGCGCAGCGTGGCGGCTAGGCCGCGCGCGACGACGCGCGCCCGGGGCAGATCTCCCGGTTCGAAGGAAATGGCGGAGACGCGGGGATGGCCGCCGCCGCCGAATTTTTCTGCAAGTGAAGCCAGGTTCTGATTCGCGGCCGCCTGATTCCACGGGTTCGTGCCCAGCGAAACTTTCGCGCGCACCGCGGAAGCGCTGACGCTCACGGAATAAACGCATTCCGGGTGCAGCAAATAGGGAATGAATTTGTTGTAGCCTTCGAGATCCATGTCGCTGACGTCGAAGAAAATAACGCCGTCGCGCGCTTCGATCCGCTCGCGCAGAATTTCGATCGATCGGCGATGCCGTTCGAGAAGCGGCCCTAGATGCTTGGCCACCAGCGGCAGCTTCACCATTTCACTCAGCGGACGGTAAGCAAGCTCTGGAATGATTCGTGCCGGGAGGCCGTTTTCCGGCGCGGCTTCAATCACCAGCGCGAGCTGCGTCGCCGGCTCGGCAAGTGCGACGGCCAACTGCGCCGTCGGATACTGCGCCCCATCGATGATGTCGCCCCAATGAATCAAGTCTGCGAGCGGCTTGGTATTGAAGCCAAACTTTTCGCTCGCGATGGTTGCAATGAGCTTGGTGCACGACTTGTAATCCGGTTCGTAAAACATGTGCGGCCCGGGCTGCTTGCGGAATTGTTCGGCGTCGGCGGGCGTGAGAAACGCGCTCTGGTGATGGTCGAACCACCAGGTCACTTTCGGAGAGTTGGAAAACTTGAAGTCCACGATGACGTTTTCGTCGCCATCAAACAGTCCGGCTTCCCAGGGCTGCGCGGCGCGATGAGTCATCCCCGTGAAGCCGAACTCCGCGGCCTGGTCAAAGCGTTCGCGATAAAAGCGGTAGAAGAGAGCAGCGGAAGCTGTGCCATCAAAGCAGCGATCGTGAAAGCAGAGCCGGACCTTGGTCATAAGTGAGCGAGTTCGCCGCTTGGCATCCAAACCGGTCGGGAGACAGCGCGGCGAAGCCAACCAACATGTACGTGGGCGGTTGGATTGTCAAGCAGAAAGGCTTGCCGCCATTGGCTGGGAATTTTCAGGCTTTCCTCACAGCAGGCGCCCTAAAGTAGCGGCGCGGGTGGTGGTTTACTTCACTTGACTTCCAGCCCCGAATAGCCTTACTAACTCTATTGCTCCAGCATTCACAACCTATTCGTGTGCCCAGGAGGCCGCATGCCCGAAGAAAAGAATTTCTTTACGGGACTGTTTGATTTCTCGTTCAGTCATTCGCTGCTTCGCCGCCTTGTAAAGTTATTGTATGTCATCGCCATCGTCTTCGGCGGAATCACGGTCGTGGCTTGCGTCGTGCTTGGTTATCAACAATCTCCCGCGCAAGGACTGATTAATCTCGTCGCAGGAATCGTGGCCCTTTTTGTGGGCGTTCTGGTTGTGCGAGTTCAGCTTGAGTTGGCGCTGGCCATTCTGCGCATCGCGGAGGGTATCGAGCGCGCCACCCATCCCGGAAACTAACGACGAGACGGGCTGGGATGCGGGGGGCGCAAGTTGATTTGCTCAGCCGCCCGCGAGTCGCGCGCGTATCCGCGCACCTCCGGCCCGCAACGTGAATTTCTGCCCGAAATAGGGAGCCTGGGCCAGCACTTTCTGAAGGTCAAGATCATCCGCATAGCGCCGCTTTGGAATTCGACGCGCCAGAATGCTGATCTCCAGCGGGTCGCGGCGGAAGGGATAGGGCTCCATCGTCGCGCCGTTGTTTCCTTCGGGTTGCAGATCCCAATCCACTTCATTGCCCTGATAGTCGGCCGGAACGACGTCGATGGTGGCGCCTTCCAGGGGCCCGAGGCAAAAGTAAAGGGAGAGGCGGTCCAGGGCTTCGAGACGCTGCGCGTTGGCCTGCAACCATTTTTCGTCGGCAAAATTTATTGTCGCGGGATCTCCGCGAAGGTCCGCTTTCAGCCGCAATTGCTGGAGCCGCAGTATTTGCAGGAAATCAGTGACGACGGGAGCTTCGTGGGCCTTCACGTACTTGGCGGAGTATCCCGGAATAGTAGCGCGTGTTTTATCGTAAAGGCCCGCGCAGTGCATGCTGACGAGGAGACCGGCGTAGCGATCCACTTTTACGACGCGTTCGATACCGCGCTGGTAGAGAGCGATGTGCTCCCGGGTGGGCAGGGACATGAAGCTGTATGGCAAAAACGAGACGGGGTCGACGCGCGGCTGGAGCTCCCACTCTTTCCAGCCATTGTCGTGCTCCGCTACCGCGAGTTGGAACGATTCCAGGGGCTCGGGCCGCGCGAAGATTTCATTGCCCAATTCGCGCGCCAAAAACCCGGACAGAACCGCATGGTCCGTCTGGCGAATCAAGATAAGATGATCGCCGTGCTCTTGAATGATCATGGCGCTGCCCTCGTTCGCAGCGAGGCTTGAAACATGCGCCCGCAGAGTTAGGCGCAATCGGCCCGGCGGGGGGGACTAGCCAAGCAGTTCTCTTCTCGACAACAGTATTATGCCTTCACCCCGGTCTCGAATCCAGCGGCATCGCCCGCGCCTTAGGGCTGTTGAGCCGGCTCAACAGCCCTTCTAAAATCCCAGTGGAGCGGCCCTTCTCAAGCTTGTAGAATAGAGGCACCACTGCGGGAGTGGCGGAACTGGCAGACGCGCAAGACTTAGGATCTTGTGGCCGAAAGGCCTTGGGGGTTCAAATCCCTCCTTCCGCACCAAGTTTTCCGGTGAGGAAATTTTGCCTGAGCCAAACCGAAGGGATCTTCTCCGAATCTTCCTCCCAGTTGTGATACCGCTAACGAATTCCACCTCCGCGATTCCGCCGAAATGACAGAATGAGTTCCGGCTGAGTTCTTCAAACTTTCTCCGATACGAGAAGCCAGCAAAGTGGGTCATGAGAAATTTCACCACTAATCACGATCTGGGCGCGGCATGTCAAGGATGATTCGCGTCTCGCCGGCGGCCGGATCGGTTTCGAGGGCGATGGCGGGAAGGGTACGGAGGAGGAGATTGGCGGTGTAGGCCATCACGGCGCCGTGGCGGGGAGTGATCTTGTTGCGGGCCTGGAGATTATAGAGTTCGCCGAGAGAATAGTTGATGTCGGCGGCGGAGCGGAATTCCTGGATGTCGCCGATGAGGGAGGGAGGCGGCGAGGCCGGCCTGGTCGAGGTCCTTTTGGAGCAGAGCAGCGTGTCTGGAGCAGAGGCCGGAGTCTGGGTCAGAGATGGGCAGACGGCAAAAGCGGCGCCCCGAGGCAGAGCGGTGCTGGCAATGAAGCGGGGAGGAATCGGTGCTGGCAGTGGAGCTAGAAGTTACGGGAATCATGTGAGTTCCTTTCCGGCGTGAGCCGGGGAGTGTTCCATATTGGGAATTTTGGGTACACACCCGGCAGTTTTCCTAAGAGTGGCGAACAAAGGAAATAAGTCGAGGCAACGTACCGGTATGGAAGTACGACGAAGAGGAACGTTGGCACGTTCGAAGGCTTGAACGTTGAAGAGGAAGAGGTTAACGGTTGAAAGTTGAAAAGCACGAAAAAAGAGCGAGGGAGTCCCGATCCGATCGGGATATCCCGATGCCGAGGGCTACTTTGGCGGTGCCCTTCGCGCAAGTCGCTCTGGGTGAACTGGAGTCGAACATTCACGACCCCGCGATACCACATATTGTAGTAGTTATTAAATGCTAATAAAGTATTTATATTGAGCAAGTTGCAGCGTCGTTCGCATGGGTGCGTAAGAGAAAGAAGACAAAGGGATAGAGCTCACTGGTGACGGGGAAAATGCTGGACGGTGGAGGGAGGGCGCGAGCGGGAGGTGAATTTCAGACTGTGAAGATTTCGATCACACGTCGCGGAGTGTGAGGTTCGTGCTCGAGAATCCGCATCATCGACCGATGGAAAAGTCAAAAGCCCCGGGCGCAAACCCGGCGTCCGGGGCACCCGGCTGTCAAGGATTTGTGGAAGATCGTGGAGCGACATGGCTGTGAGACAAGGGGTGATGAAGATGGAGTACCGGGGTTATGACGTACGTTTGGCGCGATGATTCGCCTTTTTGTCCGCTTTCCGCTGCGCCTTCTCGTATTTCTTCATTGCTTTCTGCTGCTTCTTGGCTGCCTTCCTATTCATCTTTCGCTGCTTCTTCTCCGCGTTCCGAGACTGGCGTGCATTTTCTTCGACACTCATGCGTTGAGCTTTAGCCGGTATCGACCATGCAACACCCAAAGCGACCAGCAAAGTCAAAACAGTAAATCGTTTCATTCGGAAATTCCCTTTTAACTTCAAATACAGTACCAGTGTATACCCTCCCGCCCGTGAAGGGCTCAAATCTGACGGCGCTAGAACCGCCGCCCCGGTGATTACATGCGAAATGGAGCCCGCTGATCGCCGAACCATCTAGAGTCGCTGCCGCATTGGCCGACATTCGCATTGGCACATCCGCGTTCATGGGTGAAGGTTGGACCGGTTCATTCTATCCGCAGGGAATGCAGTCACGTGATTTCTTGTCCTACTATGCGACTCAATTTGCGACGGTCGAAGTTGACAGCACATTCTAATGAAAAGTTAGGCCCAATGCCTCTCCGGTTCCTAGTCTACTTTTTGACAGTCTAAACTACGGTAATACACCCAGCACCGCAAAATGTTCTCCTCGCAAGAGTAATCCTCGGCCCCGCGTTTAGCAGTAGAGAGCGTTGATCCTTTCTCCGGCCACCATAATAAAAACGGCAATTTCAGGAGGTAGTAATCATGAATCGTCACAGTATTTTCGCAGGGACCCTTTTTGGCCACGACTTTGTTGCTATCGTTTGTGATCCCGGACACGGCAGCCACCACTGCCTAACAATCTCGAAATAGCGGATGCGGAGTGAAAGAGTCAGAAAGCTCCTGCTCGTATTTGAGCACTTCTGAGGGTTTATAGAAATACTCTTTGCGGCAGTCATCGCACTGGACACGGAAGTGGCCTTCGAGGGAAGGGCGAGGAGAGACGGGGTCGGTCTCGGCAAGGGGGATCCTATGCCGGAAGAAAAGGTTCTGCCGAAGATGAAACCAATGATTCTTGCAGAGCACCACCCAACAGTAGTGGCTATCGACCCACATTTCTTTCCTTTCAACTTTCTCCCGCTTGGTTCCGGTGGAAACCGCCGGAGGCGCTGCAACCTCGGTACCTGTGCCGCCGCGAGGATCTGCACCCGAAAGAGGAACGCCTGTGTTGGCGGGAACCGTCTTCTCTTCTCTCGATGTTTTCTGACGCTGAGGGTCGTCCGCATGGGCCGTCTTGAGGGCAAAGAAAATGCGCAGAGCCACAATTGTGATGCCCACGGCTGATAATAAGAGGACAAGCCGCATAACACCCTCCAAGCTATCACTATGATTGGGCGGGATAATCAGTGAAGGTCAATAATTTCTAGTCAGAGCCTACTTCTTTTGTCCCACAACTTCCAGAAAAAGTTCTTTCCGTCAGTGGTCAATGATGAGTGTCTGGTTAAGGTAGAGACCCTCATTCCAACAGCCAGGGAATGAGGCGGCCGGGAGCCACATCCGCGCGGGCTGCGCGATGCTGTGGCATGCAAGGGAAGTGGGTAGCTGGCAGTGAGTAGTGGGTAGCGGGGCAACGAAGACGGTGAGTGAAGGTGGGGAGGAACAAGGGCGGAAGGAAACAAGAGAGTCATAAGAAAGAAGAAAGGCGGCCATCGAAGCCAGCGCCAAATGGCACGCATAGAAATTGGGGAGGCTGGGCTCGCGGTTCCATTTTCTCTTTTCTCGCGTTGCGTTTCAGCGTATGAAGGGAGCGCGGCAATCCATCTGTCGAAGGGCGAGCACTGGCAGCCCGAGGAGCATTTCATGGAGCGAGACGTACGAGACCTGCTCAATTTATACAATCCGAATGATCCGCTGGATCACGCCTGGACGATTCCTTCGCCGTGGTATTTCGATCCGAACATCCATGAACTCGAACAACAGGGCGTGTTTGCGAAAAACTGGCAGGTGGTGGGGCGCGCCGATCAGGTGCGGGAAAAGGGGAACTTCTTTACCGCGGACCTCGCGGGCGAGCCCATCGTCGTGGCGCGCGGTGAAGACGGCCAATTACGCGCCTTCTACAACGTTTGCCGGCATCATGCGGCGGCGGTGGTGACCGAGGCGGAAGGTTGCGCGAAGCAGTTTCGCTGCCCCTATCACGGCTGGACTTATGGGAACGATGGGGTGCTGAAAGGGATGGTGGAATTCGAGGGCGTGTGCAATTTCGATCGCGCTAAGAACGGCCTCGTGCCGGTGAAGGTCGATACCTGGGAGAATTTTGTATTTGTGAACCTGGAGGGGCGCGCGGCGGCGCTGCGGGATTTTCTCGGGGCGGTTCCGGGACTTGTCGCGCCGCTGCGGCTCGCCAAGAAATTGAAATACTTTGACCGCCGCGTTTACGCGTTGAATTGCAACTGGAAAGTGTACGTGGACAACTATCTCGACGGCGGCTATCACGTTCCTCACGCACACAAAGGGCTGAGCAGCGTGATCGAGTACACGAAGTACACGATCGAGAATTTCGAGCGCGCCTGCTTGCAATCCAGTCCGCTTTCTTCAAACTCCAAGTCGAAGTCAGGCGTTGCCGCCACCCGCCAGGGCCGCGCGTTTTACCTGTGGATCTATCCGAATTTCATGATCAACGCCTACGAAGGCGTGATGGACACGAATCTCGTTCTTCCCCTGGGTGCAGACAAATGCGCCGTGGTGTTTGACTACTACTTCGCGGACATCAGCAAGAAGGCTTTGAAGAAGAATCAAGCAAGCATCAAAGTCAGTGAGAAGGTGCAGGAGGAAGACGAGACCATCTGCGACGCGGTGCAGCGCGGGCTCGGCTCGCGCGCCTACGTTGCGGGCCGACTCTCTGTGCGTCGCGAAGCAGGCGAGCATCTCTTCCACCGTTTGCTGCATGCCGGCCTGACCAGCGCGCTGAACCAACCCGCGGCTGCGGATTGAGCGAGTGCGAGGCATGCGCATGGAATTGACGGTGTTGGAAGCGTCGCCTATACTGAGAATTCGAGTTGCCGGGTGCATTCTCACCTGGCTGGCCTCACCTGAAACAAAAGCCTGGGTTGATCGTCCCCACAGACCGGGCCGCATGCCGTCGAGACCAGCGAACGTTTCATTGCTAGACCGATCGCCGTCCCAGGAAAGGATTGTTGCATGGCTGAAGCAACCTGCCGCCGCGAACTGGAACTAGAGATTCCCGCAGAAGAAGTAACGAAAAAGATCGAGAGTGTCGCGAAGGAGTTCGCGCGCGTCGCAAACGTTCCGGGATTCCGCCGCGGGAAAGCGCCCATCTCACTGATTCGCCGCAAGTTCGCGGATGACATCAGGGGAGAGGTGCTGCAATCGCTGGTGCCGGAGCGCGTGGAAAAAGCCGTGGCCGAACAGAAGCTCACTCCAGTTTCGCAACCGCAAGTGGATAAGCTGGATTTCAACGAGGGCCAGCCGCTGAAGTTCCGCGCGGTCTTCGAAGTGCTGCCGGAATTCGAATTGGGTAATTACCAGGGCCTGGAGTTCGAGATGCCCACGATGGACGTCACGGACGAGGACGTGGCGAAAGCGCTCGAAGAGACGCGCGAGCGTGCCGCAGCGTTTGCGCCCGTCGAGGGCCGCGCGATTCAGGATGGCGACTTTGCACAGGTGAAACTCCTCGGCACGCCGGAAGGGGGGGGCGATCCGCTGCAAGCCGACAGCGTGCTCTGCCATATTGGCGCGGAGGAAACCATGGAGCCGTTCAACGCTAATTTGAAAGGCGCCAGCGCCGGCGAGCACAAGAATTTTGACGTCGACTATCCCACGGACTATCCGGATCCCAAGCTGGCCGGCAAGAAGTATCACTATGCCGTCGAGGTCCTGGGCATCAAAACGAAAAAGCTGCCAGAACTAAACGATGAATTTGCGAAAGACGTCAGCGAGGCGGGCACGCTGGACGAACTGAAGAAAAAAGTTCGCGAAGGGCTGGGGCACCAGCGCGATCACAAGCACAAGGAACTGCTGCACGAAAAGGTACTGGCGGAAATCGTGAAGCTGCACGAGTTCCCTGTACCCGAGGCGCTGGTGGAGCATCAAATGGATGTGCGTCTGGAGCGGGTGGTGCGCTCACTGGCCACGCAAGGGGTTGATCCCCGCGCCGTGAATGTGGACTGGGTGACGCTGCGGCGGCGCCAGGAAGAGCGCGCCAAGGATGACGTGAAGGCCGAACTGATCATCGATCGCATCGCTACGGCGGAAAACATCGACGTGACGGACGAGGAGGTCATGCACGAGTTGGAACACATGGCCAGCCATGGTGGCGAATCAGCGGAAGCGCTTCGCGCGCGTTTGACAAAGCAGGGGACGCTAGATAGGATGAAGGCTAAGCTGCGCAGCGATAAAACTCTCGACTGGCTTGCGCAGAATGCTAAGATCAAGACCGTTGCAGCAGCGAACGCGGCGACGGATTCAAAGTGACACACTCCGGCGAAGTGCCAGTAACATTTACCCAAATGAAAAATTCCGAAGAACCCGAGTATCGCGGAACAACGCTCATACCGATGGTGGTGGAACAGACCAGCCGTGGCGAGCGCGCCTACGACATTTATTCCCGGCTCCTTAAAGAGCACATTATCTTTATTGGCACGCCGATTGACGACCACGTGGCCAATCTGGCCACGGCGCAGATGCTCTTTTTGCAGGCCGAAGACCCGGAGAGAGACATTCAGCTGTACATCAACTCACCGGGGGGGTCGATCACCGCGGGATTCGCGATTTACGACACCATGCAGTTCGTTAAGCCGGACGTGGTGACAACCTGCGTCGGCCAGGCCGCTTCCATCGCGGCCGTGCTGCTGGCCGGCGGCGCGGCCAAGAAGCGATTTGCGCTGCCCAATGCGCGCATCCTGATTCACCAGCCGTGGATGTCCGGGCTGGGGGGACAGGCGACGGATATTGACCTGCATGCGAAAGAGATATTACGCATGCGCCTGACGATCAATACGCTGCTGGCAAAACACAGCGGCCAGCCGGTGGAGCGCATCGAGAAGGACGTCGAGCGCGACTACATTATGAATCCCGAGCAGGCCAAGGAATACGGAATGATCGACGAGATCATTTATAAGCACCGGTAGTATTTCGCGTCACGTAGTGCTTTGCGGTTTGAAGCGGGGGGGGAGCACGGGTTCCAAAAAGTTAGTATCGTTTCGACTTTCTCTTTCGCTCAGGGGAAAAATCGGCCTAGAATAGTGGATAGAGACTCCGTCGAAGCCCAGCGGAGACGAGGCCCTCACACCAGTGAAAAAATTCAACCCAGACGAACCGCTGCGCTGCTCCTTCTGCCACAAAACTCAGGAGCAGGTCGAAAAGCTGATCAGTTCGCCTTCGGACTATCCGCGCGCGTACATCTGCAATGAGTGCGTGGGCGTTTGCCAGACCATACTGGAAGATGAGAAGCGCGAACAAAAGGAGGCACCGACCAAGCGGCTTCCCCGGCCGCCGGAGATCAAGCAATTCCTGGATGGCTACGTCATCGGGCAGGACCGCACGAAGAAGAAACTTGCGGTGGCGGTGTACAACCACTACAAACGGATATTCCTGAACAAGCAGCCCGGCGAAATCGAACTGAGCAAGTCCAATATCCTGCTGATCGGCCCGACCGGCACGGGCAAGACATTGCTGGCGCAAACGCTGTCGCGCATGCTGGATGTGCCGTTCGCGATCGTCGACGCCACGACGCTTACCGAAGCGGGCTACGTGGGTGAAGACGTCGAAAACATTATTCTGAAATTGCTGCAAGCGGCGGACGGCGACGTCCAGAAGGCTCAGCAAGGCATCATTTATATCGATGAGATCGACAAGATTGCCAAGAAGGACGAGAACCCCTCGATCACCCGCGACGTTTCCGGCGAAGGCGTGCAGCAGGCGCTGCTGAAGATACTGGAAGGCACGGTTGCCAATGTGCCTCCGCAGGGTGGCCGCAAGCATCCCCATCAGGAATTTACTCCAGTGGACACCACGAACATTCTTTTTCTCTGCGGCGGAGCGTTCGTAGGCCTGGAAAAAATTATCGAGAAGCGCGCCGGGCGGCGCTCGCTGGGCTTCCACACGGATGCTGCGCCGACGACGCCGCAGAAACGCAACACCGAATTGCTCGAACAGGTCCAGCCGGGCGATTTGATCCGCTACGGCTTGATCCCCGAATTTGTCGGCCGCCTGCCTGTGGCGGGGGTGATGAACGATCTGGACAAGGGCGCGCTCGTCAAGATACTGACGGAACCGAAGAACGCGCTGCTGAAACAGTACCAGCGGCTGTTCGAATTCGAAAACGTGCGGCTGCGATTTACGGACGACGCGCTGGAGACCGTGGCGGAGTTGGCACTTCAGCGCAAGGTCGGCGCGCGCGGCTTGCGAATGATCCTAGAAGACCTCATGCTGGAACTGATGTACCACCTTCCCATGCAGCGGAAGGTTCGCGACTTCGTGGTTACCGCGGACATGGTCCGCACCCGCGAAATCAATTGGAGTTTGCTCGAGAAGGCCGGATAAGCCGCTCGGGCTTCGATATTAAAGTGCGGCTATTCCAGGGCCGCATGAGCAGAATCCAGGGGACCGAATGTTCACTCGCGAAAAACAAGAAATGAAGCGCGTGCCCATGATGCCGGTGCGCGATATGGTCATCTTTCCGCAACAGATGACTCCATTTATCGTCGGCCGTGAAGCCAGCGTGCGTGCTCTCGAAGAAGCGCTGGCCGGCGACAAGAAGATCTTCCTTTCCACGCAGCACGACGCGTCGGTGGACGATCCCAAACCGGAAGAAATCTATGCGGTTGGAACGCTTGCCAACATCGTCCAGAGCGTGAAGCTTCCCGACGGCAACATCAAAGTTCTCGTGGAAGGCGTGGAGCGTGCGCGGGCCCTGTCGATCGCCACGGAGGAAGGATTCTTCCGCGCCACGGTACGCCTGCTGGGCGCGCGTGTGGAGCCATCGCCACAAGTCGAGCAGACGGTGCAGAAGATCACTGGATTGTACGAGCAATTCATCAAGCTTTCGCAAAGCCTGAATTACGACACGATGATCGCGGCCGCGCGCGTGGATGATCCCGCACGGCTCTCGGATACCATTGCGGCCAACCTGCAACTGCCGGTGGATGAAAAACAGGATTTGCTCGAGACCGTCGATCCCATCGAGCGGCTGAATCGCATCGGCGACATCCTGGAAATCGAACTGGAGAAGCTCAACGTCGACCGCAACATCAACACGCGCGTGAAACGCCAGATGGAGCGCGCGCAAAAAGAGTATTACCTCAACGAAAAGCTCAAGGCCATTCAGAAGGAGCTGGGGCGAGGCGAAAAAAGCGAAATCGACGAGCTGAAAAAGAAGATCGACACCGCTGGGATGTCCAAGGAAGTCCATGAGAAGGCCATCCAGGAGCTGAAGCGCCTTGAGCTCATGCCGCCGATGTCCGCGGAGTCCACGGTCAGCCGCAACTATTTGGATTGGCTGCTGGCGGTACCGTGGAAAAAGAAATCGAAGGAAATTCGCGACATCAAAGCCGCGGAGAAGATTCTGAATGAAGAGCACTACGGCCTCGAGAAGGTCAAAGAGCGGATCCTGGAATTTCTTGCCGTCCGCCAACTGGTGAAGAATCCGAAGGGCTCGATTCTGTGCTTCGTGGGGCCTCCAGGCGTGGGCAAAACTTCCCTGGCGATGTCCATCGGCCATGCCACCGGACGCAAGTTCGTCCGCGTTTCGCTCGGCGGAGTGCGTGATGAAGCCGAAATCCGCGGCCATCGCCGCACCTATATCGGCGCCCTGCCTGGCCAAGTCATCCAGATGATGAAGAAGGCCGGCACGGTGAACCCGATCTTCGTGCTGGACGAAGTCGACAAGATGTCGACCGATTTTCGCGGCGACCCGTCAGCGGCGTTGATGGAAGTGCTCGATCCGGAACTGAACCACTCGTTTACGGACCATTACCTGGACGTGGAGTACGACCTTTCGAAAGTGATGTTCGTGTGCACGGCCAACGTGCTGCATACGATTCCGCAGCCGCTGCAGGACCGCATGGAAATTTTGCGCCTGCCCGGCTACACGGAGCAGGAGAAGCTGGAAATCGCCAAGCGGTTCCTGGTGAGGCGCGCGCTGGAAGCGACCGGCCTTACCGACAAGAACCTCAAGCTGACGGACGAAGGCCTGCTTCACATCATCCGGCACTACACGCACGAAGCGGGAGTTCGCAGTCTGGAGCGCGAAATTCAGAATATCGCGCGCAAGATGGCGCGCAAAGTCGTCACGGATGGCGCGAGTTCGAACGCGGAAATCACGCCCGCCAACGCCAACGATTTCCTGGGCGTGCTGAAGTACCGCGAATTCTGGCTCGAGAAACACAACGAAATCGGCCTGACCACCGGCCTGGCGTGGACCGAAGTGGGAGGCTCCGTGCTGTCCACGGAAGCCACGCTGATGGAAGGCAAAGGCCGCCTCACGCTAACCGGCAAGCTCGGTGACGTGATGCAGGAGTCCGCGCAAGCGGCGATGAGTTACGTCCGGTCGCGCTCCAATTTGCTCGGCTTGCCCAGGGATTTCTACCGCAACATCGACATTCACGTACACGTACCCGAAGGGGCCATTCCCAAGGACGGCCCCTCTGCCGGCATCACCATCTGCACGTCCATCGTCAGCGCGCTGACAAAGAATCCCGTGCGCCGCGACGTCACCATGACCGGCGAAATCACGCTGCGCGGCAAGGTGCTCCCCATCGGTGGAGTCAAGGAGAAACTCCTGGCCGCCCATCGAATGGGCTTGCGTACGGTACTGCTTCCGAAGGACAATGAGAAGGACCTGGCGGAAATCCCGCCCGAGATCCTCTCCAGTCTTACGATGCATTTTGTCGAGACCATGGATGAAGTGCTGCAGATTGCGCTGGAGCGGCCCACCGTGCCGCTTGAGCATGCCGCGGTTGCGCCCGTAGCGGAACCTTTCGTAGCCGGCGCCGAGAAAGACAAGAGTTTGACCAACTAAGCAGCGTCGTTTTGGGCTCGTCCCGTCCCGCGAGGTAACCCAGAGCTGGTCGGAGTTACGCTTGAGGGATTCACAGGTTCGCGCGGCCCGGCGCTGCCGCCGGTTGCACAAAGTCTGGTTTGCCCCATCCTGGCAAGTTTTCGCTTATCCGCCAGTGCGGTGCGCCACCTCAAAAACAATCCGGATTCTCAGGGTCAATTTTCACCATCATAGCTAAGGAAATATGCCAAAAGAAACAAACGTTGAAGGAAACAATCAGATGAGTATCAGCCTGGCCGAGCTGAAGGAAAAGAACATCACCGACCTCGCCAAGATTGCCAAGGAACACAATATTCCCGGCGCAAGCGGCTTGCGCAAGCAGGAGTTGATCTTCCAGATCCTCCGCGCGCAGACCGAAAAGAGCGGTTTGATCTTCTCCGAAGGCGTCCTCGAGTGCCTCCCCGATGGTTTCGGCTTTCTCCGCGCTCCGGAGTACAACTACCTCCCCGGCCCGGACGACATCTACGTTTCGCCGTCGCAGATCCGCAAGTTCGACCTGCGCACCGGCGATACAGTTTCCGGCCAGGTGCGCCCACCGAAGGATGGCGAACGGTATTTCGCGCTAATCAAAGTGGAAGCGGTCAATTTTGAAGATCCGGAGGTCGCGCGCAACAAGATTTTCTTCGACAACCTGACGCCGCTCTATCCCCAGGGACGTTTGAAGATGGAAACGACCAAGGACAATTTGACGGGACGGGTGCTGGATCTTCTTTGTCCGGTCGGCAAGGGCCAGCGCGGCTTGGTCAACGCCCCGCCGCGAACCGGAAAGACCATGATGCTGCAATCCATGGCCAATGCCATCGCCACCAATCATCCGGAAGTCGCACTGATCGTGCTGCTCATCGACGAGCGCCCGGAAGAAGTGACGGACATGCAGCGCACCGTCAAGGGCGAAGTGATCAGCTCGACGTTTGACGAGCCGCCGCAGCGCCACATCCAGGTCGCCGAAATGGTCCTCGAAAAGGCCAAGCGTCTGGTCGAACACAAACGCGATGTGGTCGTGTTGCTCGACTCCATCACCCGCCTTGCTCGTGCGTACAACGCCGTCACTCCGCCTTCCGGCAAAGTGCTCTCCGGCGGTATCGACGCCAACGCCTTGCAGCGCCCGCGCCGCTTCTTCGCCGCCGCGCGCCACGTGGAAGAGGGCGGCTCGCTCACGATCATCGCAACGGCTCTCATTGATACCGGCAGCCGTATGGATGACGTCATCTTCGAGGAGTTCAAGGGCACCGGCAATATGGAAATCTACCTCGACCGCCGCCTTGCCGATAAGCGCGTTTTTCCGGCGATTGACATTCAGCGCTCCGGCACTCGTAAGGACGAGCTGCTCCTGCCGCCGGATGAGTTGAGCCGCGTCTGGGTGCTGCGCAAGGTTCTGAGCCCTCTCTCAACAGTCGAGGCCATGGAGCTTTTGATCAGCCGGCTGTCGAAGTCGAAGTCCAACCTGGAATTTCTGGGTTCGATGTCCGCACCGGCCTGAGCAATCCGCAATCTTTCCATTTCAATCACCACGAAAAAAAAAGGCCCAGTGAGTTTCCCCGCTGCGCCGATTCTACCGTTTGCCTGACGATGCGGCAGGAGCCACTCGAAATTCTCGTGCTTGTCCTTCCCTGCGGACAAGGCAACTTCCCAGGTATCGGGAGGCTCGAGGGTGTTCTCAGCGAGTTTTTCCAAACGGCCGCCTGCTTCGCATCTTTCGGCTTCGCGTGGTTGAGGACGGCAAGTCGCTCAATTTCATCTCCTTCCGGGAACACTTCTCCCACTTCAAAACCATCAGTTTTGGCCCGTTTTTCTCATAACTTGTTAATTCTAAAGTATCTAGCGCCGGACGCCGGCACTCCAGATTTTTCATTCATATCGCAGGCAAACGATGGGATCGAGGTTGGCCGCGAGGTTCGCGGGATAGTAGCCGAAGAACAGTCCCACGCCGACGGAAATCACGAACCCGATCGAAACCCAAAGATAAGACAACGTTGCGGGAATCGAAGGCACAAGAGTGCGCACCAGCGTGGATACGCCCGCCCCGATCAGAATGCCGATGGTCCCGCCGACCAAAGTGAGCACCACCGCTTCCAGCAAGAACTGCAGGCGGACATCCGCGCGGCGCGCGCCGATTGCTTTGCGCACGCCAATTTCCTGGGTGCGCTCGGTCACCGAGATGAGCATGATATTCATCACGCCGATGCCGCCCACGAGCAGCCCGATCGAACTGATGACGGTGGTGAGAATCACCAGCGCGCCAGTGAGCTGGTTCCAGAGATTGCTGAGGAAGTCCGGCGAGCTCAACTCGAAATCATTTTCCTTCCCGGCCGGGATGCGGCGGAGGCGGCGCAACGCTTGGATAACTTCGCCGTGCGCGGTTTCGACGTTGACGTCCTCCGGAATGGTGAACGCCATAAACAACTCTTTGGCTTCCGGGTACTGCTTCTTGAAGTTGCTGAGCGGGATGACTACAAAGATGTCCACGCCTGGGCCGAAGAACAATCCCTGGTCGTGCTCAAATACCCCGATGACTTCGTAAACGGCGCCATTGATGCGCACGGTTTTCCCGAGGGCGTCGGTGTTGGGAAAAAGCGATTCGCTGATGGCCGCGCCCAGCACGACAACCGGCCGTGCGTGCTCCTGATCAAAAGCGCTGACGAAGCGGCCGCGCTCGATGCTAAACAACGGAATCGCCTCCGTGTACTCCGGCTCAGCGCCGCGTATGACAACCTTCTCGACGCTGCGGTCACCGCTGATGATGCGGTTGCTGTCGCCAAAGAAAAAACCCCTTGTGCCAAATGTCGTGACGATCCGCACGTCGGGTGCGGCCTCCCGGACAAACTCGGCGTAGTTGTATTCAAGATACTTGCGCGTTCGAATCCGTTCCGGCAAGCGGGAAGGGTCCGTGCCGAAAGGGAATCGTGAAATGAAATAAGTCCGCGAGCCCAGGCGTTCCACCCTGTCTTGCACGAACTTATTCAGGCCTTGAATGATGGCCGCCATGGAAATCACCGAGGACACGCCGATGACGATGCCCAACACGGTCAAGGCGGAGCGAACCTTGGATGAGCGCAGCGTCTGCAGCGCGGCAAGGAAATTTTCCCGGGTTTGCGCAAGCGTCATGATCGCCATTAGTCGTACCTCAACGCCACAATCGGGTCGAGCTGTGACGCACGCACTGCCGGATAAATCCCGAAAAACAATCCGACCCCGGAGCTCAGAAATACTCCCATCACCGCGACCCACGTTTGCACCGCCGCTGGGAATGGCGTATACGTGCGAAGCGCCAGCGCCACCAAGAATCCAAGTGAGATACCCATGGCTCCGCCGGCGATGCATTGCATGACGCTTTCCGCCATGAACTGCCACAGGATGTCTCCCTTCGTCGCGCCGACCGCGCGCCGCACGCCAATCTCCCTTCGCCGCAGGTTCACACTCACCAGCATCACGTTCATGATGACGATACCGCCGATGACCACCGATATGGCGCTCACCAGAATGAACACGCCGAAAAACGCCGAGCTGATGCTGCGCCACAGGGCCATGTAACTCTCTTTCGTGCCGATGAAGAAATCGTCCTCCATCTTGCCGCTGAGGTGGCGTCGCGCACGCAAGACCAGGTCCGCCTGATCCTGCGCCTTTTCAAAATCCCCGGTGTTCGTCTTAACGTTGATAGTCAGACTTGTGTGCCCGCCTTGCATGCGCAGGAACACCGGCAAGGGGACCATGATGAAGTTGTCCTGGTCCTGCCCAAGGACGCTGCCGATTTTCTCTATGACCCCTATCACCATGAGTTCGTCGTTCCCGACGCGAAAGCTTTTCCCGATGGGATCCATGCCGAGAAACAACTGCTGCACCAGCGTGTCGCCGATCAAGCAGACGTCAGCGCGGTGCTCAGCTTCCGCCGCCGTGAAGTAGCGGCCAAACTCTACGGTGCGCGTGTCAATATCCGCCATGCTCGGCGTTTGTCCGTAGAAATTCACGTCCGCCACCTCTTTGTTGCCGTATCTCGCGTGCACGCTTCCGCTGGCGGTGGCGCCAACTTCTTGGCAAGTGGGGCAGCCTTCGGCAACGGCGCGCATGTCCTCGGTCTCTATCTTCTTGTACTTCAGTGCCTTGATAATGATGTTGAAATC
The DNA here is from genome assembly GCA_035490055.1 of Candidatus Limnocylindria bacterium. GTDB lineage: Bacteria > Acidobacteriota > Terriglobia > Acidiferrales > UBA7541 > Acidiferrum. Next base: position 39,673 of record DATHIB010000130.1, on the reverse strand, counting down.
GGTCACCGCGAAGGGGGTGCGCGCAATCTGAAAGACATTGGTGCCGAGATTGGCGATCTTTTGCTCGACGTAGACGTTTGCTCCCTGCACGATGGTCATGACCGTGATGAGCGTGGCCACGCCCATCGTCAGCCCCAGCATGGTGAGCGAGGCGCGCAGCTTGTGCGCGCGCAAGGCGCTGAAGCACTGCACAAGATTGTCGCGCGCGGCGAGCATAGGCTTGGAGAAGACTCCCACTCACTGTACCAAATCCTTCGCGCGCGCACTGCCAGCTCGCGGACGACACCGGAATCGTCTCCAAGTGAATACGAAGGGAGGGGTGCGGAAGTTACAGAGCCCGGAACTTCACTCAGCGGGTGCCGGACTCTTTGCGCTTTTCCAAGCTTGAAAGGTATCGGTTTTTGCCTGGACCGCCGCGCTCCTGTCTGGAGCGTAGCCCGTTCTTTGCACTCCGCAGGGTTCTTCAGGGCCAAAGCGGGTCCCGGCAGGCTGCCAAGGAGCCGCCTGTTCTTCCGTCCATCGCTTCATGTGCGTTTCGAATCCTCATCGAGGCACGCGCGGAATTTCCGCGTTGCTTCAGCCTAGCCGGAACTGGTCGGCGCGAACGCCAGCAGGGGCATCACAAACGGCGCGCTGCCTGCGGAAAACGCCCGCATCACGAGTGTCCGCATCACGGTTGCCCTCCCGCCACTTCCGCCAATTCCTTTTCGCGTTCCCGCGCGAGCATCACGATCAGCCGCGCCGTCTCTTCGATGCCCATCGCCGTGTTGTCCACCAACACGGCATCGGCGGCGCGCACGAGTGGAGAAACTTTGCGCTCACGATCGCGCTTGTCTCGCTCTATCACTTCGTCGAACACTTCCGGGAGCGTAAGCCGTTCGCCTTTTTCCCGGTGTTCTTTCCAGCGGCGTTCCGCGCGCACTTCCGGCGAAGCATCCAGAAAAATCTTCAGTTCGGCTCTGGGGAAGACGACCGTTCCGATGTCCCGCCCTTCCATTACCACGCCGCCACCCGCGCCGGCGCGCTGCTGCTCGGCGACGAGTACAAGCCGCACTCCGGCAATTGTCGCGAGCCGCGACGCCGCTTGTGCAACCTCGGCCGTTCGAATTTCTTTCGTTACGTCCTCGCCATCCAGAAACACACGGTTCTTCGCACCAGCGGCCTCTTGCTCGAGCGTCGGCGGCTTCAGCTCGATGTGCGTCTCCATTGCCAGCGCCTCGAGACGGGATTCATCGTTAAGTGGGACGGCCTTTCTGAGCGCCTTCAGCGCGAGCGCCCGATACATAGCTCCGCTGTCGAGATACAAATACTCGAGCGTCGCGGCAATGCGCCGCGCCACGCTGCTCTTCCCCGAACCGGCCGGACCGTCAATGGCAATTGTAAGTCTGGGCATTTTCGTGGCACAGCCACTCCTGGCTGTGTGCTCTTTCGGAAGGCAAGAACGGCACGCAGAACTTAGGCATGAGTCGCGGGCACAATGGAAATTCGTGGTCCAGTATCATCCGCAATTCTGCTCGGCACTGTTGACTGTGAACTGCCGGCTGTTCACTTCCTCAAAACCCCATGATGTTGTAGCCGCAATCGACGAAGATCGTCTCGCCGGTAATGCCCGAGCCCGCCTCCGAAAGCAGGAATGCAGCGGTCGCGCCAATCTCGGCGGCATCGACATTACGTTTCAGCGGGGCGCGCTCGACTTGGGTTTTGAGCATGTCGCCGAAGTTGGCGATTCCTCGCGCCGCGAGCGTCTTGATAGGCCCGGCGGAAATGGCGTTCACGCGGATGGCTCTCGGCCCAAGGTCGTTCGCCAGATAGCGGACCGTCGCTTCCAGCGCCGCCTTGGCCACGCCCATTACGTTGTAGTTCGGAACTACTTTCTCGGCGCCGTAGTACGTCAGCGTGACCATCCCGCCGCCGGCGGTCATGAGCGGCGCGGCGCCGCGCGCTACCGCAATCAGCGAATAGACGCTGATGTCATGCGCGATGCGAAAGCCTTCGCGCGTAGTGTTCAGAAAGGGATTTTTCAGCTCTTCGGGCGGAGCAAACCCTACGCTATGCACCAGACCGTGCAACACGCCGTAGCGCGACTTCAATTCATCGAACAATCGCGCGATCTCATCGTCTTTCGTGACGTCGCACATGAACCCCGCGGCGCCTGGCATCTCAGCGATCAGGTCCCTGGCTTCGAGCTCGAGCCGTTCGTTTTGATAGGTAATCGCCAGCCGCCAGCCGGCTTGGTGCAGTTTCTGGGCGATGGCCCACGCAATGCTGCGCTTGTTCGCCAAGCCGAAAATCACCGCCGTTTTTTGGGAATCACTCATTCTCGAGTCCTCAGTTGTCAGTTCTCAGAATTCAGTAAAAAAGGGAAAATAAAAACGCTTGCTTCTCTTCGCCGTGCCCGCGCTTTCCCCGCCATTAGCCGTCAACGACGCGGTTCAAATACGATGGAACGCCTTCTCAATTTCCTTCATGGAATAGCGCAGCACCACTGGGCGTCCGTGCGGACAGCTCATCGGGCAATCGGTTTTCGCCAGCGCGTCCAGCAACCATTCCATTTTCGATTGCTCCAGCGGCATGTTCACCTTGATCGCCGCGTGGCAGGCAGTGGACGCCGCGATTTTCGCCTGCAATGTTTCAATCGAAATCGCCGCGTTCTCTCGCTCGATGCCGTCGAGAATTTCCGTGAGTAGTTTTTCTGCGTCCGGTGCGCCGACTCCCGCGGGCACAGCCTGGATCGCCACGCTCTTCGGACCCATGGGCTCGACTTCGAAGCCGTTCGCGGCCAATTCTTCCGCGATCTTTTCAAACGTGACGATCTGCCGCGGCGACAATTCGATGACCAGCGGCATGAGCATGCGCTGCGCTTCCACTTTTCCGGCGCGGCGTGCTTCCAGGTGCTGTTCGAAAAGCACGCGCTCGTGCGCCACGTGCTGATCCACAATCCACAGTCCTTCGCCGTTCACCGCGACGATGAAACTCGCGCTGACTTGCCCCAGCGGTTTTAGGTCTGCGATTTGCTCGGGGCGCGGCAGGCTCGCGGGAGCGTCCGCGCTCGGGGCGGCAAGATTGGCGGCCCAATTCCCGGCGGTGGAAATCCGCGCCGGTGTGCCACTGGCGCCAAATGAAGTTCCTGAAGTGAATGGAATCCGCTGCTCAACTGGCTGCATCGGCGCGACCGTGAGATCGAATCCGCCATCCGAGCCGAGGCCGGAACCCACGCCGATTTCTTCCATCGGCGGAATTATGGCGCGCGGCACGCCCGACTCCACCGGTGCGGAGGTGATTCCGCCGGAAAACGGACCGTTCCCGAAGCCTGCCGTTTGCGGTCCTGTGGCCGCGGCGGCGGCAAAACTCGCGATGGGACGCGCGCCCATCAATGCCTGGCGAATCGCATCGCGCGCAAAATCGTGGACAAATTGCGAGCGCCGGAAGCGCACCTCGATTTTCGCAGGATGCACGTTGACGTCGACTTCGTCGTAGGGCATCTCCAGAAAAAGCAGCGTCGCGGGAAAAACCGCCGGCGGCAGAATGTTGCGATACGCTTCGTGAATGGCGTGCAGAATCAGCCGGTCGCGCACCAGGCGCCGGTTTACGAAAATGTAGATTCCATTGCGATTCGTCCGCTGTATGTCAGGACGCGACGTAAATCCACTTACTGTCAGCGATGATTTTCCTTCTTCCGGCTGGAGTGCCGGCTCAGTGATGGCCGCGCGGAAGGGAGCAGAAACCGCCGGAATTTCGACCAGCTCTTCCAGCGCTTGCCGTCCGAAGAGCTGATACACGCGGTCGGCCAGCTTTTCCGCGGGCGGACAGTTAATGATTTCCTGCGTCGGAGTTATGAGAATAAATTGTTTGCCGGGATTGGCCAGCGCGTAGTGCGTGACCAGCGAAGCGATGTGGCCCAGCTCCGTGGTGTCCGACTTGAGGAATTTTCTGCGTGCGGGGACGCAGTAGAAAATATCAGTGACGCTGATCGTCGTTCCCGGGGGCAACCCCGCCGGCTTTACGTTAACCAGTTTGCCCCCCGCGAATTCGATGCGCGTGCCTTCAGCTTCCGCTTCGTCGCGCGTTTCAAGTAGCAGTCGCGATACCGCCGCGATCGTCGGCAACGCTTCCCCGCGAAACCCCAGCGTGGCAATCGAGAGCAGATCGTCCGCCGAGCGCAACTTGCTCGTGGCATGGCGTTCGAAAGCCAGCAGCGCGTCGTCGTGCGTCATCCCGTGACCGTCGTCGGTCACGCGAATCATGCGCTTGCCGCCGACTTCCACTTCGACGCGAATCGTCTTCGCGCCCGCGTCGATGGCGTTCTCAAGCAACTCTTTCACCACCGACGCCGGCCGCTCGACAACTTCGCCCGCGGCGATTTTGTTCGCCACCGCTTCCGGCAATATGCGTATCCGGCTCATTTTTCCTTGATCGCGATCCCGAGTTGATCAAGCTGTTCTTTGTCGACGCTGGACGGCGAATCCGCCATCAAGTCCTGCGCGGCGGTGGTCTTTGCGAAGGCGATGACTTCGCGGATCGACTTTTCGCCAGCGAGGAGCATCACGACGCGGTCGATGCCGAGCGCAATTCCCCCGTGCGGCGGCGTGCCGTAAGTCAGCGCATCGAGAAAAAAGCCGAAGCGGCGGCGCAATTGTTCTTCGGACAGGCCGAGCGCTTTGAAGAGGCGCTCCTGAATGTCCTGGCGGTGGATTCGAATGCTGCCGGAGCCTAACTCATTGCCATTTAGCACAAGGTCGTAACCCTTCGAACGCACTTCCCACGGCGCGGATTCGAGTTTTTCAAGGTCTTCGTCGACGATGCCGGTGAAGGGGTGCTGCGCGCTCACCCAGGTCTTGTCGGATTCGCTCCATTCGAACAGCGGAAAGCCCGTGAGCCACAGGAATTTCCACTGGGATTTGTCGATCACCCCGAGTGCTTCCCCGAGTTGCAGCCGCAATTGACCGGCGATGAGCGCGGACGCTTCCGTGCCCTTCATCTGTTCTTTAGCAGAAACGGCAACCACTATGTCACCGGGCTTCGCGCCGCACGCTTCCGCGAGCTTTTTCACATTTTCCGCGCCGATCAATTTCTCGACCGTCGAGGTCAAACCTTCCGCTGTCACTTTTGCAAAGTATGCGCCGCGCGCGTGGAGCGACTTGGCCTTCCCGGTCAATTCGTCGAGCTGCTTGCGGGAATAGCCCGCGGCTCCGGGGGCGGCAAACGCGAAAACATTACCCTCGATCTGCAGCTTTTCTTTCGCTTCTACCGGAAAGCAATTCGTGACTTCGTGCAGCTCCATGCCAAAGCGCAGGTCCGGCTTGTCGCTTCCGTACTTTCGAATGGCATCCTTATAGAGCATGTGCGGAAACGGGGCTTCCGCCTTGATCCCCGCGACGGCACAGGCGCGCACCATCACTTTTTCGATCACCTGAAAAATGTCTTCCTGCCGCGGAAAAGACATCTCGATATCGAGCTGCGTGAATTCCGGCTGGCGGTCGGCGCGCAAATCTTCGTCGCGGAAGCACTTGACGATCTGGAAGTAGCGGTCGAGGCCACCGATCATCAGAATCTGCTTGAAGATTTGCGGGGATTGCGGCAGCGCGTAAAACTGTCCGTGATGCACGCGGCTGGGGACAAGATAGTCGCGCGCGCCTTCCGGTGTCGAGCGCGTGAGCATGGGCGTTTCCACTTCGAGGAAACCCATTTCGTCCATCACCTTGCGAATTTCTAAGATGATCTTGTGGCGCAGCGCGAGATTCTGGTGCGGCTTCGGCCGGCGCAGGTCGAGATAGCGGAAGCGCAGGCGCGTCTCCTCCGCGGCGTTGATTTCGTCTTCGATCGGGAAGGGTGGTGTCTTGGCGTTGTTTAGAATATGCAGCTTCGCCGCCACAAGCTCGACTTCCCCGGTGGCCAATTCTGGATTGGCTTTCTGGCGCTTGAGGACCTTGCCTTCCACGGCGACGACGAATTCGCTGCGCGCCTGCTCGGCTTTGGCATGCGCCGCCGGCTGCGTCTCTTTGTTAAAGACCACCTGCACGATGCCGGTGCGGTCGCGCACATCGAGAAAGAGCAAATTGCCGAGGTCGCGGCGGCGTGCGACCCAGCCCATCACAATAGCGTCGCGCCCTTCGTCTTTGGCGCGCAGTTCGCCGCAGGTGTGTGTGCGCTTCAAGTTTCCCAGAAAATCCAGCACGTCGTCCTCTTCGGGTGGCACAGACTTTAGTCTGGGCTCTTTCTTTTCCCAGTGCCAAGTTCAGGTATTCTCTACAGGCTGAAGCCTGTGCCACAAAAGCGCGGGTCTAAAGACCCGCCACTACAGCTTCCGCAGGAAATCCAACAATTGTGGCTCAGTCAGTTTTTGCTGCGAGCCGTCCGCCAGCGTCTTCAGCGTCCACAAGCCTTCGGATACTTCATTATCGCCGAGAATCAGCGCGTGCTTCGCGCCGAGTTTATCCGCTTGGCCGAGAGCCTTACCGAACTTTTGCTCGACTGCAGGTAGCTCCACACTGAAGCCCGCCTTGCGCAGATCTTTCGCCGCGCGGATGGCGGTCGCGTGAGCTCGTTCACCCATCCAGGCGATGTACACGTCGCGGCCCTGCTGGGCAGGCGCTTTCCCGCTTTCCTGCAGCGACAAGATCAAGCGGTCTTCGCCGATGGCAAAGCCGATGCCCTTTGTTGGCGGCCCGCCAAGCAATTCTACCAGTCCGTCGTAACGCCCGCCGCCGCAGACGGCATTTTGCGAACCGAGTCCCTGCGCCGTGATTTCGAACGTCGTCCGCATGTAATAGTCCAGCCCGCGCACGAGCCGCCAATTCTCGCGGAATAAGATGCCGCGCATTTCGAGCTGGTGCTTTACCGCCGAGTAGTGCGTAGCGCAGGCTTCGCAGAGGTGATCGGCGATGTGCGGCAGCGTGGCGATGATGCCTTGCTCGCTTTCGAGTTTGGAATCGAGTACGCGCAGCGGATTTGTTTCAATGCGGCGCTGGCTGTCCGGCCCGAGCTTGTCCTTCACTCTCAGGAGTTCTGCGCGCAGCAGCTCGACGTATTTCGGGCGGCATTCGCGGCACCCGATTGAATTGATATCGAGCTGCACGCCCTGCAATTCCAGCCGGTCGAAAAACGTCATGACCATCTCGATCACTTCAGCGTCGATGGCCGGTGCGTCGCTGCCGCCCAGCACCTCCGCACCGATCTGGTAAAACTGCCGGTAGCGCCCCTTCTGCGGCCGCTCGCGCCGGAACATCGGCCCCATGTAGTACAGCTTCACCGGCTGCGGCAGTTGCTGCATGCCGTGTTCGATGTAGGCCCGGCACACACTGGCCGTCGCTTCAGGCCTCAGGCTGACTGAGGTCTCATCGCGATCTTCAAACGTGTACATTTCTTTCGAGACAACATCGGTGTCAAGGCCAATGGAACGAGCGAACAGATCTGTCTGTTCAAAAATTGGGATACGGATTTCGCCGAAGCCGAAAGTGGCGAAGATTTCGTGGGCCGTCTGTTCGACACGGTTCCAAAGTGCTGTCTCCGGCGGCAGCAGGTCACGCGTGCCACGAATGGCTTGGAACTTGCTCGGTTTCTCTTCATTTTTGGCTGCGCCTTCGCTCACTCGGTGGGTTCCTCGCGATAGATATTTTTATAGCCGACGTAGCGCTGCGCGTAAGCGTCAATCGACGCCTGATCGATCCCTGTCAGCATACGCTTCACTCTGCCCGGCGAGCCCATCACCAAGCTGCCCGCAGGAATCGCGGTCCGCTCGGTGATTAGTGTCCCCGCCGCGACAATGCTCCCCGCGCCAATCGTCACGCCGTTCAGAATGACCGCGCCCATGCCGAGGAGGCAGCGCGACTCGATGGTGCAACCATGCAGCGTCACCGAGTGGCCGACGGTGACGTCATCGCCGAGAATCAGCGGCCACTCGTCGCGCATGACGTGCAGCACCGAGCCGTCCTGAATGTTGGTGCGCGCGCCGATGCGAATGTAGTGCACGTCGCCACGAATCACCGAGCACGGCCAAACGCTCGAATCCTCCCCAATCACCACGTCGCCAATGATGACGGCCGCGGGGTCGATATAGGCTGATGCCGCGATTTGAGGACGCTTGCCGCGATACGGCCGGATATCGGGTTCGCGGGTCATCGTTATCGGCTCGAGGGCGAGTCGGAACGGGCTGAAATGTCGTTAACCATAACCACCACCTCTCCCCCGGTTTTTTGTAAGTGTCATTTAGGGCCTCCGGCCCGCGAAACTTCATGAAAATTGCGCAGTGTCAGGCAAGTCAGAGCTATTGACGTTAACTCCTTTGATTTCAGCACGATTTTATTTGCGACCAGGGTTTTTCGACCCTGTTGCATCTAAATGGTTTATCTTTCTATAAGTTATTTAGAATTAATACTTACGAGGCCTCCTGCAAGTGTTGATTCTAAATGACCTACGGAGGGGCAATTTTCGAGAGATTTTGCCATGAATCCGCCCTGGCAAGACCGCAAAAAGAAAGTGCGGCAACACGGTTGCCGCACTCCAAAAACAGTCGTTTCCAAAACGCATCATATTTGAAAAGGCTGAGGCGGTCAAGAAAAAGTTAACGGGAAAGGATCGGGGGAGCCGGCTAGTCGATCTGGACGGCGCGGCGCAACTGCGTCATCATCGCTCTATGGAAACCCGTTGCGCACAGTGCGGAGCCGTGATGACTTGCAAGCAGGAAAGCGGCTGCTGGTGCGCGGAATTGCCGCACGTCCCGATGCCGGCCGATGCGGAGGGATGCCTGTGTCGGAACTGTCTACTCGCCAAGATCGAAGCGCTGCAGAATCCCGGCAAAAGAAAAGAAGCGTGAAGCTTCAATCGATCTGAACCGCGGGGCCGCCAGCGGTGCCGGCCACTTCCGCCAGGCGCGCGACGACGGCGCGGGCGACGTTGTAGAGACTCTTCGCACCGGCTGCGTCTTCGCCGGGCGCCGCCACCGGCTTGCCGGTGTCCCCACCGATGCGAATGCGCGGATCGATTTCAATTTCGCCAAGCACCGGCACGCCGTAAGCCAGCGCGGTTTTCGCCCCTTCGCCGTGGCCAAAGATATCCAACGACTTGCCGCAGTGCGGGCAAGCAAACGTGCTCATATTTTCGACCACGCCGAGCACTTCCACATTCACCTGGCGAAACATTTCGATAGCTTTGCGCACATCGGCCAGCGCCACGGTCGATGGCGTGGTCACCAACACAGCGCCGGTGACGGCAACCGTCTGGATCAGCGTCAACTGCACGTCGCCCGTCCCCGGCGGAAGATCGATGATCAAGTAATCCAGCTCGCCCCATTCCACGCTGCGTAGGAATTGAGTAATCACGCTGTGCAACATCGGCCCGCGCCAGATCATGGGCTTATCGCCGGGGTTCAGCAGGCCCATGGAAATCATCTTCAGCCCTTGCGATTGCACGGGAATGATGTGCTTGTCGCTCGTGGCCTCCGGCTGCTGCGTCGCGCCCAGCATAATCGGCACGTTCGGCCCGTAAACGTCGGCGTCGAGCAGACCAACCTTGTGGCCAAGCTTCGACAAAGCCAGCGCGAGATTTACGGCGACGGTGGTCTTGCCGACGCCGCCTTTGCCGCTGGCAACGGCGACGAGGTTCTTTACGCCGGGGATCGGCTGGCGTTCGGGCATTTGCTGTGGTGCTGGAGGCATTTAGTTTCCTCTTCTCAGATGCATCAGGCGTTGGCGCCGTGGCATTTCTTGTATTTTTTTCCCGAGCCGCAGGGGCAAGGGTCGTTGCGGCCCACTTTTGCGCCAACCTTCACGGGCTTCGGCGCTTCAGCCCGCGCCGGCCCCGTCTGATACTGCAAATCTTTTTGCTGGCGCTGCTGGCGGCGTTCGATTTCCCGCGCTACAGCGGGCAAATGCTGCGGCTCGCCGGCCCGCGCTGCGGCGCTGGCGGCAACGGCATCAGCGCGCGGGCGCGTTGGCGGCGGAGACGAAGGTGGCGGCGCACCCGAAGGCGGTTGCTCACCCTGCTGCACCTGAATGTGGAAGAGATAGCGGATCGTTTCGTTATCGATGCGCGCCATCATGTCTTCGAAAAGCGTGAAGGCCTCTTTTTTGAACTCCACGATGGGATCTTTTTGCGCGTAGCCGCGCAGGCCGATGCCCTCTTTCAAGTGGTCCAGCGAGAGCAGGTGGTCCTTCCACTGCGAATCGACCACGTCGAGGATAATGCGGCGCTCGAGCCAGCGCATCAGGTCCGCGCCGAACTGCTTTTCTTTTTCCTCGTAGCGCTTGGTGACGGCTTCGGCCGCGGCGTCGGCAAGCTGGTCGTGGCTCAGGGCGCCGGGATCGGCCCCTGCAGCCTTCATGTCAATACCGAACTGCGCGTTGCTCTCCGCGAGGAACTGCGTGGTGTTCCATTGATCGGGATGCTGCTCGCGCGGGCAGAACGTATCGGCGAGTTCGCGCACGACGTCTTCGGCGATGCCCAGAACGTAATCGCGCTGGTCTTTTCCTTCCAGCGCGGAGCGGCGAATCGCGTAAATCGTTTCGCGCTGCTTGTTCATCACGTCGTCGTATTCGAGCAAGTGTTTGCGCGCGTCGAAGTTCTGCGCTTCGACGGTTTTTTGCGCGTTCTCGATGCGCCGCGAAATCAATCCGGATTCGATAGGCACGCCCTCGGTCATGCCCAGGCGGAACATCAGCGCCTTCACGCGCTCGCCACCGAAGATGCGCATCAGGTCGTCCTCGAGTGAAAGGAAAAAACGCGAGGAGCCGGGATCACCTTGGCGTCCCGCGCGGCCACGCAACTGGTTATCGATGCGCCGCGCCTCATGGCGTTCCGTGCCAAGGATGTGCAGTCCGCCTAGCGCGACGACTTCGTCGTGTTCGGCTTTGCACTGCCCAGCGAACTGCTCGTAGACCGGCTTCCACTGGTCCGCTGGCACTTGAAAAATCTTGCCTTCGTGCTGGAAGAGCACCATCGTGACCGCAGGCTGAGCGCCGTTGCCGCCCGCGGGGTCTGCGCCGATGACCGCTGGAGCCGCCGCATAGGGCATGGCCAGCTTATTTTTCAGAAAATGGTCGCGCGTCATTTGCTCGGGGTTGCCACCGAGAAGAATGTCCGTGCCGCGGCCGGCCATGTTGGTCGCGACGGTGACCGCGCCTTTGCGCCCGGCCTGCGCGACGACGCGCGATTCGCGCTCGTGCTGCTTGGCGTTCAACACCTGATGCGGGACGCCGCCTTTTTTCAGCAATTCCGCGATGGCCTCGGACTTTTCAATGGAGATCGTGCCCACCAGCACGGGCTGGCCGCGTTCGTGATATTGGCGGATGCCGTTGGCGAGCGAGTTGTCTTCCTGCATGATGCCGTTGACCACGGCTTGAAACTTTTCTTTTTCCGTGCGGTAAACCACGTCCGGGGATTCAATGCGGATCAAATGGCGGTTCGTCGGGATGACCGTGACGTCCAGATTATAAATCTTGCCGAATTCCGCCGCTTCCGTTTCCGCCGTACCGGTCATGCCCGAGAGTTTCTTGTACATGCGGAAATAATTCTGAAAAGTAATCGTCGCGAGCGTCTGGTTTTCGCGCTCGATCTTCACGCCTTCCTTGGCTTCCACGGCCTGGTGCAAACCGTCGGACCAGCGGCGGCCGGGCATCTGGCGGCCCGTGAATTCATCGACGATGATGACTTCACCGTTTTTTACGACGTAATCCACGTCGTTCTTATAAAGCGTGTGGGCCCGCAGCGCCTGGTAGACGTGGTGCATGATATCGATGTTCGCCGGATCGGACATGTTGGTGAGGGAGAGAAGGCGTTCGCACTTGGCAAACCCTTCTTCGGTGAGCGTCGCGGTGCGGTGCTTTTCGTCGAGCGTGTAGTCGATGTCCTGAATCAACTTGGGGATGATCTTGTCGATCTTGGCGTACTTGTCGGTGGACTCTTCCGACGGCCCGGAAATGATCAGCGGCGTGCGCGCCTCATCGATTAGGATGGAGTCGACTTCGTCGACGATGGCGAATTGGTGTCCGCGCTGCACGCATTGCGCGAGGTCGTACTTCATATTGTCGCGAAGGTAGTCGAAGCCGAATTCGTTGTTGGTGCCGTAGGTGATGTCCGCGCCGTAGGCCGCGCGGCGCTGGTCGTCATCGAGATCGTGCACGATCACACCAACGCTCAATCCCAGCGCGCGGTAGAGTGGACTCATCCATTCCGCGTCGCGGCGTGCCAGGTAATCGTTCACGGTAACGATGTGAACGCCGCGCCCCGCCAGCGCATTCAGAACGGCAGGCAGCGTAGCGACGAGCGTCTTGCCTTCACCCGTCTTCATTTCCGAGATTTTGCCTTCGTGCAGGACGATGCCGCCGATGAGCTGGACGTCGAAATGCCGCATGTTCAGGAAGCGGCGGCCGGCTTCGCGGACCAAGGCGAATGCCGGCACAATCGCCTGCTCCAGCGCCTTCTGCAATTGCTCCTTGTAGGCAGGCTCCGCGGGATCGGCGTCTTTTAACTGCTCCTGCACCTGGGCACGGAGCTCCGCAAAACGCGTCTTAAGGCCTTCATCGTTGAGCGACTGCACCTCGGCTTCTTGCCCGTTGATGGCCGCGATGATGGGCCGCAATTTCTTGATGTCGCGCTCGTGCTTGGTGCCGATAAACCGAGCGACAAGCTTGTCGATGAACTTGGCTAGATCCATGAGGGGTGTCGCCGTCTCCTGACGGTTCTCTGCGTGCTCGCTTGTACGGGGTAGTACGATGCCGCGAGTGCAAACATCTTATTCTAACTGGTTGGGTGTGCCAGCGCCAAGAAACCCGACGTGGCCTCTCGCCGAACAGGGACATCGCAATCTGTGCGGCGGAATGGGGCTTTACTTGGAAGCAGCGACGCCAGCGGGCACCGGAACGCCGTCGCTTTCGGCGGCGTCCCGATTGCTAGAACTGTTGGAGAGGTTTCCGGCCAGCATGCGCCGGTACTTGCTGCGCTCGTCGAGGTTCATGTCTACGATCTCGAAGGCCATGTCCTGCGCGCGGGAATCGCGCATGAGGGCCGTAGCCTGCAAATTCCTCATGCCGATCTGGAGCCTCAATTGTACCTGCGTCCCGGGGGTCAGGTGCCGGCTGAGGGTCGCAACGCCTCCCGTCAGGCTGGCGGTTTTGATCTCCATGGAACAACTTTCTTTGAGGTTCGTGCACACCGCCCTGACCGTCTTCCTCAGTCGCACGCGTGTGTGCCGGCGCTGCCGCACAAATTTCGACGTGACTGGAATCTGCAGCGGTGCGAGCGTGAGGTCTTCCTGGTCAATTCCGCTATTGGGCAGATAGTCGCGAACCCAGTCCGGATCGAGTTTCTCGAGCGCCTGCAGCGCAGCGATGCGCAGTTCCTGCGGCTGGACCCAGCCAAACACTTTCTTCGCCTCAAGGAGGCGCTTTAAGGTGCTGGCCGATTCGGGCGCCTGAATTCTCCCCAGTGCTTCGATGGCTTTGACGCGCAGATACGGTCCGCCACCGGGCGGCAAGTCGCCGTCAGCGAGGGTCAGCAGTTTGCCGAGCGCCTCGCGATCCGAAGTGACGCCGATCTCGTCGATCACCAGCGGCGTCACCAGCGGATCCACGTGATCGATCAACTCGAGCAGGATGTGGCACCTTCTGGCCGCTCCACTGGCGGAAATCTGCCGCACGATGCGGTCTTGCGATGTCCGCGAAAAATCTTTCATCCGGCCCGGCAGATATACCATGACCGATTCCGGATCGAGCCTGCTTAGCAGCCCGGCCATCTCCACGGCCTCGGCCACCGGCCCGCCGCGCACCGTGCTCCGGAGATACTGAACGGCCTCTTCGCCCAGATCGCCCGCCAAGTTCGCCACATGTTCGGAATCCTCACGCAGACTGCAACGATTGAAACGCGCCGAGAGCTGTTCCATGGTCGTTTGCGGCAGCAGTTTAAGAACATTGGTCAGCCCCGCAGCCACCTGGCGCGCCTTCAGCGCCTCCTCGACAAACTCCGGCACACGCTCCTCGATTCCCATTTTTGATCGCAGGCTGCGCGCAATTCCCGGCCGCTGCGACTCGAAGCCGGCGACGAGATCGAGTGCCTGCTCCATCGCCGGAAAAAAGCGGCTGGTGGCCGCTTCCTGGCTCAACCGTACGAAGGCCGCGCTCACCAACCCTTGCAGTTCCGAGTCCTGCTCCACGCTCAGCTGCAAACCCAGGTGCCGCAGCGCTTGGCTGAGCAGCCGCGGATCGGCCTTGGCATATAGTTCGGCCATCTCGGAAAGTCCGACCGCGGTTTTTTTCCGCGCCTCGGCCTCTTCGCTGTCCGCGCAAGCCGCATAATTCTGAAGAATGCTGATGGCCTCGGCGATGTTGCCTTGCTCGATCAGTCCGCCCACATAGGACTGCACGTTGCGCGGCGGAATACACCAAGCCTCTCCGGATAGGAGAACGGCGCGCTTGCCGCTTTCCGGCACCGCCGCCCAGAACTGCCGGTCGAGAATCTCGCGGTGCGATTGGACGAGCATCCCGGCTTCGCTCATCTTGTCTTCATGAGCGCCGAGAATCTTTCGCAGATTCTCGATTTCTTGGTTCATGCGGTCGAGCATCTGGCGCACGGCGTTGACTTTGACTTCGCCGCGTTCGAACCGCTCCAGCGCGAAACGGATCGCCAGGTGTTCGGCGAGCTGCACGATCACCGACTCGTCCGGCTTGGCGTTCGGCGCTTGCGCCGCCAGGCTAGCGAGCGCTTGCTTCAACATGTCTTGCGCGCGGCCCGGCAATTGCGACATCTGCTCCTGGAACACACCCGCCGCAGCCACACCACCCTGCCCCGTGCCGACGTGCCCGAAACTAGTCAGGGCGCTGAGAATTCCGAAGATCTCTTCTTCGCTCGGCTCACCGTGCCCGCCTCTTCCACTTCCTTTTCCGGCACCGAGCCCAGCACCGAGCCCAGCAGCTAGCCCACTATCGATCGCCCCAAAAGAGCCAACTCCGGCACCGGACGCCGTCCCAGAAACGGGACCCCCACCGCTGCCGCCTGCAGTCCAAGAACCTGCACCCGGCCCGGTCCCAGTGCTTGTCCCACCGTCGGCTGCTCCTCCTCCATAGCCTGACCCACCACCCGCGAGTCCGGCCGCACCGGAATCTCCCGCCCCCGTAGCTCCTCCGGCGGGCATTGGTCCCCCCGGGCCCGGTCCAGAAACTCCACCGCTTTTCGAACCCTGCGCCGCGGCAATCAATTCGAGCAGCTTCTGGGGATCGTTCAACCACTGTCTGAATTCTTCTTGGTCGCCGCCCAGCGACGCGGCGGCAATCTGCGCGGCCATGCTCGCGTCTTTCAGCCGCGCATCGGTGGCCACGAAGTAAATCTCATTGATATGGATTCCTTGTGCGCCCGCGAGAGCTGCTTTCAACTGCAGCGCAAGCTCGGCGGGTTTAGCTTTGCCAGTGGGAAAAGCGCGCACGAATCGGCCAATCTCTTCTTCCGTGACCGAAGCGAAAAACTGTACGCTGGCCAGACCCGCCGCCGAAAGCAACTGCGCAAATTGCTTTTCAGCGGGTGAGCCTTCCAGGGGCACACCATCCAGCAAGAGCTGGGAATTTGTCGCTCCGAGCAATAACCCCGAGTCCGTCCCCATGGGGATGGCGGTGCGCAGCTCCTGCCAGGCGGTCTGGAGCTGTTCGATGGTCCGGACATGCTCGTACCCGTACAGTCGGGCAAACTTCAAGAGGATGTTGAGACTTCTTACGAAGGCGCGTCCGGCCGCTTTTTTGGGGTCTGCTTTCATCCTGTGCCGCGTGGGACCTCAATAGAACTTCCTCACTGGTACCGTAGGGTCAGGCGCTGTCCGCCGCAATGGTACAGGAGTCCCATGTGTCCGGGAGGTCAAGCCACCATGAGGGCGGCCAGGCCCTGACCAAACGGCCGGGTGACCGGAGGGAGAGGACAGCTAGAAAGGGGATGTCCCCGTCGTGAAAAAATCGAATCGCGCCGGGTCTAGCTCTTCGAGATCGCCACGCGCCCGCGGCGCCGCGTGCGATTGGTGACTTGCGCAGCCGTCGGCAGTCCACCCAGCTCCAGCAATAATTTCCGCAGGCGGTAGCGTTCATCCAGATCCATGTCCACGAATTCGAAAGCCATCGCCTGAGGCCGCGCTCCGCGGACAATGGCCTGCGCCTTGATGTTGCGCACGCCCAGCGAGAATTTCAGCGACAACAACGAGCCCGGAGCCAGATGGCGTTCCCCGGAACCAATCCCGCCCCCCAGGTTTAGCTCCGGAATGGACAGTCTGAAGTTTTCCCGCAAATTCGTTGTCGTCGCAATGAGGTTGCGCGAAAGCTTCAAGCGCGCGTAGCGCCGCTGCCGGATCACGGAAGCATTGGGATCGGGATCCGTGGGTTCGAGCGTCAATTCCTTGCGGTCAATTCCGCTGGCGGCAACCTTTTCCATACCCACTGCCTGATCGACGCGCAGCAACGCCTGCGCTGCGGCGATTCTCAATTCGTTTGGATACACCCAGCGCCAAACTTGCCGGGTTTCCAAAATATGCTGTAACAGCGCGCCGGACGCAGAAGCGCGCAATCGGCCGAGCGCCTCAACCGCTTTCACCCTCGTAAAGGCGGGCGTCTCGTCGTTTTGCACCAGTTCGATCAGTCTCGGAATGCAGCTCGCTTGCCCGCTCATCCCCATTTCGTCGATGGCCAACGGACGAATCAGCACATCGAGCGAATCGTAGAGGGCCACGAGCAACCGCGCCCGCTCCTCCGGTGGTGCTGCGGAAAGCTGCCGGACGGCGCGGTCATGCGAAGAGCGCGGCCACTGGGAGAGCCGCGCCGGCAGAATCTTCTCCACGTTCTCCGGGGATAGCTGACTCACCAACCCGATGGCTTCGGCGGATTCGTTAGCGGGAGCGGTCTGCAGCGTCTCGAGAAGCCGTTGCGTGGCATCATCTCCCAGGTTGCGGACAATCATGGTTAGCAGATCGCAATCCTCTCGGAATCCGCAATGTCCGAATCGATTCGTTACATAGTGGATCGTGGCCTTGGGCATCAGGCTGAGGATATCCATCATTCCGTCCGCGATCTGGCCGCTGCGCATCGCTTCTTCGATGAATTCCGGCAGTCGTTCTTCCGCTCCGATCCGTGGCCGCAGGCTCTGCGTCGATCCCGGCCTCTGCGCCTCCACGTTATCGAGCGACGAAAGTGCTTGCTGCATCGCAGGGTAGCAGCGCTTGGAGGCCGCTTCCTGGCTCAATCTCACAAACGCGGCGCTGACCAGCGTCTGCAATTCCGGCTCACGCTCGATGGCCAACTGGTTGCCCAGGCGGCGAATCGCCTCCATCAAAGCGCTACCGTCTCCGCTGCCGTACAGTTCCCCTAAATCCGAGATTCCGATCGCCGTCGTTCGCCGCGCTTCCGGCGCTTCCAGCCCGACGCATGAAGCGTACTTCATCAGGATTTCGTTGACAGTCTTCAGTTCCCCGCGCCGCAGCATGTCTTCCAGGAACGCGCGCACGTTGCGCGGCGGCACGCACCACGCTTCGTCCGACGTCAGGACCTCTTTCTTGTTCTCCTCTGGTACCTGCTCCCAGAATTCCTGGTCCAGTAACTCCGTATATGACTGCACGGAGAGCCCCGCCTGCGCCATCATCTCTTCCTGGGTGGAGAGGATCTTGCGCAGCCCTTCAATTTCCGTATTCATGCGGTCGAGCAGTTGTTTTACGGCGTTGACGCGCAGTTCGCCTTTTTCGTAACTGTCCAGCGCGAAGCGGATGGCCACGTGTTCCGCCAGTTTGAGAAGCATCGGCTTGTCTGGCTTGGCATCGGGGGCCTGCGCCGCGAGTCCTGCCAACGCCTGCTGCAGCGTGTACTGCGCACGCACCGGCATGGCACTCAAGCGCGATTGGAACGTCGGCACGTCCATGCGGTGTTCAGAATCTTTCCGCGATTTGCCCAGTTGCGCGAACAATCCCAGCATCGAACGAACGTCTTCTTCCTCGACACTGAATCCGCCGCCTGTTCCCGCGCCCGTTCCAGCTCCCGGTAGACTGGCAACTCCCGCAGTCGAGCCGCCTCGCAACAGGGCCGAGGCGGTCAGCCATTTTCCAGGCCCGGCACCTTCGGTTCCCCCCGCCGCTCCGCCGCCGGTTCCGGTCCCTCCGCCGCCACCGACTCCACTGCCATCACCAACTCCACCACCGCCGCCCCCCGTGCCACCAGATTCCCACAAACCGGAACCGCCAGCCGCCCCGCTTCCAGGCGCACCGCTGCCACCGCTTCCGGTCCCGCCGCCTGATCCTCCACCGCTGCCCAGGCCGAATCCCGGGCCTGGAGTGCCGGAGCCGTGCCCCGGCCCGCCCATCCCGCCGCCACCACCGCCACTGGCGCGCATACTCTCGGCCGCCAGGATCATCTGCAGCATCTTGTTCGGGTCTTCGAAAAAGTCTTTGAATTTGTCGCCCGCCGCTCCGAGTACCTTCTGCGTAAGTTGCGCTGCAACCTTGATGCCCGCCACCGAAGCGTCTTCCGCAACGTAGCGGATTTCATTCACCCTGATGCTGGTATCTCCCGCCAGCGCGGTTTTCAATTGTTCGGCGAGGGAAGAAGGTTTGGCGTTTCCGCTGGGGAAAGCGCGCACAAATCGCGCGAATTGCGGCTGCGTGAGAGTGGGAGAAAAATGAATACTCGCAATTCCCGAGGATATCAATAGCTGCGCGAAGCTTCGTTCGCCGGCGGCCGAACCGAGTGGCACGCCGTCCAGCAGAATCTGGGTTCCCGACGCTCCTAGGAGCAGTCCGCCGCCGCTGCTGTCATCCAGCGCGCCGCGCAGTTCTTTCCACGCTGTGTCGAACTGGGCCGCCGTCCGCGCGTGCCCGAATTCGTATAGACGTGCAAATTTCAGCAGAATGTTCAGGCTGCGGACAAACGCCCGCGCCCCGCCTCGTTGTTCCTGAATCATAGCTGTCGGCGCCGGACTCTGCCCCTCCTCACGCTTCTCTATACAGTAGAGTCACCCTCGCCCCGAGACAAGCCTCCCGGCGCTTCCTGTACCCATCTCAATAACAGATTTCCTTGACCATTTGGGAACATTATTCTCCGCCGGACACATCCGCCAGCGATTGGCCGGTCCTGGCTGTGTGAGCGCACCCCTCGATAAGACCGAACCCGAGCCTCGTGGTGGCGGGACTTTAAGCTCGTGCCTTTAGTCGTGCCGTTAACTCCAAAAAGACCTCTCGGTTTCAGTTTACGCTGAGGTGCGAAGGGTTAACCCTGAACTCAGAAGGGCTACTGAAGAATTGGTTTTGCCGCTGACAGACCGGCCATATAGCTCAAAAGTCGGATCCACGCGCAAGAGATTCACCGCGCACGAGCACGCACCTTCACAATGCCATGCGGTGCCTTCCGCACGAGTACCTGCCGTAACCAGCTGCGCGCAAAAACAAGAAACCCGGCCAAGCCAGCGCACCCTCCCGGATTCTGAGTGACAATTTCCTCAGTCCGCGGAAGCCGCAGCCTTGTCACTGCGCCAGATCGCTCTCACCCTCGAAACTCGCCGAACTCAATGGCGCGCTGAAAATGGCTCTGGATCTCCCGTAATGGCAGCGCGAGTTGCAACCGATGAAGCCATTGGCTCGGCGTTCAGGTGAGATGTTTTGCGCCAATCGACTTCGGTGATGTCCACGGACCCTCTGGCGCCGCTCGAGAGAACATAGGTCACGCTGCCTTCATGGATGCGGTAATTCGTGACCGTGTACACATTGCCCGGTTTGAGAGCGATCCACTTAGTCCGCTGCGGTTGGCGCACACTCGTGGAGTTCGGAGCCGATGGCTCTGTGTGTGCTGACGCAGGTTCTGAAACTTCTGGCTGCTTCTCCCGTGCCATGGCGCCTTGAGCGGCGTAGGTGACATCGGGGATACTGTTCTCCGGTGGGCTGACCGCCTGAGCCGGTTCGGTGGATCGCTGTCCGCCAGAGCTCGGGGGCCGGTCAAACGATTGCGGCCTATAGGACGGGCGCGGACGGTCGTAAGAGGTCGGCCTGACATAAGACTGAGCCACCTGCCGGGGGATTTGGATATCGTCCATCAAGCGCACAGTGATCTGCTCTTCGTTCTTCAGCGTGGGACGTGGGCCGCGGGCGGGCAGCGTGATGATCTTCCAGGGCCACAGCGGGGGAATGAGCCATTCCACGACGTCGCGCTTCGGGTGGCCGCGGCCCACGATGTCTCCCTGGCGATCCACTTTGTACCCTTTGGCAGCGATGACTTTACTGGGAACCGGGACATCCGTAGTGGAGAAACCGATGCGGTCGAATTCCAGCTTGAAGTAGCCCTTACCAACGAAATGCCCGGGCTCCTTGTCCGCCTCCAGGTGTCCTCCCAGATAGCTCCCCCGGGGAAAAACACTCTGCCCAAATTCCCGGAGGCTGCTCAAGTGGCAGATTACGGGGTCGCCAATAGCGGCGGTGGCTGAGGAAAAATTTGGCTCGTCGAGCGTGCAGCGAATCAGGGTGCCGGCGGGCACCAGGATGTCCTGTGCCTTCGCGCTCGCTTGGAGCCCCAAAATCACCAATGCGAAAATCAAATACGTGGAGATGCGTCGCATGTGCTACCTCCCGGTTTGCGGGCCGGCATGCAAAACCTGATGCTGCGGGACACCAGAAGACTTCGCGCTGCCAGGACTCGCCAAAGTTCCGATTCGCGAAAGCTACACTTTCTCAGGCAGATTGGCAATACCGATAATTTACATTACTTCAACAAAACAAAGGACTTACATAAGCACACCCAGTCTTAAACCCAATAAACCCGTCTGCCCGAGGAAAGTTGCCGGGCCCCAATTACAAGGGCAGAAACAAAAGAAAAAATCAGGCACACAGATATGAAGTGAAATACGTGGAGTGAAATAGTTTAAGTGGAATAGGTTTTACACGCGGATTCTCGCCGAGCCGCTTAGCTGTCTTGGTCAATTTTCGCGGTCCACCTCTTTCGTTCGGCTGTGACGATAACCTCAATCTGAGCGCCCCTTTTGAGCTTCACATCATCGCCATGCTCGTCGAGGGTATTTACAATACGGAGATCCCGATGCCGGGGATCGGCCCGGTCGACGGCAATCTACGCCTTTTGCCGCTGGCGCGGACCTGGAGACGGAATGATTTTGCCGACGGTTCCGCGCGCAGTGGTACTTGGCTGTCCCGGAATTCGCGTTGTATCCAGAAGAATCAGTTCCATTATTCTTGCGGACCTGGCCATGCGCGGCATCGCCATTTCCTTCTCGACGCTGGCACGTGTTGTGTCGGCGCGTTCTTTCTTACGTTTCTTATGCCGCATGCACCTATCATGATATCGAAACGTAATCCATGCAGTCCCCTTTCGCACAGTTGCTAAATTTGCGGCCGATTCCTGCCAGTGGTCCTCGTGAAGATACAAATGCACGCTCGCGGAATCAAGAACCGTGTTTCAACCATCTGCACCAAATGAAACCGCCGCACTTCAACGTCGCTCTCCTTCCACCCTTGAATTCCCCGGGAAAGTGTAATCTAGTGATGGCTGTTCCCGAGGCTGTAATCCATCCTCGGGCGGTTCAGGGGTCTCCCCAGAGCACTCATGGCCACAGACGACAGCAGCACAAGTCACCCCGACACGCCCCAGCCCGGCTTCCTCTCCCGCTACGTGTTCAGCACCAACCACAAGACCATCGGGCTCAACTATCTTTGGCTCGCGCTGTTCAGCGTTTTCCTTGGCATGGCTATGTCGCTGCTCATGCGGATTCATCTTGTATGGCCGGGAACGCATCTCCCGTTCCTCTCCAGCCTCGGCAATTCGCCGGATCGTCTTGCCGCTCTTACCACGCTCCATGGTTCGCTCATGGTTTTTCTGGTGCTCACCGTCGCACCCCAGGCCGGATTCGGAAACTACTTCCTGCCGCTGCAGATTGGCGCACGCGAAATGGCCTTCCCCACGCTGAACCTCCTCGCGTTCTGGGCCACCGTGGCCTCGTTCGTAGGCCTGACCGGCGCGTTCTTAATCTCCCCCCAATCGGGAATCACGCTCTGGATCGCCAGCGTCGCCATCTTCTGTGCTGCATCTCTTCTCAACGCGCTCAATTTCAGCGTCACCACCATCGATCTCCGCGCCAAAGGAATGTCACTCCCGCGCATGCCCATCACGGTGTGGGCGTGGTTCCTCAACGCCATCCTGGGAATGTTGATTTTCAGCATTCTCCTGGCGGCCTGCGCCTGCCTGCTCTCGGATCGCCTCTTGAGCGCGCATTTTTTCCCCTCGCTGAATTTCATTGCCAATCAGCCGGCCAGTGTCGTCGCGAAGGCTGTTCCCGTTCTTTGGCAGCGCCTCTTCTGGTTTTTCGCGCAAGCCGAGGTCTACGTCGCCGTGCTTCCGTGTTTCGGCCTCACCACGCATTTGGTTTCCACGTTTTCCCGCAAGCCGGTTTGGAAGGAACGCCTCGTTGTTCTGGCGCTGTGCGGGGTGGGCCTCTTTGGCTTTTGCGTCTGGGGCCAGCACATGTTCTCCAGCGGCATGAACCCGTTTTCGCCGCTGGTCTTTTCGCTTTTGGCCTCCTCCCTGGGATTGCCCGCCGCCATCCTTCTGCTCAGTTGGCTCGGCACACTCTGGAACGCGCGCATCCAGCTCAACACCGCAATGCTTTTTGCGCTCGGTTTCATTTCACTTTTTCTCTCCGGCGGACTCTCCGGGATTTTCCTCGCGCGTCACGATCTCGCCGCCGCTGCCGTCAGCGACGATTTCGTCACCGGCCATTTCCATCTCGTCATGGGCGTCGCGGCCACGTTCGCCATCCTTGGCGCACTGTTTTTCTGGTTCCCCAAACTTTTTGGCCGCCGCCTGAACGAACCGCTTGGCAAACTCCACTTCTGGATTACCTTCGCCGGCGTCTACTGCGTCTTCATGCCCATGCACTGGCTCGGCCTGATCGCGCACTCACTCGTTTCGCCGGGCAGCCCGCTGCCCTCCCTCGCCGCCGCGGGCTCCTCGATTCGCACCTTCATCACCGTCGCCATTCTTCTCACGGTTTTTGCGCAGGGGCTCTTCCTCATCAATTTTCTTTGGAGCCTCTTCCGCGGCGAAAAGGCCGAAGAATCGAACCCGTGGGGCGCTACCACTCTCGAATGGAGCGTGCCGTCACCACCGCCCCTCGATGATTTTGGCCTCAGCGACCCGGTCGTGTATCGTGGAGCTTACGAATTCAGCGTGCTGGATGTGGCCGAAGATTTCGTGCCGCAGCACCTTGCGCCGGAGCAAAGTGCCAAGGCCCGCGAGTCTGGAGAATAGAGAAGATCACCATGCCGGGCACAACCGCAGTTCCGGACATCGAACTCGTCGTTGAAGACATCGGCGGCGGAGGAGGCGGCCCAACCGCGCCCCCAGGCGGAGGCGGTGATGGCGACGACGGAAACAAGCGTCGCCTTCCAGGTGGGCGCCCCTCACCGAACCGCTATTACACCGGCATCGCTCTCGGTATTGTTTCCATTCTGATGTTCTTCATGGCGCTTGCCAGCGCCTTCCTGGTGCGAAGAGGGACGAGCGGCGACTGGATCCCCGTGCATCTCCCAGCCGTGCTGTGGCTCAACACGCTCGCGCTCGTCGCCAGCAGCTTCACGCTGGAGCGGGCGCGCCGCTCTCTCTCACGGCTTGATCTCTCCGGCTTCCGCAAGCGTTGGACGGTAACGACAGCCCTCGGCGCACTTTTTTTGATCGGCCAGCTCGTCGCGTGGCGGCAACTCGTTGCTCAGGGCGTCTTCATGGCCAGCAATCCTGCCAGCAGTTTCTTCTACATTTTCACAGCTGCCCACGGGTTGCATCTCCTCGGTGGAGTCGGCGCGCTGCTCTACGTTTTGGTTCGCAAGTTCGAAAATGCGAGCATTGCGCTGCCCACGGCCGCGGAAATCGCTTCCTACTACTGGCATTTCATGGATGGACTTTGGGTTTTCCTGCTGGCTCTTCTCTACCTGGGCAAGTGAAATTCTAATTTTCAAGAAATTCAACACTTCAGAAATTCGGCGACGGCTTCGACCACTCGCGCGATCTGCTCTTTGCGCAGTTCGGGATACATCGGCAGCGAAAGAACTTCTTGCGCGGCGCGCTCCGCGTGAGGGAAGTCGCCGGCCTTGTGGCCCAGCGCCGAGTACAGCGGCTGCAGATGCAGTGGGTAAGGATAATAAACCGCGCTTCCGATTTTTCTTTCGCTCAGAAATTTCTGGAGGGCATCGCGCTGCTCGATTCGAACAGTGTACTGGTGGTAGACGTGTTCGAATCCCTCCGGCGCGAGCGGCGGCATGACGCCGGGAATCTGCGAGAAGAGCCGGTTGTATTCGGCGGCGTGCGATTGGCGGGCGCGCTGCCAGTTCGAAAGATGGCGCAACTTTACGCGCAGAATCGCTGCCTGGATTTCGTCGAGGCGGCTGTTCCAGCCGGGCTCGCTGCTCAGGTATTTTGCAGACTGGCCGTGATTCCGCAGCGTTCGAATGCGCGCCGCGAGTTCGGCTGAATTTGTCACCACCATACCCGCGTCGCCGTACGCGCCCAGATTTTTCGTGGGGTAAAAACTGAGGCATGCGAGGTCGCCGAGCGAACCGGTCCGCCGGCCTTTGTAGGATGCGCCGATGGCCTGCGCGTTGTCCTCGATTACCGGGAGTTTGCGCGACTTCGCAAACGCCAGGATAGGATCCATGTCCGCAGCAAGGCCGTAGAGATGGACGACCACGATGGCGCGGGTCCGCGGCGTCACGCGGCGTTCGAATTCGGATGGATTGATATTGTAAGTGTCCGGCCGAATGTCCACGAAAACCGGCTTGGCGCCGAGAGCGCTGACAGCGCTTCCCGTGGCCACAAATGTAAACGGCGGCAGGAGGACTTCGTCTCCAGCCTGAACTCCGCACACGCGCAAAGCCAGAATCAGCGCGTCCGTACCGGAAGCAAGGCCGACGCCGTGAGCGACGCCGCAGAGCCCGGCGATTTCTTCTTCCAGCGCGGTTCCTTCGCGCCCCAGTACAAATTGCTGCGACGCCATCACGCACTCGACGGCCGTTCGAATCTCGCCGCCGATCGCGGCGTATTGCGCGGACAGATCAAGCTGCGGAACGGGGTCGGGAAGGGGATTGGGCTGTGGAGGCGCGCTCATAATCTTCAAGTATGCCGGATAGAGTATACGCGAGCACCCGGTGATGCAGGTTTTCTGAAGTGCCGGATATAATGCTTCAGCAGGATTTCATCCATCGTGCCTGCACAATTCATGTTTGCAAAACGCACAAATTGGAATTTGGCGCCGAATCGGCTGAGCGAAGCGCTGGCAGTGTATCGCGGGGGGGGGAAGCCAATGTTAGATCTGACCGGTTCGAATCCCACCGAATGCGGATTTGAATACGATGGCTCCGCCATCCTGAGCGCGTTGAGCAACCCAGCCGTGCTCTCGTATGAACCCAATCCGAGGGGGCTGGAATCCGCTCGCCGCGCGGTCGCTGCGTATTATGCCGATCGCCAAGAGGATGTTTCAGTCGAGGATATTTTCCTCACGACCAGCACGAGCGAAGCGTATTCCTACATCTTTCGAACGCTTTGCGACCCGGGCGATGAAGTCCTGATTCCTTCACCAAGTTATCCGCTGTTCGATTTCCTGGCGGACATACAAGACGTCAGCCTCGTGCGCTATCCGCTGCTCTACGATCACGGATGGCAAATCGATTTCCATGCACTGGAGCAGGTCATCACGCCGCGCACACGCGGAGTGATCGTGGTGCACCCCAACAATCCGACGGGGCACTTCGCAAAACGCGCGGATATCGCGAAGCTGAATTCCATTTGTGCCGCAGGCGAGATGGTCATCGTCGCGGATGAAGTGTTTCTCGATTTCCCGCTCGAGGAAAACCGGCCGGCGAGCTTCGCGGCGAATCGCGGCGCGCCGACATTTACGCTGAGCGGTCTCTCCAAGATTTCCGGGCTGCCACAGATGAAGGCCGCCTGGCTGATCGCCAGCGGGCCGCAACAATGGAAAAGCGAAGCACTCGCGCGCCTCGAAGTGATCGCCGATACCTACCTCTCCGTGAATGCGCCTGTGCAACTGGCGATTCCCAGATTTCTGGAACAGCGTCACGCTTTCCAGCAACAGGTGATCTCGCGCGCCGGGCGGAACCTGGCGGAACTCGACCGTCAGTTGGCCATGCAAAAGGTTTGTTCCCGGCTGACCGTAGAAGGCGGTTGGTGCGTTGTGCTGCGAGTCCCCGCGACGCGTTCCGACGAGGACCTGGCGATCGAGCTCCTCGCTGCACAGGGAGTCTCTGTCCATCCAGGTCACTTCTACGAATTCGCTTCGGACGGGTGTCTCGTCGTCAGTCTCATCACTCCCGAGCGAACCTTCGCAGAAGGAACCAGCTGCGTACTCTCATGCGTCTAGCTCTCACCGGAAAACCGCGAGACTCCGCGCCCCGCAACTCCACATACATATATGGAACCTGTAACTGCAAGCGTCGGAACTATATGTAAGCTCGCAAGTGCGCAGGATCACCAAGATGCTGACCTCTAAGCACTTTCTTCTAATTTCCATAGGGTTTACGGTCCATGGTATAGAAGTACTAGCGGTAAATTTAGAGCCAAGTTCTGACCACGTGTAAAGTATAGATAAATCGGTAATTAGCCACCGTTAACGCTTACGTCAACTCCGAGAATCTTTGGAGTTTAGATTGCACCCACAGAGGCAACATTAGATTGTCGGAAGCGTGTGCAATAGTAGGGGTTCGTCGAAATTTTCGAAAATTTAGGAGGCTTCAGTGAATAAGGGGTATCGTAAATTTTTTGCATTGCTCAGCCTCATGGTTCTGTTGCTGGGGCTCGCTGCGGTCAACCCAGTCAGCGCTCAACTTATTAGCGGCAACTTGGTGGGAACAGTTCTCGACAAGACCGGGGCTGTCGTGCCGAACGCAACAGTCGAGGCGGTGAATACGCAGACGGGCGCCAAGTACGAAACCAAGGCCAATGGCGCCGGCGAATACAGATTCAACAATTTGGCCGTCGGCACATACAATATTTCAGCGTCGGCTCCGAATCTCGCTACCACGACCGTCAACGGGTACCTGGTAGAACTCAACATGACAAAGAGTCTCTCGATCACTCTGGAGATCAAGGGCGCTGTTACTACCGTCGAAGTGACCGGCGTAGCAGAGGCATTGGATACAACGACTTCGACACTTGCGACCACTTTCGATCCCAAAATGAACGCTGATCTTCCCAGCACCACGCTCGGTCCAAGCGGCATCCTTAACCTTTCACTTTTGAGTTCCGGTGTGGCGAGCAGCGGCGGTATCGGCGCAGGTTCGGGTCCCAGCATTGGCGGTCAACGTCCGCGCAACAACAACTTTACCGTTGAAGGCATTGACAACAACAGCAAAAGCGTAACTGGACCTCTCGTTCCCATACCTAATGACTCGATCGCAGAATTTACGGTGCTGCAGAACCAGTACTCGCCGGAATTCGGCCACTCCTCCGGAGGCCAGTTCAATTTCGTGCTAAAGAGTGGCACAAACTCTTTCCACGGCCTCGCGTACATCTACTCGCAGAACCGCAACTTCAACGCCATGGACCAGGCCACAAAGAACAATCGCTTTACGTCCAACCAGCGTTATGACAATAACCGCTTCGGCGGGAACATTGGCGGCCCGATCCTGAAGAACAAGCTGTTCTTCTTTGGGAGCGGCCAATACAATCCTGTGGGTCAGGCCAGCGTACCGGGTGCCCCTGTTTGCACGCCTACCGCTGCGGGTTATACGGCTCTCGGGGGCATTTCTGGAGTATCCGCCACGAATCTGACAGTTTTTAAGACGTACGCGACGCCAGCTCCGTCAGGCAGCAACTGTCCGACCGCTCCCTCGTTTACGCCCGACGGGAAGTTTGCGAACTTGTCGAAGAAACTTGACGCCACGCACCCAGCCTCACCTGAATGCCCGCAATTCGGTTGCTTTTATATAACGGATCCCTCGGTGGCGGCCGGCTACAGCGCTGTGGACAATGGCATCTTGCCCGTCGCAGCGCCCAATTACAACAATGGCAAGACTTTTATGGGCAAGATTGACTACGACATCTCGTCCAAGGATCAAATTCGCGGCAGCTACATTTACAACGACTTTTTTGCAATCGACGCTACGCCTTCGTTGCCAGCGTTTTTTCTGCCCAACCCAGCTAATATTAACCGATTGATTACGGTAAACGAATATCATACATTCAACTCCAGCCTGAGCAACGAGCTGCGGCTTGGCTTTAACCGCTCGTACAGCCGGACGTCAACGGGCAACTTCAAATTCCCCGGACTGGATAGTTTTCCCGATTTGCTGTTCGATGAGCTCAACACCTTGCAGCTTGGTCCCGACCCGAACGGACCCCAGTTTGGATATCAGAACGTTTATCAGGCCACCGACAACGTCACCTGGACAAAGGGACATCACAACTTCAAATTTGGGATCGAAGGGCGCAAGTACATCTCGCCACAGTCTTTCACGCAGCGTTCCCGCGGCGATTATGAGTACTCCTCCATGGACCGCTATTTCAGGGATCTGAACCCCGACCTGCTAGCGGAACGCAGCAACGGCAATCCCGTCTACTATGGCGACCAGACGGCTCTCTACTGGTTTGCCAATGACGATTGGCGCATCCGCCCCAATCTTACGCTGAATCTCGGGGTGCGTTATGAATATATGACCATTCCATTTGGCGAGCGTTCGCAGAAACTGAATCAGGCGGCGAGCATACCTGGGCTGGTAGACTTTAGCGAGCCGCGCGCTCCCAAGAATAACTGGGGCCCGCGGATTGGCATTGCCTATTCGCCGGGTTCGAGCGGGACGACTTCCATCCGCGCGGGGTTCGGCATTTCCTACGACGTTCTCTATGACAACATCGGCATTCTGTCGCTGCCGCCCCAGTTGAGCGGAACGATTGATACGCCATTTACCCCGGACATTCCAAATTACTTGGGCAACGGCGGAATCAAGCCAGGCGCGGGAGGCCTTAGATCATTCGACGCAGGTAGTCCTGCAGGTGTTGATTGCGTGGCTAAGGGCGTCGCTCCTGGTGTACCGTGCCAGATCTTCAACACGGGCAACCACATCGTGGTGAACCAGTTGTCTCCGAAGTCGATCCAGTGGACGCTCGGCGTGCAGCACGTATTCTATAAGGACTATACGGTGGAGCTCCGATATGTGGGCACGCGCGGCATCCATCTGAATACCCAGGAGCGTATCAATCGCTCTACTCTGACCACGAGTACCGTCGGCTTGCCAACGTACACAGCAAATCCAGGCCTGGCAGCTCTTGACGCACTCCCGTATACAGCTGCGGGGATTGCGGCTGGTGCCTACGGCAATGGCGACAGCCTTGTTCCGGCTTTTGAAAATGCTGGTTTCTTCGGGGCCAACCTCGTTCAGTTCACGCCAAATGGAGACTCGAACTATCATGGCTTGGCGGAGCAGGTAACCCGACGCATGGCCAACGGCTTGACGTTCGTCCAGTCGTACACTTATAGCCATACGATCGACAACAGCACGGCGGACTTCTTTACGTCGGTGCTGACGCCACGCCGCGGCCAGGATTTCCAGAACCTGGCAGCCGATCGTTCCAACTCGGCGTTGGACCGCCGTCATCGGTTCACTCTTGCGGCCATTTATGACCTGCCCTCCTTCAAGAACGGAAATTGGCTCAAGAAGAACGTTCTTGGAAACTGGGAAGCTGGACCAATTTATACTTACCAGTCCCCAGAGTGGATGACGGTTCAATCCAGCCGCGACGTGAACGGAAATGGCGACACGGCGGGCGACCGAGCGGTCTTCAATCCAAAGGGTACGCCTGGGCTAAGTTCAGACGTGACAGCGCTGCCTAACAGTGCCGGCGCAACCGTTGCGTATCTGGCGAACAATTCCAATGCACAATACATCCGAGCCGGAGCATTCGCTTTTATGAATCTCGGCCGGAATACTCTTCCAGCGCGTCACATTAACAACCTCGACTTCACCGCGTTGAAGCGTTTTTCGCTCACCGAAGGGAAGAAGATCGAATTCTCGGCCCAGGCACTCAACGTGCTGAATCACCCGCAATTTGTGCCGGGCTCGTTAAACGATGTTCAGTCCCTCGGATACACCGGGAGCAGGACTTTCCTGCAGCCCGGCAACGGCGAGTTCAACAATCCGGAAACCGTGTTCCCGAGCAACGCACGCGCATTGCAACTAGCTTTGAAGTTCATCTTCTAAGCTAATTCAACTCTTCCGACTGCGCGAGCTAGCGGAGCATTCAGGGGCGTCCCGGTCGACCGCGACGCCCTTTCTGTTTTTTGGGACTTTTTGCCTGAACTCCTTCGAATGAGCGCACTTTGTGGGCTGGCTAGGAGTCGCGATTGGCCATTGCCGATGGTTGGCAAGGAATCCAGTGGAAAATCCCAATCGGCCAATGGGGAAAGCCGAGGATGCTCGCTCCTAGGATTAACGCAGACGGCCGGGCGGATCAGCAGGGGATGGCATGCCTGCGGTTCTGCTGGTGCCTGCCGTATTGGGTGAGACATTTGCCGGTGCAGGCTGTGGAATACCTGCGCCCGTGTTTAGGTCGACGTGCTCCTTAGCGCAAGCAGGGCAGTAACCTTTGCCGGTCTCCTCATCGCGCAGGCTCGCCAGCTCGTAACATCCGCAGATGCAATCGCAGTAACCTGTCTCGGATGCCGTCTTGATGGGGATCAGCGCCATGGCAACGAGATAGTACGTTTTCTCCTTGCTCCTTGCAAGAGAAGCGAGGGCGCTTGGGACTGCAATCTAAAGTCGTGGGTTACCTCGCAAAGCGTTACAATATAAGTAAGGAGAATGCAGCAGCATGCGCTGCTGTGTGTTGAACCCGCACTTCAAGGTTCCTGAAGGTGGTCAGGCATGCTTCCAAGTTCAAAAATTCGGGCATTCATTTGCGGTATTTTTGCAGCGTTTGCCGCATCGCTACTTTGTGCCCCGACCGGCACGGCACAGGACACTACGAGCATTCCGGGGGATCCGTCTTTCGCCAACAATGCAGCCTGGCGAGCGCCTTCTGCTAACCTCTACGTCAGTGTGCGTGAGGCAACCGGCCTTCCCGTAAGCACCAACGCAGTGGTAAAGCTGTCTTGCCCGCTTGCAAGCATAGATGTGAGCGGGCCAGCACAGGGCACAAGCGCACAGGTACAATTCCACAATGTGCCAGTGGGGGATTGCAACATAGAAGTCAGCGCGCAAGGCTATAGAACCGCCAAAGATCGCACCGAAGTCACGCAATCAATGACGTCTCACAATCAATACGTTTTCATCTACTTGCATCCGGAATCGGAGAGCGCGACGGCCTCGGCTAGGCCTCCGGTGGTTCCGCTCGGTCTCATCAAAGAGATAGACAAGGCCATGGAGGCCATGCAGAAGAAGCGCGACGCGGATGCGCGCAAACACCTCGACAAGGCAGCCCGCATGTCGCCGGCGAACTCGGATGTCGCGTACCTCCAAGGCATGGTGGAACTGGATCAGCACAACTTGCCCGTGGCGGAGCAGTTTTTCCAAAAAGCCGTCAATTCTTCCCGCACGCAAGAACGCGCCTTGCTTAGCCTGGGCTATGTTCAAGTGCAAATGAACCAAGCTGCTGCGGCGGCGCAAACGCTCGAGAAAGCATTGCAGTTGAATGGGGCTTCGGAGCGCGCGCATTTGCTGCTGGCCAACGCGTACGCACAGTTGGGCGAATACCCCAAAGCTCAGGAACATGCGCAGCGCGCTGCGGCGTTCAACTCGGAAAACATCGCCTCTGCGAGGACATTGCTAGCGCAAATTTTGGCGGCGGAGGGAAATCGCGAAGGCGCCAGGTTGGAATTCGAAGGAGTGCTGCGCGAATATCCCAAAACGCCCTCCGCGTCCGTGGCCAGGGACTCTCTCACAAGCCTTGCAAGAACGACACCCGGGAGTACAACAGAAGTGGCGGTGCCGTTCTCAACCGTGAATACCTCTCTCCTTCCTTCCGTCTCTGCCGCTTCCGTAACGCCGTGGGCTCCGCCTAGTGTAGACACTTCGGTGCCCGGGGTGGCGGCGGACGTGGCGTGTTCTGCGGACGACGTTGTCGAACACACAAGTGCGAGCACGAATCGCCAACTTGAAAACCTCGAGAAGTTCCTAGCCACGGAGCACATTCAGCACGAAGAAGTCAACGCGCGCGGCGAGGTCTCGCAAATCCGCGATAAGAATTTTTCTTACATGGTTTTCATCGAGCACGCCAAAGATGGTTTGGTGTTTCTCGATGAAAAACGCGATGGAGGCACGGGCACCGATTCCTTTCCCACTTCGCTCGCCACCGTCGGACTGGTCAGCCTCGGAGTCGACGTTTTCCATCCCGGGTTCGCCAAAGCACTGAACTTCAAATGCGAAGGTCTCGGCCAATGGCGCGGCAAAGCAGCGTGGATACTGTATTTCGAGCAGAAACCCAACGTGAGGTCTTTCCTGCGGCTTTGGGAGACGAAAACCAAGACCGTTGAGATTCCGCTGAAGGGCCGCGTGTGGGTCGCGGCTAGCAGCTATAACGTTTTGCACGTGGAATCCGACCTGCGCGAGCCGATGAAGGAATTGGAATTGATGCGGGACCATTTGGCGATCGATTACGGGCCGGTGAATTTCCAGAACGGAAAGACCGAGCTTTGGCTGCCTTGGTACGCCGACATGTATCTTGAGCTGCACGGCAGGCGCTATCATCACAACCATACCCTCAGCAACTTCAGCCTTTTCGCCGTCGACACCAGCGACAAGATTAGTCTTCCGAAGGATGCCCCTCCTCCAGAAGAGAACCCGAAACAACCCCCACCGCAAGAGAAGTAATAGTCCGGCGCGGGTTAGCACTCGAACCGGCCCCAACATGACGGTAGGTTTGCTCTCGATGATTTGTGGCCGCAATGCGCGCCGGGCCGCTGGGTGCGGAGGGCGTGCGTCTACAGGTTTTTCAGTTGGGCCAGGCGGAACGGGGAACCGAGGTGTTCCCGCAGTTCCACCCAGTGCTGTTCGGGAATGGTCATGAACACATCGACGACCGCGGGGTCAAACTGGCTCGCGGAGCAGCGCTTAATCTCTTCCCGGGCATGGGACATCGGCAACGCTCGGCGGTAGGGACGGTCGCTGATCATGGCATCAAGAGAATCCGCGATGGTAAAGATGCGCGCACCGAGAGGAATCTGTTCGCCCTTCAGTCCGCGGGGGTAACCCGAGCCGTCAAAAAACTCCTGGTGCGCGAGCACGATCTCCGCGGCACCGCGCAAAAACGGAATGCGAATCAGCATGTTGTAACCGATCTCGCAGTGTTTGCGCATGATCTGTTTTTCGTCGTCGTTCAAGGGACCGGGTTTGCGCAGAATGCCATCGGGAATGGCCATCTTCCCGATGTCGTGGAGAAAAGCGGCGCGCGCCAGGATGGCCAAATATGGATCCGGCACGGGCATGGCTCTGGCGATGGATATGCAAAACGCGGTGACCCGCTGGCAATGTCCTTCCGTTTCGGCATCCTTCAAGTCCAGTGCGCTTCCGAGAGCCTCGAGCGTGTCGTCGTAAGACTGTTCGAGTTCCACATGCTTTGCGGTGAGCTGCGCGGTGCGTTCCTCGACGAGATGCTCCAGGTTGCGCTGATAGTTGCGGTTTTCGATGATCAGCCGGCGGTGCTGCAGCGCGCGTCCAACGCCCAAAAAGAGCTGGTCCTTTTCGAAGGGCTTAAGGATGTAGTCATAGGCGCCGCGGCGAATGGCTTCGAGAGCGGTGGAAATGTCGTGGATGGCGGTGACCATGATCACCGGCACTTCGGGATCGTATTGCCGCATCCATTCGAGGAGACGGATTCCGTCCATCTCCGGCATGATCATGTCGCTCAAAACGAGGTCGGGCGTGGCCTTCTTGACTTGGTCCTGCGCGACGCGGCCGTTCTGCACGGCCGTGCAATGATAGCCTTTTGATTCGAGCATGGTCGAAACGACCTCGCGAATTGCTTCCTCATCGTCCACGACCAGTATGTTTTCCATCTCCACGTCGGTTGGCCCCCACTAGGCATTATATGTGACGGCACACCCAATTAGTGGTGCCCTTGCCTAGTCAGAAAATAGCGTGTTAGCGTCAAGTAAGGGCAATCACTCAGAGCTTCTCGCCGTCCATAACCAGCTCCGCGGCAGCACGAGCACCGCAGCGACGGCACTACCAGCCGGGAGGCGGGGCATGGTGTTGGCGAATCAAGGCCTGCTAGGGATCGCTTTCTTCGAAGCAACTGCCTCGATCATCTTGCTGGTTCTCTTTCTTCTTTTCCGCCGCGATCACCAGGCGGGCTACTTCCGTTTTTGGCTTACCGGATGGTGCTGCTTTACTTTCTCCTCGTTGTGCGAAGTGGCGCTGCTGATTCGCCAGCTTCCGGGATTGAATCTGGCAATCGTTCTGGCGCAGGCCGCCGCCCTGCTGCTCTTCCTGGTGGCCGTGGTGCACTGCTCATCGGGATCGGTGCGGCAAATCTGGTCTCCGGTTCCGCTGATGGGCCTGATCCTGGCAGCTATCTACTATATCGAGCGGAGAGGCCCGCAGCAGGTCGCTTCGCTGCATTGGCAAACCGCCATTTTCGAGACGGTACTCTGCCTGCTTGCCGGCTGGATGATGTGGAGGTCGGAGTTGGCACGCCACAGCCACGGAGCGCAGCTCCTTGCAGGGATATTCCTGCTGAGTGGAGTGCATGGGCTGGATCGTCCGCTCTGGCTGGATAGCCCGCTTTTCCTGTTGCGCGTGGCCTTCGACCACCTTCTGGGAGTGGCCTTGGGAATCGCCATGGTGGTGGTCGTCCTAGAAGGTGCGCGCACGCGAAGCGAAGAACTGAATGACAAGATGCGCCGCCTGACGCTCTTGACCGCCGCGAGCACGCAGACGCTTTCTGTCCAGGAAGTGATTGACCAGGTTCTGTCGCATCTCGTGGAGAGTCTTGCCGCCACACATGGCATCGTGCGGCTGAAGGAAGGCGAAGGGAATTCGGCGCAACTCGTGGCGCGGGCATCGGTAGGGTTTGACCAGTCGTTCTTGACTCGCTATGCCAAACTCTCTGCGATGGAGCCCTGGGCGCAGCAGATGATGATGGGAAAGTGTCAATTCCTCGAGTCCGACGAGGAGTGGGATCCCGTTGCTCGAAGGCGGGTCGACGAAGCCGGATTGAAAACGCTCGTCACTCTGCCTCTTCCCGGCAAGCAAGGGCCATTGGGAGTCATCGCCGTCGGTTCGACGCGCCAGGAACGGTTTCACCCGGACGAGCTTTCCTACCTCGTCAACATCGCGAACTTGCTCGGCTTGACGCTTCAGAACGTGAGCCTGTTTGAACAAGTCACTGCCGTGCAGCGTCAGTGGGAATACACCTTCGATTCCATTGGCGACCCGATCCTAGTCCACGATCGCGCGGGACGCATTCTGCGCAGCAATCAGCGGCTCAGCCAACTGCTGGGGCGCGAGGGGAGCGCACTTGCCGGCCGAAGCGTCATGGAACTCCTCCCGGTGCAAAATGCTGCCTACAAGAGTTGCCCTTACTGCGAGGGAGTCGGCGGGGAAGGTGACGAGCCCGATCCGTGGCTGCCCGGCTATTTCCTGGCCTCCAATTCCACGTTTACGGATCCCAGTGGAATGCAGCTCGGAACCGTCCACGT
Source organism: Candidatus Limnocylindria bacterium (assembly GCA_035490055.1). Classification (GTDB taxonomy): domain Bacteria; phylum Acidobacteriota; class Terriglobia; order Acidiferrales; family UBA7541; genus Acidiferrum. Next base: position 4,039 of record DATHIB010000130.1, on the reverse strand, counting down.
CTTGAAGGACATCACCGATCGCAAACGCGCGGAGGAGAAATACCGTACGCTCGTCTCCAGCGTTCAGGAAGGCGTGTTTATCTCCACGCCCCAGGGGCGCTTCCTGGATTTCAACGACGCGCTTCTTCGAATGACCGGCTATGAGGACCGCGAGGAGCTGATGGGGGTCGACATTCCTGCCGCGTTCTATGCCAAAAGCTCCGATCGCGAAAGGCTAAAGAGGCTCTTACAGCAGCACGGTAAGGTAGCCGATTTCGAATTCGAAATGCGGCGCAAGGATGGCGAAATACGCGCCATGCTGGAGTCTTCCATCGCAGTCCGCGATGCCGCCGGCAACGTGATAGCGTACCAGGGTTTCTTGCTCGACATTACCGAGCGCAAGCAAGCGGAATTCGAAATCCGGCGCCGCAACCGGGAGCTCCTGGTATTGAATTCCATCGCTCAGACGCTGACGGAATCAATGGACCTTAGCGATTCGCTGCATCGCACGCTGCGTCAAATGGCCGAGCTCTTCAACCTAGACGTCACCTCGCTCTATCTGTTCGGTCAAGAGGGCACGCAGTTGCGGCGCATCGCTGCGGTCGGCCATCGTTCGGAATTCTCAAAGCACTTTCCGCCCGTCTCCGTGAGGCCGGAGTTGATGCAGCACATCAAGGCCGTGCACGCGACGTTTCTCTCCGCCCAGGGTTTGTCATTGCCGCCGATTTTCCGCGATGCCCAGTTGAAAGAGGAGATTGTTGCCGCGTACATCGTTGTCCTGTGGTCCAAAGACCGCGTGATCGGAGGTCTGGTCGTCGGCAGCCGCACGCCCCGGGAGTTTTCTCCGGCGGACGTGAACCTGCTCATCGCCGTCGGCAGCCAGATTTCCAACGCCATCGAACGCTCGATCCTCTATGAGGAGACTCGCCAGGCCTACGAAAATCTGCGCCGTACTCAGGAGCAGCTGCTTCACAGCGAGAAGCTGGCGGCGGTCGGGCAGTTGATCTCCGGGGTTGCGCACGAATTAAACAACCCGCTTACCGCCATCCTCGGTTACAGCCAATTGTTGACCTCCAGCGGACAGATGGGGCAGCAGGGCATCGAGTATGCCGACAAACTTTACAAGCAAGCCCAGCGTACGCACCGCATCGTGCAGAATCTCCTTAGCTTCGCCCGCCAGCATAAGCCTGAGCGCGTTTCCGTGCAGATCAACCACGCCCTCCAGGAGACGCTGGCGCTACGTGATTATGACCTGCGCATGCACAACGTCCGCGTCCACCTGGACCTTGCGGAGAATTTACCCGTCACCTCCGCTGATCCACACCAGCTGCAGCAGGTCTTTCTGAATATGGTAAACAACGCGGTCGATGCCATCCTGGAACATTCGACCGATGGCGATCTTTGGGTGCGCACCGGCTTCGATGGCGACCGGCTCTGCATTGAGTTCACCGACAGCGGACCCGGGGTGAAAGACGCTTCCCGGGTTTTCGATCCCTTCTACACCACGAAACCAGTCGGCAAAGGAACGGGCCTCGGTCTGAGTATTTGCTATGGAATCATCACGGAACATGGCGGAACCATTCGAGTAAAAAATATCCCGGCCCGGGGCGCGTCTTTTATCATCGAGTTGCCTCGCCAACCCGTGGCTCCTCCAGCCTTCTCCACACCGGATCAAAGGGCCATCTCAGGAAAGGATGGACGAATCCTTCTGGTGGATCATGATAATTCCGCGCTGGAAGCAGCGGGGACCATTCTGCGATGCCGCGATCATCGCGTACGGACGGCAAGAGACCTTCGTGAAGCGCGTGCCCTCCTTGAAAAAGAGGACTTCGATCTGATCGTCGCGGATTTACAGATTTCCGACGGCGCGAATGGGGCCGACTTGGGCGAATGGCTGGCCAAGCATAAGCCCGCGCTCAGCCGCAGATTGATATGGACGTGTGCCGTCGCGCCGTCTGAAGATACAGGCGAGCATATTGCCGGAAATGGCCGTCGGATTCTTCAGAAACCATTCAAGGCGAACGAGCTCCTGGCGGCAGTGGACGAGTTGCTGCTAAGCAACGTCCAGCCCGCGGCGATTGATCGATGAAGCCAACTCGGCCGCAGCCGCGGCGCGCTCCCCGAGCTCTTTCATCGCCGCTTCCATTCGAACGCTTAGGGGCCGCGCAAAAATAATTTCACATTTTTGATGGGGTCAACGTGTAGTTCCAGCTTGGCAAAGTCTTGTGACCGGTGAGCATGAGCTTCGCCATCTCTGCGCGGGAGATCTTTTCACCCGTGTTGTAGTTTTTCCTCACCAGACGAGCGCGGACCCGTAATCCACAAGATGTTTTCGTTGTTTGAGCATATTTTAGGACGGTCTCGTAGTTCACCAAGGGCTGGCCGGCCCAGTTGTTGCTGATATGGGAAAACAGGTGATGTTCAATCGGATTCCATTTGGAGGCACCAGGGGGATAGTGACAGACGGTCACGGTCAGTCGGTGAGGATTGCAGAGTTGGTGCTGCAAATGGTATTTCCATGCACGCGCCCGGACGCTGTTGCCCCCGCCACAGTCGGCTAGAATCAACAATTCGGCCTTTTGCGGGTACCAGGCCTTGCCGCATTCTTTCCACCACCGCGCAACGGAATCCACCGCAAACGCTGGCGTTTCGTGGCTGGTCCCGACCACCACAAAACCACGATTCGCCTGAGTATCGTAAATACCGTAGGGAATCGCCATTCCCTCGGCATCGCTGCGGAAATCATGATCTTTCACCAGCGGTGGCTTTTTCTCCCAGGACACGCCCGGATTTTTGAAGTTCCCGACCAATTCCTTTTTCTTCGTGTCGATGCTGACGATGGGGCTCTCCCGGGAGGCGAATTCGTCCCGTTTTTCGCTGATATATTTGAACTGCCGATTGCGCACTCGTCGCGGTGGCGGGTTCTTGTTTCCCGATTCCAGCGCCTTTTGATTTACCCGCAACGAAAATCCCATCTTTCTCAACAAGCGCCCCACAGTTTTGGCGCTGATGCGAATGCCCAGGCGTCGTAGTACTTCAGCGATCTTTTGGGTCGTCTTGCGGGTCCATTGCAACCCCTGCATGGGGTCTCCCGCCTTGTCATGCTTGAGCAGGTCCGCGATACACGCAATCACTTGCGGTGTTTTTTTTCCGCCGGCTTGCGCCCGCCGCCTTTTTTGCGAACGCTCTGCCGTTGCACCTGCTCTCCAAATAGTTCCCGGCGTCCCCGAGCCACGGTATGTACGTCGAGTCGGAAAAACTCGGCGATCGTGCGGTCTCCTCCATGGCCGAATTTATGTGCCTCCAACCCCGCATACAGCCGGCGCTGTTGCTCGTCGAGCATACTGAAGAACAGAATGATCGCGGCCTTCAGTTCTGGCGACAACTCCGCCTGCATCGTTGAATCGCCCAATTCCAGCACTGCTCTCCGGCCCTCACGCTGTAAGCGTTGCTCCCGGCCGATACCAGGATCGCGCGAGAAGTACACGTATCGGCCACCCAGGTCGTCGCGGTCAATCCGTTTTCGACGATACAGCTGCAACAGCGGTTCTCTGACTTCGACATTCAGCCGATCCTGCAACTCCCCGGCAGTGAACCCGGCTTCGGCTTGTTCCACAAACCGCTGGGCAGTGGCAAGCAGGTTTTTGTCGCGCGAAAACCACACCCCGTCATATGACCACAGCCCCCCTTCGTCAAACCGCGGAATGTCCGCGAGCGTGTAGTACTTCCCTCGATGCGAGTAGCTTGTGAGATAGCCCAAGGCCTTGAGCTTTCGAAACACCGTCATGGTGGCCGAACTACCCAGCGCCCCCTTCAATTCACGGAGCGTGGCGATCTTCTTCCTTTGCAAGAGTGCTCGGAGAACATCCTGGTCGAATGGCATGTGGTATAGTTCCTCTTATTTGAGGCTTACTAAGACGAATTATACCATATTGCGGATAGCAAACACTGTTCGAATCGCTCACCAATTGGGGCTTTTCAGTGATCTGTCATTCAAACGGATACAAGTCGACTGGGATAGTTCGTCTCAATTGTGCGAAGATATTTTTGCGTGACCCCT
>DATHIB010000129.1:0-10773 GCA_035490055.1 Candidatus Limnocylindria bacterium | reverse complement strand
CAGAAGTGGCGGAGAGGGTGGGATACTCACCTAGCCGCTTTTGTTATCCTACCATGTTTTCAGCAAGATGCGTGAAACCCGCATGAACATTGGCGATTTCCACGACCTCGCATTCTGCAACTGTTTCAACTGTTCCGCATGAGTAGCACCAATTTCGAGCCCAAACAGACACCAAAGACACCAAGCCGAGTGCTCATCATGACTGTAGGGGAATTCCTGCTTTGGCAGCAACAGCACTGTTCGGAACAGTGCCAATTCTTGCTCAAACATCCGGTGCCCAGAAGACACCAACCGGAGTGGTGAGCGATGCGATGTGCGGCAAAACCCATATGATGAAGGACAAGCCCGATGCGGATTGACTGCGCCTATTGCATAAAGCAGGGGAACAAACACGCTCTGGTAGTCGGGAAGAGCGTTTATACGCTTGAAGGTCACGAAGCCGAGCTGGACAAGTACACCGCACAGAAGGTCAGTGTGAAAGGCACCGTGAAGGGTGAAACAGTGACGGTCGAGTCCGTGGCTCCAACGAAGTAGGGGCCTGAGCCCCAGAGACAAATCTGTGGTCCCCACACGATTATTCACACACTCCGGGGGCCCGAGTGATCGAATCAACCATACTCGAAGGGGAGGTTTCACAAGATCTCATTCACAATTTGTCCCTGTAGGGCCGGAGAGTCAGTGTTCGGGGTCGCCTAATCCGAAAGGCGGAGTCGATTGACGTAAGCCCAGCTCTACTCGGGGAAGTTCAGGCGCCGCACCAGACGTTGGAAGCGGGGATCGGAGTGAAGAGGGGCGAGCCTTGGATTTACTTTCAGGAAAGGGAGCGCGGCATCGCGTCTTGTGTATGCCTTTGCCAACCAGGCAAACGCCTCCGTCTTGTTTCCGAGACCTGCAGCCACCAGAGCAAAGACATAGGGTGATACGTACCCCTTTTTGGAGAGCTGTTTGAGTTCCCGCAACAACTTGACAGCCTCTCTCCGCTTCCCTGCCACGGCATAGGCGTGCGCGAGCGATGCTAGGTCCCGGGAGCTGCGCCCGGAACATGCCACCGCATTTTCATATGCCGTTATGGCCTGCTGATACATTCCTTGCTGCTCGTAAGCCCTCCCAAGATCCTCATGCGCCCGGGCGAAACTTGAGTCTATCTCGAGGACCCTCAGCGACTGCTCGACGGCCTCTTTGTAATGGCTGGCACCGTAGAGAATGGCTGCGAGGTTCGTTCCGGCCGGCAGAGAAACCGGATCAAGCGCCTGGGAGTATCGTGCCTCTGCGATAGCTTCGTCCAGCCGGCCCACGGCAATTAGATAGTTAGAGTAATAAAAGTGGGCATTGGCATAGTTTGGGTTCAGGTCGATTGCTTGCCTGAACTCTCTGCCGGCAGCTTGCCAGTTGAACTCGTGGAAATGAGCGTGACCCAACGACGTGCATGCTTCCGCGAGTGTCTCGTCCATCCGGAGCGCTTTCCTAGCAGCCGCCTTTGCCTTTTTCGTAGCCTCTCTGGTTGGAAGGTAACCCATATCCAGAAGCGTAAGATAGGAGTCGGCCAATCCGGCGTAGGCCACTGAGTATTGTGGATCACGCTGAATAGCTTTCTCAAAGAATAAAACACTCTTCTGCGATGCCCCGAATGTCCTCAGGTTCAACAAATGCCGCCCCTGGAGATATGCCTCATACGCGGTCGGATCCACCGCGACGGCGCTGGCCAACCGTTCTTCTTCCTGCGGCGCCAGCTTAAGTTTGATCTGTTTGGCAACTGTTTGGGCCACATCACTCTGCAAAGCCAAGATGTCGCCCAGGTTTCGTTCGTAGTTCTGGGCCCAGAGATGAGTCTCGTCGCTGACTTGGATGAGCTGGGCGGCGATGCGCACTCGATGGCCCGCACGCCGCACGCTGCCCTCAAGGACATAGGACACGCCAAGCTCCTGGCCGACCTGACGAACACTCTTGTCAGTAGACCGATATTGCATTGCCGATGTTCTTGCGATGACGCCGAGGCGCTCCGGACTCAGCCGAGCGAGTCGGGTAATCATTTCTTCGGTCACGCCTTCGCTAAAGTAATCATGCTTCTTACCGCCGCTAAGATTTTCAAATGGCAGGACGACCAACATGACTCTTTCTGCCGTGGAACGCGCCGGTAACTCTCTTCCGCTTCTGACAGCACCAACGAAGCGGTAGCCACGCGTGGGAATGGTCTCAATGAATTGCCGGCCGTCAGCGTCTTCGCCAAGAGCCTTTCGCAGGAGAGATATATGCGAGGTAAGGCTGCCTTCTTCGACTACGGTATCCGCCCAAACCTTCTCGAGCAGTTCGTTTCTTCCGACTGGGTTGCCCCGGCTCTCGACGAGAGTCATGAGGATCTCTACGGCCTTGGGAGTGAGCGGCACGCGTTTGCCATTGCGAAATAGCAACTGCCCGCTGGCATCCAGACGGAACTGGCCAAACTCGTAGATTCGCTCCGCTCTCACTTCAAGGACTCTTTGAGAAATCCGTAAGAAAAATAGCAGCTTTTGCGCAGGACTTCCAGGCGCCTTCCTTCTTAGCATTGGCCCCCAGGGAGGATCACAACAATGACTCGATTCGTGCACCAACGGAGTGTGGCTTTTATTTTCGGTGCGCTACTGTCAGTAGCAGTCGTGCTGCTTGGGACGGGCATTTCCTCGGCAGGTCAAGAAGACGAAAAGGCGGACCACGACCGGCGACTAAATCACGAAAGGCACCTGTTTGTCTGGGCCGGGGACCAATCCCGTACCAATCCCGACTTTCTCGCAGTCATCAACTTCGACGAGCACTCTTCGCATTACGGGGAAGTGATTAAGACAGTGCCGCTTCCCGGCCCGGGGGCCACAGGAAATGAACCGCATCATGTGGGCCTCTCCCAGGATGGGAAAGTCCTGGCTACGGGCGGGCTGCTGAGTGTTCTGAAGGGGCAGCCAGAGATCTTTTTCTTCGATGTGTCTGATCCAGAAGAGGCCAAATTTATCTCCTCGGTAAATCCACCGCTTTCTTCGATTACCGATGATTTCGAGCCTCTGCCCGGCGGCGGCTTTCTGGTCACCATGATGGGCGGTTCGCAGGGCCATGCTCCCGGCCGAGTTGTGGAACTCAACAAGGATCTCAAGGTCGTCGCCGAACATCCGAAGAACCCACCGGAGGGCGGGTTCAATCCCCACGGAATCTCCGTCCGTCCGGAATTCAATTTGATGGCGACCAGCGATTTTATCTGTCCCACAAGCACGCTGAATTCTGTGGCAGGGGGCTTGGATCTACGGGGAAGTATTCGGATTTGGGACTTCGAGCGCAGACAGATTCTTCGGACTGTAGACATCCCGAACGCCGGGGGCACCATTGACGTCAAGCTCATCCCCCGCGACTCCGAGGGACGGGCCTACACGGCGGGCATGCTGGACGACAAGCTCTACCTCGTGGATACACAACATGGGACAGCGATGGCGGTGTTCGATTTCACTTCGATTGCTGAAGGGGGCTGGCCTCAGCTTATGCGCATGACCCGTGACGGCCAGCGACTGTTCGTAACCATGAACCAGGCCGGAAAGGTTGTGATGTTTGATACATCCGAACCGTCCGCGCCCAGGATCCTGAGCACCCTGGACCTGGGACCAACCTCCGGCCCGCATTATCTTCGTTTGACTCGGGACGAACGTCGGTTGGTCATTTCAGATTACTTCCTCAACGAAGACTCTTTCGGCAAGGTCCATGCCGAGGGAGATCACAAGATCCACGTTGCCAAAGTGACTAACGACGGCCTCGCGCTGGACCTGAGATTTCAGCTTGATTTCAATACCGCGTTCAAGACCGGCCCCGCCCGGCCGCACGGTCTGGCGATGAAATAGGACGCCGCAACTGGATTCAAAGTCTTCAGAAGCTGACGCAGGACACGAAGCGGAGTTGGACAAGTACGCCGCACAGAAGGTCACTGTGACAGGCACTGTGAAGGGTGAGACCATGACGGTAGAATCTGTGGTTCCCGCCGAATAGCACCTACAGCCAGGAGAACATTGGGCTCGCGGGCACGTCCGATTCGGCTGGGGAGTTCTGTATGGTTTGCTGCACTGGATATTGCGCTGCGGAGGCGCAGTTCAATCACAAGGTGGCTGAGCGCGATCTGCGCCGCTACCGACGCCGTGGCGCCGACGCTACCACACGGCTCATGCTGGCAGAACTTCGGCGCTGGCCCCTGGAAGGACGTGGGCTCCTGGATGTTGGGGGCGGGATAGGAGTCATCAGCAGGGAGCTAGCCGGCACCGGCGTTGCCAGCGCTACCATCGTGGAAGCGTCACCTGCCTATTTGGAGGTCGCGCGGCGTGAGGCCGGATCACAGTACGGATCACGTCCCACCCAATTTATCCTGGGCGACTTCGCCGTGATCGCAGGCACTCTGCCCGACGCCGATGTGGTGACACTCGACCGCGTTGTCTGCTGCTACCCTGACGCTGAAGCGCTGCTCCGGCAAGCGGCGGGGCGGGCGCGCCAGCTGCTCGCGTTCACCTATCCCCGAGACCGTTGGTATGTGCGGACCCTGATTGTGCTGGAAAACCTCTGGCTGCGGCTGACGGGCAAGGAGTTTCGGGCCTTTGTTCACACGCCAGACCGCATGGGAGCGGTGTTGGAGTCTGCGGGGCTCGTGCGCGCCACGCGGCGCGAAACGCTCGTTTGGACACTCGACCTCTATCGACGAGGGCGCGAGGTCTAACACACTCCCGAAGCTGGGGGCGTCCGGCATCTGCCGGAGACTTCGTTTCAGGAGAAGGTCTTAGTTGTAAACTATCAGGTAGTGGGAGCGCTTCCGTGGATGCAAAGACGCATTGGGAAAAGGTCTACGCGACCAAGGCGCCAGAAGCGGTCAGCTGGTATCGTCCGCATCTTGAAACCTCGCTTGCTTTGATAGAGCGCGCGGCTACCGGATATTCGGCATCCATCATTGACGTTGGCGGAGGCGAATCCACCCTCGTTGATGACCTCCTTGCACAAGGCTATGAGAACATCACTGTCCTCGATGTTTCTCAAACTGCTATCGACGTGACCAAGAAGCGGTTGGGTTTGGCCGCAGAACAGATCCATTGGCTCGTCGCCGATCTCACCGATGCACGGCTCGAACGCGGCGCTTACGACGTTTGGCATGACCGAGCGGTGTTTCATTTTCTTACTGCGATCGAGCAACGCATTGCTTATGTCCGCAACGTCGCCCATGCCCAGAGGGTCCTACTAAATGCAGTGGGCTCGACGTTGTTCGCTATGACGCCGAATCACTGCACGACCAATTTGGAGTGCGCTTCCGTTTGGTGAAGAGCTCCAAGGAACTGCACCGCACACCGTTTGGCACTACTCAGCAGTTTCTGTTTTGCTACTGCAAGGTCGAATGAACAGAATCACCCGGAACACCCCATGACCGTAGCCACATCATCCGAGCTGCCGGATGTCTCTCGGCGCGTTCTTCAACTTCAAGTTTTCACCATCGCCTGGATGACCGTAGAGGCTGTCGTTTCGCTCGGGGCGGCTTGGAGTTCGCATAGTCCCGCTCTCTACGCTTTCGGAGGAGACAGCTTGATCGAGCTGCTTTCGGCAGCCGTCGTGTTCTGGCGTTTTCGGTTCGAACTCAACGAGGCACGGGCAGCTCGGATTGCAGGAGTTTTGCTTTTCGCGCTAGCGGGACTCGTGATGCTGACTTCCGTTTTGAACTTTCTCGGATATCGCGAAGCGCAGCGGAGCCTGGTCGGAATTGGAATCTTGTTGGCTGCGGCAGTTGTAATGCCTTGGCTCGCCGGCCGGAAACGGCAGTTGGCAGCCATTACATCGAGCGCCGCTCTGAAAGCTGATGCAGCCGAATCTTCCCTGTGCGCATATATGGCTTGGATCGCGCTCGCGGGTTTGGCCGTGAACGCCATCTGGGGCAAGTCGTGGGCAGACCCTGCCGCTGCTGTGGCGCTCACTCCCATCATTTTACGAGAGGGATGGATAGCCGTTCATTCGTCTCGATTGCAATGTCAAAGTTCTTGAAGATCTAATCCGGGTAAGTCCTAGACGTCTGCGGTATGGTTTCTAAGTAGAACTGTTTAATTCAAAATCGTTTCTGCTGAAAGCAGAGGAGTGCAAGCGTGTTGGCTTCGATTGGGAGACAGGTGATGCTGGTTTGCGACTACGACGAGGCGCTGGCCTTCTATCGCGACAAGGTTGGTTTCGAGACGATCGTGGACATGTAAGCGGGTGAGCCGCTACATCCATCTGCAACTCCCCACTTAAAAGGGAATCGGCATCTGGCTCCTCCGGTCGGAAACGGAGGAGCAGCGCTCTCACGTCGGCCGCTCCACCTCGCAGCCGGTGCGCCCGCATCGCCAACTATATCGCCTCGGGCATCGATTCGCCGGGCTTCTGTCGTCCCTGCGTCCTTGGAAAGCTCCAGCACGCCCCCATCTCTGCATTGGAGTGCTGGCATGGACCATGACGTCATGGACTGATATGCGAGTTGCCCTGGTCTGTCAGTCGTCTTCGTCGGTCTTCCTGGTTGCGACAAATCCATGCGTGTGCGATACCCCTGCGGCGTCTTTAGATACATAGAACCCTACGACGTCACCCTGAGGGTTGATACCGCGTGCTTGTGTCGAAACCACGTCTGCCCCTGGAAAGTCGATGGTAGTGAACTCGCCCTTTCTGAACAGGAAGCCATGAGTCTTATTCGCAGAGTCAACAAAGAAACCAACGATTTCGCCGGAGCGATTAATGTCACGAGCGTCGGACCACTTCACATAGCTTGGCAGATCGAGGAGCGCATAATCTTCGTCTTCGACCTTGTAGGCGTGGAACTCAGCTGGAGTAGGGAACCATACGCCAGCGATAATCCGGCCGTGCTGTGCGATTCCGTTGTGCATGGTGCCACTTACGGAGAAGGATTGGTATGCGCCGTTCTGATACACGTACCCGTGCATTGTACCGCCCCCGGAAACCGCAAAATCGCTATTCTGGTGGTGGTAGCAGCCCACGACCTGACCTGTCGGTGAGACTTTGATGGCGAAGGTGTTTTCTGCGCCCGGGAAGTCAATCGGGGTAAAGTTGCCGGACGCGTCACGAAGATAGGCGCGGGTTCGCAAGGCGTCGCCGGGGACGATTGTGCCGTGATCCGTATAAAGTCCGACGACTACACCCTCCGGGTTAATTCCATGAGCCTGAGTAGTGCCGCTGATGCCGCCTGGGTAGTCGATCGTTGTAATCGTGCCTTCGCTCAAAAGAAAACCGTGGCCTGCGCTTCCTACTTGGTAACGGCCAACGATATCGCCTTCAGCATTGATGCCTAAAGCTTGGGTTAAGGTTACACCGGGCAAATCCACGTTGATCGACTTGAAGTTCAGATGGTGATTAGACCCGGCGAGAACCGTCCCGAATGGTACGGTCAGGCCCACTACCAACAGCGCTACCGCTATCGTAAGCGCGGCTATTCGCAGGTTTTTCATATCTTCTCCTCGCGTTGTTGCTGCGGCAGTAGAATTTCGCTACAATCGTGCCTAAGATCCAGATTCCCGTACGTGACACTGTACCTCGCAACGCCCCGCACGGTAGCCCGCGGTTTCTCCGGGAGTCTTTGAGGAAAGTTCGAGAATTCTTCGAATCTTTCTGGAAGGCCGTATGGCCCAGGCGACGAAGCACTTATACGCGTTCGGCCCCTTCCGCATGGACCCTTCCGAAGGTCTGCTCCTCCGCGATGACCAGCCCATTCCGCTTGCGCCAAAGGCCTTTGAGGCGCTGCTTCTTCTCGTCGAAAGCAGCGGTCATCTGATCGAAAAAGAAGTATTGATGCAGAAGCTCTGGCCGGACAGCTTTGTCGAAGAGGCCAATGTGTCGAAGTACATCTTCACGCTTCGGCAAGCCCTGAGCGACGGCGAAGACGGACAGAAATACATCGAAACGGTGCCCAAGCGCGGCTATCGCTTCGTGGCGCCGGTGCAGAAGCTGGCGGCGGAGAGTGTCGAGCAAGCGCCTGCCGAAATGCCTTCGCGCGAAGGCGAGGAAGCGAAAACTGTAACGTCCACGACGCGGTGGCGCATTGCCCTAGTTGCCGCGGTCCTAGCTGCGACTGCCGTGGTTTTGCTGGTATGGCTCGACCCGGGCGAATGGCGGGCGCGCTTGTTTGGCGGTCCCGCCCGGCCTGTGCGAACAATCGCGGTGTTACCTTTGCTGAATCTCTCCGGCGATCCCGCGCAAGACTACCTCGCCGATGGCATGACGGAGGCGCTGACTACCGATCTGGCGCGAATGGAGAGCCTGCAAGTGATCTCCCGCACCTCGGCGATTCAGTACAAAGCAACCAAGAAGTCTCTGCCAGTGATCGCGCGTGAACTCAATGCCGACGCCGTAGTCGAAGGCTCGGTACAACGCTCCGGCAATCGTGTACGCGTCACTGCCCAGCTGGTCCGCGCCTCCGACGATCGGCATCTCTGGGCCAATACGTATGAACGCGACTTCCCCGACGTGCTCGCCTTGCAAGATGAGGTCGCGTCGGCCATCGCCAAGCAGGTCGAAAGCAGACTGGGCGGTCCGAAGCCAGCCCCGCCGCCAAAGGTGCAGGCAGTGAACATCGAGGCGTACGAGAACTACCTGCGGGCAAACTACTACTTCGATAATTTCGATCTGCAGAAAAGCATCGACTACTACCATCAGGCTATCAAGCTCGACCCGAACTACGCGCCAGCTTACGCTCATATGGCCGAAGCTTACTCTTTTCTGGCCTTCTTCGGCACGGTATCGCCCAGGGAGGGCTGGGGCAAGACGAAGGAAGCAGCCAGCATTGCCGTACAGAAAGACGAGCGCCTGCCGGAGGGCCATGGTGCGCTGGCGCTGGCCAAGCTGCACTACGACTGGGATTTTGCGGGAGCGGAGCAGGAATTCAAGCGCGCGCTGGAGCTTAACCCCAGCGACGCCGATGTCCGCCACGAACATGCGCACTACCTCATGGCCATGGGCCGGCTTGCCGAATCGGAGGCCGAGAGCAAGCGCGCGGTGGAGCTGGATCCGGTCGGAGACGGACTGAACTCCTGCCTCTGCTGGCATAGCTTCGCCGCCCGGGATTACGATGAGGCAGTCCGCCTGGCGGCGAAGTTCCTAAAATCGGAACCTGACGATCCATGGGAGCGGACCATTCTTGGATGGACCTACGAGCAAAAGCGAATGCCCGAGCAGGCCGTCGCAGAATTCAAGAGGGCAGTCGAGGCTACAAAAGGCGATCCTTTCTTTCTCGCTCCCTTGGGGCATGCATATGCCCTCGCTGGTAATCGGCGCGAAGCGGAAAAGATCCTCCAGACGCTCAATGATCGCGCGAAGAAGTCCTATGTCTCACCGTTTGATCTTGCGTTGGTCTATACCGCTCTGGGTGAAAAGGACAAGGCATTTGCCCTGTTGGATAAGGCCGCGGCTGAGCACTCTACATTCCTCGTTTACAGCAAATGGGAGCCACGGCTTGACCCGTTGCGCTCCGATCCTCGGTTTCAAGACTTACTTAAGCGCATCGGACTGGCAAATTAGTTTTTCAAGAGCCCCGTATTTCTGCACCGTCTTCCCTCAAATAGTCCTTGACCCCGGACCATGGTACGGGGTTTAGATTGGGTTCAGAAGGTGAATGGATATGAAGTCCCTGACAATCGGGCATCTCGCCAGAGAAGCAGGAATCAATCTGGAAACGGTGCGTTATTACGAGCGGCGGGGTCTGCTACCAAAGCCGCCAAGGAGCGCCTCCGGTTACCGCCTGTTCCCATCGGATGCGGCGCGACGGCTGAGATTTATCCGCCGCGCTCAGGAACTCGGCTTCTCCCTCAAGGAGATCCGGGAACTGCTATCGCTTCGAGTGTCGCGCACCACGACGAGTAGAGACATCCGGGCACGCACCGAAGCCAAGATTGCCGATATAGAAGCCAAGATCAATAGCCTTGAGTCTATGAAAAAAACACTGCGGAAGCTCACAGGGGTTTGCAACGGATGCGCACCGCTTGCCAAGTTGGCTTGCCCGGCGTGCTGGCCCGCCTATGCAGGATTGCTGTCATCGGTTGGTCTCGGCTTTCTCATATCGACGGTCTACCTACTGCCGTTGACCGCTGCGTTTCTCGTTCTTGCTCTTGCAGCGCTGGCCTTCAGAGCGAACAAGCGTCGGGGATACGGTCCTTTCGTGGTCGGGCTGGTTGCAGGAAGTGCCGTCCCGTTGGGTAAGTTTGCGTGGGCGTCCAATCTCACCATGTATAGCGCACTTGGGCTACTGGTCATGGCTTCGTTGTGGAATGCGTGGCCGCTGCGCGACATGCGTAGCGAAGCAGCACCCTGCCCCGAATGCCAAAGAGAAGAAGTTTGATGAACTCAACGTAAAGGAGCGAAACACTATATAAACGCGCATAAGTAATTCGACATGTGAATTAAAAAAAAGGACGAAGTAAGCCTTCGATCTCTTGCGGATGGTGCCGCACGTAATCGAACCTGCCGAAGAGCGCGTCACAAAGATCTTGCGGTCGTTCAAAGAACCGATTGTGAGTGACGTATTTGCGCGTGTAGTTCCAGATGCGTTCGGTCGCATTCAGTTCCGGCCAGTAGGGCGGGAGCGGGAACACTTTCACATATCTGCGGTTCGCTCGGAACCAGTGAGAGACTTCCGGCTTGGTGTGATACGTGGCATTGTCTTGAATCAAGTAGATGCGGTGACGGCGGCGGTAGAAGGCGGGCACCACCACCTGCTCCACGAAAGCCAGATAGGTCTCCCATTGAAAGTTATCTTCCTGATGGAGG
>DATHIB010000128.1:0-9889 GCA_035490055.1 Candidatus Limnocylindria bacterium | reverse complement strand
GTTCGGCGATCTGGTCAAGGCCGGGGTGATTGATCCAGCTAAGGTTACCCGTCTCGCACTCCAGAACGCTGCGTCCATCGTCTCACTGATGCTGACAACCGAAGTCCTGATAGCCGACCTTAAGGGAGAGGAAAAGATGGCCGCGGCGGCTGCAGGCCAAGGCGGCAGTTACTGATGCCATTAGTTCCCTTAGCCCCGCCCCCTTGGCGCGGTTGCACCGTTTCCGGATCGTGGATCGTGGGCGCAGATGCCGCTAAACGAGAAATCTCATGGCAGGTTAAGCCATATGCGTGTCTTGGTGGAAACAGATCTGTCGTGAAGCGCAACAGAGGAATCGGCGGCTTCACAGGGCTGTCATATTGCGAAGGAACCGCGCATCGCCTTCTCGCCTTTCTGGAGTTGGTCGGCGTGGCAAGGAGATAGCAAAGCGAATGTCGATGCCAAACACAATGTCCGCAGTTGAAAGCGTGGCGCGTATCAATCTTAGTTCCCTCACCGTTGAGGAGGAGACACCAACACTCACGACCGTACAACAGCGGCCGGCGCTTCCAAGCCGAGTCGCCATCGTCGGGAATTATCTTCCGCGGAAGTGCGGGATCGCGACATTCACGACAGACCTATGCGATGCGATCCATGCTGAATATGGCACGACGGAACTTCTGGCGTTGCCAGTCAATGACACAGAAGAAGGCTATAGTTACCCCGCACGAGTCCGATTCGAGCTTTCCGAAGATAAGCTGGCGTCATACCGGCAGGCAGCGGACTTCCTGAATTTCAGCAACGTCGATTTGGTTTGTCTACAGCATGAGTATGGAATCTTCGGCGGTCCGGCCGGCGCTCACATTTTAGAGCTTCTACGTAGCCTTCAGATGCCCGTGGTCACGACTTTGCACACGGTCCTTCGCGAGCCCAACATCGATCAACGCACAGTGATGGCGGAAATTGCGACTTTGTCGGATCGTCTCATTGTCATGAGCCAGCAATCCGCCGATATCCTGGAAGAAGTGTTTCACGTCTCCCCGGACAAAATCGATCTCATTCCCCACGGGATCCCCGATCTGCCGTTTACCGATTCCAGCTTCTTCAAGGATGGCTTCGGAACCGAAGGAAAAGATGTGTTGCTCACGTTCGGCCTGCTCTCTCCAAACAAGGGCCTCGAAAACGTAATCCAGGCGTTGCCGAGCATTCTGTCGCGGCACAGCAATGTTGTTTACATGATTTCCGGCGTGACGCACCCGCATATTCTCCGGCGAGAAGGAGACAAATACCGGCTGTACTTGCAGAGCCTGGCGAAGGAACTGGGGGTCCAGGACAGCGTGATCTTTCGCAACCGGTTCGTCAGTCCTCGAGAGCTAGTGGAACTGATCGGCGGAGCAGATATTTACATCACGCCTTACAAGCACAAAGGACAAGTCGTTTCGGGAACGCTTGCCTATGCTTTGAGCGCGGGAAAAGCGATCATCTCCACTCCGTACCTGCACGCGATCGAGCTATTGGACGACCAGCGCGGCGTGCTTGTTCCCTTCGACGACCCACAGGCAATTGCCGAAAAAACGATCGAGCTATTGGACAATGGCACCGCGCGCCACGCCATGAGGAAACGTGCGTACCTCTATTCGAGAAACATGGTTTGGGATCGCGTGGCTCAACAATACATGGGGAGCTTTGAACGCGTGTACAACGGGCGCTTGCGGAATCCACGCGCCACATTTTCGGCGCAAAACACGGAAAAGGCTTTCGACCGTCTCCCGGCTGTAAAGCTGGATCATCTGCAGCGGATGACTGACCACACGGGAATCGTAGAGCACGCAGTGTTCACCGTGCCAAACTATCCGGAAGGATATTCGACGGACGACAATGCTCGCGCGCTCATCGTCGCGATTCTGCTGGAAGAATTGGGAAGCAGTATTCCGGCCGGTTCGTCGGACCTCGCCACTCGTTATTTGGCTTTTTTGTGGCTGGCATTCGACCCGATAACCAAGAGATTTAGAAACTGCCTCAGCTATGAACGCCAGTGGCAGGAACCGGAAGGCTCGGAAGACAGTCATGGCCGCGCACTATGGGGATTAGGAACCGTCCTCGGCCGATCCAAGGATGCTGGATTGCGTGGAGCTGCGGGTCGTCTCTTCGAGCTGGCGATTCCCGCCGCCATGGAGTTTAAGAGTCCGCGCGCGTGCGCTTTCGCCTTGCTGGGACTTCACGAATATCTCGATTCCTTCCCCGGGGATCGCGCAGCTCTTGGCGCGGCGGATGAACTTGCGAATCGCCTTCTAAATTCCTATCGCGCGGTACATTCGACGGACTGGAATTGGTTTGAATACGGCCTTGCGTACTCCAATGCTCGCCTGCCACATGCTTTGATTCGCGCGGGAATGCGCGGCGGCAACGACGAGATGATTTCAGCCGGACTTGAAGCGTTGGATTGGCTGGGGACGATTCAGCGCTGCGAAATAAAAGGTCATTTTGTGCCCGTCGGGTCACATGGCTTCTATTCGAGGAAAACGGAAAAGGCGCGCTTCGATCAACAACCGGTCGAAGCTTGTGCCGTCGTGTCGGCTTGCTTGCAGGCTTATCGCGCTACGGGAAAAAGTCGTTGGAGGAAAGAGGCGTGGTCCGCCTTCAATTGGTTCCTGGGAGACAACGACTTGCAGATTGCGCTCTACGATCACACGACCGGCGGATGCCGGGACGGTTTGCATCCGGATCGAGCCAATGAAAACCAGGGTGCGGAATCGACGCTGTCTTTTTTGATGGCACTTCTGGAAATGCGCAAGCTGGAAAAAGCGGACGGTACGGAGAGCAACTCGCGATGAGCATTCTGGCTGAAAAAAGTTTCGACAGACCGGTGATGAATAAATACGAGACGCTATTTCACCGGCATCCAAGCAATCCGATCCTTACCGGAAAAGATTGGCCGTATTCCATGAATAGCGTTTTTAATGCGGGCGCTACGTTGCTGCCCGACGGCTCCACTCTTCTCCTTTGTCGCGTGGAAGATCGCCGCGGACTCTCTCATTTGTGCGTGGCGCGTTCGGCAAACGGCGTGGATGGGTGGCAGATCGATCGCGAACCGACATTTCTCCCGGACGTCGAGCGTTTCCCCGAGGAGTTATGGGGCGTCGAAGATCCGCGCATCACATATATGCCGGAACTCCAGCAGTATGCCGTGGCTTACACTTCGTATTCGCGTGGCGGTCCGGGAGTGTCTTTGGCGCTCACGAGAGATTTTCGCGTATTCGAGAAACTCGGTGTCGTCATGTCGCCGGACGACAAAGACGCAGCCCTTCTGCCCAGAAGGATTAACGGCTCTTGGGCTTTGATCCATCGGCCCATGACGCCGCTCGGAGCTCACATCTGGATTTCCTACTCGCCCGATTTGCGGCATTGGGGCAATCACAAGCTCATGCTGGAAGCCCGCCGGGGGGCTTGGTGGGATGCCAACAAAATTGGAATGTCACCGCCGCCCATTGAAACGTCGCGTGGCTGGTTGATGATTTACCACGGCGTTCGACGCACGCCGTCGAGTTCCATCTACCGGTTGGGGCTGGCTCTCTTCGACCTTGAGCAGCCAGAAAAATGCCTGATTCGAGGGGATTCTTGGATGTTTGCGCCTGAAGCGGACTACGAACGCCATGGAGATGTTCAAGATGTTGTATTCCCTTGCGGCTATACGGTGGCATCGGATGGAGACACCATCAATCTCTACTATGGTGCCGCCGATTCGAGCATTGCGTTGGCGCACGGTAGTATTCGCAGTCTTCTTGCCTGGTTGGATGCCAATGGCCATTCCGAGCATGCTCACGACCGGCGACTGCGGCAGAGTTAATCTCCGTGTCTTGATCCCACGAGACACTCGTCACTGCTCACACGTCACCGTCTTTAAATAGCCCTGTGCCTCGCCAAAACTAGAAGCACATTTGAAATCAACAAGATGCAAAGAGGCTGTGTAACATGTTACATGGGCCCTGCGGGAGCCGTAATGGACCAGACGAGGTTTTCGGTAGGTCGCGCTGGGCAAAGTGTGGAGGAACCGGCAATGGAGTAGGGGAAACCATTTAATGAAATCCAACGCGTGCGAGTCCCGTACGGCCAAAAGCTAGCGAGCAGGCCGGTAGCGAGTGTTGCCATTCACCGGGTGACTGGTGGGTGTGAAGCGTACACTGCAAGGAAGCAGGCCGTGAAGGTTCAGCTCCGAAATCTAACCATTGTTGCGATGCCGACGCCGTCCTACCAGCGGAAGGCTGCATCCGGGTACGACCGAAATTGCGAAGGGCGTCCCGGGATCGCCGGAGTCGCTAGCTCAGGGCATGTTTCCAAAGGGATTTCCCATGAACCCAGGAGAGCTCCCCATCTCCGCTCGCAAGAGCGGTAAGACGGCCGCCAAGGGAGACCGTAGGTGACCGAGGACGGATGGGAGAGCAGTCTTACGACCCCGTAGTACCTATGAAGGTGGAGAACCGCAGGGCTTCCGGAAGGAGCGGCCACGGTATCCACCGGAGGGAAGGGGGGAACAAGGTGACGTATCTGTTGAAGGAAACATAAGCGAGACACAGAACTCGAGGAACTATGTCCAACCCGTCGTGCTTTCCTCTACTCGGACACAGAATGCCCAAAACAGAATTCCCGGCTTTGCGTCGTTCTTTGTTGCGAAACGTGCACTATCGCACAGTATTGAGAATCACAAAGCCTGATACTTGGGTCTCGAAATTATTGGAAGGAGCCTCATGTTCAAGATATCAGGTATCACCCTGGCAGTTGTAATGACGCTTGGCGCATCGGCCCAAGCGCCGACCCCTACGCAAACGGCGGCAGACTCCGGCAATCCAACACCGACGTTCCGGAACAATGTGGTGAGCCGTACGACCCGGGCGGTGAGCTATAGACACCGCAGTGGGGCCACCAAGATCAATTTTCAAGGCACCGATTTGATGCCTGCCGCGGCGGGCGAGGCCAAAGTCGATAGCAAGCGCGGGACGCTGGCAATCGAAGTCGAGTTTTCCGGACTGGACAGGCCCACGAGTTTTGGCAACGAGTATCTGACTTATGTGTTGTGGGCGATTTCGCCGGAAGGCCGGCCAGTGAACATCGGCGAAGTTTTGGTGGGCGATAACCACCGCAGCAAGCTGGACGTTACCACGGACCTTCAGGCTTTCGCGCTTATCGTAACCGCGGAGCCCTATTATGCCGTGCGTCGTCCCAGTAATCTCGTAGTCCTCGAGAACGCCATTCGATCGGATACCATCGGCGCTACCGAAGCCGTGGATGCCAAGTATGAATTGATCGATCGCGGCGGCTATATCCCCACGGGCTATAAGTTCGACCCGGTGATCCTGAACGCCAAATTGCCGCTCGAATTTTTTGAAGCCCGCAATGCCCTGCGCATCGCGCAATCTTCAGGGGCAGAAAGATACGCCTCTACAAGCTACGAAAAGGCCGTTCGCCAGATGAACGAAGCGGATGTGCTCGCCACCGGGAAGCATGAAAACAAGAAATTGCTTATTTCCTTGTCGCGCGAAGCCGTGCAGACCGCCGAAGACGCTCGTGAAATCGCCGTGAAGCATATAGACGAAGAACGCGCCGAAGGCGAACGCAGCGCGGGAGCCGGCCGTGAAGCCTCCGCAAAGGCTCGTGCCAACGAGGAATCCCAGCGCCGCATCAACGCCGAAGCCGTGACTGCCGATGCCGTTCGCCAGCGCAATGAGGCGGACCGCAAAAACCTCGATGCGCAGGCCGCCGCGCAACGCGCTGCTGGCGCCCAAGCCGAAGCCGAAAGAGACCGCAACGACGCCCAGAAAAAACAACAGGCCTCCGAAATTGATTCAGACCTGAATCGCGCCGCAGCAGCCTCATCCGACGCGCAGCTTCAACAAGCCGTTCGTGACCGCGAAGTGCTTCGCGCCCGTCTCCTCCAGCAGTTCAACCTGATCCTGGAAACTCGCGACACCGCGCGCGGCCTCGTTGTGAATATGTCGGACGTGCTCTTCGACTCCGGCAAGTTCACGCTCCGCCCGTTGGCACGCGAGAAGCTGGCCAAAATTTCCGGCATCGTGCTCGGTTATCCATCGCTCAAGCTAGCCGTCGAAGGCAACACCGATAGCGTTGGCACCGAATCTTTCAATCAGGACCTCTCGGAGAAGCGCGCCGAAGGCGTCCGCACCTATCTAACCCACCAAGGCGTCCCGGAATCCTCGACCACCGCGACGGGCTTCGGGAAGACCAGGCCCATCGCGTCAAACGATACTTCCGAAGGCCGTCAGCAAAACCGCCGCGTCGAGTTGATCGTCTCGGGCGAAGTGATCGGCACCAAGATCGTTTCCCTCAGCCTGCAACCCGTCGCCGCAGTCACTTCTCCTCAGTAAGCACACCCCAAGGGAGAGCCGACTCCCCCCTGAGTCGGCTCTTTCTCTTGTACGCCGCGCATGTTCGGCAGCTAGTGTAGTGTCCCACAAATAGCTTGGCATATTTTCAGGACTTGCTATGATCTCCGTCATGCCGAACACAGGTCTGGCGATCGAGTTACAACCAGCTGAGCGCACTCAACTGGAACAGTGGGAGTCCGCACACGGAACGCCTCAACAAGTGGCGCTGCGTTGCCGGATTATCTTGAGAGCGGTGGCGGGTCAGCAGAATGTGGCCATCGCCGAGGGGCTCGGCGTGAGCCGACCCACCGTGCAGCTGTGGCGCAAGCGGGTGCACCAGCAGGGCATCGGGGAGGTCTGGGAGATCGCACCCGGTCGCGGGCGCAAAGCGCACTATGATCAAGGCCAGCGAGAGCGGATCATTAAAGCCACCTTGCAGAGCAAGCCCAAGGGCATGACCTATTGGAGTTGCCGGCTGATGGCGAAGGCGCAAAAGGTCAGCAAGAACACGGTGAATCGTTTATGGCAGCTGCACAATATCAAGCCGCATCTGAGCCGCACATTTAAGCTGTCGCGGGATGCGAAATTCCTCGAGAAGCTGACCGATGTGGTGGGGTTGTATATGAACCCGCCGGACAAGGCCTTGGTGCTGTGTGTGGATGAAAAGAGCCAAATTCAAGCGTTAGATCGGACGCAGCCGGGGCTGCCGTTGAAGAAAGGCCGGTGCGGTACGATGACGCACGACTACAAGCGCAACGGCACGACCACCTTGTTTGCGGCACTGAATGTGTTGGATGGCCAGGTGATTGGTGAATGTCACGGCCGGCATCGGCATCAAGAGTGGCGGAAGTTTCTGCGCCGCTTAGACGCTGAGTTTCCCCCGGAGCTGAAGTTGCATGTGGTGATGGACAACTACGGCACGCACAAAGAGCCGCACGTGCAAGCATGGCTGAAGAAGCATCCTCGCTTTGTGTGCCACTTTGTGCCGAGCAGTTCCAGCTGGCTGAATCTGGTGGAGCGCTGGTTTCGAGAATTGACCGAGAAGGCCATTCGGCGCGGCAGTTTCCTGAGTGTGCCGGAGCTAAAGCAGGCCATCGAGGCATTTATGCAAGCCTGGAACGAAAGTCCCAAGCCGTTCATCTGGAGCGCCACGGTTGAGGACATCATCAAAAAGATCGATCGCGCGCGGGTCAAGATGGAGCAGATCAAACCGGGATCCACCCAGCCCAGGGGGAAAAGAAGACGCTGTTCTGTAAAGTTATATATGGGACATATCACTAGCGAGTGGAAGTCCCGTCCCAATCTGATGGAAGTGAAGGGTAGCGAAGCGCAAGGGCGTCACCGTGAGATGGGGTTTGAGGGAAGCGTGGAGCAAAGATACGGGCCGATGGACAAGAACTGGATTGGGGTGTCGTTCGCAAAAATGATGTCGGACGCGAAGGGCTTATGAATCAGCGACATCCATATCGACGTGAGAGCTCGGGAAGGCAAGGCATGTAACATTGTTACACGCTCTTTTGGCGGTCAGAGGAGATTTTCGGTAGGCACAGGTTTGCTCGGATCATACGGATTACGATTCGTGTGCCGCCGCGGAATCGCATCGTGCAGTTCGCTCTGCTGCGTGCGGTGTTCCGGCAGTGAGTTCAACCCTGGCCACCAACCGCGGCTGTAGTGCCGGAGTTGCCCCCGTGAGCCTTCCCGGCATTAACTTCGGTGTCGCCAGGTAACCACTGGCCTCCGCAGCGAGCAGGAGGTTTTCCAGCGCGCAGCCCAGGCCGATGTGCTGTTCCCGCAAATAAGGATCCAGGGCGCCCGTGTTCCCTGCCGTGTCGACGTACAGTTCGATTGACGAAGTCGCGACCTTGAAGAGTCATGTTGTGTATTATGCGGACTTGCCGCCAGGATCGCCGCACGCGCTAGCCCGAGAGGTCGGTCGCTTGCAGAACGCCAGTCTTTCCATGGCTCGTACGCCGGACGCTGACCCACACTGAATACGCCTTGATCCCAAGCCCGCCACACGCTGCTTCCGGCGACTAGCACGGTCACAATTCCCGCGCCTCTTAAAAATGCCCTGCGCTCCATGCACCACACCGCCTCATGGGTCGTGTCGAAGTCGAAGAGGATGCCATATTATCCGCTGCAAGATGAGGGCTGCGGGTTTCTGATACTGGAGATGTCAGGTACGCGAAGAGGCGAATACGTGAGTATATATAACGGTCCATTCTGGATGGACGTTTGAAATAGTGGTGTCATTGACTTGTCCGGCGATTCGCCGTACACTTCTGACAGAGGTTGGGAGGAGACCATGAGACGCGCTGCAGCCATTGATCGACGCTCACGGAAAGAGGAGCGTTTGGAGGCCCGAGTTACCCCGGAGCAGAAAAAAATGATCGCGCGCGCGGCGGCGTTGCGCGGATCTTCGGTGACCGAGTTCGTAGTTGCGAGCGCCCAACAGGCAGCGGCCGATGCGATCAAGGACTCCGAACTGCTCACGCTGCACGACGAGGCGCGCGACGTTTTTGTGAATGCGGTTTTGCATCCTCCCGCGCCCAATGAATCGGCGCGTAAGGCAGCAAAACGGTACAAGGAAAAAATGGGGCGCTAATTGGCCGTCGAAGCAGAAAAGCCGCGTTTTGTTGTTGAGCCGCTAGGTCCGAAGCACGATCGAGCGGCTTTTTCCTGCGGAGTCGAGATTCTAGACGCCTACCTTCACAAACAGGCAGGCCAGGACCTAAAGAAGCGCGTCGCCGTTCCGTTTGTCATTACACCGGACGGAACGATCATTGCCGGGTACTGCACGCTGTCGCAATACTCGGTACAACTGGACGAAGTCCCCGCAGAGGTTGCGAAAAAACTTCCCAAATATCCGATCGTCCCACTGACACTTCTCGGCCGATTGGCCGTAAGCGTTGCATTTCGAGGACAAGGGCACGGCGCCACGCTATTGATGGACGCGCTGTATCGAACTCTTCAGCACAGCAGGGAAGTGGCTTCCGCAGGCGTGATCGTCGACGCAAAGGATGCTGCTGCACTCCCGTTTTATACAAAGTATGGATTTCTCGAGCTGCCCCAAATCGAGCGACGGCTCTTCCTGCCGATGGGTACGGTGGAACAACTGTTTCGATAGTCGCCGTATTGACTCTCCCCGCGTCCGGGCATAGCATCCTGCAATCCTTATCCCTTATGAGACAGGAATAGCCTGTTTCTCTGGCACAGCCCGAAGCATCTGGCGGCTGAAGGTTTGCCAGGATGCGCCAACTTCTGGTGATGCCAAATGGAGGTGAGTTGTGTTTCGCCACACAATTCCGATTGGGCGCGTCCTTGGAATACCTATCGATTTGGACTACTCCTGGTTCTTGATCGCTGTCCTAACTACCTGGGTTCGGGCCGTTAGCCTAACTTCCGCGCTCGTTGGGGCGAACTGTTTTGTTTGCAAGGGGTTGTCATTTCATTCCGTCACTATGTCGCCGGTTCATGCCAAGTCTTGACCGGCTTCATGACCTCCGCCGGTATCTGCAGCGTCGCATAGA
>DATHIB010000127.1:0-19967 GCA_035490055.1 Candidatus Limnocylindria bacterium | reverse complement strand
CAGATTCACAGGCTAAAACCCCTGGAGGACTGAAGCTACTTTTGTGAAAATCAAACGACTGATGCAAACATTTTCAAGAGAAATGCTGGATTTTCGGCCACTTTTGAACGAAAACAACTAAATTCACGACGGATTCAAGTACTACACCGAAGGCCGACGCGCCACGAAGATGATCGCAGGTGCAGCCCGCGACTACGTCTACGATCTCTCCGGCCATGTCCTTGCGGAAATGACCGGATCCGGCTGGAGCGTTGGCTACGCCTACCTGAGAGACCTACTCCTAGCGCAATAGCAGAACGGGACCACCTACTTCATTCACAACGACCACCTAGGTTCCACGTGTCTAATGACCGCGCTGAAGCAATCTGTCTGTGATTCGCTCGACTACCTCCCCTTCGGCGAACAAACTGGCAGCGGCTCCTGCACTTCTACACACAAATTCACCTCCAAAGAACGCGACTCCGAATCCGGTCTCGACAACTTCGGCGCAAGATATTTCGGTTCATCGCTCTTCAGCGCGATCTCGTGGCGTCAGAATGCGCCGGATTTAGGTAGTAGGAAAGACAGAGAGCCTACTGCAAGCGCTTGCACTAGGGCTCCCAATCCACGATTGGCCTTGCCTTGTTTCTCTGAGTGAGGCGCGGGAGCGCCCATCTCCGGCATCGCCGCTTCCGGACCAAGAAATTCGATATCCATTGACTAAATCAACCTCGCTTGCGGGAGATTTCAAGTTGCCTGGTTCAAAGTGTGTGCCTTTCCCGCTTGAAGGGGAGAAATTGTCACCGTGTATGCGATTGCATAAAGTTCTTGACAAGCGTAAAAGCGTAGGCTATAAGGCCGTACATTGCATATTGTATCCGAAGACCTCTCGTCTTCGGATCTTTCGGTCCTAGAAGTGAGGGGGGAGATACAAAATGGCGAAGAGCTGGTTTACCTCGAAGCAGTTTTTGTGTGCGTTTGGGGTGTTTGTATTGGTTCTGAGCTTTGGCGCTCCCACGTCCTGGGCGCAGATGGGCTCCCAAGGGACAGTTAACGTTACAGTTTTGGACTCGACCGGTGGTGTGGTCCAAGGAGCAAAGCTCGTGCTCCAAGACGTTGCCACCAACGACAGTCGCAACGGTGAAACGCAGCAGGTGGGAAGCTATAGCTTTGTCACCCTGCCATTAGGGACGTTCAGGCTTACGGTCTCGAAGGCTGGTTTCGAGAATGAGGTTTTTAATTCCGTTGTGGTCCAGGCCGGCCGCACCACCGACGTCAAAGTCACACTCAAGGTAGGAGCGGCCACGCAAACGGTGGTGGTGGATGCCAGCGCGACGCCGCTGATTGAGGTCACTTCGAGTGCTATCGGCTCGACAATTGACATGAAGCAAATCGAAGATCTTCCCTTGCAGAGCCGCGACATTAGCTCGCTGGCGCAATTAACACCGGGATACACCGGTTCAGGTGGATTTGGCACCTGGAACGGTCTCCCCGTGATCGCACAAACCAACACCATTGACGGGGTCGTTTCCTCGACGAGCCGCATGAAGTTTGGCGGCAACGTCCAACCCGGGCTGGAAGCGCGCCTTGAAGGCATCCAGGAAATGACCGTAGAGACAGGCCAGGTGGATTTGAGTCAGGGCATGGGAATGGCCGCCATGCAGGTGAATTTCGTCACACGCCGGGGCAGCAACGATTACCACGGGCGAGTCTTTGAAGATTTTCGCAATACGGCGCTTAATGCCAACAGTTGGAATAATAATGCTATTGGCCTTCCCAGAAATCCAATCATCCTCAATGATTTTGGCGGCAGCGTAGGCGGACACATTATTAAGGACAAGCTCTTCTTCTTCGCCTCGTTCGCGATGTCCAAGCAGCCCGGGGGCTTCACTACGAGCCAGCCGGTTCTGTCAGCATTGGCACAGCAAGGGATTTTCACGTACACGCAGACGGGACCGAACGGTGAGAAACCGGGGTCGACGGTGAATCTGTTTACACAGGTTGCGCAGCCCGCCGGTCAGCCCACCTGCAGCAGTGCATCAAATCCATGCCAGGCCTTTCTAGCGCAACAGGCTCTTATCAGCAAGAGCGTGAGCACGCCAGGAGGCGTGCTGGTCAAGGGGACAACGGATCCGAACATCGACACGCTTACCTGGCTGGTTGGCTCTCCGCTAACGCACTACTATCCAGCATTCCGCGTGGATTACAACGTTTCGCAGAAGTTCCGCATCGATTTTTCGTTTCAGGACACCAAAATCAATCAGCCTGGGGCGGCCGCTCCTCTTTTCCCGGGCCCGGACTTCTCGAATCAGGCGGCGTTAAATAAGTCCAAGAATTACATAAATTCGATTGGGTTGAATTGGACGGTCACGCCGACTCTGATTAACCAGTTCCGAGGCGGTTACTACTACAATTGGTACGCCTACGGCTTTGGAGCGAAACCTATCTGGGATACGTTGCCACAGGTAAGCTGGCCGATTTGCCCTCCTAACTTCGGGAGCTGCTCAGGCCAGGGGTTTAACCTGCCGGTATCGACTTTTTATCCTATAGTAAACGCCTCCGATACCGCTACCTGGGTGCACAAAGTTCACACGGTCACCTTTGGCTTTGACTTCTACCGCGAGCAGGATCATTACTGGAATCCGCCGGACGGAATCCAAAACATTGCCCTGGGTCTTGCGAGCGGCGACCCGAGTCTCACTGCCTTTGATAACTATTTTGGCGCTGCCGGCGATACGGGCGAGGCCGAAAACCTCTACGCGACGCTCGTAGGGAGAATTTCCGGTATCGGCCCAACCGGCAGCGGTTTTCCCTATGATCCGAAGACGGGTCAGTACGCGACGAAGCCCGGGTCCGCTTACAACCTCGATGAACTATCGAAAGCCTGGGGACTTCACGCGATGGATTCTTTCCGCGTAACTCCCCACTTTACTTTTAATTATGGTCTTCGATGGGATTTTACGGGGGACAACCACGACCTGACTAGTGCTTACCATAGCGCCAACGCGGCTGCCGTATATGGCCCTTCGGGTGTGGGTAATTTGTTTAAACCGGGGACCCTGACAGGGGATCCGAACCCCGCGTATGTTGCAAGCAGCCATCAATACAAACCGTGGAACGTAACTCCACAGCCGACCATCGGTCTGGCTTGGAATCCGGCCTATTCAGAAGGACTTCTGGGAAAACTGTTCCACGGAGGAAACACGGTGATTCGCGCAGGATTTGACATCAAGCGCTTCACCGAGCCCTATCAGTATTTCTGGAATAACGCTTCAAATCATGGCTTGGCGTTCTTCCAAAACTTTTCGCTGCAGCCTGTAACCGGCGGTGGGACCGGCACCTTCACACCCGGCAGCCTCACGCTTGTTCCTAACCAACAGCCGCTGTCAGACACTCTCTTGTTGAAATCGCCTTCAGCTTATGCAGCCAGCATACCGGAAAGCGTCTACACGTGGAACTATTACTGGGGAGCTTCCGGTTTCGATCCCCACATCAAACAGCCCTACGTTCAGGAGTGGAACCTCGGCATCCAGAGGCAACTAGGCTCGAGTAACGTCCTGGAAGTGCGGTATCTGGGGCATAGAAGCGTACATCAATGGATACAAGTTGACCCCAATGAAGTGAATATCTTCGAGAACGGTTTCCTCAAGGAATTCACAAATGGGCAATCAAACCTGAAGATCTGCATGGCCATCGCTAGTTGCGCCTCGACGCCCAGTTTCGGCAACCAAGGGTTGCCGGGGCAGGTGGCATTGCCCATTTTCGATGCGGCGTTCGGCGCACTGTTGCCCTCAGGAGATCCGCACAGGGAGGCAGGCGGACCCGGAACATTTGCGGATTATACCAATGGCAGAATGATTGCGAACCTGAACCAGGGAGCAGCTGGTACCTTGGCTTCACGCTTGGCGTACCCTTCCGGGACCGTTCCCTACATTTGTAACATGGTGGGGTCAGCGCTGTCCCCGTGCGTAATGAATTATGGTTACTCGGCCAGCGCACTTGCCGGGGCTTACCCGCTCAACTTCTTTCAAGTCAATCCGCTCGGTGCTTCTTTTCGAGGGGTGACGCAAAGTTTGCAGGAAGCAGGAGGATACGGCAATTATCACGCTCTCCAAGTGGACTTCCGGCAGAAGCAGTGGCACGGGATGCAGTTCGATGTGAACTATACTTGGAGCCATACGCTAGGGCTGCAGCCGGAAAACTACCAAGGATCGGCAGCGGCGTGGCTGGGCGCCGTCAACGTGTTCACCCTCCGCAACCTGAGACAGAGTTACGGACCCACCAACTTCGACCTGCGGCACGTGATCCACGCCAGCGGAACCTTCGAGCTTCCCTTTGGACACGGCAAACCGGTTCTCAATCGCACAGGCGTGGTTGATAAGCTTGTGGGCGGATGGACTCTGGGAACAATCTTTGCCTACGAGACCGGATTCCCCTTCCAGTTGTTTGGAGGTTACAACACGTTCAACGACTACGGGGATGGTGGCCTAAACTTGAGTGGCGTCACTGCCTCGCAGTTGCAGCATGCGGTTGGCGTTTTCACACCAGCCGCAAGTCAGTGCCCCGCGGGCCAACCTTGCACGATTAAGGACATCATCAATCCTTCGATGTTCGGCAGTGGCTCAGGTACTTGTAACTCGGTCCTTAAGGGTGTCTGCCAAAACACGACTCCTGGAACTTTTGGAGTTAATCCATGGCTGTATGGGCCTCACCTGTGGAATGACGATATGTCGCTGTCGAAAGTCGTTCCATTTGGGGAAAAGGTTCGGTTTTCGCTGCAGGCCGAGTTCTTGAACGTGTTTAACCATCCAAACTGGGGGAATTCTGGAAATTTCATTAACTCTTCCGGTTTCGGGACCACAGGCATACGGAATTTCACAAACGTACCCTCGGGTATTAACAATGGCGCGCGAGTGTTAGAACTGCGCGCGAACATTTCGTTTTAATCCCAGATAGGGCGGCTCCTGGCCGTCCTGCGGAGGCATTCACTTGGCGAGTTTATCCCCCACACCCCGGGGATGCGAGTGAATGCCTCCTTTGTCCTTTTCGTTCGTTGATTCGCGGGCGCTATTCACCGCGAGTTGTCGGGCTGGCTTTTCCGGAAGTCTTAACACCGATTATCGGAGGGCGTTAGTCCTAATCGAAGGAGATGGGGATCAATTCGGGCGACTTCTGGCGAAATCCAATTCTCTGACTTCGGATCGCGATATACTTCATTCATCTCGCAGATTTATGGTGATGCGCGTTCATGTCTAAGAGACTTTATCTTGGCTTTGCGGGTCTGTTGGGAGCAATTCTCGCGGCGGCACCTCTCTTCGCCCAAGTTCCCGTGAAATCATCGCAGGCTGCGGCTTCTTCTACCGCCGTTGACCATGCCATTGATCTAGCCGCGAAAGGACGCTGCCAGGAAGCCCTCCCGGTGCTGAAGAAATCGATGGCGCAAGCATCGGACAAACAATTGGAATACCGGGTGGCGATGGCGACGGCGCGGTGCGCGATGAGCCTCGATCAAGCGCAGACGGCCGTTAATGCGCTGTGGGTCCTTAAGCGCCACTTTCCGAAGGACCCTGAAGTCCTTTACATTATGACGCACTACTTCTCGCAGCTTGCCACGCGCGCGGCTCAGGAAATGACTGCCGTCGCTCCTACTTCCTACCAGGCCCACGAACTTGAGGCGGAATCCCTCGAGTCGAAGGAGAACTGGGAGGCCGCCGGAAATGAGTATCGAAAGATTCTCGAACAGAACCCCAAACTGCCGGGGATTCATTACCGGCTCGGGCGCGTGGCACTCTCGAAGACGGAGTCTACGGCCAACATCGAAGAAGCCCGAAAAGAATTTCAAGAGGAACTCAAGATCGATCCAAGCAACGCTGCCCCGGAGTTCTGGCTCGGGGAACTTGCGCGCCGCGTGGGGGAGTGGGATCAAGCGATTTCTCACTTCACGAATGCGTCCAAGCTAGATGCGGGTTTTGCCGAAGCTTATCTCGCCCTCGGCATGTCCCTGAATTCTGCCGAACGCTTTCCGGAGGCCGTTGCCCCTCTGGAGCGCTACGTGAAGATGCTGCCGGCGGATGCCGCGGGCCACTACCAGCTTTCCATGGCGTACGCACGCACGGGACGTAAAGAGGACGCTGTGCGCGAGATGGCCATTCAACGGCAAATCTCCGAAAAGAATCCGGGCGGGGTCCGGCCGTAGCCGGGGCCCGCGATGCTGCACTGCAAAGTAAACCAGGCGAACAAACGCGATGGCGTCAGATGATTTCTCGGCGACGCATCCTTCAGATTCTCGGCTGGTCTGGGATGAGTACCGCGCTCGGCCGCATGAACCCAGCTGCAGGCGGCGCAGCTGGCACGGATTCCTTTGCCGCGTTTGAAGAAGTTCCGCCCACAGCCAGTGGTATCTCCTGGGTTCATGTAAGTGGTCAGTCGCCGGAAATGTACTTGCCGGAGACCGTAGGCCCTGGCTGCGCGTTCCTCGACTACGACAACGACGGGTGGATGGACATCTACCTTGTGAATAGCGGAGCATGCGATTTCTATAAACCGGCCGCTCTACTCCGCAACGCACTGTATCGCAACAACCGCGACGGCACATTCACGGAGGTGACGCAGAAAGCTGGTGTGCCTGGGAACGCCTACGGCATGGGTGTCACAGTCGGTGATTACGATGGCGACGGCTGGCCAGATCTCTACGTGACGCAGTATCCGCACAGCATCCTCTATCATAACAATGGGGACGGCACGTTCACCGATGTTACCGCGAAGGCCGGCGTCGGCGCACAGGGCTGGGGCACGAGCGCGGTGTGGTTCGATTACGACAACGATGGACGCCTGGACTTATTTGTCTGCCGCTTCGTGGACTTCGACAAGTCAAAGAACATTTTCTGCGGTTATGGGCCAACTAACGCGCGGTGGTACTGCAAACCGACTCCGTACAAAGCGATGCCTTGCTGGCTCTTCCACAACAACGGCGACGGCACATTCACCGACGTTAGCAAGGAATCCGACATCGCCGGCTCTCCCGCAAAGGGTTGGGGCGTGGTCGCGGCGGATGTCAATAACGATGGATGGATGGACCTTTTCGTCAGCAATGACACGGTTGCGAATTTCCTGTTCGCCAACCGCGGCAAGGGCCGATTTGAAGAGATTGGTGCGCTCGCGGGAGTGGGATACAACTCGTTTGGCCTCGCTCGATCGGGGATGGGAGTCGATGCAGGGGACTATGATCAGGATGGTTGCCTCGATCTTTTCGTCGCAAATGTGGATCACGAGTCTTTCGCGCTCTTTCACAACAACAAAGATGAGTCGTTTACTGACGTGGCGATTCGGACTGGCATCGATGCCTGGACCAGCCGGCTCAGTGGCTGGGGACTGAAGTTTTTCGATTATGACAATGACGGTAATCTGGACTTACTGCTCTGCAACGGGCACCCCGATACTATGGTGGAAAAGCGAATGGAGGATGTGACTTATCGGGAGCCAATGGTTTTGATTCGAAACAGCGGCTCGGGCCTTAAGAATGTAAGCGCCGAGAGCGGATCAATTTTTTCAAAGAAATTGGCGGGCCGCGGATTGGCTCTCGGAGACTTCGATAACGATGGTTCGGTTGACGTGTTGGTGACGCAGAATGACGGAGCGCCTCTGCTGCTGCGCAACTACGCGGGCCGGCGGAATCATTGGCTCGGTGTGCGATTGATCGGCCGCAAAGCAAACATAGACGCTATTGGGGCAAGAGTGGTTTATAAGTCCGGCGATCTTCTTCGCCGTCACTGGAAGGTAGGTGGGGGTAGCTACCTCTCTGCCCATGACCCTCGAATCGTTCTGGGGCTGGGCCAACGAACCAAGATTGACTGGATGGAAGTGAAGTGGCCAAATCCAAGCGGGAAGACTGAGCGATTCACCGATCTGCCCATCGATCGCTACATTACAATTGTAGAAGGGCAAGGGAAATGGACTTGACGATCCCTTTCGCCATGGGGACAAGGGCTACACTGTACTGAAATTCAGGAGATCCAATGAAAGCCACGATATGGATCTGTTTTCTTGCCGCCAATGCTGCTGTAGGAGCCTTTGCTCGACAGAATTCCGCAATCTCCCGCGAAGTCCACGAACTCTATCTTGAAGACCAAAAGGACCGTGGTGTCGGCGGAGAGTCGCTGCCGTGGGACAAAATCGAACAGCGGGATCTCACCCGCCGTACGCGTATCCACGAGTTGTTATCGGCTGGCGCCTTGCAAACCGCGGAAGACTTTCACGACGCAGCTTTTATTTATCAGCATGGCCAAACGCCGGACGATTACCTCCTCGCGCATGTTCTGGCGACAGTCGCGGTGCAGAAGGGCGACTCCAAAAGTCTTTGGATTTCCGCAGCGACGCTCGACAGGTACCTAAACTCTATTAGTCAGTCACAAGTTTTCGGCACGCAATACCATTCGAAAGACGACTCTCCGGTCACGCAGGAGCCGTATAATCGCACTCTAATTCCAGACCATCTGAGGGCGGATTTCTGTGTTCCATCGCTCGACCAGCAACAAAAGAACCTGGCCGAGTTCAAGGCGGGCAAGTATCCGGCAGGCATCCTCCCGCCTGGCTGCACTCGGTGAATGTATGGGCATGGTGCGCCGTTTAGCGACTCTGCTTGCGATGGCAGTCGTGATGTTCAGCCGGCTGGGGATAAGCAAAATTCAATCGGAGTCTGCCGGAAAACCGATGGATGCGGATCAGACGGCAACAAGTGGCGGGGCGCAAGCTGAGGAAGAGATGCAGACGGGGATAGGGTTGACGCGTAGCGGTCATTTCGCAGAGGCGATTCCGCATTTTCTGGCAGCGCGAGGACACGTTGCAGATAACTACGCGGTCGAATTCAACCTTGCACTTTGTTTTATTGGCACCGGACAATTCCGGAGCGCCATACCGGTCTTGACCGACTTGCGCGAAAGTGGCAATGAAGGAGCCGGTGTCGAGAACCTGCTCGCCCAAGCGTATGCCGGCAACGATCAAGTGGATCAAGCCTTCGATGCCCTTCATAAAGCGCAACGTTTGGCTCCAAATGACGAAAAGCTCTACCTGTTTGTCGCGGCTGCCTTCCAGAACCGCCAATCCTATTCTCTCAGCTTACAAGTCGTTGACCTCGGACTCCGGCATCTTCCGAACTCTGCGCGACTGCACTATGAGCGGGGCTACCTGTTTTCGCTGCTCGATGATGTTGACGGCGCGAAGGGGGACTTCGAGCTAGCAGCGCGGCTGGCTCCGCGCTCCGAGATCGGATACCTTGCGGTTGCGCAGGAAAATCTATTTACCGGAAACCTTGCAGGAGCGATCCGCGTGACGCGAGCCGCCAACGCCGAGGGTATTCAAGACTATCAACTTCTGGCAATCCTTGGGGAAGCGCTGATTCGAGCTGGCGCGAGTCCTGGCCAGCCAGAGTTCAAGGAAGCACAGGACGCGCTTGAAAGGTCGGTGGCCGCGAAGCCGACTTACGCTAGTTCACAGATCGGCCTCGGCCATGTCTACCTCCTGGATGAGCGCCTGGACCGTGCCATCGAACACTTGGAAATCGGCAGGCAATTGTCTCCGCGCAATACTTCTGTTTTTTCGCTCTTGGCGGCGGCGTACCGGAAGCGTGGCCAGCCTGAGCAAGCACAAGCCATGTTAGCGACCCTGGTGAAGCTCAACGAGGAACAAGTCCGGAGGATTAGGTCAGCTCCGGGTGACGCCAAGGCAATACCAGGCGCATCGAGAATCGACCGAGGGCAGGAGAAACCGTAAGAGCCTGAAATGCGCATCATTCCCGTTTTTCCGGCTCTCAGTCAGCGCATCTTGGGAATGACAAGAGGAGAGGGCCGGTCAACTAATCCTGTTCCTTCTTTGACGGCAAGAATCTGATCGCACTTCAAGTTCCTGAGTTCTGTCAGCTCGCCGCTTGGCCACCTGATTTCCACCATATCCACTCGTGTGCGCTGACCAACCCCGAAATGAAGCCGAGGATCCTGTGCCGATTGATAGCTCATCCCGCCTTTTCTTTCGTCGTACAGAACCAAGTCGCCGGACGTAACTTTCACGCGCGCTCCGATGCCGTCTCGGTTTGAGCGCGTGCCAATCAGAAAAATCTGGAGCCAATGATTGGCGTTGCCGCCATCGTTGCGCAGCAATTGCGGAGACTGCCCATTGTTGCTCACTAGGATGTCGAGGTCTCCATCGTTGTCAAAATCGGCGATGGCAGCGCCCCGGCTCACGCGCGGGAGCCGGAAATCCGATCCCAACTGCTCGCTCACGTTCTGGAATATTCCATGCCCGGTGTTCCGGAACATAAGCTTCGCTTCCGCGTAGGTTGTCTCGGCGCGGTAGCGATGAATGTTGTCTAAAACGTGTCCATTGGCTATGAACAGATCGCGCATGCCATCGTTGTCATAATCCATAAAGCGCGTACCGAACCCGCTCAGATGAAACGTGGCATACGAAATCCTTGATCTAAACGTTGCATCCTCAAAATATCCTTCGCCGAGGTTTTGGTAGAAGCGCGCCAGTTGTTGATCCAGGTGCGTGACTATTAGATCGAGCCGGCCGCTCCCGGTTGTATCGGCGGCGTCCGTTCCCATACCCGCTTCGAACTGCCCATCGATGCCGACCGCCACGCCCGCCGAGTATCCTACCTCTCGAAATGTGCCGTCGCGATTGTTGTGGAACAAATAATTCGGCATGTGATCGTTGGCGATAAAAATGTCCTGCCACCCATCATTGTCATAGTCAAAGGTGACCACACCCAACCCGTTCCCCGGCTTGCTTCCCACCCCTGAGCGCTTGCTGACGTCGGTAAACGTGCCGTCGCCGTTATTGTGATATAGCGTTGGCGGCTCGCCGTGATACACGTCCGGGTGGCAATAACTTCTCAATCCAGGTCCTTTGTCGCCGCACCAGAAATTCCGCTCCGGTGACCAATCCACGTAGTTGGCGATCACCAGGTCCAGCAGGCCATCGTTGTCGTAATCAAACCATGCTGCACTCGAACCCCATTTCCCGACATTCCCAACCCCAGCGCGGTTAGTCACATCCGTGAACGTGCCGTCTCCATTGTTATGGTAGAGGATGCCCCGTTCGTAGCCGAGAACGAGTAGATCAGGGAACCCATCGTTGTCGTAGTCGCCCACGGCAACTCCCATTCCAAACAGACCTTCCGCGGCCACACCAGCCTTTATCGTTACATCTGTAAACGTTCCATCTCCGTTGTTGCGATAGAAGGCGCTCCGCAGTGCGTGTTTGGGCGTGTACAGCCGCGTGGATGCTCCATTGACAAGATAAAGGTCGAGCAAACCATTCTGATCGTAATCGATCCATCCGCAGCCCGAACCCATCGTTTCAATCAGGTATTTTTCGGGGGATGCGGCGTTGTCATGTTGGAAGGAAATGCCCGCGGAACTCGCAACGTCGACATATCTCACCGGGTTGACTGCAGCCCCGCCTCGGAAACTTGCGCTCGAACCCACAAGAGCCATGCCTGCAGTCTTCAAGAATCGTCGTCTGGAGATCACCGGAAACTTCCTGGGTGGTGAGGTGCACGGCTCGCAGCATCTAGTATATCCACCACGAGAATCACCTCTAACATTGGGACGGCCTCTGGTCTCTTGACCGTAATGCAGTACTTTCGCATCGCGACCAACCACAAGTCATCTCATAAGTGGTTTGGAGTTCCTTGGGGGGACATCTCAGGGGTTTCAAACACCCTCATACATTTATGACCTACGTTCTATTCTGTTCTAAGAGTGACGGTCGCTACCGATAACCGTGGGAGTCCCATCCGCAGCCTGGCTCCTTCCACTGTTACCGGGTGCGGCTGGAGAACCACGCGGTTTGGATTCTCGAAGGTGTTGCAGGCGTTCCAATCCGAATCGTGAAGAATCTGAGCCTTCCCTTCTCTCGCGCTACTTCCTTGAACCGTGCAGTCGATCTCGACATCGGCATCGTGACGCGGATTCACAAAAGTGATCACCAGTTCCTTCTCCGCTTTTGAAGCCGAGACGGAAACGCCAAGCGGAGACGCATCTTGCGTCTCCACCCGCACGGCCGTTTTGGAACGGTGTGGCTTGAAAAGAGCAAAGGCGTGATAGGTCGTGGTTCGAATGCAGGACTTGCCCTCGGGGCCGTCAGTGAGCAGGAGGGATTGCAGCACGTTTACGATCTGGGCGATGTTGCACATGAAGAGCTTGTCCGCCAGGCGGTTGAAAATATTCAGGCCCAGACCGGCTGCCACGGCGCTGCGCATCGTGCTCTGCATCCAGAGTTTCCCGTAGCGCTTCTCATCTGCTTCTGGGATTTTGTCCCACACGCCCCATTCGTCCAGGATTAAACCCACTTTGCGTCCGTCGCGGTAACCGTCAAGGATTGCTCGTTGTTCCACAACGGCATCTTCCACTTTTTTAAATATCGACAGTTGCTGACTCATGTGGTCGGCGCTGAATTCCGTCGAACGGTCTGGGCCGCCTTCGTAATAATGCATGGAAAGACCGCCCGGAACGCCGCCGTCGAGCGTGTCCATGAAACCGCGCGTCCAACGCCGATCGTTTCCGTTGGGACCGCTGGCTACGAGAAACGGCTCGGTGCCGCCGTATTCGCGAATGTACACGGAGAATTGCCGGTACAGATTGGCGTAGACTTCGGGACGCATCCATCCGCCGCATCCCCAGTTTTCATTGCCGACGCCCCAGTAGCGCACGCGGAAAGGTTCGGCAGCACCGTTCTTTATGCGCTCTTCCGCAAGGGTACTTCCCGACGGCATATTGCAGTACTCGATCCAATCGCGCAACTCGCGCGGAGAACCGCTGCCGACGTTGCCGGCCAGATACGGCTCGGCGCCCAGCAAGCGGCACAACTCGATGAATTCATGTGTACCGAAACTCCCATCCTCAATATAACCTCCCCAATGAATGTTCACTCGCTTGGGGCGCTGCTCCGCTGGGCCGACGCCGTCGCGCCAGTGGTAATCGTCGGCATAACATCCTCCCGGCCAGCGCAACACCGGCACACCAAGTTCTTTGAGGTACTCGACAGCCTGCTTTCTGTATCCGTCGATATTGGGAATGGGCGATTTCTTCCCGACCCACAAACCGCCATACACGCAAGCCCCCAGATGCTCTGCGAAGTGTCCGTGAAATTCTGGCCGGACGGCCCCAATCTCCGCGTCTGATCGCACGACCACCTTCTGCGCTGACGACGAAGCCGCGAGCAAGCCCCTGGGAATGATTGCCATGAGCGAGAGTGCCGTAGTGCTCCCGACAAACTGCCGACGAGATAACTTTAAATCCATAGTGTCCCTTCTGTGCGCAGGACGCACGAGTTGTCCGTGAAGTCGGAATGCTAAGCAGCTACGCCGTCTTGCCGTGCACCCTCCAGTAGACGGTGTATCGTTCATTGAAGAGTTTATACAAAGGGATCATAGCGAGGTTTTCAGACTGACCCACCGTGCGGAAGGCGAGACGCTCGTCCTTGGCAGGTTCGACCCAGCCTGTGGGATCTTTACGAGACGCCGCGATCTCCGGTACGGGAATTGTTTTCTTCTCGTCGGGAGCCGACGGGCCGTAGATCAGACCCTTCGAAAGATCAGCTGTTCCCAAACGTCCGGCAAGGACCAGAGGACCGTACATCATCGCCTGAAGACTAGCGTCGTCCGGAATCGGAGCGACGTGCAATTTCATCGGCAGGCTGACTTCTATTTTGTCCCCATCTTTCCATTGACGGTCTAGCGTGACGTATGTGCTGGGAGTGGCGGAAACTTCCTGCTTCTTCCCATTCACACTGACGGCAAACCCCTGGCCTGTCCAGTAAGGAACGCGGATGTGCAAAGGCATTTGCACGGGCGCCCGAGTCTTCATGGTGAGGGTCGTCCCTGTTTCTTCAGGGAAGTTCGTATCCTGCACCAGCCTTATCTTTTTTTCCGGCCAGTTCACTTCGGAGGCGATGAAGAGATTGACGTAAATGCCTTGGGCGTCGTGGAAATAAATCGTGTCGTTCGATTTGGCGAATTCCTCCACACCCGTCCCCGTGCAACACCAGAATGAGTCAAAGGGCGTACCGAAAGTCTTCCACA
Organism: Candidatus Limnocylindria bacterium; assembly: GCA_035490055.1. Lineage (GTDB taxonomy): Bacteria > Acidobacteriota > Terriglobia > Acidiferrales > UBA7541 > Acidiferrum. The sequence goes on along the minus strand of DATHIB010000127.1, from coordinate 5,908 downwards.
TGCCCGGCTGAAGAGGCAGGTAGTACATCAACATGCCGTCACGATCCTGCGTGCCGAGGCGGCTGTTGAAGAGCGTGCGCTCGTAGTAGTCCATGGCCTGGGGCTCACCGGTCCACCCGAAGACGTGGCGCGTCAGCTTGAGCATGTTGTAGCCGCAGCAGCATTCCTCCGCGGCTGGTCCCAGCTCCGAAGCAAGTCTTCCAGGTTCGTTGCGCCACCCCTCGTCATTGCTGGTGCCGCCTGTACAGTAGGTGCGCTGCGCAGTGATCTCATGCCAGAAATAATCGGCAATCTCACGATAGCGCTGGTCGCCAGTGAGCTCGTAGCCACGAGCCGCCCCGATGACTTTGGGAATGTTGGTGTTCGTGTGCAGGCCCTTGAGCTCGTCACGATGTCCCGCGAGAGGATCGAAGAACCGCTTATGGTCGAAGCGGCGCGCGAGCGCCAGGTACTGTTCCTTACCAGTGACCGCATAAAGGTTGAACAGCGCTTCGTTCATGCCGCCGTGTTCAACCATTTGCATCTTCGACCATTGGTCGTCACCGATCGGCTTCAGATATTTTCCGACCCAACCGGCCATGTTTTCCGCAGTGTCGAGCGCCTGCTCATTACCGCAATGGAGATACATGTCCAGATGGCCGACCATAATCTTGTGGTACGTGTAGAAGGGAGCCCAAACCTTCTTGTGATCCCGCAAGCGATCGTAGAATTCTGTGGGATACGCGCCGAGGTAACCGTCCGCACTCGTTGCCTTCTGACATTTCGCCAGCTCCGCCACCAGGGCGTTGGCTTTGGACTTGAGTTCCTCATCGCCACTGCTGGAATAGTTCAACGCACAGGCCGAGAGATAGTGACCTCCGGTAAAATGTCCGCGCAATTCGCTCTTGGGCTCTTCCCAACCGCCCACGGGATCGGCAGAGGAAGCGATGCCAGCCGTCACGCGAAACATATGCAGAAGCCGGTCGTTAGGGAGGGAGTGGAGGTAGCTCCGATTGATTTCCATTCCATTTTGAAAGATGCCAGCGCGGAGATGAACTCGCGTCATTGGGAAAGGCTGCAGTTTCAACGGCACCGCCTCTGTTTTCCCCGGCAGGAGAATTTCACCGCGGCGATTTGCAGGGGAGAAGAATCGCGGGAGCGCAAGGGCGCCGCCAGGCAAGACTGAAGCTCCAGCGGCAATTGAAAGGTTCTTGAGCAGGTTTCTGCGCGTCAGACGCCGAATTTTTTTCATGGTGATTACCTCCTTGCTTTCTCGAAACCAAACGCTCGATCCCGCTAAGGCCTCGCCGTTTTCTCGACTCTGGGTTGCGTAATTCGGGTGGTCGTCCCGCGATGCAGCAGATAGTCTGTGGCACCGGAACCAGGCGCCCGCGTGGATTGTCGGACATCGATACACGGTCGCTTAATGTTCCACAATGGACATCCGCGGCGAGGCCGCTCATGGCCTATGCCAGTGGACGTCCCAGCCGAGGTAGCGGGTAGTGGCTTCGTGGACGGCGGAGGCGACCGTGGAGAAATTCGCCGCAACGTGATGCTCGAATCCGTTCTCGCAGATGTGGCGAAGAAGTTTTTGCAGGAAGGGAATGCGTACCACCCCGGCGCCGCCGAAGGTTTCGAGCGGGTCGTCGGTAAACACGCCTTCGCCCAGGTAACCACGGATTTTCCCCTGCCGGTCATCCGTCGAAAAACGCGCAAAGCTCATCGGGCCGGCTTTCACCTGGCCGACGCAGGTTCCAAAGGTATTCTCCTTGCCGACCGTGCCCGCGATGATTTCCTGAAAATCCATTCGAACGTCTTTGAAGAAATGCTTCGGAAGATTGCTGCAGTGAAAGCAAACTGCTTTGTCGGGGTCATCGGCGTAGTTGTTGTTCCAATCGAGCAGCGCACTGGGAGTCTCGGAAGCCAGCTGCAGCGCATGCATTCCGACAACACCGGCGATATCCACTTCGCAGGCGCTGGAAAGACCGTCATTGCTCATCATGCTCATAACCGTGCAAGGCACGACGCCGAAGTACTCCTCGAGCGAAGTCCAGCACTGAATTGCGCTGATGGTCACTTCGGTTTCTTTCATCCAGCCATCAATGACCGCGCCGAGCTTGGCCATCTTGAGCAGCGCGCCGTCCGGAATTCCCTGCGTGGAGACGTACCGGCGGCTAGAAGCGAGTTTCTGCTGTGCATCGGAAGCATCATTCTTCACGCGCTCAATGCGGCCGAGAACCTCGGAGAGATCGATCGTTTCCACCGAGATGCCATTGGCTTCCAGGATCTTTTCGCTATAGCGAACGGTGTTGAAAGCTGCGGGGCGTGCGCCGATGGCGCCAATCCGCAGCCGGCGCAGTCCTTTCACAACCCGGCAGACCCCGAGAAACCATTCGATATCCTTGCGGAAGGTGTCCGACTGCGGCTGTTCGGTATGAAGGGTTGTCAGCGAGTATGGGATGCCGTATTGCGAAAGATTGTTGCAGGCCGACATTTTGCCGCAAAAACTGTCGCGCCGATCGCGAATGGTCATGCGCGAGGGGGTATCGGGCGTCGCCTGGATCAGGACCGGCACATGCAGGCCGGCTAGGCGCAGCGCTTCGGCGATGGCTCGTTCATCGCCAAAATTGGGCAGGGTGACAACTATTCCGTCGATTGCTTCACGATGCCCTGCGAAGAGCGCAGCGCACCGCGCTGCTTCCTGCCGCGTCTCCACCGCGCCAAATTTTGATTCTGCTTCCGTCAGTGCGATGACGTCAACGCCCGCCGTTTCCAGTGCTGCCTTCATCTCCTGGTGGCCGGCGCGCGCCAAATGATCGGGGAAAAATCCGCGATTTCCTACCATCATTCCGAGCGTCATCTTGCGTTTTGCTCTTGCGCTCATGAACCTACTTCCTGCGGGAAATACTGGTAGGTATAAACGCCGCTGAGGATCAACATGTTTGGACACGCGAGGAAAAGCAAACCCTTCCCGCTCTTAGTGTAGCTCTTCGGATAAAAACCGATCGACAAGAAGATTAGGAAATAGAGGAGGATGATGAGGGCATTTATGAATCCGACAGAGAGCAGCAGTGTTGCTGAATACAGCTGAAAGAGAAAAAAGGGAAATGTCATTTCAGTCTCGATGGACGGGCTGCTTGCGGACGAACTATAACGTCGAGCCGGTCGAATGTAACCGCTTACATACGCACGGTATTCCCATGCCTCCCTGGCTGTCAAGAAAAAACGGAGTATCAACAGAGCGCGCAAGCCATCTATTGCAAGCGCTTGCGAATCGCTGCCCCGGATGGCATCCTTAGGGGCACGATCGTGGTGTGCCGGCACTCCGCTTGAGTAAGCGTGCGCATCCCGCTAGAATCGAGCCTGCGCAAACCTCTGGGAGATCATGTTGCAAGCCAAGAATGCCGATCTACGAAACCTGGATGCAGTTGCCAAGAGGGCGGGCGTTTCAACGGCCACGGTTTCCCGCGTGCTTAATAACCTAAACATGGTTAAGAACTCGACTCGAGCACGTGTCCTCAGAGCCGCGGAGGAATTGAAATATCATCCCAATCTCCATGCGCGATCTTTGGCCAGGGGCAAGAGCCGCACCCTGGGAATTCTCGTGTCCAACATGGAGAATCCCTTTTTCTTCGATATCTACCGCGCACTTGAGTCTGCAGCTCACGCGCGAGGCTACGAAGTAGTTGTCGCCAACACCGACTATAGCTCCGAGCAGCTCGTTTCCAGCGTGCGGTTGATGATTGGCTGGCGTGTAGCGGGCCTCGCGGCCATCGTCTCCGAGATGGATTCGCACCTCATGCAGATGCTCACCGACAGCAAGATTCCCATTGTCTTTTATGATGTCGGAACGCCACAAAAAAACATCACAAACGTGCGCGTCGACTATCGAAAAGGCATGAAGAAGATCGTGGAGTATCTGCACTCGCTCGGCCATACACGGATGGCTTTCTTGGGCCATCATTCGACTTTGGGCCCCATCAGCGAGCGCAGGAAGACTTTCCTGGAAACAGTCGCTCGCTTTTCTCCAAGCACTGAAGGGCAAATTGTCGCGGCGGCTGACGGATTGGAGGGCGGACGTCAAGCAGCGCGAGAATTACTTTCGTCTGGCTTTCAACCGACGGCCATCCTTTGCGTCAACGACTTTATGGCAGTAGGGGTTCTTCGCCATCTGCGCGACCAAGGAATCCGTGTGCCGGAGGATGTGTCCGTGACCGGGTTCGACAACATCAAGCTGGCAGAGTTTTGCTCGCCGGCGCTCACTACGGTTCATATCCCTCGTGAACGAATCGGTCAAACCATTTTTGGCAATCTCGTTCCTGATCAGGCCTCTGACCGATTGAGCGGGCAAGAAATCCTGATTGATCCCGAGCTCGTTGTCCGTGAATCCACGGGCGTTGTCCGCCAGACGCAGGCTCTCGAAAACCGGCAACCCTCCAACTCAGGACTTCAGCCTCGCTGTTGAGCTTGTTCAGAGCCACCTCGAAACGGGGTGTGACTAGGATCGATTTGCAAAGTGCTCCGTTTCGCGTTTCCGGCCGCGCTCTCGGCTCACTCTTTTGCGCTCTTTCCGCAAAGAGCGTTTCATCACTTTGCTTTGATCCGAACGAGTACGACGCCATGCCTTGGCACAAACGCGCTGAATTTGTCCTTGAAGGTCCCGACATCCTTCTTTAGCCAAAGATCATGGACGATCGCTTCGGAAGTGATACCGATCTGCGAAAAATCGACGGCCATCTCTTCGGCGAATCGCTGCCGGTTAAACAAGCCGACGACTTTGCTGCCATCACCCATTGGCTTCATCCAGACTTCAAATGGACCTTCCTGAGCGATCCGGTAACCCTGCCTGCCCAACGAATCCTGGTCAACGGCGAGGACTTCTCGATTCGTCAGCAGTTCGACGGTATATGGCGTCATCTTGGAGAGATCGTTTCCGGCAATCAACGGAGCGGCGAGGATGGCCCAAAGGCTCATGTGCGTGCGGTACTCGTCGTCATTCATGCCTCCGTTGCCAACCTCGAGCATGTCGGGGTCATTCCAATGGCCCGGGCCAGCATATTTCTCCAGGCCGTTCTGATTGAATCCAATTTCCGCCATCACCCCGGTAATCGTCGGTGATGTCGCCAGTGGTGCGCCACAGATTGCCGCCGACGGATTCACCCCAGACCCAAACCTTGTTCCAGCCATACTGGCAAAGGCTCAGAACGATGGGGCGCCCTGTCTTCTTGAGGGCATCGCGCATTTTGGTGTAAGCAATTTTCATTTCATCAAGACTGCCGCCCGACTTGCACCAGTCGTACTTCAGATAGTCGATCCCCCATTTCGCATAAGTCTGGGCGTCCTGTTCCCCATGGCCCAGGCTGCCTTCAAAGCCGGCGCAGGTCTTCGCCGCAGGAGACGAGTAGATGCCAGTTTCAATCCATTGCTGTGGACATAGTCCGCAAGAGATTTCATGTCTGGGAATTTCTCATTCGGCTGGATCACTCCCTGCGTATCGCGCTTCGCTTCCCATGTGTCGTCAATATTGATGTAGACATATCCGGCGTCCTTCATCCCGCTGGCGACCATGGCGTCAGCCGCCGTGCGCGCTGCCTTGTCGTCAACCTTCGCGGCGAAATGATTCCAACTGTTCCAGCCCATGGGCGGCGTCAGTGCTAGATTCTTGTCCTGGGCCGCAAAAGGCAGCGCCAGCGTCAAACAACATCCAGCCACGAATAGATATCCGGATACTTTCACTTTCACGTTTGTTCTCCCTTTCAATCCTTGGCGCCGCATAGGCCAGCTCTCGTCTAGCCTGAATAATTCACGTTTTTAAGACACGAAAAGCCTCGTTCATGGTACAAAGCCGTTGTCTAGGCGGTTTTGAGACCAATCCGGAGGCTTTCGTGCCCGAGCATACCACGACACAGTCTGTTCTCTTCCCAGGAAT
>DATHIB010000126.1:0-10341 GCA_035490055.1 Candidatus Limnocylindria bacterium | reverse complement strand
CCCATAGATCGAGAAGCCTGCGGAGGCTTTTTCCGCCATACCCCGCGGCCTGTAGTCGCGGGTCGCCAGTTCCAGGTCCACATGACGCAGTTCGAGCTCCGGAGTCTCATACTCGACGCGAAGATCGGGAATGGGAATCTTTCCATTCACAACCTGGAGCTGGTGCTTTTCGGCGACTTGGCTCTTGCGTTCCGGGTCGTCTTTTTCCTGCCCGAGCAGGGCCAGATCGCGATTCAGATTCCGCTTGAGTTCATAGTCGAGGAGCACGCGGACCGGCCTGCCTCCGCCGCGCTCAATGCGAGCAGCCTCCTTCTGGTAAAGCCGGTAGAGATAGGCGTCGTGTTTGACCTCGCGCAGCTTCACCAAACCGTGGTAGATGGGCTGATCGTTGGGGAGTTGGCTGTTCTTCTTGAGGAGACGATGTGCAGCCTTGGTGAGCGTTACTACTCGCAGGGTCTTCTTCTGCGAGATTTCAAGGGTCTTCTCGCTCAGCAGGGACTGCCGCGCAAGATCGCGGATGTCCTTCTCCATCCGCTCGCGATCTCCGAAGTAGGCAAACTTCGTGAGGTCCGTCGCGGCAATCACGCGGAATTTGCCGATTTCCTCGAGGGAATGCATCTCGGAATCGCGGAGGAGATACGCCCGGTCACGGACGTAATACTCGCGCCGAGAGTCGCTGCGTTCGTCGCGGGTGGAATGCTGCTGCCGAGCGTCGGCGCTATCGCCACGGCCAGGGGCTTCCGGCGCAGGAATCCCACTGTCTCGCGCGTCGGGAGGTGTCGATCTGGACTGACGTGAGGAGGCACGCGTGGGTGTTTTGCGCGTGTCCAGCGCGTCTTGCGGATCGTAGGAAAAGGCGTCGCGCGACATTAGTTGAAATCCTCCTCGTTTACGGGAACGGGCAGGTCTGCATGAGTCGCGTTGAATTGCTTGTCGAGATGAGAGAGTTTGCGTCCGGTATTCTTGAGGAAGAAGCGGCGGCCGATGGCCAGCGCAACGCCAAACAAGTTCACAAATAGGACCGCGAGAAAGATCAGAATCGTTGTTCCGTAGGCGTGGAACAGGACGGTTTTGTAACGAGCCATGAACTTCAGCTGGTCGAGCAGCCAGAATCCATAGCCAATTAAGATAACGACGGTGAAAAACAGTGCGTTGGCAATCATTTCAGGCCTCCCGAGTGAAATGAGGAGTCACGCGAGGATGCGGGCTGGAGCTGATGACTGGAGCTGGACGATTGGGGCAACGGGCGGAGTTGGACTCTGGGGTGGGAAAACGTCGTAGACATAGCCTTCAAAGGCAGCGGCGATGTTGTGCGCGAGGGCGATGCTTGGCAGAAAGCGCCCTTTCTCGATGGCGTCGATGCATTCCCGATTGACGCCGACGCGGGCCGCGAGATCGGCTTGCGTCCAGTGTTTTGCTTTTCTGAAGAAGCGAACACGGTTTTTCATTTGAATGCCTCGTCTTCACGGAAGTAGGTGATCGTCAACCCCAAAGGGTTGATGGGAATCAATTCGTTCGGCACGCGGCTCTTGAAGAGGAAAACGAAGTTGGCGGTGTAGAGATCGCGTTTCAGTTCACTGTGGTCGGCGGGAGAGTAGTAGACCAGGTAGAAATCCACACGCGCACGGAATGGAGGAGTCTGCATCTCTTCGAGTGCGACTTTCTTTACTTCTACGTCGATCTCCGGAGCCGAGGTGTTCGTGAGGAATTTCTTGATGATGTCGTCCTTGCGGTAGGCGTCAAGAATTCCATCTGCGAGCTTGCCGTCGAGGAAATAGAGAGCCTTGGAGAAGTCGTTCTGAATCGTGTAGCGATTGCGGCGGTAGTAGAGCGCGCAAAACTGGCTCAGGAAATATTTCGCCTCGGCGTCCTGCGGTTTGTATTCGAGGTTGTGGTAATTAATCGCCTCGGCCCGCCCAAGGTCATCAATTCGAATCACCAGAGGCCGGAAGTCTTGGAACGTGCGGATCGTTCTCAAATCAATCAGCGCCAGCGCGACGCAAACAACGGAGAGCAGCGCGAGGGCAATCTTCAGATAGGTGTTCGTCACCATAGGGTCACCGTACTGTTCGAGATAGAGCCGTTTGGCATCGTTAAAGCTGGCATCGTTTTTCATGCGAAGAAGTCCTGGAGGATTTGGGTCGAAGATCCACCTGAAGTGCCGCTGAAGATGTGATTCGTCAGAGCCGGGACCCTCAGCAACACGTAGATCGAAGCGACAAAGGTGATGAACAAGACCGGGAACCACCCAATGAGCTGCACCGTTGAGATCGTGCCGGTGGGTTGCAGATTCAGGATTCCAAGAATCAGGTTGCCAATGACGAAAACAACCGCTGCGGCGATAACCTGGTAAAACGCGTATTGGAGGAAGCACCGAAACCAACCCCAGAAGAGCCACTCAAGTTTCGGCACGATAAAGAAAGGAATGAATACCGGGCCGACAAGAACACAGACAGCCGTGGCGATAAATCCGTAAGCGATGACGACGATGGCAATTGCTTGTGCTGCGGCAAGCAGAATTATGACAATGGCGTAGATGATGGTCCCGAGAATGTCGGCTATGCCGGGTGAATCCATGCGCGTTTCGAAGTCAGCGACGCGCTCAATGACGGTTTGAAGTTCAGCCTGGTTGATCTTGTTGGCAAGGAATTGCGATTCATCGGTGATGAGATTGTGAAAGCTAGTGCCAATGCCAGGGATGGGATTGCTGTAATAGTTCACCATCCCAAATCCGAGACTGATGGTCAGGAGCAGGCTGGCGAAGTTATCGAAGTGGAAGGGACTTTTGCCGCTCGCTGCGGCAAGGGCGGATTTCACTCCATACCAGGAGATGAGAATGGTGGCGAAGGCCCGGAAGAGGTTCTGGCCCATAGCGTCGAAGAAGCCGAGATTCTGCGTGAGCAGATCGTTGATCGCCTTAAAGATGAATTGCAGGAAGTCTGGCTGCTGCATGGCGTCGGCTCCTTCGACTTGGGCTGTGCTTCTGCGCACGCCTACGGCATGCGGAAGTTTTGAAGTGAATCGGTCATCGTGCCGGTGACCTGCGCGAGGTTTCCGGCAAGGCTCGCTCGGCGCTGGATTTCGGCGTTGATGGCGTTCGTGGTAGATTCACGCTGCTGCTTGGCCAGGATCGTCTGCTGTTCCACCAGCGACGCGAGAAGTTTGTTGGAGTCCTGCAACGTCCGCAGAGTCAGAACGCCTGCCGCATTGATCTTGTTGAGGACGGAGACTTCGGTATTCAGATTCGGGTCCGAAGACAACGAATCCTGCTCGAGGTTTGCAATCTGCGTTTGCACACTCTGCGCGTTGCCTCGAATTGAGCCAATGGTCGCCATTGCCGTAGTGTTGGCACCATCCGAAAGCTCAACTGAGGCATATTGAGATTTCACGCGGGACAACTCGTCAGCATTCATGCCTGAAAGATGGTCCGGGCTGTAAGGGAGGAGTTGGGTGGTCGCCTGCTGGTAGCCACCATTGGAAGTCCCGGAATTGATGCCGGTCATCCATCCACTGGTGTTGCCGAACGTATTCAGAGCAGTGCCATTTCGCCACTGCGAGAACACGGCGCGGTAACGCGCGGGCATGTTCTGAATGTTTTTGGCCATCTGCACGGCCAGGTTGTATTGCGCTACGAGCTGCGAGTAGCTGTTCTTCAGTTGGATTAGTTGCTGCTGAAGCTGGAAGTAGCGCTTGAGTGCATTCGCATAGTTCGTGGGATCGTAGACGACACCCCCGAACTGGGCCGACGCGGTGCCAACCGCGAGGCCCATCACGATCAGAATAACGAGCATTCTCTTTTTCATTTCATCTCCTTCTTTCGCCTCAAAGGTCTGAGGGCATTTTGTGGTTTGAGTAATCGGGCACCGCGAGATCGCCTGAGCGATAGACCTTCACGCGATGTCCTTCGCGAATTGTGACCGTGGGCATGATGTTGAGAAATTTATCGAGAATCTGTGCCGAGGATTGAGCTGTGCTCTGCGCAAATCCTTGCCGGAGATGGTCGGTCCCAGATTGGCTCAAGACCCCTCCGGTGCCAGCCTCCGCCACGGCTCCGAGTGCGCCAATCGCTAGCGAGGTGCCGAAGATGCGGAGATAGTGGTTGTTGACTTGATCCCGCAGGCCGGTATCACCTATTTGGTCGAGCCCCTTGAACTTATCCAGGCTGACGGAATAACCATCCGGCATGATGAGGCGATGAAACGCGACGGCAAGCCGCGTTTGGCCGAAAGAATCGACCTTCTTCGTCTCACCCAGAATCTTTGTTCCGGCTGGAATCAGAAGATGCTGGCGGTCGTGGGAGTAAACGCCGGTTGCGAGAAGGCATTCGACGGGACCGGAGAACTGCCCGTCTAGCCGGTTGATGAGGACGGTTTCGAGTACTGTGCCTTCGAAGAGGATGTAAGTCTTCCCTGCCGCCGCGTTCACTGAATCGGGGACCACGGCGGCAGGGTGATCGGCCTCCTTTCGTCCGGGGATTGGTTCGGTTGCCTGGGCCGATGTGGTCCGAGTTTGTGCGGAACTCGCTGCCTCTGATTGAACGTTTGAGAGTTGTTGTGTCGATGCTGTAGGCTGCATCTCTTCGAAGAGTTGCGCCAATTGGAATGCGTCTGGACTCTGTGTAGCCGCCTGGGGTTGTTCTGCCGGAGCACTCCCAGTGGGGGCAGTCCCGGCGCTGGAGGCATTTTTCCTGTAACTCAGCGCGAGGTTTGAAGCAAATAGCGAGAGGTACTCCCGCTTCCGCCGCTCCGCCTTGATTGCATCTTCAGCGGTGGCATGAGGGGAATTGCTCGGACCAGCATTGGGTTGCGCCTGCGATTGTTCCTGCGGCAAAGACCCGAGAAGGCGGGTTTGCTGCGCGAGCGCACTCTGCGCAGCAAGCTGTTGCTTCTGCAGATCCTGAATCCGGCTCTGAAGCTCTGCAATTTTGGTTTCGTTCACTTCCACCGGCGCTGGCGTCTGGACGGTCGGCACAGCGGCCTTTCCCGTGGCCTGCGGCTTCTTTCCCGCGGTGAGCCACATGATGACGACCATGAGCAGGGCGATGCCGATGATCACCCAGGACTGGATGTTCTTCGGAAGCAGGCCCGGTGGCTTTGGTGCTTTGTCCTTGATCGGTTCGTTCATGGCTTTCCCCCTTGAATGTGACTCATGCAGAGCTCTCACCCGCGTCGCGCGAAGGTGATCTTTTTCTTGCCGACCGCGAGGTACCCGCTGTCGATGATTTGGGGAACGATGTACACCCCGTTCTCGACCTGGAAATTGATCAGGTTCGGTTTGCCATCTTTCACTTCGTAAAGCGCAGGCTTCTCACGGGCAGCACACTGGATGTAGGTGAATGCGTCGTCGTGGTAAATGGCGGTAACGAGAAACGGTTCTCGCGTAGCTTTGGGGTCAAGCTGATAGTCAAAGTGGAGTTTCCCGGCATATTCTGATCGGAATTTGTTCACCTGCTCCGTGCTCTGCGAATGCGCGGCGCGAATCTCGTCAGCGGTCTGCGAGCGCATCGCTTCCAATTCCTTCTTGTAGGCTTCCACTTCACCAGCGCGGACGAATCCCTCAAGGCCGGTACTGCCGGCCACGCTCGACTGAGCCTGCGGTACGATAAAGATTTTCAGGTCTGGCTCGGTGGTCGGGTCGTTGCCAATTTCCGTCAGGAGAAATGAATAGACATGGCCGGTGGAGGTGATGAGGTGAAGGTCGGTGCGAATTCCGGTCTGCGCCGGATGAACGTAGCAGAGGTTGTGCGCCCCGTTGATGATCCAGAAGTCCTTGTCCCCGGTGGCAAAATCCAGAATTTCTTCGTTCTGCGGCAACACAATGAGCGTCGAGAAGCGCACTTTAGCGTGGACCGGCACAATGTCTTGCTGCGAGTACTTGACCGTTCGTCCGCCGCCGGTTTCCGCATGCACCGGTAACGCAGCTAAAACAGCAAGACAGAAAATCGCTAGACTGAGATTGTTTCTAAGGGTCGACTTCAAGTTCTTGATGCTCGTCATGATTTTTCTCCTCGATTGAGTGAGTTCGCGAATTGCAAAAGGGACATTCAAAGCGAAACGGTGAATACAAGAACGGCCCGAAGGTGAACAAGAAGCTGTAAGACATTAGGACCAGAAAGAAGCAGGGGAAATACAAGCCGGGCACGATCACTGCTAGCAAACCGAAAATGAGTAGCAAGGCAGTCGCGGCGGGAACCACAAAAATCCAAATGAATAAGGTAATGGCTAGTGCTTTCATAATTTGCCTCCTGCCAAAACTTCGAGGCCCTTTACAAACCCATAAGTCTCGAAAGCTTCTTTACGTTTCTGGTTGTCGAACGGGTCGTTGGTGTAGAGCCAGTAGCTCTTGGGATCGACATTTAGGTTTGCGATCTTTGCGAGTTCCGGCGTCTTGATGAGGAATTGCTGCTTTGGAATTAGCGTGGAGATCAGTTCGACTTCGTTGTCATTCAGATGGAACTGCCGCCGGTACAGCTCGCGGTCCATGTCGGGATTGGCGAGAAAAATCTTCGTTGCGCAGCTTTCGATGATTACGTCGAGTATGTCGGAGCGCCGTAGTTCGTCGAGCGACTGCGTGGAGAGCACCATTGCGGCGTTGTGCTTGCGCCAGGTCTTGAGGGCTTCGACGACATACCGCTGGATCCTCGGGTTTTTCAGGAACACCCACGCCTCGTCGATTAGGAATGCCTTGAAGCGGGTAGCTATTTCCCGGTCGGCGATAACGGCATTGGCGCGGTGCAGAATATAGAAAAGCAGAGGCTCCAGAAGCTCCGGGTATTGGCTCATCTTCTGGAAGTCGAAGCACTGGAAGCGAGAAAAAGAAATCGTGTCTTCTGTGTTGTCGAAAAGAAACCCGAATTGGCCCCCACGTGTCCATTTTGCGAGCCTGTCCGCGAGGTCATGCCTCAAAGTGTTCGCGAGGACCCCAAGAGTCCGAAGAGCAGGGTCAACTTCGTAAAGGTTTTCGACCTGGTGGTAAAGGTCCCTTTCGATTGCGGGGTCGAGCTCCATTTGACTGGAGCCTTGCAGGAGAACTTTCAGAAAGAGCGTCAAAAAGTCGAGGTTCTCCTTTGTCGGTGGAAGCGAGAATGGATTGATCTTGAAATCGCCCGACTCAAGGCCCACGCGCACGTAAGAACCATCAAATAAATGCGTGAGGCTTTCGAAACTGCCGCCAAGGTCAAAGATGAACGTATGGGGCTGATATTTTTGTAGGTTCGTAATGAGGAAATTCAGTAGGAAAGACTTTCCCGACCCGGTGCGCCCGAGAATGATCGTATGGGCGACATCGCGATAATGAAGATTCAGAAAGTAGGGTGAGTGGTGGTTGGTCTCAAGGACCGCAAGATATTCCTGCCGGAGATGCGGATTAGCAGGCTCGCCACAGTGAAGGGTGAAAAGGAACGAAAAGTCGGCGTAGTTGGAATTCAGGAGATATTGGTACCGGAGGTTGAAAGCGTAGTTTCCGGGGACAACCGCCAGAAAAGCATTCAGCAGGTTATATTTCTCTTCGTTTAGCTGAGCGTCGTGGACGCTGAAGACTTTGTAAAACTCGGAGCAAGCGCGGTCCAGCTTCGCCTGTTCGAGGTCGTAAATGACGATTGTCAGGGAGAACTGGCCGAAATAGTTGCCCTTGAGTTCAAGCTCCTTGATGCTCTCCCCGAGTTCCCGGACCTGGGATTCCTTTGAGTCGTCGAGCAGAACATCCAGCGGCGGCGCATCGTTAAGGTTCACCTGGCTGAAGAAAGATCGCTTCGTATTGTGAAAGTGCCTGCGTTTGGCTTGGATCGCGCGGCGGGTCTTGCCGGAATCCTCCTTTTTCCATTCCGTCACCACGAAATAGTTGGCTTCCACTTCGAGGAGCCGCTTGAAGATCAGCGGGAAGCTCTGCGCGGAGGGTTCCTTCAATGTGAGAACTTTGACGTAGTAGTCGTCGAGTCTCAGGTGTCCCCGGTGGCACTCGAGAAAAGAGTCGCAGAGCTGGGTATCGAGGAAAGTGTTGTACCGGAGCCGGGCGAGTCCGACCTTTAAAGGTGAAAAGTTCAGTGTTCGATACAGGACCCGGAATGCCTCCTGCTTGTCGAGCAAGCGCACCGGGAGGAAGTCACTGACTTGCAGGATGAAGCTACGCAGTTTCTGGTGAAGATTCGCCTGTCCCTTGCTGATCTCGCCATCGAGGAGAACGACTTGCTTTCTGGTGGAGAAGGAGGCCCACAGCTCTCCCAGCGTCCTGAGAGGGTGCTTTGGAAATTCGACCAGAATGCTGCCCATTCTGCGTTGGTAGCGGAATCCCTCGAACAAGACGACGTAGTAAATGGAAAGCGAGAAGAGCTTGTCGGCTTTGCTCGCCAGATACGCAATGCGATTGCTGATGGCGGTATCGACGACCGGGTTTCCATAGAGTTTGTGCGGGATGGCCTGGTTGTTGACCCTAAAGATGTACTGGTAGACGCGGAATTTCTCGTCGAAGAGTTTCAGTGCCGATTCAAGGCGTTTGGTAAAACCGTCAACTGAATCTCCGTCGAGGCATTCGAAGTCCACGCCACGCACTTCAAGTACGGCACCGAGATCGCCTGACTTTGTGAGAAAGAGATGCTCATCAATAAAGCCCTGTGGGCTGATCTGCTCGTTGAATGAGCCGGTTTCTTCGTAATTCTTGAACAGTCGGCGAAGGTTAAACATGGCTCACCCTGCGGATCGTTACCAGATTGAACTTCGCTGGGTCGTAATGCGTGCGGAGCTTGGTGGAGGTCAGCAGGAAACGCAGGATTTGCGGGTCCGTCTCGGTGGCCCATCGGGCGATGAAGTAAAGCAGGAGGAACATCAGGATTCCTCCGAGAAGGCTTCCGAGTAGATTGAAAGTCGCCGCGCCTATGCACATGGCGAAGAAGAACAGTTTTCTCTCGGCACCCAAGATTGTCAGTGGTCGTGAGATCGACCGATAAACTGTGTTCACCCGCCTGCCGTTCGGCATTGCTCGCTCCTGTCAGAGAGTGCAGTCTGATTCCCGTCTCACGGAAAGAGCCAGGCCATGAAGTTCACTGCGGCGATGGCCATGCCGACGCCAAAGAGCACACCGGCAAGGACTCGTTTCGAGCCGCCTTCGCCAAAGGCGAAGGTCAACCCTGACACGACGATTGCGACGAGAGAGAGACCGCGAGCAATCGTGCTGGTGAACGCCGTCATCAAAACGTTGACGGCGTTTTCCCAAGGAGAACTACCCGTCGCCTGCGCGAAAGCCGCCGATGCGAGAATCAGCGGGGACCACAGTGTGACGAAGGTGGGCCGCAGCCAGCGGGAAACCAAGTGTTTGTGGAATAGTTTCTTCATGCCGGTGAGTTCCTTTCGGATGATGCGAGCCGGGCCCGCATCGGGATTCGAAGGCAAGCTCTCGCCAGATCGCGGTACGAAAGCGAAGAGGGAGCCAATGTAGGAGAGGCGGCGAACCGCCGCGAAGTCGCTCCCTCAGTCGCGTTCGCCGGTACGCCTGGCCCGGTGAAAAAGCGAGTGGCGGCAGCTCCGATCAGGGGCGGAAGCTGCTGTCATTGGCCTTCACGGTTCGTAGCGAGGAATCCAGCGAGAGTTGCCTTCTACTCTTACTAATGGGCAAAAAGTCGGCAGAATCTTTCAAAGAAAAATCTTTCATGGCTGAACGACTTTTTCTGGATGGGGGCCGGCAAGATTTGGCCGGCGTTGTTTGACTGCCCCGTTTTGGCGCACCCAAGGCCAGTGCCGCGTCTTGGAGGCGTTGCATGATTCGGTGGACTCGAAGGTGCACCGCCTGTTCGGATAGCACGGCGTGACGATTTTGAATCTCTTTGCCGCTAAAGCCGTCCACCTTGAACTTGATCAAAAGTTCTCGCTCGAATCGGGAGAGGAGTCCCTGCCGGGAGCAATAGTCCAGGAAGTCGTTCAAGACGGAGACGCTCTCGAATGTCGCGTCGGTTGCTCGTTCGCTGCCGTCCATCTCGGTCTGGGCGTCGTCCTGGCGCTTAAGTAGGGCCCGTTGTTCTTTTTCTGCCCAGCGGAAGCAGGTCTTGCGCAGGCTTCTAGAAACGGCGATTGGCAGAATTCCCACGAGGTTTTCCGCGACGGCAGAAACGACGAGCTCTAGGAAAAAAGCCAGAATCTGCTGGGCTATATCCTCCGGTTCCAGTTCTCGGAACCAGGCGCACACCTCGCGATACGTTCGGTGGATGGTCGGCGCGAAAGCAAGCACAAGGACGGAGTGAATTAGCTCGGAATCGGGCACGGTCGTCCATGCAGCGACCAGAGCGGTAAGCAGTTGACTAACGTCCAAGCAGGCATAATCGCCCGTTCGAGGCGAATGAAGATAGGCGAGCAA
>DATHIB010000125.1:0-23011 GCA_035490055.1 Candidatus Limnocylindria bacterium | reverse complement strand
CGCGTGAGAGGTTCCGTCGGGAGCTAACCAGGAACCCACCGGGCCAGTCGTAGAGTTGGCGCGAACCTCGCTACGAGGACCCGAGGGGAAGCTGAAATCGACGCTGGACTCGCCGGTAACGAGGGCCTTGAGGACTGCGGTGCCGGATTCGTCGTCGGAGCCGGCGATGCGGCGGGCAATGCCGGAGAGAGTAACGTCGGTGAGCGTCTGGCCACCGCTAAGAGCCGCAGCAGATCGCTGGAGCAGCAGCGCCTGTGGACTGGACGTGGTGGTTTGCTGAGCTGCAAGGGTAATGGACAGCAAGAAGGAAATAGAAACTGAAAGGACGAGACGAACCACTCGCATGGGGCCTCCGAGGCATAGTCCACGGACCGTTCGCGTCGTAACCGGTGAGACGTGGAGGCCGTTAGTTACCGCCTGAATACGTGACGGCGGGTCGCAAACTAGAGTAATGTCATGCGGTCGTCAATCCGCAGAATCCCTTAAAAGCGAATCGAGTAATCACCTGAGGCGAGAACTACGAGTACTAAACGAGACCGGCCAGAGACTAAAGGGCCAGGACGATTTTGTGATGAGGGGCAGCAGTGTCTTCAGGCGGAGGAGGATGTCAGCGATGGGCCATCTTCTGAGCCATAAGCAGAATAAGCTTCCGGTGCTGTTCATCGGACTTGCCCAACAGACGGCGGAGCTTGCTCAGAAATCGCGCATCTTTGCCTGAACCACCCCATGCGTTTCCATCAGACGGCTTGCCCTTGGGAAGATTCGGCAGTTTCGGCGGTTCCTCACCGTCATAGAAAAGCTCGTACATGGGGACTTCAAAGGCTCGGGCCATTTTCTCTAGGGTTTCAATCGCGGGAACGGTATGGCCATTCTCAACGCGTGAGATGTAGCAACGAAGCAAGCCGGTGCGCTTTTCGATGTCACCTTGGGAGAGTTTCTTTTCCTCGCGGAGTGCGCGAAGGCGGTCGCCAATAATCATGGCGGGATTATTCCATCGAGGAACCTGAGAAAGCAAGCAAGCTACTAGTCTATTTCTTCGTCAAAAATCTGAGCTTCAAAAACTGGATAGTAGAGAAGCGGATTTCCGGGGACAGCTATAACGGGCTGAGCATCCTTGGGAGGTTGAGTCAATGCCCACGTTTTGGTGTGATGGATTTTGCCGGTGTCATCTCCATAAGACGTGCAAATCACGACCCATATCTGGCCGATGGTGTGCATCGTCGGGTCAAAAGTTGTTCCTGGGTCGGAACCCGCTCTGACAGGTTGATTAGGGAAAATGACGGCACCCCGTTTATTCTTCCGGTCATCATCGGCAAAAGAACAGGCCGTATTCATTGGAATTTCGGGACGCTTAGGGATGCCTTTCTCAGCGAATATCATGGCGTAGCTGCTGGAATTGAGGGCAGGAGCACCGCCGAAATTCTTGACCATGTATCTGACAGAAAGATGGATGCTTCTATTGGTAGGATAAATCTCAAACCGTGGCTGTTCTGGGAACTGAACGCTCCCATCAAGGCCAACCCACGGTCGGTGGCTTATATACAAAGCATTGCTGGCAATCTTGTTGGCCGTAACGGAAGCATCCGCGCTTCGCTTTGCTTGTTCTGCGGAACGGTCGGCCAGTTTTGTTTGAGCATCGAGAGCAATTTGTGAATCCTTCCGAGCTTGGTCGGCGCTCTTACTCGCCTGGTCTTGGGCTTTGTTGAATTGGTCCTGCGCATCCTTTCGAGCTTGATGCGCTTCCCATGCTTGCCAGCAAGTAAAAGCTGCGGCCATAAGTGCAATACAGATTGCGAGAGAGTCTCTTAATTCGCGCATCGCGGTGCCCTAATCTTTCTTACTTGTGATCTCTTGGTCCGTACGGGTGGAATTTGAATCCGCGTTTTCTAGCCATCTGGCGCAAAATATTTTTTATCTTCTCTGTTCTTTTCTTCCGTGACTGCTCATAGAAGAAGTTTCCGGCCCTCTCTATTTGAGCCAGCAGTTCTCTGGCAAATACCCTTGCAGAATTGCTCAGTTTCATTGCAGGGTGCTTACTTTTTCCCGTTCCATAGGTCCATAAACAGTTTCACGGTTGCAGGCGCAAAACCCTGGTAATGATTGTTGGCAAAAGCAAACATTTTCCGAATCTTCTTGTCACTCACCATCTCTTTGAGGATATCAACCCAATTCTTCAAATCACTCGTGCGGTCGATGACCGTCTTGTCCCACGTCGTGGTCTGCTTCTCAATCCCTTTGCGGTCTCCAAGCCATCGAACATAAGCGAAGTCCGCCGTAACTAGATCGAACTTTTGTTTTAACTCCCACGGCCTCGGCACAGTCGAAAAGGTTCGGTTGGCGAATCGGCTCTACTTTTGGACGCTGTGATTCCACGGTCGGAGAAGCCTAACACTCACATCGTTTTTGTTCCAATTGTGCTCGAAGACGTAGACAAGCTCGTAAGGGAAGCAACCGCAGTCGCTCTCATTCACCAGTCAGTTTGCAAATGTTCACACCGCTGCCATCTGGATTCCCATGAGGCGCATAGATCACGCCTACCCCGCCGCTGTAAAGAAGTTCTCCCCGACGATCAATGACTGTCACCTTCTCAATTTCGACTCGGCCCCCAAACAGCACCTGGTAGTCAGCGTCTTTCTTATTGATAGTAGACCGCCAATGTGGGCAGTGAGGGCTGCTGCCCCAGGTCTTGGCTAACTGGATTGCATCTTCCGTTTTTTCCGAACTATCGTCAAAGCCGAAATAGACCAGCTTTGTGTGGACTTTCTCGCTATCGCAGCCACTGAATCCAGCCGCTATCAGGAGACCCGCGAGGAACAAGTACATCACCCGGCGCATTCCGGGATTCTAGCACGCCCCCGAATGAGCAGCGCCAGTCAGGTCAGCTACGGCATGCTAATATCTGCGCAAGTGCATTTCGAAGGAGCACCCATGCCTCTATTTCGATGCGGATTTTATCTTCTGGTTCTCTCATGTCTCTCCTTTGTTTGCAGAGCCCAGGAAACAAACTTCCCAACAAACGATGAAATCAATTTATTGCTCACCCAGACTGAACGTGCTGTTGGGCAGTACAAGCCTCTGCTCGATCAAGAGGAATCTCTATTTGGCGAGAAAGGAAAAGAGGCGATAGCCAAAGATCGGGAAGTAGTCCGCGGGTTGGAAACGGCAATAAAAGGGTTCCGAAAGAACCCACAGGCGTTCAACAGCAATCTCGGATTTGCTTTCTTCGAATGGATAGACGACGCAGATCGAAATATTCTTCTATGCGCCAGCGGTGCTTCAACCGAGGCCGTAACTCTCATGCTCGACGGCAAGACTGATAAGGCACTCAGTCTGGCACAACTTTCCAAGAGTTGCATCGACATGAGTAGTTTGATCTACACGGTGGGCGAAAATGCGGGTGCCTTATATGCGAGATTCGTAGCAGGTGAGGAAGCGTTAGCTAAACAAGCATACGACACGATGCAAAAATGCACCGACATTTTGAAAAAGAACGGCATCAAGCCGAACAAATAGTTTCCTGGGCGAACTGAAGAAGAGTTTCGGAGTCCCGGACCCCAAAATCTGCCCCTTGTTATATCGTTGTTGCTTGCGAGTATGAAGTTAGTACTTAATAATAATGGAGAAATCTGTGCCAAACGAATCCGTTGCACCATCGCAGCAACCGATACCCACACAACCGGTCGCGCCAGCAGGACGGGTGGCGACTCCACTAGACGGTCCACGGTCCGAGTATGAACACGTACTCTCGTATTTCAAGTATCTCGTCACGCTATCGACAGCCTTTCTCAGTCTTATTATCGGTCTCGGAGCATACCTATTCCACTCAAACATGAAGGAGGTGCGTGAGGATGCGATGCAGGAAGCAACACGAGTAGCGACGGCAGAGGCAAAAGCAGGTGTGGCGAAGGCGTTTGACGAGAAGAACATCGATGCCATGATTCTTTCCGCCGCACAACAAAAGGTGGGAACGATAACCGACAAACTGATAGAGCAGCAACTCACATCAAAACTGAGGCCTATTCAGCAGCGTATTTCACTCATCGGACAGATATCCGAATGTGAGATGCGGATGAGAATGGGATTCCGTCTTGGGCTGGACGAATTGAATAGGATCATCAAGGATTCGACTGACCCAGATGTCGCGCGATTCGGTAAGATCACGCTTGCGACAACGAGCCAAGATTTTCAAACACGTTTAGAGGAAGACATGAAACAGGCCGCCCAGAAAGGAATTCCAAGGTTGCAATTATTTATGTTAAAGCAAGGTCGCCCGCAGCAATCCGTGGCGTCCAATCTTCACGATGTGGTGCAACTGATAGAGCGATGCTACGAAGAATTTCAGGAGCATTGCGTCGAGAGGCACGACTTACGGGAAACGGACACAAACGCTCTAATGTATTTGAATTTCAAAGAAGGAACGCTAACGTTGTGGAAAGGTGAATAGGTAGGCGGAACGGGCGAGCGCCTGTAGCAAATCTCGATTCGGGAAATTAGAAGGTAAACTACGATATGCTAGGCTCCGTTCTATCCACCGGGCATGACGGTTCAATGCCAACGCTGAGGAAATCCCGTGCGCCTATCTTGGGTCATCATTCTAGGCTTGCTGCTCACCCTTCCTGCATGGGCTCCATCTGCCCGTGGCCAAAAAGACAGGCACTCCGGGCGTTTCGGTGGTGTGCTGATGACAGCAACGGCAGTTCAGAAAGCTGAGGCCAGAAAGGATTGGTATTATTTTGCGGTTTTCGTGAACATCAAGAACACGGGGAAGAAAGCCGCATGTGCTTCTTTTGACCCTCGATTGAAAGCGACGTACGGATTGGAATACTCAGTTCAGTGGCTTGACCCAATGAAAGTGCATTTTCCAAAAGCACCAGAAGTGTCGCAGATGCTTCCCGATGAGGAATCCAACGGAGCTTACGTTTTCACGGTCAAGCAGGGCGTTGAACCGCTGGAACTTTTTGTCAAGCTCCGAGGCAAAAGCATACACTGCAACGCACCGCCAGAAGGTACGTGGGGCGATACGATGCTGTCTCAAGAGGTTCGATTGGAAGTTAGCGATCTTCCTGAACTGAAAAACGAAAGAGAAGTAGAATCTGGTCTCACCAGCCTTCCCGCCCCGGCCCCGAAGGAAGAAACTGCGCCTCAAGAGCCGCCTGCCGTGGACCAAACAGTCAGAGTGTTTATGACGGGCAAAAAGGGAAGCTCGGCTGAAGCGAACGCAATAAAAACCTTCCGCGACCGTTGCCCTAAAGTTCTGATTACCACTGAGAAAAGAACAGCAAACTATGTCGTCGAGCTTGTCCCGGCCAGCTTCAGGCAACAGAACATGGTGGTAGTGGTCAACTTAGCAGGCATCATAATCTACAGCGGGACAACCATGAACCTCGGTAACGCTGCGAAGGATGCTTGTGCCGCAATACTCCACGATCTCAGAAACTGAATAAATTCACGGTCAGAGTATATTCGCAATGATTTTTGGGTATTTCTGTATTCACCGTTGAAACTATAGGATGAATCGTGCCAACGTGGAAATGCGCCCCCGTAGCTCAGAGGGACAGAGCACCGTGCGGGTTGGAATTGGAAGAGCCTACTGGCGGGAAGTTTTCCTTGACCGGGACGGCTTCCTGTCAGCTTACGCGGAGGCCGCAGGTTCGAGTCCTGCCGGGGGCCGCAAATGGCCATCTAGAATCGTAAGCCAACAGGGTTCGATAATTCAAGGGAAGCGGCGGTATAGCTCTCCCATCCAATGCAGATTGCACCCAGATTGCACCCAACCCCTCCGTTGCACTGCGTTGCGCACCGTTGTATAGCCTTTGTAAATCGTTGATTTTAATCAAATCGGCGGATTTTGAGAGGCTGATTCAGTCTTGAAAGGGCTACGTGCTAACCGTTGCACCATAGCGCCACAAGTTGTTCGATGCGGACCCTTCTAGAATAAGGAAAATTCGAGCAATTCACAAGGTCAAGCCGGCCGTGTCGCGCGACGTCTCGAAGATTGGAACAATTGAGATCCTTCGCTTCGCTCAGGATGACAAATTGCCGAAGTCGCACTGCCGTTGAAATCTAAGACTTGCGGTCCTGAAATTCCTCGTTCCACGCCATCTGGATGGCTTCGAGTTTGGATTCATTCGAGACCGCAGGGTCGCCGGAGAAGCCGGGGAGCTCGGTGATCCATTTGCGCAAGTCCGTGAAGCGGACGGTGAGCGGATCGGTGTCCGGAAACTTGTCCGTGAGGCCGATGGCGATGTCTTCGAGATTGTCCCAACCGAATGTCGGCGGCACGTGTGACTCCTGAAAGAATATTTTCAGTTTTCAGTGATGAGTAGTCAGTCACAAGAGAAAACTAAAAAGGTTCTTACACTTCCGACTGTGCACTGAACACTGAAAGCAGAAAAGAGTTCTTAGATTTCAGACCGAGTACTGAAAACTGACAACTGAAAACTTTCAGTGATCCAGTTCCTTGGCGTAGTTCTTGTTCCATTCGGGGATTTCGACGATGATGTCGGTCGTGCCGTCGGGTACAGTCTGGCAGCCGAGGCGCGACTTCGGCGTGATACCCGGCGCTTCGTCCAGCTCGTCGAACTCGGCGTCGGTGGCTTCGTTGCAGGACTCAAGTCCTTCTCTCACGATGACGTGACAGGTCGAGCAGGCGCAAACACCACCGCAAGCGTGGTCGAGACTGGCTTTAATGCCTTCGGAAATGTCGAGGATGCTTCCGGGGAGGCCGTTGTGTCCGTAGGGAATTTTCTCCGGGTCAACCTCGATGGTCTTGCCGCTGGGAAGAAATGTCACTTTGAATTTCTTCGTGGCGGGTTTGTATTTAACTTCTTCGATATATGGGTTGCTGCCGCCCATGAATTATCTCCCTCAAACTCTGCGGGCGATATGCTGAACGCCCAATTGCTCAACGGTGTTGCCAATTGGGGCGCAGCGCTGCTGCGCCCCAACGAAGAAAATCTAGACTTCGGCCAGCTTGCGGCCTTCGAGCGCCGTCGAGACGGCGGAATTCATCAATAGTTCAGCAAGATGCTCGGTCGCATGATTCAGATCGTCGATGCGCTTGCGAATTAATTTGTAGTCGCTGCCGGCGACGGATTCCTGCAATGCCGCGACGCTCGCATCAATTCTAGCGCGCTCCTCTGGCGATAAGCCTGCGGCTTGATGGTTCGCCAGCGCTTTGGCGGTGGCCGTCAGAATCGATTCGGATTCCGTGCGCGCTTCGATCACCTGGCGCTCGGCAAAATCCTGCTCGGCGTATTCGATGGATTCTTCGAGCATGCGCTCGATTTCGGAGTCGTTGATGCCGTAGCTGGGCTGGACTTCGATGGAATGCTGCTCGCCGGTGCGAAGATCCTTGGCGCCGACCTGGAGGATGCCGTTGGCGTCGATCAGGAATTTCACTTCGATGCGCGGCAGGCCGGCGGGCGCGGGCGGCACTCGCAAGGTGAAGCGCGCAAGCGAGCGGCAGTCTTTCGCGAGTTCGCGTTCGCCCTGAAGGACGTGGATGTCGATGCCGGTTTGATTGTCGACGCCAGTGGTGTAAAGTTCCTGCGCGCTCGCGGGAATCGTGGAATTGCGCGGAATGATTTTCGCGACCGCGCCACCGTAGGTCTCGATGCCGAGCGAAAGCGGCGTGACGTCGAGCAACAGCATGTTTTTTACGCCCTGGTCGAGAATGTTGGCCTGGACAGCGGCGCCGAGGGCGACGACTTCATCGGGATTTAGCTCGACGTGCGGCGTGCGGTCGAAAAATTCCTGGACGGTGCGGCGAATCAGCGGGGTGCGCGTGGTGCCGCCAACGAGGACGACTTCTTCCATGTCCGCGGGCTTGAGCTGGGCGTCAGCAAGGGCTTGCTTGACGGGGCCCATCGTGCGGTCAACCACCGGGCGGATGAGAGCATCGAACGCGCCGCGAGTGAATTCATGCGTGAATACGGTGCCGTTCGGCAACGCGATGCGAAGCGTGGCCGCCTCTGATTCGGAAAGCTGATGCTTTACCTCGATCAGCGCTTTGCGAAGCTCTTGCGCGATCTCGCCGTGGGGTGAAAAGTCGATTTCATCATGCTGGAGGATCAGTTCATGAACAAACGCCTGGAGCAGATTGTCGATGTCGTCGCC
Organism: Candidatus Limnocylindria bacterium; assembly: GCA_035490055.1. GTDB lineage: Bacteria > Acidobacteriota > Terriglobia > Acidiferrales > UBA7541 > Acidiferrum. The sequence continues at coordinate 14,893 of DATHIB010000125.1, read as the reverse complement.
GCCCAGGTGCGTGTCACCGTTGGTGGAAAGAACCTGGAAAATATCGCCTTCACTCGTGGAAATAAGCTTGAGGACAGAGATGTCGAACGTACCGCCGCCGAGATCGTAGACCGCAACTTTGCCGCGTTGCTTTTCGTGCAGGCCGTAGGCTAGCGCCGCCGCAGTGGGCTCGTTGACGAGACGAAGAACTTCGAGGCCGGCGATTTTCCCGGCATCCTTGGTGGCCTGGCGCTGGGCGTCATTGAAATAGGCCGGGACGGTGATGACGGCGCGATCAACGGTTTCGTCGAAATGCGCTTCGGCCCAATTTTTCAGTTCGCGCAGGATGAAAGCGGAAATCTCCGGCGGGGTGAAAAATTTGCCGCCAAGCTTCACGCGGATGACGTTCTTGTTTGATGGATCAATGCGAAACGGAAACAGCTTTAGCTCATCCTGAATGTCGGCAGGGCCGCGTCCCATCAGGCGCTTGACGGAATAAATGGTTCGCTCCGGCTGCGTGAGGAGCCTTCTGCGAGCCGCCTCGCCCACGACGATGGTTCCATCCGCATCCAAGCTAACTACCGAAGGACATAGCGTGCTGCCATAAGGGCCGGGAATACACTTCGGCAGGTTCGTCTGCGGGCCGAGATATGCGACGAGGCTGTTAGTTGTGCCGAGATCGATTCCTACGATTCTGCCCATGATGAAAGCCGGGAGGGGCTCAAGCCCCTCCCCTACACAAGCTCCTTTTGGACGTTAGTCACCAGATTCCGGATGTACGAGCGCCGATTTAGCAAATCGTTCAAGTTCGCCATGATCTTCTTTCTCATTGCGGCATTGCCTTGCAGGGCGGTATCCCATTCGCGGGCGGCGGATTGAAGTTGCTTATCCACTTCGCCTAGTTTCTGCTGAAAATTTTTCTCGGCGGATTCGAGGCGCGCTTTCAAAGCGGCCAGATCGCCGCCTGAGGCTTTTGCTTCGCGAAGCTCGTCGAGGGACTCGTTCAGCTCGAAAACTTCTTCGAGCAGTTCCGGGGGCGCCTGCTGTTTGTGTTCGCCTTCCTTGCGGGCGCCTTCGATGCCAAGGAGATATTCGACGCGCGCCACAGGATCGCGCAGAACGCGGTACGCGTCATTCAATTCCGAGCTGCGCTGCAAAGAGAGCTCACGCTCGTGTTCGCTGGCGTTAACGAAATTATCTGGATGGAACTTCCAGCTGAGCTGCAGAAATTTTTGCTCAAGAGCGCCCATCTCGATCCAGAGCTTGCGGGGCAGACCAAACAGCTCGAAATAGCCGGAATTCGTGGACACCGCTAGGCCGTAAAAGAGCTGCCGCAGCCGCAGTTGCGCGCCGCGTTGGGATTCTGGAAAACGAATCCCTGGCGCATCAGCGTCTCTTCGTACTCGAGCGTCGTGCCGTTCAGGAACAGAAAACTTTTCGGGTCCACGAAGAGGCGCGCGCCGAACTCCTCGAAGATTTTGTCGCGGTTGCGTGCTTGAGTGTCTAGCCTCATGGCATAAGAGAGGCCGGAGCAGCCGCCGCCCTGCACACCTACGCGGAGGCCGCCCTGTTCAGGCGAAACGCCATCCTTTTCGAGCAGCTCGCGGATTTTCCGCGCGGCGCGCTCGGTCAGGTGGATTTTCGCGATGTTGGGACTTGCGACTTCTGTAGCCATCTTCAACGGCTCCAAGGCTTATAAGGATCGAACGCGCCCAGCAGGGACGCACCATGCTGCCCAGGCGTCAGCGAGTGCCACCCCGCGAAGAATTAGTGCGAGGCCTTCTCCGAAACCGGCACTTCAACGCCGTGCTTTTTCTTCCAGTCGCCGATGGCGGCCTTGATGGCGTCTTCCGCGAGCACGGAACAGTGAATCTTGACTGGCGGGAGCGAAAGCTCGCGCACGATGTCCGTGTTCTTGATCGAAAGTGCCTCTTCGACCGTCTTGCCCTTCACCCATTCGGTGGCGAGCGAGGAGCTGGCGATGGCCGATCCGCAGCCAAAGGTCTTGAACTTGGCTTCTTCAATGACCTGGGTATCGGGATTGATCTTCATCTGCAGCTTCATGACGTCGCCGCACTCCGGCGCGCCGACGAGACCCGTGCCGACGTTAGGGTCTTCTTTCGGCATGCTGCCGACGTTGCGGGGATTGTTGTAGTGATCGACCACTTTATCGCTGTATGCCATTAGCCGTTGCTCCTTGCCAGATTCACGAGATTCCCGAAACCAGCGCTCTTGACTGCTTTGTCCGTGAGCGAAACGTTCGGCACGGAAGCCGAGCGACCCGCGGTCAACTGACGAAGAGCGTCCCTGATGAATTCCGCGCCGAGCCCGAGCATTTTCAGAAAGGCGCGCACTTGCTGAAGCTCGTGAAAAGAGCGCTCGCCTGCGACGGCGGCCTCTTCTCCCTCCCCACCATAGGGCACAAACGTCACGCGGAAGGCCGCGCCAGTACCGCCGATGGAGCGATGAATGCGAATTGTTCCTTCATTTGCCATGTTGTCTGTTCCAGTCCTTTTAGGCTGTTTGCCATTTCATTTTCGAGATGTCGATTCCCTCTTTGGCCATTTCGTAGAGCGGGGACAGTTCACGCAACTTGGTGACGACCTGCGCCATCTTGTCGATGACGTAGTCGACTTCCTCCTGCGTGTTGAAACGCCCTAGGCCGAATCGAATCGAGGTGTGGGCGAGGTCTTCGCCGACGCCTAATGCTTTGAGTACGTAGCTGGGCTCAAGGGTTGCCGAAGTGCAGGCGGAACCGCTCGACACCGCGATGTCGTTAATGCCCATGAGCAGCGATTCGCCTTCCACATAGGCAAAGCTCATGTTCAGGTTGTTCGGCAGGCGGTGCTCCATCGAGCCGTTAATGAAAACCTCGTCCAGCTTGGCTTCCAGGCCCAATCGGAGACGCTCGCGCAAGTCGAGCATACGTACCGCTTCTTCCGGCATCTCTTTTTGCGCGATTTCGCAGGCTTTGCCGAGGCCCACGATCCCGGGGACGTTCAAGGTGCCGGAGCGCATGCCGCGCTCGTGCCCGCCACCGTCGATGATGGCGGAAAGCTGCACGCGAGGATTGCGCCGGCGGACGTACAAAGCGCCAACGCCCTTGGGTCCGTAAATCTTGTGGCCGCTGATGGCCAGCATGTCGATGTTGTCCTTCTGGACGTCCACCGGAATCTTGCCCACCGCCTGTACCCCGTCCACGGCGAAGAAGATGCCGTGTTCCTTGGCGATTTTGCCGATTTCCGCGATCGGGTTGATCACGCCAATTTCGTTGTTGGCGTACATGATGGTGATCAGAATCGTCGTGGGCTTAATCGCCGCCTTCAGGTCCTCGATGTTTACGCGCCCATCCTGTTGCACAGGAAGATAGGTCACTTCAAAGCCGTGCTTCTCCAGGTTCTTGCAGGTATCCAGCACGGCCTTGTGCTCGATGGCCTGAGTGATGATGTGATTGCCCTTTTCGCGGAACATCTCCGCGATGCCCTTGATCATCAGGTTGTCGGATTCTGTGGCGCCACTCGTGAAGATGATCTCTTTTGGCGTAGCGTTGATCAGCGAAGCGATCTGCTGGCGCGATGTTTCCACGGCTTCTTCTCCGGCCCAGCCGAAGGAGTGATTGCGGCTCGCGGCGTTGCCAAATTTCTCAGTGAAATACGGCAGCATCACCGCGACGACGCGTGGATCGACCGGCGTGGTTGCGTGATTGTCCATGTAGATCGGCAGCTTTACAGTCATATTCCCTATTCTCCTAAGTCGTGCTCACGAGCGGCCGTGAAGCGCCCGACAACGCAACGAGCGCGGGCTCCTGCGGGTCTTCGCTCATTTGCGAAATGGTGACCGCGCTCAGCACGTGCAAAATACTTTCGTTGACGCGGCGCAGCGGCTCTTTGACAGAACACCGCTCCGTCGCATCGCAATTCCCATGGCTCGTAACGCACGAAGTGATCAGCACGGGACCGTCAATCGCAGAGATTACGTCCAGCGCGCTGATCTGTGACGGCTCCTTGGCCAGCTGATAACCGCCGCTGGAGCCGTGTTTCGCGACCACCAGAAAACGATGCGCGAGTTTCTGCAGCACCTTGGCCATGAGAGTTGCGGAGATGCCGTACTCCTCGGCGATCTCGTTGGCGCTACAAGCGTGCTGCTGGCGATGCATCGCCAGGTGCTTGGCAGCGATCAGCCCGTAGTCGGCTTTTTTGGAAAGCTTGAACATCGTTTGAGAAACCTCTGGACGCTCCAGAATATACGACTGATTCGGTCGCACATGAAGTATATCCCTAGAGGCATCCTCAAGTCAACCCCAAGACTTCCTGGACATCAACGCAACCTCTGTATTTCGTTCAACTTACAGTAAGACCAAATCGGTCTTCTTTGCTAGCGAATTCCGGCCAACAGTTTCTCGTTGCAGCGAATGACAGAAATTCCATGATGAAACGCGATTCGCTAAGTTTACCGCTGCAGCATGGTAGCCTAGTGTTTCGATGGAGGAAATGGATGCTCGGATTCATCGGGAGACGCAAAAAGTTGGCTTTTCAATTGGTGCTGAGCCTGGTTCCGCTGATGCTCATTGTCGCAGCATATGCCCGAGCGCAAACACAATCGCCTCGGTCAAACGATAGACCCCAGCGGCCTCGTAACAAAGCGCCCAAAAAGCAGTCGCCCGGGCGGGCTTTTGTTCTCGTCGGTGCAGGCGACATCGCCAGTTGCAAGAATCCGGAAGGCGCCCGGGCGACAGCCAAATTGATCGAGCAAATTCCTGGGGCGGTTTTTGCCGCAGGAGACCTGGCCTACGAAAAGGGGAGCGCGGAAGACTTCAAGAATTGCTATGACCCGGCGTGGGGCCGCTTCAAAGAACGGACAAAGCCTGCTTTGGGAAATCATGAATATGAAGAGCCTACGGCTTCGGGCTATTTCCAGTATTGGGGGGCGCAAGCAGGGCCCGCGGGCAAGGGCTACTACAGCTTCGATCTCGGCGAGTGGCACATCGTCGTTATGAACACCAACTGCAGCGCGCAGGGTCTCGGAGGTTGTGACAAGGGCTCACCGCAGGAGACGTGGATGAAAGAGGATCTTGCGAAGCACCCTAACGCGTGCGTGCTCGCGTATGGCCACCACGCGCTCTTCAGCAGCGGTTTCTTCAAGAAACACGCCGTACATCCCGAGCTGAAGCAACTCTGGGAAGATCTGTACGCCGCCCACGCCGACTTGGTTCTTGCTGGACACGAACATTCCTACGAACGCTTCGCGATGCAGGACCCTGAGGGCAATGCCGATCCTGTGCACGGGATCCGCGAAATCGTCGCCGGGACTGGAGGACGCAGCCACGATCTACTCGGCTTCGCCACGCCGAACAGCGAAATTCGGGACTGGGGCACGTACGGCGTGCTGAAGCTCACACTTTCCCCCGGGAAATACACTTGGGAATTCATTCCCGAAGAGGGGAAGTCATTTCGTGATTCCGGCAGCGGCGTCTGCCACAACCAGCCGGCAGAAGCGAAGTAAATAGACTATACATCAGAGCAATTCGGGCTAAGGCTTGGCGGTGGAGCAGGCGCCACCCGCGGTCGCAGCCTCGATCAGTTTCTGTACAGCGGGCGCCGGAATCAGCAGCAATTGCGCCTTCGGCTTTTTCACCTGTTCCAGGATGGCCAGCTGTTGCGCTTTCCACGAGTCGGGCGCAGGCTGCCCCTTTGCGATTGCGTCGAGGGCGGCGAGCCCCGCAGCCGCAAGCGCGGAAAGATCCTGAGAGGTGGATGCTACTTCTTTCACCAGGAAAGAGCGCTGCGCGAGCGATTGGAGTATTGCGTCATTGTCGCGCCAAATCGTGAGTTGTGCGCGTAGCCCTGCCTCCGCCGCCGCATCGTGGCATGCAGCTGCGAGGAACTGTTCGACCCGATCATTAAAATGCCGTCCCGCATCGCTCTCGAGCGGAACCGCATCCACCGCGCGATTCATCGGTGTGCCGCTGGTCGGCATCGCCGGAGCTGTCTGTTCGCGCGTGTAGTCCTTCACCGGTTCGATGACATCGGTGAGAGTGCGCAGCGCGGCAAATTCCTCAGCCGATGCTGAACCCGCGAGGCGTTGCAGCATGTGGCGCGAAGCGGTCCGGTGCGTGAGTCCCAGCCATTCCAAGCGGACGCTAACAAAATCCAACCGCGCATACATGGAGGCGGGATCGCGGGCCTCCTGCGGAGACCACAGACGCTCCGCAATCGCGGCATTCCTCGGCCAGATGCGCGAATCCACATTTTCCGGGCTGACGTACTCAGCCCACATGCACGATTCACCACCCAGAATTCGCTGCTTCTCCTGTGCGGAGAGATTTGCCGCATCTCCGCTCATCGGATCCACCGCATAATGCCGAGCCGCGGACCATCCCAAATCCAAGTAATACCCGTTCGACAAAATTCCGCGATAGCCTTGCTTTGCCGCTTGCGCCAGCGATGCTTGCCCGCGCCACGATTGAATCACAATATCCTTCGGCACCCCGGGCACCAGCACTTCATCCCAGCCAACCACTGCTTTCCCGTGCTTGGTCACCAGCTTCTGCACACGCCCGCTGAAATACGCCTGCAGCGCTTCGTTGTTCTTGATCCCCTGCGCCTTCATGAACGCCTGAATCTTCGGATTCGCGTCCCATTCTTTGCCGTTCACCTCGTCGCCGCCAATGTGAAAATAATGGTCCGGAAAAATCCTGGCCATCTCGCCGATCAAGTCATCGAGAAACTTGTAGACTTTCTCGTTCGTCGGGTCCATCGCCGGATCGAAGACTCCCCACTTCCGCTCGATTTCGTACGGTCCTTTTCCGCTAGCGAGCTCCGGATGCCCCACAAACCACGCTGTGCTATGCCCCGGCATATCGAACTCCGGCACGACGCGAATTCCGCGATCCCTCGCGTACGCGATCAGATCGCGGATCTCTTCCTGCGTGTAGTAAAGGGCATCGGAACCCAACTCGTGAAGCTTCGGAAATTTCTTGCTCTCGACGCGGAAGCCCTGGTTCTCCGAGAGATGCCAGTGAAAAACGTTCATCTTCACGGCTTCCATGCCGTCAAGATTCCGGCGCATGACGTCGAGCGGGATAAAGTGGCGGGCGGAATCGATCATCAAACCGCGCCACGGGAAGCGCGGCTGGTCATGAATCGTGACCGCTGTCGCGGCAAATCCGCCGGGAGAAACATCCACCAGTTGAAGAAAGGTCTGGAGTCCATGCATCGCGCCGAGCGTCGTTGGCGCGGTAAGCTTTGCACCCGTGGCCGTCACTTCCAGAACGTAGCTCTCGTCCTCGCCGACTTCCTGAATTTCCTTGCTCGCGTGATCGGCCTGAATCACGAGCGTGGCTCTTGCCGTCTTGTCCGGTTTGAGGGCCAGCGGGAGACCCGTTTGACGCGCGAGTTGCAGCAAGAATCTCTCGCCGGCACTTTCCAGCCGCGGCTCGGTATGGCCGGCGAACGCCACCGAAAACGACGAGTCCACCTCCAGGCTCCCCGTCCCGGACTGCGCACTGGCGGGAAGCGGCATTAGATTCAATGCAGGCTGTTGAGCTGTAGTCATCGCCGGGTAGATCAAAACGCAAAAAACAAGTATGCCGGGGCCTCGCAACCGCGCATTCTGAGCCATCGTCCGGAAAATCCTCCCACGCAGGTCGAAATCTCTGATGACTGCTCTGTAGCACCAGCTCCCGAATACTGTCATATCTTCTGCATCCTGCGAAGCGGATTCCTTCCTCCGGCGAAAGAATCCACTTTGGCCTGTCTTTAAGTTTGTAAGCTGTGGTTTTCCCCGCCTGAGTTAGAATAAGCGCAGACGTGCGGCGCCGATGATTCCACAATGAAAACTTCGATTGCCATCTACCCCGGTTCGTTTGACCCAGTCACCAACGGGCACCTCGACCTCATCGAGCGCGGCGAGAAAATGTTCGATCTCTTAATCGTGGCCGTATCGCGGAATACGGAGAAGCAGCCGCTGTTCACGGTTCCCGAACGCGTGGAAATGTTGCGCGAGGTCACGGGAAAATGGCCCGATGTGGAAGTGGACGTGTTCGAAGGCTTGCTCATCAACTATGCGCGGAAACGGGGCGCGGACGTGGTCCTTCGCGGCATTCGCGCCGTGTCCGACTACGAATATGAATTGCAGATGGCGCTGATGAACCGCAAGCTCGAGCCGCGGCTCGAGACGGTGTTCATGCTGCCGGGCGAGCCGTACAGCTACTTGAGCTCGAAGCTGGTGCGCGAAATCGCCCAACATGGCGGGCCTTTGAACGATCTTGTGCCGCCTACAGTGGAGCAAAGACTGCGCACAAAAGTTTTGTAGTGGGTTTTGGACTGAAGACATTTCCCGTGTTTCTTGGTATTCAGTGGTCAGTTCTTAGTTGAGGCGAGTGCTCGCGATGCGGGCGAACCACCTCGAGTTTCTTCTCATTTCTTGACCGTGAACTGTCCACTGCAAACTGTGAACCTCATTTAAGGAGCCAAGGTGCAACTAACGGACCGCATCAATCGTATCCAAATTTCGCCGACCGCCGCGGTGATCGCTGAGGCGGACAAACTAAAATCGCGCGGCGTGGACGTCGCGGACTTCGGCCCCGGCGAGCCGGACTTCCCCACGCCCGACCACATCAAAAAGGCGGCGATCAAGGCCATCGAGGAAAACAAATCGAAATACACGCCGACGGGCGGGGTTATGCCGCTGCGCGAAGCCATCTGCGCGTGGCACAAGCGCGAGCTCGGCTCGTCGTACGAACCGAAAGAATGCGTCGTCAGCGTCGGCGGAAAGCACTCCATCTTCAACGTGATGAGCGTGCTGATCCAGCAGGGCGACGAGGTCATCATCCCAGCGCCGTACTGGGTGAGCTTCCCGGACATCGTGAAGTACGCGGGCGGGACGCCGGTATTCGTGGAGACGAAGCCGGAAGAAGGCTTCAGCGTGAAGGCGGCCTCCATCGAAAAAGCCATAACCCCTAAGACGAGGCTGCTGGTCTTGAATTCGCCGAGCAATCCCACGGGCGGCGTCACACCACCAGATGAGTTCGAGCGCATCCTGGCGGTCTGCAAAAAGCACAATGTCTGGCTGATGGGCGATGAGTGCTATTCGCACTTCACTTACGAGCCGCACAAACCGTACTCGATCGCCATCGCGGCGGGCTCGAAAGAAAACGTCATCATCATCGGCTCGGTTTCGAAAACGTTCGCGATGACCGGCTGGCGCATCGGCTACACGCTGGGACCGGAAGCCCTGATCCAGGCGCTGATCAAGCTGCAGAGCCAGTCCACTTCAAACGCAACGTCGATCGCGCAATACGCTGCGCTGGAGGCGATGCGCGGACCGATGGAAACCGTCCCGGTCATGCTCGCCGAGTACGCCAAGCGCCGCAAACACATCGTAGAAGGCCTGCGCGCGATTCCCGGCGTGACCTGCGAATGGCCGGGCGGCGCGTTCTACGCCTTCCCGAATATTTCCGCGCACCTTTCGAGCGCACCAGGCAAACCGGCGCTGGCGAAAACGTGCACGGAACTCTCCAAAATGCTCCTGGAGAAAGTGCAAGTGGCCGTCGTGCCGGGCGAAGCCTTTGGTGCACCAGGCTACCTGCGGCTCTCCTACGCCACCTCCATCGAGCGAATCGACGAAGGGCTTCGCCGACTCAAACGTTTTTTCTCTCGCGCTGAAGCCGCGTCCTAAGCCGTGAGGCCCACGCCCACACGCATCGAGCCCATCTTCAGCCCGCGCCTCTGGGGGGCGCGCTCGCTAGCACCGCTCTTCCCCGAGAAATCTATTCTGACGGAGCCGCTGGGCGAAGCCTGGCTCACGGGCGTGGATTGTCGCATCGCTTCCGGTCCATTCACAGGAAAAACGCTCGGCGCGGCCTGGACGGAAATGCCCGCGGAGTGGCGCGGCAGCCAACTCGTCGCCGAAGCGAGCTTCCCTCTTCTCGTCAAATTTATTTTTCCAACCGAAAAACTCTCGCTCCAGGTTCATCCGGACGACGCTTATGCATCCGTCCACGAAAAGTCCGCAGGTGGCCGTGGAAAAACGGAGATGTGGCACGCGGTATCCGCGCTGGCCGGTGCGCAACTGCAGCTCGGACTGAAGCCGGGAGTGGACCAAGAGAAATTCCGCAAGGGATTGGCGTCACACACGTTGGAAGATCTCTTCGAAGTACAACCGGTCCGGACGGGCGACACGTTTTTCGTCCCTGCGGGCACGCCTCACTCCATCGGTCCCAACATGGTCATCTGCGAAGTGCAGGAGTATTCCGACGTGACGTACCGCGTTTACGATTTCGGGCGCGTTGATGCGCACGGAAAACCGCGCGAATTGCACATCGATAAGGCGCTCCTGGTGACCAACTTCGGGAAACCAGCGGGAGGGAAAGTGACTCCGCTGCTTCTTCCTGCCGATGGGGTCACCAGATCGCTGCTCGCTGCTTGCCGCTACTTTGCGGCAGAACGCTGGGAGTGTTTCGCGAAATGCGAAATCCCGGTTGATCCCGAGCGGTTCGAACTCATCGTGATTCTGGGAGGCGCGGGCAGCTTTGCCTGGCCGGATAGTGCGGCGCGCTATCACCGCGGCGAATGCTGGCTGGTGCCCGCCTCGCAAGCGCGCGTTGAGGTATTGCCGGAAACGGCTACGTCGCTGATCCGGACTTACGTGCCGGACATTCCCGTAATGCGGACAGAATTGCATCGGGATGGAATTTCAGCGGCCGCACTCGCGCAAGTTATTTTCGATTAAGGCTCCGCGACGATGGCAAAGGAAAAATTAGCGGTCCACGCCGTGATCCTCGCGGGAGGGCGTGGCACTCGTTTCTGGCCGCGCAGCCGCACGCGCACTCCTAAACAGCTTTTGAACATCGTCGGCAAGGATACGATGCTCCAGCAGACCATCGCGCGCTTGAAGCCGCTGATTCCCGCCGAGCGCATCTGGACGGTCACGAATGCGGAACAGGCCGCCGCCGTCCGCAAGCAGGTTCCGGCAGCCGCGCGCAAGCGCGTGCTGATCGAGCCGATGGGGTTGAACACCGCGGTGGCGATTGGGCTGGCGGCCATTCACGTGCGCCATGCCGCACACAGCGACGCGTTGCTGGCGCTGCTCCCCGCCGATCACTACATCGAACAGCCGCAAAAGTTCCGGGAGATCGTGAACGCCGCCCTCGACGTGGCTCGCGAACCTGGGCGAATGGTCGTGCTCGGTATCCCTCCAACCGGGCCGGAGACGGGGTTTGGCTACATCGAAAGAACGGGTGAACCGATCGGAACCAAAGGCTTCCCCGTTTTTGCCGTGAGGCGATTCACTGAGAAACCTGAGCTGAAGCTCGCCCAAGAATACCTTGCTTCCGGTAGCTATCACTGGAACGCGGGGATGTTTTTCTGGCGGGTTTCCACGTTTCTCGAGAATCTGAAAAGTTTTCTGCCAAAGACGCACGCTGCGTTGGAAAAGCTCGCTGAATTTATCGGAACCCGGAATTACGAACGCAAGCTACGCGAGATCTACCGGAAACTCGAAAATATCTCCGTGGACTACGCAATCCTGGAGCCAGCAACAAGGGCAGAAGGTCCACCGCGCGTGTTTGTGATTCCTGCGGAAGTGGGCTGGAGCGATATCGGTTCCTGGGGAGCGGTGCACGGGCTGCTGCTGGATAGGAACTCTTCGGACGGCAACGTCTTCGTCACTCCGGGCTACGCCCTCGACGCCCGCGGTAATCTTATCTCTTGCCCTGGAAAAATCGCCGCCCTGATCGGTGTGCACGACCTGATCGTCGTCGATACGCCCGACGCGCTGCTCATCTGCCCGCGCGACCGCGCCCAGGACGTCGGAAAAATCGCGATATGGCTTGAAGAACAAAAACTAAGAACGCTCTTGTAGGGACCGCCTGCTGAGGCGGTCCGTCCTCCGACAACCAGGCCAATCCGGTTGTTTGGCAGGCATGTCGCATCGCGTATACTCACCTGCAGTGACCTCGATTCGATTTGGAACCGATGGCTGGCGCGGCGTCATCGCGGAGGATTTTACGTTCGCGAACGCGCGGGTTGTGGCGCAGGCCATCGCCCGTTACGTCGTGCGCTGCGAAGATGCGAGCAAGGGCGTCATCATCGGCTACGACCATCGCTTCGCCTCGGACGGCATCGCTACGGCTGCCGCCGAAGTGGTTTCCGCCAGCGGAACCCCCATTTTTTTGACGGACAAGCCGTGTCCTACGCCGGCAGTTTCCTTGCTCGTGCGGCAACGCGGAGCGGCTGGCGGCCTGATGATCACCGCAAGCCACAATCCCTATCAATGGAACGGTATCAAGTACAAAGCGAGCTATGGCAGCTCGGCATTGCCTTCGATTGTCGCGCAGATCGAAAAAGATCTCGATGTGGTGCAGAAAGAAATGGTTGCGCCACTGCCGCCGCGGAGAAACCTCATTCAGCCTCTGGAACCGCGCGCGCCGTATCTCGACACCCTCGAAAAACTGGTCGATTGGCAACGACTGAGGAAGGCGAAGTTCCGCTTCGTCTCCGATGTCATGCATGGCTCGGCCACCGGCTTGCTCGTCGAACTTTTCCGGCGCAATGGCATCTCCTGCGATGAAATTCGCGGCACGCGCGACCCGCGCTTCGGCGGGGTACATCCGGAACCGATCGAGCCGCATATCGAGGCCTTACGGCAAACGGTGCTCGCCGGAAAATTCGACGCCGGCTTGTGCGCCGATGGCGATGGAGACCGCATCGGCGCCATCGACCGCGACGGTACGTTCGTGAATCCTCACCAGATCTTTGCACTGCTCGTCTGGCACCTGGCGGGGACTCGCAACTTGCCGGGAGACATCGCCAAAACATTTTCTGTTACCAAACTCATTGACAAGCTTGCCGCCAAGTTCGGCCGCACACTTCAGGAAACGCCCATCGGCTTCAAATACATCTGTGAGTTGATGCTCGAGCAGAACATTCTGATCGGCGGGGAAGAAAGCGGCGGCATTGGCACCAACCTCTACATCCCCGAACGCGACGCTACGGTTTCGGCGCTGCTCCTGGCGGAGTTGATGGCCTGGCACGGCAAATCGCTTGGCGAGTTGCTGGCCGCGCTTACTGCCGAATTCGGCGAGTATCATTACGGCCGCGTGGATCTCGATCTGAAACCAGGCCAAAAAGAAAAAGCCGTGGCCCACTTTTCGGATGCCAAACTGATCCGTATCCTTGATCTGCCGGTGGTTCGCCGGGAAGATATGGACGGCATCAAGCTCTATCTGAGTGAAGTCGGATGGGTGATGGTCCGCGCCTCAGGAACCGAAAATCTTTTGCGAGTTTATTGCGAAACGTCAAAATCCGAAACGACGCAGCGGGTTCTTCAAGCTGTGACCGGAATCGTCCAAAATCTATAGGTGCGCCTATGAAAACGGTCAATTTGAAAGAAAAATTCGCCCTCTTCTCCGACTACTACAACCCGCGCGTTATCGGCGAGGTCAACGACCGCCACGTCAAAGCCGTAAAGCTAAAAGGCGAATTCATCTGGCATCATCATGACAACGAAGACGAACTGTTTCTGGTCGTGAAAGGTACTCTGCGGATGAAGTTCCGCGGCCACGAAGCCGTCGTCCACGAAGGCGAATTTGTCGTCGTTCCGCGCGGCGTCGAGCACTGTCCCGCTGCTGACGAGGAAGTCCACATCATCTTGATCGAACCAAAGTCGACGTTGAATACCGGCAACATCACTAACGAAAGGACTGTCGCCCAGCTCGAGCATATCTGAATTCCGCTCCCGCGGCGATCCACGACCGGCCATGGAACACCGCTTTTACACCCTCGACGTTTTCACCAACAACCGCTTCGAAGGCAACCCGCTCGCCGTATTCACCGACGGCGACGGACTTTCGGTCGACCAAATGCTAGCTATCGCGCGCGAAATGAACCTTTCGGAAACCGTCTTTGTGCAAAAGCCGACGGAAGAGGAAGCCCTCGCCCGGCTGCGCATCTTCACGACAAAAGAAGAACTCAAGCTCGCTGGGCATCCCGTGATTGGAACCTGGTTCTTGCTCGCGGAGCTGGGCGTCGTTCCCGCGCAGGACGGCGGCGTCCACATCCTGCAAGAGACCGGCGCGGGCGTCTTGCCGGTGGAAATCCGCTTCAAGGATGGCCGCCCCCAGCGCGTTACCATGACTCAGAAAGAAGCCATCTTCAAGCCTGCGAAAATCAACAAGAAGAAGCTTGCCTCCGCGCTGGGAATTTCGCCCAAAGATTTCGACCCGAAACTGGAACCTGAGATTGTATCCACCGGCATTTTCAACCTAATGGTGCCCCTGCGCAGTCGCGCCGCGCTGGGCAAAATCGCCGTGAACATGACCGAACTCCGGCGGCTTCAAAGTAAAAACGCGACGATGGCTTACTGCTTCGCCCTTAGTGGCAATGGCAAAGCCTTCTCCCGCGGCATGCTGCCCTGGGAACTCTACGAAGACGCCGCGACAGGCTCCGCTGCTGGTTCGTTGGGCGCGTATCTTGTGCGAAACGGAAAATTGGCGCCGGGCCACACCTTGAGCATTCTTCAGGGCGCGGAAATGGGACGCCCAAGCCAGATCGAAGTGGAAGTCACGCAGAGTGGAAAGAAGCTCGTCCCCCGCGTGAGCGGGGCAGCCGTGAAAGTTTTCGAAGGCACCATCCGCGTCTGACTTCTTTCACTAAATATTGAAGCAAACAAAGGCCACCCGGGAACTCCGAGCGGCCGTCGTTGCTTTCTCCGAAACTGATAACCGACAACAAACTAAGAACCGCTCTTAGTGCCCACGTTTGTCGTGGCGCAAATCCTTGCGATCCTTATGCAGGTCTCTCTTGTCGTGGTTGATGTCCCGCTGGTCCTTGTTGCGGTCCACGCGGTCCTTGTTCAAATCACGTCGATCGTGATTGATGTCCTTCTGATCCTTGTTCCGGTCGACGCGGTCGAC
>DATHIB010000124.1:0-13000 GCA_035490055.1 Candidatus Limnocylindria bacterium | reverse complement strand
CCCGCACGTTCCCCTGTCAACGCTTCGACGCCGCCCTTGCGAGCAGCTCCGCATGACTCGGGGCCGATGTGGGTCGCTACTTCACATTCGTATGACTTTTGCATTCACTACACCTCGCCGGTTTAACCGGCGCACAGGAGATCAGGAATGAAAACGACAAAGCTCGCATCGGTTGTCGCAGTTTTAGCGGCGTTATTCTTTACCGGAACGGCGTTTGCCCAAACCGATCCAGGGGTACGCAGCAACACGGGAGTGAACGCGGGCCAGCCGTTTGCTTCCGTCACCGCCAGTCCAAACGACTTGGCCTTCTTCCAAACCGGATTCGAGCAGTTCAACGAGCACCAAACCGTTACCGGGGACAACCCGGGTCTGGGACCACGGTTCAATTTGGACTCGTGCGGGGCGTGTCATTCGCAACCGGCCCTGGGCGGAACTAGCCCGGCCTCCGGTATCTTCCCGAATGTGGGGCCGAACCCCCAAAGCCAGGTGATCGCCAACGGGGTCGTAAATGGCAGCACCAACACCATCCCATATTTCGTCCAGGCCAACGGCCCGGTGCGCGAAGCACGCTTCCCGTTCTTCTTTAACCAATTCGGAAATCCCAACCCGAACGCACCCAACGGGGGAGTGGAAGATCTCTTTACCGTCTCCGGCCGGGCCGACGCTGGCGCCTGCAGCCTGCAGCAGCCCGGCTTTAATACTGCAAGGGTGACAAACAACATCATCTTCCGCATTCCCACGCCGACGTTTGGCGCCGGACTGATGGCAAACATTGACGACGCAACCTTGCTGGCCAATCACGCGGCCCAGGCAGTTTTCAACCGGGTCGGGATCAGCGGTACCTTCAATCACAACGGCAACGATGGCACCATCAGCCGTTTTGGCTGGAAGGCGCAGAACAAGTCACTGCTGACCTTCGCCGGTGAGGCCTACAACGTGGAAATGGGCATCTCTAACGAACTGTTTACGCAAGATCGGCCGCTGCCGGGTGAAGACCAAATGGGAAGCGGGCTTCCAGCCAACTGCCTGAACCTCGCTGGGGTCGGCTACCCCGAGGACATTACGCACTCCGATGGTACCAGCGCCTCCACCGTCACCAGTGACACCGCGCTGTTCAGCGTCTTCATGCAGTTCCTGGACCAGCCCACACCCTCCACTACCTCGCCGGGAGGAGCAACCTCAATCGCTAATGGCCGCAAGCTCTTTAGCGCCATCGGCTGCGCCATTTGCCATACACCGTCGCTGACCACCCAGGCCTCTCAGTTGACGTCTGGTTTGAGCAACGCTACTGCCAACTTGTTCTCTGACATAGAAATCCATCATATGGGCGTAGGCTTGGCGGACAATGTGTCCCAGGGCGGCGCTGGTGGAGATCAATTCCGCACGTCTCCGTTGTGGGGTTTGGGACAGCGCATCTTTTTCTTGCATGACGGCCGTACAAGCAATTTATTGTCGGCAATCGAGGCTCACCAGAGCAGCGGATCCGAAGCCACTCTGGTTGAAGAGGTCTTTGATTTGCTTTCACCCAGCCAGCAGCAGGACCTCCTGAACTTCCTGCGCTCGCTGTAATTCTTTATAACAACTCTTCCGGGCGAGACACGGAAATGTCTCGCCCGGTTTTTTTCCTCTTGGAAACTATGGGTTTGAATATGCATCCTAGATTCTCGCGTTCCCTCGCCTTTGTTTGTTTTTCCATTTCGCTCATAGCCCATGCGCAGAGCTCCCCACAGAGCGGTGGCGATTTTTCCAACAATCCGCAACCGAACGCGCTCCCGTCGGATGTCCTTCTGGTCAAGGGCGCCTGGTCGAGTGCCAGCGATTTGGTGACTCCTGTCCCTGAAGGCGGGAGAGTGGCCAACAATGTCTTTAGCAACCAGTATTTTGGATTCACTTATACTCTCTCGCCGGACTGGACCCAGAAGTACGTCGGCCCGCCTCCCTCGGATAGTGGCTACTACGTACTCGCGCAAATCAGGCCTGCAGAAACATCCAAGGGGACAAGTCGAGGCAGTATTCTGATCGCCGCCCAGGACCTGTTCTTCACGCTCGCACCGGCCGGGAACGCGCTGGAGCTGATCAATTACAACAAAGAAAGTCTGGACGCGGACTACAAAGTGGAACAACCGCCGACTCTTGTCAGAATCGCTAACCATTCCTTCGTGCGCTTTGACTACGGTTCGCCCGTTGCCGAGTTGCATTGGCACGTCCTGGCAACTCAAATCCGCTGTCACATGGTCCAGTTTGTCTTTACCAGCCGGGACACCAAGCTAGTTGAGAGTCTCATCCAGGAAATGAGCAAAATGACTTTGCCTGCAGAGGCCGGTCCCATTTCGGGGCGGGGAGGCGGTGAAGTCCCTGTGTGCATCAAGGAGTATGCGCGCGACGAAAACGTATTGGAGAGAGTTGATCCGGTCTTTGGCGAGCGCCGATTCAATCCTGCTCCGGTCCGGATCATCATCGATAAACAAGGCAAGGTAAAGCACATTCATTTTCTCAGCGCCTTTCCCGACCAGGTAAAAGCCATTACAGACGCCTTGTTTCAGTGGCGCTTCAGACCATACTTGCGCGACGGAAAGCCTGTGGAAGTAGAAACTGGCATCATGTTCGGACGTGCGCCACGCCCGGCGACAACTCCATCAACGAATGCGGCAACCGAATGATGGACCATCGTCTCTGCGCCAAGAGATTCTGCATGCGGGGATTTCTCGCGGCCCTGGCCTTGCTTGTGTGTCTTTCAACTGCGGCACGGGGCGCGAACAACATCACCGGCGCGGTCCGCAATCAGAGCCGCGGCGAACCCGCTGCAGGTGATGAGGTGATCCTTGCCCGGCTGGACCCGGGAATGCAGGAGGAGGCGCGCGCGAAGACCGATTCACAGGGGGCGTTTACTCTCAATGTTCAATATCCTGACAAACCGCACTTGGTGCGCGTGTTTCACCAGGGCGTTAACTATGATCAGCAGGCTTCCGCCGGTCAGGCTCTCACTATCCAAGTCTTCGACGCAGCGACATATGTGGTGGGCATAACCGGCACTATCGAAATCCTCCGCACCGGAACTGTTGGAAACTTGCTTCACGTTTCCGACATGGTTGAGATCAAGAACGAGTCCAGCCCGCCTCTGACACAGGCGGGTGAGCGCACATTCGAAGTGTATTTGCCGGCAAGCGCCAAGATTGATTCTGTCCTCGCCGCAGGTCCCGAGAACATGAGTATGATGATTTCCGCGGCGCTCGTGCCCGGCCAGCCCGGACACTACACGGTGAATTTCCCCTTGCGGCCGGGAGCAACCAAGTTCGCGTTCAACTACGACCTGCCCTACGATGGCCATGTCGCGTTTCATCCAAAGTTTGCGTTTCCGGTGCAGCAATTGGCGGTCATGATTTCACTGACCATGAAATTTTCGTCTAGTTCACCAGCCTTCAAGATCCTTGCAACCGGCAACAGTCGCTATCAAGTCCATGCAGCAAGCCGAGTGAAAGCAGGAGCGGGCCCTGAGTTTGAAGTCTCTGGAACCGGAGCGCTTCCGTCGCTCGGAGATCAAGCCGAATCCCCGGCGCGGTCACAGTCTCCGGCGGTTCCTAATCGAGTCGTATCGGCTCCGGGTCGCGGCGCTTTGCCTTCTCTAGCCAACATCGATACACGCTTGAAGCAGACACCGCCACCTTCGCAATCGCTCGTCTTGGCCGGACTGACTTCTGTCCTTCTTGTTACCTCTGTTCTCTTGGTTTGGCGCGCGCGCAAAACACGGAGCTTCTCCGCCGCACAAACAGTTGCACCACGGCTCCGTCAAGGCGACCGTCCCCAACCTGACTGGAAACTCTAAGATAAGAAATGTCACATCTTGAGGCCGGCAGACAATTTGTCTCCAACCTCTCCCTGTGAGAACATACTTGTGACGGAGACCTAATGAGCGTATCTCTCGGTAAACATGTCACACTGACCAAGCCCGACGATTTCGGGGATCTCCTCGAAGACGAAGGCATCATCTTCACGACGCTCGATAAGGCTGTGAACTGGGCGCGCAAGAGTTCCATTTGGCCGCTCGGCTTTGGTTTGGCCTGCTGCGCCATCGAAATGATGTCCATGGCCGCCGCCCGTTTTGACCTCGCGCGTTTCGGCGCCGAAGTTTTCCGCCCATCGCCCCGTCAGGCCGATCTGATGATCGTCGCCGGCCGCCTCTCGCAAAAAATGGCTCCCGTTATCCGCCAGCTTTACGATCAAATGCCCGAGCCCAAGTGGGTCATTTCCATGGGCGCCTGCGCCACTTCCGGCGGCGTCTTCAACAATTACGCCATCGTGCAGGGTTGCAATCAGGTCATTCCCGTGGATGTATACGTCCCCGGCTGCCCGCCGCGCCCCGAGGCCGTTCTCTACGCCATCCTGCAGCTCCAGAAGAAGATCGACAATGAGAAGGGTTCCTTCCGGCGCGTCATGAATCTCTCCTGATCGCGGCACAGAGATTTCACCAATCCCGGCATGCGAGCGAAATTATTCTCGACGAAAACGCGATTCCCCGTGCATCCTGCCGCCATGGTTCCCATTTTTCTTGCCGGGGCGCTCCTCTTGTTCAGTTGCGGCGGAGGTGCAATGCTTCAACCTCCTCCTCCGGCGAGCTATAAACTTGCATGGGGCGATGAATTCAGCGGGCCCGACGGCGCGTCGCCCGATTCCTCGAAATGGATCCACGACGTCGGCGGCAACGGATGGGGTAACAACGAACTGGAGTACTACACCAATCGCACGCAGAACGCCCAGATCAAGGGTGGTAATCTCGTCATCACCGCGCAGAAAGAAACCTACACCGGCGCCGACGGCGTAACGCGGAATTACACCTCCGCGCGTTTGAAAACCCAGGGGCTTTTCAGTCAGGCCTATGGCCGCTTTGAAGCGCGCATTAAAATACCCGCGGGACAGGGAATGTGGCCCGCCTTCTGGATGCTCGGCAACGACATCACCTCAAATGGCTGGCCGAAGTGCGGCGAAGTCGACATCATGGAAAACATCGGCAAGGAGCCAGGCACCGTTCATGGATCGCTGCATGGCCCGAGCACCGTCGGCCGAACGAGCGACGTCACCGCGCCCTTCAGCCTGCCCGCTGGCCAGAATTTCGCCGACGACTTTCATCTCTACGCGGCCGAATGGGAGCCCAACACAATCCGCTTCTATGTCGATACCGCTCTTTACGCTACATTTAACTCGTCGCAATGGCCCGCCGGCGGCACCTGGGTTTTCGATCACCCCTTCTTCATCATCCTCAACGTCGCCGTAGGCGGCGATTGGCCCGGCTCGCCCGACCGCACCACCGTTTTCCCGCAGCAAATGCTCGTCGACTACGTCCGCGTCTACAGCAAGCAATAGCCGCGTGACTCACCTCCTCAGGGATGAGGCCTTTCTCTTCGCTTTTTTTCTGCATACTCGGCGTCTCTGCGTTTAAACTCTTTGTGGCAACTCTTGAGAGAGGAGGGAAGCATCGATGCCCCCAACACCCGATTCCGCGCGGCAACTTCTTCGCCACACCGTCGCCGCCGTCGCCTACCGTGCCGGCAAAGCTCTGCGCGGCGCTCCGGACCACTTCGCCAGCTTCCATATCGGAGACAAGACGCGCACGCCCGCGCAAATCCTCGCGCACATGGGTGATTTGTTTGACTGGGGGCTCTCTATCGCGCAAGGCCAGCAGACCTGGCACGACTCCACCCCCTTGCCGTGGAACGCCGAAGTCGAACGTTTCTTTGCGGCCATGAAAAAGTTCGACGACCATCTGGCCTCAGACGAACCGCTTCACGGATCGGCGGAAGGCCTCTTTCAAGCTCCGGTTGCTGACGCCCTCAATCACATCGGCCAAATCGCCATGCTCCGCCGCCTCGCTGGCTCCCCCATCAAGGGCGAAAACTACTTCAAGGCCGACATTGCCGCCGGCCACGTTGGCCTCGAGCAGTCCGCCCCTCGCCGCGAATTCGAGTGATTCCCCTTTCTTAATCTAGGTCTGCCCGCAAGGGATTCAAAATGGATTTATCACCGATTCCTACCATGGTGTAAGTACGACCATTATGGTCATCTCAGATCGCTTACGCGCCATCCGGGAGCAGAAAGACCTTTCGCAAGGTGATATCGAGCAGCGCACCGGCCTGAAGCGTTGTTACGTCTCCCGTGTGGAGAACGGCCACACTGTCCCGAGCATCGAGACGCTCGAAAAGTTGGCCCGGGCCCTCGAAGTTCCGATGTACCAATTATTTTACGACGGGGAACAGCGGCCCGAGGTCCCGTCCCTTCCCAAAGGCATCTCCGCCGGCGACGACGAATGGGGTAGCTCTGGTGAATCTGCGAAATTCTTCAAAAGGCTGCACCAGCTTCTCAGTCGCCTCTCCGCGGATGATCGGAAGTTGATCATTCACATGACCTTCCAGTTGGTCCGCAAGAACCGCCCCTGATTCTTCCTTCCGACAGCGACGCTGGTTTTCTGTATATGGTCATATTACTATGACCATAGGCATAAGGAGGACACCATGAAACAGATGCGAGCCAGCGTCTTCAAGGCGCGGTGCCTCTCGATCATGAACGACGTCCAGGCAACCGGTGAACCGGTCATTGTTACCAAGCGCGGCACGCCGGTAGTACAGGTCGTTCCCGTCGAGCCCCGCAAAAACAATCTTTTCGGTTTCATGGCCGGCGAATTCAAAATCACCGGGGATATCGAGAGCCCCGTAGTCCCGCTGAAGCAGTGGAAGGTCATGAACAAGTGATCCTCCTGGATACCCACGTCTTGATTTGGCTCGCCAGCGATCCCTCGAAACTCTCGAAAAAGGCCGCCGACGCTATCCGTTCGTCCATCAAACAGGGCGGGATTGCCATCTCGGCGATCACTTTGTGGGAGCTGGCGTGGCTGGCGACTCACGGCCGCCTTAGCTTTGGGAGAACCGTGGAGGACTTCGTCGAGAAGATCTCGTCCCGGACGGCCATCCGGCCCATCACCGTGAAAGTTGCCGTCTTGGCCAACCAGCTTCCCACGAATTATTCCGGTGATCCCTGCGACCGCCTCATTGGCGCGACCGCCCTGTCCGAGGGCCTGCCTTTGGTCACCAAGGACCGCAACATCCGAGGCTGTAGACAACTCCAGACGATCTGGTGAATAGGGAGTGCTTGGTACCACGACGCCCCCCCTCGTGTATTGCGCAAAGAGTACGGAATTGCTTGAAAACAAATGGGTTGAGTTTTGCATGAGCGCAAAAAATGTGCACAAGAGTGCGCAAGAATATGAAAAAAAAGGGGATAGATCGAGGAATCTTTGGAACGTTTAAACGTTGGAGAGGGAGTGTTCGGAGAACGGAAGGTTACCGTGATCGTACGCCCCCAGTCCCATGGAGAGCCCACCCTCCCCGACCTCGCGGGGTAAACGTCAACCCGTGATTGGGCATCCGAATTCGTGTTAACGTCTTGTTTCCGGTTACCCGCCCTCGCTAACCATGGTCGCTTGCGGGACTGTTTGCACTAGGGGCGGACCAAAGCAGCAATTCCATAATAAGGCTGAAGGAGGAGGAGCATGAGAGCAATTCTAACCTCCGTAGCGATCTTATTTATGTCCGGCGCAATACTGGCCCAGGAAAGGAGACTGCCTACTATTGTGCAAAGGACGTTTGTTCCTGACGAGCCGGTGCCGTGCATCGCATTTAATCGGATGGCGGCTCGATTGGATGCGGTTTACAAAACCGAAGAAATCAGCAAAAGCGACTTTGACGAGGGCCTGAAAAACTACAAGGATGGCAGACAGGTAGAGGACGTGGATTATTTCATGAGCGGGAAGGACAAATACCAAAGGATTTTTCTGCGGCGGGACAAGCGCGCTGAGTTCATTCGTTGGTACCTAGTGGAGGGAGGACGCGGGCAAATGAGCACGGCCGATTCCCAGTGCAGCATCGAATTAGGTGAGAAAGAGGAAAGATATTCGGGAATTTACACACTTCGCCGGTTACAGGACGCGATGACTGTTTCGCAGGCAGAGGGGCTATTGGCGGATGTTGCTTTGGAAGGGCAGAATGTGATGATAAAAGCTCTTTTGGAGAGTGAATCAGCGCGCAGAAAAGATGTAGACCGCTACAACAAGCTGGTCGAAAACGTCAACACCTACAATAAGGCAGTGAACGATCTCGTTGTTACCGTGAATACGGCCATGAGTGAACCGAAGGGCTCCAAGCTAGTGCCAACGTTGAGCTTCAATTTTGTTCGCCTGCAACCCATCACCTGCACTGCAAGCACATTCGCGCTTAGCAATTCGACGGCTTACATGGCTAACGTGCGCACCATGGCCAACGTAACGCCAACGATGCACTGTGAGTAGGCGCTGCAGTGGCCGAGTCCAGGCGAGTCAAGGGTAAGCCCAAAACTGGATGCGCCATGGTTACCCAGTGCGATGCACTCGGATAGAAAAAGGCAAAGTCAAGAGCCCCGCACGTAAACCCGACGTGCGGGCACTCAAATTTGTCTTAGGGTTTATCGTCCAGGTCACCCGCCTCCGCAGGCGCGCATTCCTGAAGAGATTCGAGCGTGGCTGGTCTCGTTGGCGCAGTTTTCGGATAAGGTTCCACCGCTCCCGGGAAACATCACGCGAGACTGATAGAAAAAATCAAAAGCCCCAGGTGCTGAAACCCGGCGCCTAGGGCTCCCCATCAATAGAGCATCATGAGGATGCGAAAGGGGGGAGAGCCAGACGACTTTCTCTGCGGGCACGCGCCCACGGCGGCAGCCTTGTAGCGGCCGGATTGAATTTCCTTTTCTATACCCGCAGGCAGCTGCGAGATGTTGGGCGTTTCGTAGTGCGCGATGTAGTGAGGCTTGCTGCTTCCGAAATATTCGCGGTCGAGCTCTCAACTCTTCCGGGCGTCATCTCCGATCTGGAGCAAGCGCAACCCGCGCGCGGCGATAAGTTTCCCGATCCGTTTTTCTTGCTCCTCGATCGAGAGAAGCGTGACAACGCGGGCAAAATCCTCTACGGCGAACAACTGCTCGCCGCCCTCCACCACCGCGATCCCGATGGAATCGATGGCCACATCGAGGATATTCGCACGGTGCCCGGGCGAATGCATCCAGCCGTCGTGGAACCCGCTAGCATACACTGCCATGCCGATATTCTCTGTAATGTGACTGAAACTCACGCCGGCTTCTCGTGCCCGAGCCTTTAGGTCGGCCTCGCCTGGCAATCGGTGCAGAAGCAGATTCTGCTCTACCATGAGTTCGGCATGTTTGCGTGCGGCGCGGGCCAGACCCTCATCGCATTTCAAGAGCGGCAACTTTCTCGCCGCTCGTTCGCGATCCACGGAATTAAACAGGAGTTTTTCTGCGTCGGGTATCCTCTCCTGGGACAAGCCGGCGTGTGAAAAAAGAAACACAAAAGCAAATGCCAAAGCTGCTCTATTACCGAGAGAATGTTTTCTCATTTGAAACTGCCTCGCCCTTCAGCACCGCGGGACATGGTGATCCTGATCGCGACTCCTTGGTTCAATTGGAAGATGAATCCTGCTACCAAAGGCTCCTTGAGAACAAGGGGACAATGAGAGGTCTGCCGATTATTGTTCGAGCACAATGCCATCCTATCTCCGGCATGCAAGATTTGTGACCACCACACTGCCTGTTAAGTTTTCTCTGGGAAAAGGTATAAGATAGCCTCAAGTTTCAGGTCCTCCCTTCGGTAATTGGAGTGGTCATGGCTCTGCGTGTACGAAACTGCCCTTTCCTCATTCTGATCCTTGCTCACCTCTTTCTACTTTCCTCCCATGTCTTCGCGCAGCGGGCACTTCCATTCCCGCCCTCGGAGGACCCCCCGGTTTTAGCACCCAAGCCGCAGAAGGAACTGGGAAAAGCATTGGAAGCATTGCGTGCCGACAAGCCTTCTGAGGCGCGCAGCCACCTGGATGCGGTTTATCGGTCTACTCCTAATGACGCGGACGCCAATTTCCTTTTGGGAATATACTCCGCAGAGATGAACGATTGGGTGCACGCCAAGAGCTATTGGGAAAGAGTCCTCGTCCTCGCTCCAAAGCATCTGAACGCCCTGCTCTCCTTGGGCGAAGCCCTCATGCGGGAAAACAAATCTGCCGAGGCGGCTCAATACCTCAACCGCGCGCTTGAAACCGAACCTACTTCCTGGCGCGCGCATGCAGCGCTCGCGGATGCATGCTTGCGGCAGGGCTTGCTTGATGAGTCCATCGAACATGCAGAGCGCGCACTCGAGGTGGGTCATTGCCAGGCGGGGATTGTCCAGCCAATCCTGGCGCGGGCTTTCCACTTGCACGGTGACCAGGAGCGAGCTATTCATGTTCTCCAAGCGTATCTCCAGGATCACCCTACAGACGCTGCCGCCACAAAACAACTTGAGAATTTGCAGGCCTCCCTCGGACCAGCCGGTAATCCTTCGCCCGGCACAGCTTCGGCATCGCCGTCGTCAGAGCCTGCTGTGGCAGCCTCAGCTCTTCTACCTTCCAATTGGTTGCCTCCCGACATAGACGAAAAAGTTCCGCCGGTGGAACCCGGCGTCGCATGCAATCTTGAAGAAGTCATAGAGAAGTCCGGGAAGCGGATCCAGGAATTTGTGGCCAATGTCGATCAGTTCACGGCAACCGAGGCCGTGACTCACGAATCGATCAACAAATGGGGGTTCGCCTCTAATCCAATAAGGTTCAAGTTCGAGTATCTTGTTTCCATCAAACAGAACCGCCTCGGTCTTCTAACTGTTGATGAACAGAGGGACTCTCATTATGTTCCGGCCAGATTTCCCGATGGTATAGCTACCACGGGGCTGCCAGCACTGGTGCTAGTCTTTCATCCAGACTATGTGCACAACTTTAAGATTACTTGTGAGGGACTGGCACGGTCGAAGGGCGGGCCGGCCTGGCAAATGTATTTCCGCCAAAGGCCCGACAAACCGAATACCATTCGCACCTACCAGATTGGTGCTGAAGGCGAGGCCTACCCGGTTGCACTCAAGGGGCGCGCGTGGATTGCGGCACACAGCTTTCAAATCGTCCGACTGGAAACGGATCTCATCGACCCATTGCCGCAAATCCGCCTGGTTGCCGACCATGCAGCGATCGAATATGGTCCGGTGCATTTCCAATCCCGCAACGTGGACATGTGGCTGCCTCAGAATGCGGAAGTTCATTACGATTGGAGAGGCCGACGCAGTCATCGGCGCCACAATTTCAGGAACTATCTGCTCTTCTCTGTGGAGGACAAACAACGGATCTCGGCGCCCAAGGCCGCAGGCCCGGCGAACTAATTTCTTGAACTCCCGCGCCCGCGTCCCACTCCCAGCCGGGTGACCCATGCGCCGAATTTGCGCTTGGGGTTTCTGGTATTGACAAGGCCGACAGACCAATCTGGTAACCGCAGGGCAGCCTCATAAGGGAAGACCCTAACCTTATTCCGAGCTACTCGCCCACCCGGCCATAAATGTGCTGGCGGAAGTTCTGCCAACCGCCTAAGACTTTCTCTGCGCCACCCGCCTGAGCGAGGTCGGGGCGACAAGAGGCGTAGTAGACTGACCGGCGCGATTTTCCCTCGTCACTAAACGCCAGCGGGTGAACCATGTCACAGACAGTCGTTCCGATGATTCATGTGCCGGATGTCAGGGCTACGGTGGATCGGGTACACCTTGGTCGGGTTCAAATTGGACCGGCAAAACGAAGAGGATGACGAAATCAACTGGGCGAAGCTGACCTTCGGAAACAGCGAAGTCATGTTCTAGTCCGGTGGGAAACCGAGCACGCAGCACCGCCCTGAGGGCGACTTGTACATCCTGACCGACAACGTGGATGACTTGTGCGGACCTTCAAGGACCGGGTTCAAATCGTGGAAGACCCACATGATACTTTCTACGGCATGCGTGAGTTCATTATTCGTGACTACAACGGATTCTGGATCACCTTCGGGCAACCCATTCAAACGTAGCCGGTCACCCGCTGGTTGGCGTGCGCGACACGCAGAAGAAAATCAAGAGCCCCAGGTACTAAAGCGCCGCCTGGGGCACCTCACACCCGGCTCGCTGTATCCCATCAGTAACCCTCGGAAGCATCCAAATCACATCCCTGAAACATTCCAGTAATCTGCTTCGCTTGAAACTTGATTCATGCTAATCACGGCTGTCCTGGTGCACGACTGTGGAGATCCACTTGCCGCCACAAACCACTTCCGGGTGGGGATGGCGCAGACGCTGGAAGATGTCATCGAATGCCAGCGGCTGCGCTATCTGGTTTTTAATTGCGAGCTTGGAGAGGGTTCGACGGCTCTGACCGTACAGGGCTCGACCGCGACCGCTTCGATTTTATCTGTGACCACTTGATGGTGCGTGACTCTGCCACCGGGAAGCTGGCAGGAACGTACCGTATGCAGAGCGGGTACCGCGCCAGAGGAAACCTCGGCTACTACGGCGAGGAATTTTTTGATTTCGGCCCGTTCGAAGAAATCCGCGGCGAGGTTCTGGAGCTTGGAAGGGCCTGTGTGCATCGGGAGTACCGCAACAGCAATGTTCCTACACATGCTCTGGAAGGGAATTGCAAGATACGCGTTGAGTTGCGGGGCGCCCTTGTTGAGAACCAATCCGGTAGAGTCGCGCAAGTGCAAGTCCAGCGGCACCCTCGCGGCGCTTCCGGGGCCGCCGCGGCTATTCCGCGCCTATCTGGATATCTCGGCGCGCATCTGCGGACCTCCAGCAATAGACCGGGAATTCAAAACTATCGATTTCCTGACGTTGGTGGACTTGCAAGCGCTGCCGGATCGCGTGCGAACGCGGGTTTTTTGAATACCTGCATGGCTTCCGAGCACCGCTATGCAATATGTTCTGGCGGAAGTTCTGTCAACCGCTGAAGATTTTTTGGCTCTGCACGAGAATTCGTAGGGACCCGCATTTTAGGCGGCTTTCTGAAGAACGATGAATTCGGTCTTGGTGACCGCCATGCGCTGAGCCTTGAGCAGCAGATAGCCGAGATTCTTGTAGCCACGGCCCCTTCGAAAG
>DATHIB010000123.1:0-24519 GCA_035490055.1 Candidatus Limnocylindria bacterium | reverse complement strand
TGATGAAAACCATTCTCGCGCCGGGCTTCAAGGCACGCATGCTGGGGCTAGAAGGCTGGTTCTCCACCAACATTCTCGGCAACCGTGACGGTGAAGTTCTGGAGGACCCGGGCTCCTTCAAGACCAAGGAAGAGTCCAAGCTCAGCGTTCTGGAATATATCCTCCAGCCGCAGTTATACCCGCAGCTCTACGGGAAGATGTGCCACAAGGTGCGCATCAATTACTACCCGCCGCGCGGTGACAACAAAGAGGGCTGGGATAACATCGACATCTTTGGATGGCTCGGATATCCGATGCAAATCAAGGTGGACTTCCTCTGCCGCGATTCCATTCTGGCCGCGCCGCTTGTGCTCGATCTCGTCCTGTTCCTGGACCTGGCGCAGCGCTCGGGAATGCGCGGCATCCAGGAGTGGCTCAGTTTTTACTTCAAGTCGCCGATGACTGCGCTGGGGCTGTACCCCGAGCACGATCTCTTCATTCAGTCCATGAAGCTGAAGAACACGCTTCGCTGGATGAAGGGCGAGGAGCTCATCACCCACCTCGGGCAAGAGTATTACGACTAGATCGAGCTAGCCGGCGTGGGTGGCAGCGGATTTTGCATCGACGGCATCCAGCACACGCGAGGAATAGACCAGCGCGGCGCCTGCGTTCATCGCGACAGCGACTCCGAGCGCTTCGCTGATTTCTTCCTTTGTGGCGCCGGCTTTCAGCGCTGCGTCAGTGTGCACAACGATGCAGCCGTCGCAGCGAGTTGTCACCGCTACGGCCAGCGAAATGAGCTGCCGCGTTTTTTCGCCGAGCTTGCTCGTCTTGGAATTGGCAGCGCTGAGCGTTTGGTAGCCGCGAACCGTGTCGGGCGAGACCTTCATCAGGTCTCCGATGCGGGCGCCGACTTCCTTATGGTATTGATTCCAGTCCATCATCATGATTTTTTCTCCTGTTTTATGAAGCGAGAATCGCGCGCGATTATACTCCAGGGTTGCGCGAGTGTGATATCTTCTCCAATTCACCCGAGCCTGCCGCGTTGTACGGCGGTTGTGTCGCGGCGCAATCTTTCCTCGTGCGCCAGTAGAGCAGTCGAACTTATACCAAGGAGCCGTCTTCATGAAGACTTCGTATAACGGGAAGGCCATTCCCTCCGAAGGCAAGCCGATCGGTTACAACGGCGGCGAACTGCAAGTGCCGGACACGCCGATTATTCCGTTCATCGAAGGGGATGGAACGGGGCGCGACATCTGGAAAGCATCAAGGCGAGTGTTCGACGCGGCGGTGGAGCACGCGTATGGCGGGAAGCGGCGGGTGGCGTGGTTCGAAGTCTTCGCCGGCGAGAAGGCCTTCAATGCCTTCAAGGAGTGGCTGCCGGGTGATACCGTCGACGCTATCCGTGATTTTCGAGTGGCCATCAAGGGGCCGCTGACGACTCCTGTGGGCGGAGGTATTCGTTCGCTGAACGTGGCGCTGCGGCAGATTCTGGATCTCTATTCTTGCGAGCGGCCGGTCCGCTATTTTACGGGCGTTCCTTCGCCGGTGCGCGAGCCGGAAAAAATGAATGTATTCATCTTCCGGGAGAATACCGAGGATGTGTACATCGGGATCGAGTGGAAATCCGGCTCGCCCGAAGCGAAGAAGCTGCTGGAATTCTTGAACAACGAGATGTTGAAGGATGGGAAGAAGCAGATTCGCTGGGATTCCGGCGTGGGTATCAAGCCGATTTCCCCCACGGGAACGAAACGGCTGGTGCGGCGGGCCATCAAGTACGCGCTGGCGAACAAGCGCAAGAGCGTGACGCTGGTGCACAAGGGCAACATCCAAAAGTTTACCGAGGGCGCATTTCGCGACTGGGGCTACGACTTGGCGCGCGAAGAGTTTCGCGCGCAGACGATCACCGAACGCGAGAGCTGGATTATCGACAACCTCGACAAGAATGCGGCGCTTACGGTGGAACAGAATGCGGCGCTCATCGAGCCGGGACTCGAGCAGGCCACGGACGCGTTCAAGAAGACGGTCTACGGCGAAGTGAAGCAGACGATCGACGCGATTTACGTCACTCACGGCAAGGGAAACTGGAAGCAGAAGCTGATGATCAACGACCGCATCGCGGATTCCGTCTTTCAGCAGGTGCTGTTGCGGCCGGATGAATACAGCGTCCTGGCGACTTCCAATTTGAATGGGGATTATTTGTCGGATGCGTGCGCGGCGCAGGTGGGCGGGCTGGGCATGGCGCCGGGATCAAATATTGGAGATGGATTTGGCGTTTTTGAAGCGACTCACGGCACGGCGCCGAAGTATGCGGACAAGGATGTGATCAATCCAAGTTCCGTGATGCTCTCGGGCGCGATGATGTTTGAGTTCCTGGGCTGGAAGGAAGCGGCCACGCTAATCGAGGACGGCGTTGCGCGCACGATTCAGCAGAAGCGGGTAACCTACGATCTCGAGCGGCTCATGCCTGGCGCGGCCAAGGTGGGCACGTCGGCGTTTGCATCAGCAATTATTGAGAATATGAAGGAGGCTGCTGTGGCTCGCTAGTTAAAAAAATATTCTAACGCAGAGGCGCAGAGAGCGCAGAGCATTATCGGACAAGAATTTTATTGAAGACTAAGGAGCGGCATGAGCAGAAAAAAGGTGACGGTAGTGGGAGGCGGTTTTGTGGGATCGACCACGGCGCAGCGAATTGTGGATCTGGAACTGGCCGACGTTGTGCTGACAGACATTTTGGATGGACCGCCCGCTGGCAAAGCGCTGGACATGATGGAGTCCGGGCCGATCACGCGGACGGATTCGCGTGCAACCGGCGTTTCCACGGCGACCGGCGATTATTCCGCGACGGCAGGAAGCGACGTGGTCGTGATCACTGCGGGGTTTCCGCGCAAGCCGGGAATGAGCCGCGACGATTTGCTGAAGGCCAACTACGACGTGGTGAAGGCCGTCGTCGAGCAGATCGTGAAGCATTCGCCGAATTGCATCATCATCGTGGTGACGAATCCGCTGGATGCCATGGCGCAGGCAGCGCTCAAGGTCAGCGGTTTCCCGAAGCACCGCGTGCTCGGCATGGCGGGAGTGTTGGACTCAGCGCGCATGAGCACGTTTGTGGCAATGGAATGCAAGGTCAGCGTGGAAAACGTACACTCCTTTGTGCTCGGCGGTCATGGCGACGACATGGTGCCGCTGCCGCGGTATTCCACGGTGGCGGGAATTCCCCTCCCCGATCTGTTGCCCACGGAGCGCATTGACGCCATCGTGGAGCGTACGCGCAAGGGTGGCGCTGAGATCGTCAATTTACTGAAGACCGGCTCGGCTTACTACGCGCCTTCTGCCGCAGCAGTGGAGATGGTGGAAGCCATTCTCAAGGATAAGAAAAAGATTCTGCCCTGCGCCGTCTACCTCGACGGGGAGTACGGAATCAAAGGACTGTTCGTCGGCGTGCCCGTGAAGCTGGGCGCCAAGGGCGTCGAGGAAATCATTCAGATCAGACTTACGGCCGAAGAAAATGCCGCGTTGCAGAAATCCTCATCGTCGGTGCGGGAACTAGTGGCGGTGCTCGGACTATAAGTAACCGACCGCTGTCAATTTTCCTTACCAACCAAAGATCTTCCCCGCGCCGTATACCAAAGCCAGCGTAAATCCCGCGATCACCACCTCGCCGATGGCGCCGACCGCGAACGGCCGGAGCCCCTGCTTGCGCATATCGCTGAAATTGGTGCGCAGGCCGACCCCCGCAAAAGTGAGCAGAAACGCCCAGCGCGAAAGATTGGCGAGCGCTCCGACCTGCTCCTTGCTAAAGAAGTGATAGGTCGCAAGGACCGAAATCAACAGGAAGCCTAAAACAAACTTCGGAAATTTCTGCCACAGGAATGCCGCCTTGTTCCCTACTGCCTGCGCCTGCCCTTTGCTGGCCCAGTAAATGGCGTAGCCGAGCACGACGAATCCGATCATGGCGTTGCGCGTGGACTTGACGAGCACGGCGAGTTTTCCGGCAGCGTCGGAGTACAGCGTCCCCGCGGCGGTAGCCTCCGCTGTATTGTCCACGCCGAGGCCGGCCCACAAGCCGTACACGCGGTCGCTCAGATGGAGGAAGTGCCCGATTACCGGAAACGTAAAAAGAGCCAGGGCGCCGAGGGCGAGAATCGCCGCGATGGAAAAGGAAGAATCTTCGTCGTCGGCTTCAATGGCCCCCTTTGTGGCGATGATGGCACTCACGCCGCAGACCGCCGAGCCAACGGCAAGAAGCGTCGTGAGTTTGGGCTTGAGCTTGAACAGGCGGCCGAGAAAGGTCATGAACGCGAGAGAACCGGCGATTTCAATGGCCACGAGAACGAGGCTCACGCCGCCGAGTTTCAAAATGTCGCCGAGCAGAAAGCGCGCCCCGAGCAAAACGATGCCGGCTTTGAGCCAGAATTCGTAGGTGGCCACGCCCGTGCGGAAAATTTCCGGGACGCCCACGGTGTTGGAGATCACCAGCCCCAGAATGATGGCCCACAGCACATATTCAATATTCGGAAACGTCCAGTGATGTACCTTGGCGTAGGAGCCGACGTTTTGTTCTAGCAGTTTGCCCGCATAGCCGACGGCGGCAAGCAGCAGAACTCCGGGGATGACGCGCAGAAATCGCAGCGCCGGCTGCACCGGCTGAACCTGAGGAACCGTGATTACATCAGCCATGTTTCGTTATCTCCATTTTTCCAGGAATCTTCACCAAGGGATGTGCTTGAATACTCCGGTGCGGACCAGCAACGCCAAAAGAAAGGCCACCAGCACTGCCCAGGTGTCCAGCGACAACTTCCAGCGGCTTCCAGTCTTCCCTGCTTCCACTTCTGCGCTCATGGATATGCTCCTGACGATTTAGCTCACCGATGTTTGTTGCAAATCCGGATCTTTCCGATTCGTGCCCCAGAACTGCGCACTGATTTCCGCGACGTCGCGTGACGCCACGCGGCCGACAATCAACAGGGCCGGAGCCGCGAGTTTTTGTTCGCTGGCCAGTCTGGCGACATTGGACCAGCGCACTTGCTGTTGAAAACCAGTTGCCCGAGAGACGATCACGCATGGCAGGTCCCCCGGAAGCCCGCCTCCGAGCAGTCGCTCTGAAACCTCGGCATAATCTGCGCCGGGCATGTACAGAACCAGCGTGGTTGTGCTCGTGACGCAACCCCAATCCATCGAGCCGCCGTCGATTCCGCGCGAGAACGTAGTAAGCAGAATTTGCGAGGCCACCCGGCGATCGGTGAGCGAGATTCCCGCGGCCGCCGCGGCTCCGAGTGCGGCGCTGATGCCCGGAACGATTTCATATTCAATTCCGGCTTTACGAAGGGCTTCGATTTCTTCTCCAGCGCGCCCAAAAATCGTTGGATCGCCGCCTTTCAGCCGGACAACTCCCGGGCGCGTCCGCCCATACGAAACCAGGAGCGCGTTGATTTCATCTTGGGTAAGGAGTTTGTGGCCAGCGCGCTTGCCCACGTTAATGATCTCGGCAGCGGACGAAATCACCGCCAAAACAGCATCGCTGACCAGAGCATCGTGAAGGACAACGTCGGCACGAGCGAGCAGGCGTGCCGCTTTCAAGGTGAGTAGTTCGGGATCACCCGGTCCCGCACCAATGAGATAAACCTTGCCCATCATGCCACGCACTCGCCGCGGCCCAGCTTCAGGGAATAAATCTCTGTGTCTCCCCAGTCCACGAAGATATCCTCGGAGGTGGCCGTCACCTCCGCCAAGGAGAGCAGCCGCTCTTTGATGGTCTTGTCTGGCGTGCGCGAGACCCACGCGGTAAATGTCTCGGCAGCCTGGCGGTCCTGCTGATAGAAACTCAGGAGCTCTCGAATAATCGCGGGAATGGGCCGGGCAGGTACAGCCATGATCTGGCGCGCGAAGCGCACGCCGTCGGCATTCACTTTGCCGCCGAGCAAAAGCTGATAGTACGGGGCCTGTTGTTCGCCAACCTTCCGGACGTTGCCGTAAAAACCGATATCGGCAATGTGATGATGCCCGCACGAATTGGGGCAGCCGCTGATTTTGATGCGTAACTTTTGGATTTCTGGATCGGTGTAATCGTTCAGCTCCCGCGAAAGAACTTCGGCCAGCGTAAGAGAACGCGTAATTCCCAGATTGCAGGTGGTGGCTCCCGG
The DNA here is from genome assembly GCA_035490055.1 of Candidatus Limnocylindria bacterium. GTDB lineage: Bacteria > Acidobacteriota > Terriglobia > Acidiferrales > UBA7541 > Acidiferrum. The sequence goes on along the minus strand of DATHIB010000123.1, from coordinate 18,397 downwards.
GCATCCCGTGACGTCGGAAATAGTGCGCGCTCCGGCCGTGGCCAGATGAAATGCGCGAAGTTCGTCGTAGATCGCGCGCACACGGTCAAAGGGAACCCACGGGATGACCAGATCCTGATTGACGGCAATGCGCACCCCGGTCAGATTGTTCTTTTCCATAACGTCTGCGAGGCCGCGCATTTGGTCACTGTGCAACGTTCCGGCAGAAAGCTTGACCCACACCCCGCCGTATCCGGCCTGGCGCTGAAACATCAGATTGTGCTCGGCCCAGCGGTCGTATTCCGGACCTGTTTGCGTACCAGCCGTTGAAAGAGATAAAGGAGACGGCGCGATCGTAACCAGCGACGGCTTGATAGGAGAAGGCACGGTAAATGTTTCCGCCGGAGCCTGCGAGACCTTGCGCTTTTTGGCAACCAGGCGGCGGAATTCCTCGATGCCTTTTGCGCGCAAGACGAATTTCAATCGCGCCATGAGCTTGTTCTTGCGGTTCCCCGTTTCCGTAAAAACCCGCAGGACGGCTTCGATGGTGGGAAGCAGCTCTTCTTCAGGCAGAAAATCCGTGAGAACCGCGGCCTCCGTGGGCAAACTTCCCAGACCGCCGCCGACGAGAACTTTGAAGCCACGATGCGACGTGCCGCTGCTGCCGCGGACTTGCGCGATGAGGCCGACGTCGTGGATGCCGGCAATCGCGCAATCTCCATCGTTCTCGCAACCGGAGAAGGCGATCTTGAACTTGCGCGGCAAGTCGTGAAAATCGGGATGGCGCAGGAGATACCTCGAGACGCCCAAAGCGTAGGGGGTGACGTCGAACGCTTCGCCGGGGCAAATACCGGCCAACGGGCAAGCTGTGACGTTGCGCACGGTGTTACCGCAAGCCTCGCGCGTGGTCAGGGCCGCATCGGCGAGCAAGCGCATGGCGGCGCCCACATTTTCGAGTTTCACGAAATGGAATTGGACGTTTTCGCGCGTGGTGAGGTGGCCGCGGCCGGTCGAGTATTCGTCGGCAATAACCGCCAGGACGCGGAGCTGCGCGGGCGTGAGCGCTCCCGCAGGGATCTTGATGCGCAGCATCTGGAAGCCCGGCTGTCGCTGGCCATAGGTGCCGTGTTTCAGTCGGAAAGGACGGAATTGTTCCGGCGTGATGGCGCCGCTCTGAAGCTCTCGGATGCGCTCTTCAAAACGGACGATCTCCGCTTCAATGGCTTCTCGACTGTGCCGTTCCTCGACTTCGGATAATGTTGCCACGGTCATGATTCTTGGCTCCCAGGGTCTCGATCTTTGAAATATCCCTAATCCAAAAGAAAAAGCCCACCTACCAGTGTCTCTGGCATGTGGGCTTCGGAACTTTATGATTCAACTACAGCTAAGTCCGGAAACTCCTCTGGCCAGAGATGGGTGTCGTGCAACACGCAGCGTTGCACGTGCAGAGGCAGCACATCATCTGGCAACAGGTCATCATGAAACTAAAGAATACTTTCCCGGCCGCCCCTTGTCAAAGGGTGGGCCCTGTTAAACTTCAGATGCATCTTATTCAAAAAAGTAATCCATGGCAACCGGGAATTATTATGGCTTCGCGGCTGCCGGGGCCGGCGCGATCAGCGTGGCGGTCTTGATGGAGTCAAGCTTGGGCCAGCCTTTGTCCAGATAGGGCTTACCCAGCTTGGAGATTTGATCCTGTTCGGGACCAGCGCTGTCCCCGTATTGGTCGTAGAGCATGTCGACCACCTTCATCCCCGGAGCATCAACGTAGCCGAAAGGTGAAAAACCTTGCCGGTCGAGCCCCGCGTTGTCACTCAAATTGATGAAGATTTGCGTCGACCGGGTATTTGGCAGGCTCGTTTTCGCGTACGTCAGGTAGCCGCGTTTGTTGGACTGTGTGACCGGCTCATCCTGGATATTGGCTTTCTCCCACGCGGCTGCGACAGGCGGATAGGCACTGATACCAAATTGAACGATGAAGCTGGGCACCACGCGGAAGAAGCTGGCGTTGTCATAGAAGCGGTGCTTCACCAGATTGTAGAAGCGGTCGGCGCCGATGGGAGCCCATGCGCGATGGACGGTCACGACAAAATCTCCCCGCGTCGTCGTGAATTTTACCTGAAACGTGTCCGGCGCTTTGTCCTTCAAGAGCGCCGCGCGAAGAAGTGCGCGGTCGTATCCCGAGCGTGGTGCGGGCGCAGGTGCGCTGGCGGTTGCCTCCGGCTGCGCTGCGGCGGCCGCGGGCGTTTCTGCCTTTGGAGCAGCCGTCGCCTCGGCCTTTGGTTGTTCCGGCGGGGGCGGCTCCGCGGCCTGCTCTTTCGCCTTACAGCCGAAAAACAGTGTTCCCATTGCCACAGCCGTGACAAAACAGTTTACGCGTTTCATTTTCTAACATCCCCCTATGCTTCATCTCAAAGTTTCTCGGTTGCTCTTACTTCCTGGCATTCAGCTCGCGGCTGACGCCTTCGACTTCCGTCATGACACGAAGGGTATTTTCCCCGAGAATTTTCTTTACGTCACCCTCGATGTAGCCTTTCTGCAGCAGGGCTTCGGTGATCTTCGGGAGTTTCGTGGCGTCTTCCATGCCGTAGGGCATATTGGCGCCGTCGAAGTCCGAACCGAGGCCCACGTGATCGATGCCGGCAACTTTCACGGCATGGTCGATGTGCTCGAGGATTTTGCTGAATTCCACGCGCGGGAGTTTGCCCTGCTCGACGTATTCGCGGGTGATGCGGTCGCCCTCGATAAGCTGGCAGCCTTCGTTGTCCGCGCACCGTTTCATAACCTCGGCGCTGATGGCCTTGTTCAGCTCCGGATCGGTTTTTTCCGCGTCGCGGAATTCCTGGCTGAGAAAGCCGACGTGGTAATTGATCTGTACGACGCCGCCCTTCCCGGCGAGATCCTTCATCATCTGGTCGGTCATGTTGCGGGGCGCATCGCAAATGGCGCGGCAGGAAGAGTGCGAGGCAATGAGCGGAGCTTTGCTGGTTTCCAGAGCATCATAAAATGTTTTATCGCTGACGTGGGAGATGTCCACCATGACCCCGAGGCGGTTCATTTCGCGGATCACGTCCTTGCCGAAATCGGTGAGGCCGTTGTGCACGGCCTTGTCCGTGGAAGAATCCGCCCATTCGTCATTGCCACTGTGGGTAAGAGTCATGTAGCGGACGCCCAGAGCGGCGAACCTGCGCAGCACACCCAGATCGCTGTTGATCATGTGACCGCCCTCGACGCCAAGGAGCGCTGCAATCTTTCCTTGTTTGTGGGCGTCGCGGATTTCGGCCGCTGTCGTCGCCAGGACGAGATCTTTCGAATGCTTGCGAACCTGCTCGCGCACCGCGTCGATCTGAATCAGTGCACGGTCAACGGCCTCGGGCCCCGTGATTTTGCTGGGCATCCAAATCGAAAAGAAAATGGCGCCGAGGTTGCCTTCGCGCATGCGGGGAATGTCGATGCTCCCGGTGGCGCTGCGATGTCCGAGGTCGAACTTACCGTCAAGAAAGCGCTGTGTCGTGTCGTCGTGCGTGTCCACGACGATCGAGGAGAAGTGCAGCTTGCGCGCTTTTTCAGAGATGGAATCGGCGGACACGGCAAGAATCGCAAGACCCATAGCGGAAATCCACACAACGGCTAACAGCACGGCACGGACCATTTTTCCCCCAAAGGACGAAGCATAGATTGTAAACGGAATTGAGCGGAGAAACGGCGCGAAATTTCAAGAGCAGGACGGTGCGGACCGCGCTACTGCTCCTGCCGTCTCACGACCAACATCCGAGAGCGCAGTCCCATGGCGTTTCCAAGTGTGCCATCCGGGGATAGCACCACAAGAAGACGACAGCCGCGGCAAGCAGCACGATCACGCTGACGCGGACGCCGAAGATGGTGCGCGGGAGGGTGCGCACGGCCAACGCGATGGCCACTCCCAGGATCATCACAGATGGGTAGTAGTAGTAATAAAAGAGGCCCTTTTCGGGAGTCGCCGCCCATTGAAGAAAGTTTGCCGCGAAAAGGAGAAGAAGCAATCCCTCGGGCAAGGCGACGGTTTTGCAAAAGCGCCACAGGCACAAGATCAGTGCTGCCAAGCCGCCCCACGTGACAACGGGATTGCCAACTAGATAGGAAAGCGCGCGCAGGGGGCTCGTATTTAGCGGCCACGTGTACCATGGAGAAGTAATGAATGGGTTGGAGACCCAAGTAGTGCAGATATACCACATGACGCGGTGCATCGCGATCAATTCATGAACGCCGAACGGTCGGTGGAGATTCCGGCATAGAGGCCAGTACGTGAGAAGGTAAGAAGTGACAGGGGCAACGACCAAGCCGAGTAGCAGAGTCAGTACGCCGATTTGTTGAATGGATTGTGCAGGGCGGGAAAGAGACGGGATGGAATCTGCAGGTGCGCGGCGTGCCACCCATAGTAGTGCCAAGCTCACCAAGACCAGGGCCGCAAGTGTGTCAATCGCATTCCACTTACAGGCGCCGGCCAGCCCTATCAAGACACCAGCGCAAATGAAAAGAAACCTGCGTCTACCTGCACCGAGATCTAGAGCAATCGCCGCGGTGTACGCCACTAAACTCCACATCAGGAAGACCATCAAGAACGCATCCATCATGCCGACGCGCGACATCACGAAGAGAAAATTATTGAAGAGAGTCAGCCCGGCAGCAAAGGAAGCAAGGCGAGAATCGCGCAAAAGCAGGAGAGCCCAAAGATAGACGGCGACCAAGGTCAGCGCGCCGCACAACGCAGCGGCAACTCGCCAGCCGAAAGGGTTATCCCCGGCAACTTTCATGCCAATTGCCATCATCAGCTTCCCCAAAGGCGGCTTCGCTAAGGAGTGAATTTGAATCAGAGAGCTTGGATCGGGCGCTTTTAGGAGAAAGCTTCTGGCTTCGGGAACAAATAAGCCCTCATCGAGCTTCGTTATTGAAGGCCTGCCGATGCCGGCCAAAAAAAACAACAAGCTCACTGCGCCGAGGATCGGCGCAGTGATTGCCGGACGATGAAGAATGCGTGTCAGAACAGAACCGTCTCTTGATGGATTACCGCCCGAACTGGATTCTATGGATCCATGCATAAGAGCGGCCGGCTGCGGGTCTCGCGAGGTTGATTCAAGGACGGAGGAACTGCCATTCCGAAAGAGATTCCCCATGCACCAATTATATCCGCGGCAGCTAGATGCGGTTTCCTGGCGGGCAGTTGCGGTGCACAATGACCTAATATCTTTCCGAATGAAATCGTGTCTCTGCCGTCACACCAGCCACCGGAGGAACCGCTGTCTAAATCTTAACCCTTCCGGTCGGCAAGGGACTGGCTGCTGCCGGTTACCCGAAAAGCCAGCCGAGAAGTGCCTGTTTCCAAGCGTCGCGGTTTACTTCCGCGATGGACTCGGTCAGGGGAATGCCCTTGGGGCAAGCATGAACGCAGTTTTGCGCATTGGCGCATTCCTGTATGCCGCCAGGACCCATGAGAGCCGCAAGGCGCTCGCTCTTATCCATCGCTCCCGTGGGGTGCATGTTGAACAAGCGCACCTGGCTGATAATGGCTGCACCCACGAACTGATTATGCTCATTCACCTGCGGGCAAACCTCCAGGCAGTTCCCGCAAGTGATGCAGTTCGAGAGCGGATAGCCCTTCTCCTGAATTTCGGGCGACACGCGCGGGCCTTCGCCGAGATTGTAAGTGCCATCGATGGGAATCCAAGCCTTCACACGTTTGAGGCTTTCAAACATGAATTGGCGATCGATGGTGAGATCGCGCACCAGAGGAAACTTGGACATCGGCTCGATGCGAATGGGCTGCTCGAGCTGATCGACCAGCGCCGAACATGCCATGCGCGCTTTGCCGTTGACCAGCATCGCACAGGACCCGCAGATCTCTTCGAGGCAATTTGAATCGTAGCAAATCGGCGTGGTCTTCTGGCCGCCGCGCGTGACGGGATTCTCGGCGATGTCGCGCAGGCAAATGATGACGTTCATCGAAGGCCGCCACCGGAGAGAAAATTCCTCCCAGCGCGCGGTCTCTTTCGGCCCGGCTTGCCGCTTTATTCTGACGATGACCTGTTTTGTTTCTGTCATAGTCCCTCGACCAACACCTACCTCCGGCCCGCAGGCCGGGCTGCTGTTTCTACTTCGCCGCGTCGTAGCGGCGCGGGCGCGGCTTGATCAAAGAAATGTCGACCGGCTCGTACGTAAACTGAATGTCGTTGTTCGCCCACTTCGCGCGCGTGGTCTTCAGCCAATTGACGTCGTCACGCTCCGGAAAATCCGGCTTGTAATGCGCGCCGCGCGACTCATTGCGGGCCAGTGCGCCGAGCGTGACCACCCGTGCCAGGATAATCATGTTTTCCAGTTCGCGGGCGAAGTTTAGCGTCTGGTTCGACCACTTCGTGCGGTCGCTGAGGTTGATTTTCTTGTAGCGCTCCTGCAAGGCGCGAATCTTCACGTCGGCCATCTCCAGGTTCTTGTTGATGCGCGTGACGGTCACGTGTTCCGTCATCAGGTCTCCCAGTTCTCTCCAGATCGTGATGGGATTCTCCGAACCGTCCTGGCTGATCAGCTTCTGATTCTTTTCTTCCTGGCGTTTCCCTTCTGCGTCAAACACTGCGGACGGCGTGGACTCCGCTCCTTTTTCGAGATTCTTTGCGTACTTCACCGCCGCCGGCCCAGCAATTCCTCCGCTAAAAATGCACGAGACCAGAGAGTTTGCGCCGAGCCGGTTGGCGCCGTGATACTGGTATTCGCATTCGCCCGCCGCGTAAATTCCGGGAACGTTGGTGGCCTGATCTTCGCTATTCACCCAAATGCCACCCATGGTGTAGTGCATCGCGGGAAATACTTTCATCGGCTCAACGCGCGGATCGACACCGCAGAATTTTTCGTAGATTTCCAGAATCCCTTCGAGTTTGCGGTCCAGCGTTTCGCGCGGGATGTGCGTCACATCCAAATACACGGCCGGCTGCCCGTCGACGCCGAGTTTTTCCTGGTAGACGATGCGGTGAATCGCACGCGTAGCAATATCGCGCGGAACCAGATTCCCGTACTTCGGATACCACTCTTCCAGAAAATAAAAGCGTTCCGCTTCAGGAATGCTTCTCGGCGCGCGCTTCTCCCCAGGATTTCGCGGCACCCACACGCGGCCGCCCTCGCCGCGAGCCGATTCGCTCATCAAGCGAAGTTTGTCTTCACCAGGGATCGCCGTCGGGTGCACCTGGATGAATTCTCCGTTGGCGTAGTCCACGCCCTGCTGAAAGAGCGCGGCCTGCGCCGAACCAGTGCATACCACCGAATTCGTCGAGCGCCCGAAGATAGCGCCGTTACCACCAGTGGCAAAGATGACTGCGTCCGCCGCGTACGTCTTCACTTCCATGGAGCGCAGGTCCATCGCGCAAATGCCGCGGCCCACGCCGCCTTCATCGATAACCGCGGAGAGGAACGTGGCGCCTTCGAACTTCTTCACCTTGCCTTCGGATTCGTGGCGGCGCACCTGCTCGTCGAGAGCGTAGAGCAATTGCTGGCCTGTGGTCGCGCCCGCGAAAGCTGTGCGGTGATAAAGCGTGCCCCCGAACCGCCGGTAGTCCAGCAATCCTTCCGGCGTGCGGTTAAACATAACGCCCATGCGGTCCAGAAGATCGATGATGCCCGGCGCCGCCTCACACATCCGCTTCACTAGCGGCTGATTCGCCAGAAAATCCCCGCCATAGATCGTGTCGTCGAAGTGCTTATCGACCGTGTCGCCCTCACCTTTTTGATTCTTGGCAGCGTTGATGCCGCCTTGAGCGCAAACGGAATGGGAACGCTTCACCGGCACGATCGAGAAGAGATCCACCGGGATGCCCGCCTCCGCAACGCGGATGGTGGCCATCAAGCCGGCCAAACCTCCGCCTACAACTATGATCTTTGGCTGTCTCATTTTGTCGGCGGCAAGTAGCCAGAGAACGGATGCCAATCGAACCGGAAACTAAGAATGATCAGGATTCCGACTACACTGAACGCAACGCCGACAAGCGCGCCAAATCGCCCCGCCGCCTGTTGCGCCTTGACGGTGGCCGCCAGCCCCCACTTGCACAAGAAATTCCAGATGCCTAGGCCGAGGTGGAACGAAGAAGCGAGCACCCCCACGACGAAGAACGTGAGGTACCACGGATTCTGCATGTCCATGGCGACGCTTTCGTAAGTCGACGTGCCATGCGTGAGCCAGCGCTCGGTGTAAAGATGCCAGCCAATATACGCAAACGCGATCAGACCCGTGTATCGCTGCGTCAAGTAGAGCCAATTCCCTACCCATGGATACGCCGAAACGTTGGATTTGCCGCGCAGCCAGATGTAAACACCGTAACCGCCGTGAAAGAGCATCGGCAGAAAAATGCCTCCCCATTCCACGATCAGGCGGAACGGAATGGTTTGCAGTTCTTGCGAAGTCGCGTCGTACTTCGCCCGGCTGACCAGCGCGGAACTGTTGGACCAGAAATGCTCCGCCAAGAATGCGCCAACGGGAAGTAACCCGGTAAAAGAATGCAGCTTTCTGAGGAGGTAACTTGAGTCAGGCTGGGTTGCCGTCGAAGACATGCCCTCTCCGCCGCGTAAGTCCCAGCCGATCGCACGGAATGACTCGGGAGGAGCGTTGAGAATCCGCGACGAAGTCAGTATAGGCACATGATTCCTGGTATGCAAGTTGGACTGTTCTTTCTGCGAGCACAAACAATTCGAAATCTTCTTGCGGCAGCGACGGAAGTGCCGGAAAATAGCACCTGACGAATGGGATTCGCCAGGCACAAACGTCCCCCGGCCTCGGCCTCAACATTCATCTGCTTGCCATGAGCACAACACTTAGATTGGTTTCGGAGATGGAGCGCATCGCCAACGCCCTCGGCACGGAACGAGGGGAAGCGTCACAGGTCTCTCTTTCCTCTGTGGCTGAGAAAATCGCCAAAAATCTGGGCGTCAGGAATGAAGAAGTGGCTATTCTCGCGGTTTCCAAGCGCTGGCGCCACCTGCATTTTCTGGTCCCGGAAGCCTTGAAGAAAGTCGGTTTTATTCCGCTTTCGAGCAATTCAGCTCTCGCGGCGCGCACCGCCCGCGATAGCCGTCCCGAGATCGAGAATAATTTTGCCGCCGCGAAGCACGTGACTGTGTTCGAAGGCGTGAAAACCACCGGGGAAGCCGCCGAACCGATTCAGAAAATGATCAGTGCGCCGATTCTCCGGGATGGCACGGTCATTGGCGTCATTCAAATCACCCGGAAGGGGGCAACTGCGGCGGGATCAGGCCCCGACTTCACCGCGGACGACCTCGGAAAAATCCTGGCGCTCTGCAAGCCTCTCGGCAAATTGCTCCACCACATTGCGGGCGAATGATCCTCCGCTCCCCCCGGAATTGTCATCCCACGTTCATAATCTGCGCGCTCCGGCGGTCTTTAAGGGCCGGAATTGCGTTGACACTGCAATACCTTCTTGTTACTTTTCCACAGCGGGAAATTTTTTCGCGCACACACTACTCACGGAGGCACGGCAAACCGGCACCATGGCGTTCGTTGCTAAGAAAATCTTCCTCACCAAAGGCGTCGGTAAACATCGTGAAAGGCTCTCGAGTTTTGAGCTCGCTCTGCGGAACGCCGGTATTGCCGCGTGCAACATCGTTCGCGTCTCCTCCATCTTTCCTCCCAACTGCAAATTGATTTCCCGCAGCGAAGGATTGAAGCACATCAAGCCCGGGCAAGTCGCGTTCACGGTCATCAGCGAAAACTCCACGAAGGAAGCGCACCGGCTCATCGCCGCCAGCATCGGCCTGGCGCTGCCCAGCGACAAATCCATGTATGGCTATTTGTCCGAGCATCACTCGTTTGGTGAAACCGAAGAAGTCGCCGGCGAATATGCCGAAGAGCTCGCGGCGGAAATGCTCGCGACAACCTTAAACGTGGAATTCGATCCGGATTTGTCTTTCGACGAAAAAAAAGAAGTCTACCGGATTTCCAACAAGATCGTGCGCACCATGAACGTCACGCAATCCGCCGTCGGCGACAAGCGCGGCCTGTGGACCACCGTCCTCGGCGCGGCCATCCTCATCGGCGAAGACGACTAAGCAAATGAAAATAGGCAGAATGCGATGTTTGGTTGCGGCTATGCTTTTTCTGATAGTTACGAACAGGAGCGTATCGGCGCAGGAAGAGCCTTTGTGTGTCGAAAATTCACCCGAGTGGCGAGGCGAGATCGGTTGCAGCATCATTGAGAACAAACCGCTGCCCGGTAATCTCAAGCAACCGCCGTTCTGGCACATTGATCGCTTTGAGACGGGTGAGCGTGCGCGAGCAGCCGTTGTTCCTGCGAGCATCGCGTTCGAAGCTCACGGTTCATGGTGGCTCATGTCGATAGAATCGCAAACAGAAAGTCATCACGGAGGCCAACACGTCACGGAAGTGAAACTGCTGCCGCTCCCAGAAGCGCACAAATATTCAATGGTGGTGATATCTGCATATATCCCTTCGGGGTGGACGTCGCGTGTCCATCTTCACTCCGGCGTGGAAGCGTTCTAAGTGGTTGATGGCGAGCAGTGTTTGGAGACGGCAGACCGAGCTTTCAAAATGCAAAAGGGCGAGACGTTGGTTGTTCCGACCGGCGTCACGATGCGTCTCGTAGCCACTGGATCAAAGCCTGGTCGGGCCTTTGCGGCGATCGTCTACGACGCATCCAAGCCACCAACGACGCGGATGGGAATGGAGACGGCATCGCAGCTCGTTTAGTGCACAAAATAGATCGAACTTTAGGGCGTATCTCCTACGTGTCCAGGTCGTACGCCGTCTTCAGCCATTTCTTCACTTCGCCATCAATTTGTTCCACCGCCGTGATTTCGATGCGACGCGTGATGCGGTCTTTTTTCGCCAGCCCGCCGGTGTCGATTAGTCGCTTGGGCAATTTTCCTTTGTAGTGCGTTAGCGCGAAACCGAGATCGATCCGGGAATTGGTCGTTGGCTTGATTTGCGCAAACACATGCTCGCGATAAAACGGCACGATCGTTTTGCACGGGCAAGCCTTCACGTCATCCCCGAGCGATTTGCCCAGCGTCAGCAGTTCGTCAAAAATCGGCCGCAGCTTCTCTTTCGGACCTGCGTACTGCTTCTCCACACAGCGGACCGCCGCCTTCAGATACGCCTCTGGCGCGTCTTCTTCCCAGCCCTTTCCTTCGGCGCGTTCCGCGATCCACGACGCACTGTTGGTGCCCATCTTGTGTTTGGTCTTCAGCCACTCGCGCCGAGACTTCTCGTCCCTCGGCCCTTCCTTCTTCACCAGGGCGATCCATTCTTCCATTGAACGCCCCGTTTTTTCCTTCAGCTCCGCCAACCACTTCTGCACCATCGCTAAGCTTGGATGCGCGTCATACAACGAATTTGTCCATGCTGTTTTTGCAGTTGGCATTGCAACCTCCGCCTGCCTACTCTCCATCGGGAAAATCCTGCTGTTCAGGCCCTACGGGCTATTTGAAATATCCGATGCGCTCCAGCACCGCCCGGACGATCAACGGCAGTGCCACCGTCGCATCATCGAAAACTTCTGCGAACTTCCCGCCTTCTTCCGGCGGCACAAACTTGCCCCAGGAAACGGCTTCCGTGTACGTGCTGCCGCTGAGGCCGCCCCAGTGGACTGGCTCCGGGCAAATGCGCACGCCATAGTTGTAGCGCTTCAGCGGAATTTTCTTGTAGCCGCGCCGCGCAAGCAGTTCCGCGTAAACGCCGAATTGTTGCGACCAATTGCGAGGGACGCCGCCGCCCACCGTCAAAATCCCCATGCGCTTCGTGGCCAGCATGGTGTCGGCAAATTTCTCAAAGTCCTCGAAGGGATCGAAACGCAGCAGCGGGCGCTTTTCCTGCTGCCTGGCGATCTTGTGCAGCGCGAAGTCGATGCCCAGCTCGGAATCGCTGAAAGCCGGAACAAAGATGGGAACGTTGTGCTCGAAAGCGGATTTCAGGATTCCCCGTCCCGGAAAACTTTTGTGCAGATACTCGCCGATGCGGCGGTGGATTTTCCAACTGCAAGCGATATCTTCCGCTTCCCATTCGTTGAGAACGTGGTCCATTACCTCTTCGACATGATCGAGGTTCGTCTCCGGCTCCAGCGAATCGTAAACGCGGTTGTATCCGGCCTGGAAAAGTTCGCTGTCACCCATCTTGGGGTTATAGCGAAAATGAGAGTAACCCGCGGCTTCGACCAGCCCGTGGGCCATGAGCGCGCCGGTCGAAACGATGGCTTTGACGACGCCTGATTCGATGAGGTCACAGAAGACGAGTCCCATCTTGCCGACCGTCAAGGCGCCGGATAACGTCATCACCACAAAGCAATCCCTATCGCGCGCCATCGCTTCAAACACATCGGCGGCGTCGCCGATCTGCCGGCCGGTGAACGCCGTGTCGCCCATGGCCCGGACCAGTTCGTCGACGGTGCGGCATTTGGATAAATCCAGCGGGAACATCGGCCGGAGTTTGTCCTTCACTGGATCGTGGAGCACTCTCCCGGTCACAGTTTTTTCTCGCCGCTTCGCCATCGCGTCTCCTCAACTGCCGATGAATCGCTTCCTGCAAATAAATTTCCGCTTTGCGAATAAAATGCTAAAACGTCCTGCGGATTGATAGTACAAATGCAGCGCAAAGGATAATACAAAACGCGCTCAAATATTTGTTTTTCGCTCATGCTAAACTAAAAATTATGGCAAACAAATTTACCATCGGACTCGTGCAGATGAAATGCACGGCGAACGCGGACCAGAATCTGGCGCGGGCCGCGGGGAAAATCCGCGAAGCGGCCGCGCGGGGCGCTCAAATCATTTCGCTGCACGAATTATTTCACGGCGAATATTTTTGCCGCGTGGAAGACCCGGAGCTTTTCAACATGGCCGAGTCCGTGCCCGGACCAACGACCGAAATCCTGGCGCAGATTGCAAAGGAAAAGAAAGTCGCATTGGTCGTCTCTCTTTTCGAGAGGCGAGCTCCCGGTGTTTATCACAATTCCTGCGCCGTCCTCGATGCCGACGGCACTCTCCTCGGCAAATATCAAAAAATGCACATCCCCGACGATCCGCTGTATTACGAAAAGTTTTATTTTACGCCGGGCGATCTCGGTTTTCCCAATTTCGACACCAGGTATGCGCGCATCGGCGTGCAGATCTGCTGGGACCAGTGGTATCCGGAGGGATCGCGAATCACCGCGCTCGGCGGCGCCCAGGTAATTTTTTATCCGACGAGTATTGCCTGGCACCCGCACGAAAAATCGCAATTCGGCGCCGCGCAGCTCGATGCCTGGCGAACCATCCAACGCGGGCACGCCATCGCGAATGGCGTGTACGCTGCGGTCGTCAACCGCGTCGGATTCGAAGGCAAACCCGAAAAGGGCGACCCGGGATTGGAGTTCTGGGGCAATTCTTTCGTCGCCGATCCCTTCGGCCAGGTTATTTCCGAAGCCTCCAACGACAAAGAAGAAATCCTGGTCGTCGAATGCGACCCCGCAAAGAGCGAGGAAACACGCCGCAACTGGCCGTTTCTGCGCGACCGCCGCATCGACGCCTATCAACCCATCCTGAACCGCTGGCTGGACAAAGAATAATATTCCCTCGCTCAATCGATTCGACCTTTTCTTCTCCGCGATCTCTGTGTGCTCCGCGATCTCTGTGTTAAATTCGTTTTCCCAATGAAGACACCGCCGCAAAATAAAACGCCATACGCGCTCGGCTTCCGCATGCCCGCCGAATGGGAACGGCACGAAGCGACCTGGCTCGGCTGGCCGCACGAGCTGACCGATTGGCCCGGAAAATTTGCGCCCATTCCGTGGGCCTTTGCAGAAATCGTGCGGCAGTTGTCAAAGGTTGAGCGAGTTTTTCTGCTCGCGGAAAATCGTGGATCCGAATCCCGCGTCCGCACGATCTTGAAGAAGGCCGGCGCCAATCTCGATGCGGTCGATTTCTTTTGTGTGCTGACAGATCGAGGGTGGATGCGCGATTCAGGTCCCATCTGTGTGCGAAGCGAATCAGGAGAAGTTGCCTTCAACCATTTTGTATTTAATGGCTGGGCGAAGTACAAGAATCACAAGAACGATGCAGCCGTGGTCACAAAGGCAAATCAGAAACTCAAGCGCCGCTTATGGCGACCCGTTCACAAGGGCCGCCGCGTCGTGCTCGAAGGCGGAAGCATCGATGTCAACGGTCGCGGAACTTTATTGACTACGGAAGAGTGCCTTCTAAGCAAAGTGCAGGAGAGAAATCCGGGGTTCACCAAAGAGGATTACGCGCAAGTCTTCCGCGAATACTTCGGCGTGACCAATGTTCTCTGGCTGAAGAATGGAATCGCCGGCGACGACACCCACGGCCATGTGGACGACCTCGCGCGGTTCGTGAATCCCTCAACGGTCGTAACCATTTTGGAAAACGACCCCAAAGATCCCAACTATGCCGCCCTTCAAGAGAATCTCGCCCTGCTGAAAACCATGAAAGATCAAGACGGCCGCGCGCTTCGCGTTGAAACGCTTCCGATGCCGGCACCGGTCTATTTCGATGGGCAGCGGCTTCCCGCGAGTTACGCGAATTTTTACATTGCCAACAAGATCGTGATCATGCCCACTTTTAATGACGCGAACGATCGCGTCGCACTCAATGCACTCGCGGGTTTGTTTCCAGATCGTGAAGTGGTGGGAATCACCTGCCGCGATCTCGTGCTGGGACTTGGCACGGTGCACTGCATGACGCAGCAGCAACCGGCTTCCCAGTAGCGCAGGCTTTCCTTCGCGATCTAGATCGATTGCCTGAACCACAAATTCAGATACAATCCTTGTTCCCAAAGGAGGCCTCATGTTCGCCGCACAAGTGCCTACACAAAGGACAGTCGGAATCTGGTTCGAATCGCACGGCTTCGTCTCCTGGCTTCTCCTTGGCCTGATTGCCGGTTGGCTCGCGGGAAAAATCGCGCGTGGCCGTGGTTTCGGCTGCATCACGGACATTGTCCTCGGACTAATCGGGTCCTACCTCGGCGGCTGGATTTTTGTCAAACTGGGAATTTTTGGCGGCGGCTTCTTGTACTCGCTGGCTGCCGCCACCCTGGGCGCCGTGATTCTCGTCTCTATCGCGCACCTTTTCAGCGGCTCGGACCGCTGAGCCGTCCGCATTCTGCAACTTCGAGCAGCAGCGTTCTCGGGACGTGGCTGCCTGGCGTCCTGTGATACGATTCTCATTTGCGTCCCGGAGTTGACGCCTCATTGAGCAAGTCCTCGCAATCCCTCACAGCTATCCCACTTGGCGGTCTCGGCGAATTCGGCATGAACATGATAGCGCTGCGGCTCGGTGACGAGATCATGGTCATCGACGCGGGCATGATGTTCCCGGAGTCGGAACTCCTGGGCGTCGATTTGGTCATTCCCGACATCACCTATCTGAAACAGAACCGCGCGCAGGTTCGCGCGATTGTGCTGACGCATGGCCATGAAGATCATATCGGTGCACTCCCGTATATCCTGCGCGATTTGAATGTTCCCGTGTACGGAACGCGTTTTACTCTGGCGCTGGTGAAAAAACGCTTGGACGAAGCGGGGCTTCTGGAGTCGACCACGCTTCGCGAAGTAATTCCCGGGCGGCTAGTGGAGATCGGGCCGTTTGAAGTTGAGTTTATTTCCGTGACGCACAGCACGGTGGATTGCGTGGCGCTGGCGATTCGAACGCCGCTGGGCGTGGTCATCCACACCGGCGATTTCAAAATCGATCAGACCCCCGTGGGGGGTGTGCCGTTCGATTTGCACTCCTTCGCCAAGTATGGAAATGACGGCGTGCTGGCGCTGTTCAGCGATTCGACGAACGTGGAGCGCCCCGGATTTACGCCGTCGGAGCGGGCCGTCGTTCCACGCATCGAAGAACTGTGCCGCTCGGCGCCGCGGCGGGTGATTTTGTCCTGCTTCGCGTCGTCCATTCATCGCATTCAGCAGGTCATCGACATTGCTTCACGGGTGAACCGAAAAGTGGCGTTCGTCGGGCGCAGCATGGTCGACAACGTGGAGATTGCGCACTCGCTCGAACTGCTGAGCATCCCCGACGGAATGGTGGTGCGGCCGCAGGACATTCGCGGATTCGATCCCAAGCGCATTATTATTTTGGCCAGCGGAACCCAGGCCGAGCCCATGTCGTCACTCTCGCGGATCGCGGTGGACAATCACCGTTTCGTATCCGTGGATGAAAACGACAGCGTGATTCTCTCCGCGCGCATCATCCCGGGAAACGAAAAAGCCATATTCCGAATGCTGGACCATATGTTCCGGCGGCGCGCGCTGGTTTATTACGACAATTCAGCGGGCATCATTCACGTTTCGGGCCACGCCAGCCAGGAAGAGCAGAAATTGCTGCTGCAACTCGTAAAACCGAAATACTTCATCCCGGTGCACGGCGAGTACCGTCATCTGTTCCGGCACGCCGCGCTGGCGCATCAACTGGGAGCCGTCTCACAGGAAATTCTGCTCGTCGAAGACGGGCGGCCGATTGAATTCACGGAGGAGGGCGCACGCCGTCTCGACCCGGTGACGGCCGGCCGCGTGTGCGTGGATTCAGGCTCGCTGGAAGAGATTGAAGACGTTGTGATTCGCGACCGCAAGCATCTTTCCGAAGACGGCATCGTTGTACCCATCATCGCGATCGATAAGCACACCGGCAAAATGGAATCGCATCCGGAAATCGTGACGCGCGGTCTGATGAGCGACAACGGCCAGGAATTGATCGTGGGCGCGCGACTGGTGATTATGAAGACCGTCGAGGAATCCAACGCCGAGGAAAAATCCGACTGGGGCGTCATCAAGGAAAAGATTCGCGTGGACCTGAAGCGCTACATCAACAAGCAGACCTCCAAACGGCCCTTGATTCTTCCCGTCATTCTTGAGGTCTAACAGGCTGGGCTGCTGATGGCTGAACCCACCACTACTCCCGCGCCGAGCGTTGGCAGGGCCGCATTTACGTTCATCCTGATCATGGTGGCACTAGATTTTCTGGCGTTCGGCATCATTGTGCCCGTGCTCCCCGACCTGATTCGCAGCTTTGAAGGCGGCGACTTCGCCCGCGCTTCAGCCATCACCGGCTATTTCGGATTCGCCTGGAACGCCATGCAGTTTATTTTCTCTCCGCTCCTGGGCGCCTGGTCTGATCGCTTCGGGCGCCGCCCCGTCATCCTCATCTCCTGTTTTGGCCTGAGCATCGACTACGTTTTTATGGCTCTCGCTCCGTCGCTCCGCTGGCTGTTTGTCGGCCGGATCATCTCCGGCATTACCGCTTCCAACGTGGCCACAGGTTTCGCTTACATCACCGATGTCACTCCGCCGAAAGAACGGCCAAAAAAGTTCGGCTTGATCAGCGCGGCGTTTGGCCTCGGCTTCGTCATCGGTCCTGCGGTGGGCGGCTATCTTGGCAACATCAATCTGCGGTTCCCTTTCTGGGCTGCCGCTGCGCTGAGTCTCGCCAATGCCCTCTATGGTTTTTTCATCCTTCCGGAATCGCTCCCGCCGGAACGCCGATCCAAATCGGCCTGGCACATGGCCAATCCTCTGGGCTCCATGAATCTCTTCCGGTCGCATCGAGAACTCGCGGGCCTGGCCATCGTCATGACACTCTATTATCTTGCGCACCAGTCTTTACAAACCGTCTACGTCCTCTATACCGAATATCGCTACGTGTGGAACCAGCGCGACATTGGCTTTTCGCTAGCGGTGGTAGGCGTCTCCGCGGCCGTGGTGTCCGGGGTCCTGGTCGGCCCGTTCGTGAAGCGCTTTGGCGAACGTCGCAGCCTGCTTTCCGGCCTGTTCTTCGGCGTCCTCGGCTTCGCGGGTTTTGCTCTCGCCAGCCGAGGATGGATGATGCTTGCCGTCATACCATTCATTGCGCTCTGGGGTATTGCCGCTCCTGCCACGCAATCGTTGATGTCGCGTCATGTCGATCCCTCTTCGCAGGGTAAGCTGCAAGGGGCGATCAACTCGCTTCGCGCGATCACGGGCATGGCCGGCCCGATCCTCTTCACTCAGGTGTTTGCACTGGCCATCTCGCCGCGCGCCAACATCCACCTTCCCGGTTCTCCGTACTTCCTTGCGGCCGTGCTCCTCTGCTCCAGCCTGCTGATAGCGGTGTACGTCACGCGGCCGGGTGAAGATATTCGGCCACCAGCACCAGCTGTCGCCGACATCAATCCGTCAGAGTGAAGCTGCGACCGAACCTCACCCCTCCCGACCGGCTCGCAATAAATTCCGGTGAGCTACATTCGGATCGGTACCACTTCTGGTTAACCTAACTTCCGCGCTCGTTGGGGCGAACTGTTTTGTTTGCAAGGGGTTGTCATTTCATTCCGTCACTATGTCGCCGGTTCATGCCAAGTCTTGACCGGCTTCATGACCTCCGCCGGTATCTGCAGCGTCGCATAGAT
>DATHIB010000122.1:0-4197 GCA_035490055.1 Candidatus Limnocylindria bacterium | reverse complement strand
TGATTGATGTCCCCCTGGTCCGCGTTGCGATCGGCGCGGTCCTTGCTCAGGTCACGTTTATCGTGATTGATATCGCGCTGATCGGCATTGCGATCTGCTCGATCCTTCGCCAGATCTGTCTTATCGTTTCGAATGTCTTTCTTGTCGTTCTGAAGGTCCTGCTGCTGCGGCGTCGGATCCTGGCTCTGGGCATACGTGCCACCGGCGAGCAAACCGGCAAATACAACGGCGATCACACCGCGACAGACTATGAGTTCTGCCTTCATTGTCTTCTCTCCTATTGCTATGATTCCTGAACTCACCACCACACTTACAAAATCAAACACAGGTAGAGCGGCAAAGTTTCGCCACCCTGGGAACTGATTGTGATAGGAGAAATTGAAGGAAGGAAATTTAGCTATAACTTATTTACTTTCAATGACTTATGAACCGCGTCGAGGACGCCATTCACAAACGCCCCGGAATCTTCCGAGGAAAACTTTTTAGCCAATTCCACAGCTTCGTTCAGCACGACCCTAGGCGGCGTGTCCGTGCCGTTCATTTCATGAATCGCCAGCCGCAAAATGGCGCGATCGATGGCCGCGAGCCGTTCGAACCGCCAGTTGTCGGCGTGCTTGACGATGATCGCGTCCAGCGTGGCGACGTCCTTCGCCGCGCCTTCAAAAAGTTTGTTCGCGAAAACGCGGGTCTTGTCCGCGGCCTTCGCGCTTTTCCAGAATTTCACTTCCAGCTTGGTGAAATCCTGCTGGCTCATGTCCCACTGGAACAGCATCTGCATCGCAAACTCCCGGGATTTTGTGCGGAGTGACACGTTACTTGCGCCGCGGCTTTCCGGCGGCCGGCTTCGAATGAGAGTTGCGAATCCTGCGTGACAACTGCGCCATTTCGATGGCGGCGAGCCCCGCTTCGAATCCTTTGTTCCCGCCTTTGAGCCCGGCGCGGTCGATAGCTTGCTCCAGCGTGTCGCACGTCAGCACGCAGAACATAATCGGCAGGCCGCTGTCCATCTGCGCGAGCTGTAATCCGCGCGCGGTCTCCGAACAAACATACTCATAGTGCGTCGTCTCGCCGCGGAGCACACAGCCGACGGCGATCAGCGCATCGTACTTCCCTGTCCCCGCCAGTTTTTTTGCCGCCAGCGGCAATTCGAACGCCCCCGGAACATGCACCACATCAACATCCTGGCTGCCCGCGCCCGCCCTCTCCAGCGCATCCACCGCCGCTGCAAGAAGCCGCTCGGTGATAAAGCTATTGAAGCGGCTCACGACGATGCCAAAGCGAAAACCCGCCGCGCTCAATGTGCCATCAATCTTCCCGGGCTGTATTTTCTCGGCCATCGCCAATCCACGCCGTTCCCGATTCCTATCCTTTATTTCCTTTACCGCATTTACTTCCTTTACTTCCCTTTGAACTGCGCCGGTCGCTTCTCCAAAAATGCCTTCGTGCCTTCCCGCATGTCTTCCGTCGCGCATGCCACGCCAAAAAGCGTTGCCTCGAGAAAGAGACCTTCTTCCTGCGCCATCTCCACGCCGCGTTCGATCGCTTCCATGGTGAATTTCACGGCGAGGGGCCCGTTGGCGATAATCTTTTTCGCCATCGCTTCCGCGGCGGGAATCAGCTCCGCCGGCTCGTAAATATGATTGACCAGTCCGATGCGCTGCGCTTCTTCCGCCGTGATCATTTCGCCGGTAAGGCAAAGTTCGTGCGCCACACCTTTGCCGCACAGCCGCGCCAGCCGCTGCGATCCGCCATAACCGGGAAGAATCCCGAGTTTCACTTCCGGCTGCCCGAGCTTCGCCGTTTTGCTGGCGATTCGAATGGTGCAAGAAAGCGCCAGCTCGCAGCCACCTCCCAGCGCAAATCCGTTGATCGCGCAGATCGATGGCTTCCCCATCGTTTCCAGCAGATGGAAAACGCCCTGGCCGAAGAGCGAAAATTCTTTGCCGTTGACAGGTGTTTGCAGCGCCAGCTCGCTGATATCCGCGCCCGCCACGAATGCTTTTTCTCCCGCGCCCGTGAGGATCAACACGCGCACGGCCTGGTCATCCCGCGCATCGAGCAGCGCCTGCTGCAACTCTTCCACCGTCCTGCGGTTCAGCGCGTTCAGCACCTTCGGCCGATTGAAGGTGATGTACGCAATCCCGTCCCTCGTTTCGTACAAAATATTTTCGTAACCCATCTTTTCCCTTCTTCTCCGCACTGCGTACTCTTCGTCTCCGCGTTATCTTTTTTCTGCGTTCTGGGTACTCTGCCCGCCCCGCGCCCCAAAGAGCGCCTCTGCCTTATCTTCATTTTTCCTACTAACAACTAAGGACTAACAACCAATTACTTTTAGAATTTCACCGCCTTCGGATTCCCCGGGTCCGAATAATCATAAAATCCCCGTCCCGACTTCCTCCCGTTCCACCCCGCCAGCACCATCCGTTTCAACAGCGGCGGCGCCGCGAATCGCCGTTCCTTGAATTCATCAAACATAATTTGTGAAATGTAATAGGTCGTGTCGAGTCCCACGAAATCCAAGAGCGTCAGCGGCCCCATCGGGTGCCCGCACCCCAGCTTCATCGAATTGTCGATGTCCTCGATGGACCCGACGCCCTCTTCCAGCGCACGAATCGCATCCAGAAGATACGGCACGAGCAATCGATTCACGATGAAGCCGGTGCTGTCCTGCGCGCGTACGGGGGTCTTGCCCAGCTTCGCACCAAACGCCACCATGTCGTCGTAAACCGCAGGCTCCGTAGCAATCGTCCGCACCACTTCCACCAGCTTCATTACCGGCACGGGATTGAAAAAATGCAAACCGACGAAACGTTGCGGCCGTTTGGTGGCGGTAGCGATCTCCGTGATCGTCAACGAAGATGTGTTGCTCGCGAAGATCGTCGATGGCTGACAAATCGCATCCAGCGCCGCAAACAGTTCCCGCTTCGCCGGAAGCTGTTCGATAATCGCCTCGACGATGACGTCGCAATTTT
This sequence comes from Candidatus Limnocylindria bacterium, assembly GCA_035490055.1. GTDB lineage: Bacteria > Acidobacteriota > Terriglobia > Acidiferrales > UBA7541 > Acidiferrum. Next base: position 1,225 of record DATHIB010000122.1, on the reverse strand, counting down.
TGAGCTCTTCGACTTTCGTTGTTCCCTTGAGCCGTCCGCGGATTTCACCCTTCACCGCTTCGGTGATTGTGCCCTTCTCCGCCAAGCGATTCAGGTTTTTCTCGATGCTCTTGAGTCCCTTGTCCAGCAATTCCGCGCTTACTTCGCGCACCACGGTTTCGAATCCCGCCGCAGCCGCCACCTGCGCGATCCCCGAACCCATCAGCCCACACCCCACGACTCCCACTTTTCGAATCGCCATTTTTTCCTCTTGGAAATGCCGCCCACCACGCCGGCAGGAGGAGCCATGCAATCTCGCGTATCGTAGGGGCACGATACATCGTGCCCTCTTCGATTGCGCCCAAATTCTACCAGAGACGAAGTTCCTTTACGTCCTTTACTTCCCCTACCTCATTTACCTCATCTAGTTCAATGCTTCGACAACCATCGCGATGCCTTGCCCGCCCCCAATGCAAGCCGTCGCCAGCCCATACTGCAATCCATTCCGCCGCAACTCATTCAAGATCGTAATCACCAGCCGCGTTCCGGATGCTCCCAACGGATGGCCCAGCGCAATCGCGCCGCCGTTCACATTCGTCTTATCGCGATTCAATCCCAATATCTTCTCCACCGCCAGATACTGCGCCGCAAAAGCCTCGTTCACTTCCACGCGATCCATCTGCCGCAGCGTTAGTCCCGCGAGTTTCAGCGCCTTCTGCGATGACGGCACCGGCCCGATCCCCATGATGCTCGGATCAACTCCCGCCACGGCCCACGACGCGATTCGACCCACAGGTTTCAATCCCCTCTCCTTCGCGATTTTTTCTCTCGTTACTACAACCGCGGCCCCGCCATCCACAATCCCGCTGGCATTACCCGCGGTCACGATTCCGTCTTTCTTGAAGGACGGCGGAAGTTTTTCCAAAATTTCCATCGTCGTTTCCGGACGCCGATGATCGTCTTCGCTCGCAAGGATGGTCTTCTTTCCCTGCTTCACTTCCACCGGCACGATCTCTTCCTTGACACGGCACGCCTTGTAAGCCGCGTCCGCTGCCTGCTGGCTGCGCAGCGCATAGGCGTCGGCATCCTTGCGTGAAATATTATGTTGCTCGGCAAGTTTTTCCGCCGTCAGTGCCATCGGCAAGCCGCAATACGTATCGGTCAGGCCCGCCATCAGCGAGTCTTCCAACGCTCCGCCACCCAACTTCAAGCCCGTCCGCGCCCCGCGAATCACAAACGGCGCCTG
>DATHIB010000121.1:0-20387 GCA_035490055.1 Candidatus Limnocylindria bacterium | reverse complement strand
CGTAGGAATCCACACATCGATCATTTTGATTTCGGCTAACTTTTCTAACACCGCCGTCGGTGTCAACCCCGGGGCGTGCAGCAACAGGCGATGCTTCAGCGTCACTTGCAAGCAGTAAGCGAGAAAGGCGATCAGAATGTGAGCGTCGGCGCGATGTTCCAGTTGATGGTAGATGGGACGTATGCCGAGTTTGCACACAACCGACATCGCAGACGCTTCAACGAAGCGGACCCGAATTGGCTTCAGAATACGAACCGGTGACGCGTGATGCATCGACCGCATTCATTCGTGCGGTTTCACCGCGGGTTGCGCCCAGCCATGCGAACCTGACGCAGCGAGCGCAAACGACGGATCGAACCTCGGAGCAAGAGGATGGCGCCAGCGATCAACGCGAGCGCGATCAACCCAAAAATCAAGCCGTCACGCACATCCCCCTTCCAAGCATGCGGAGCGTCAATTGAAAAGGCGAAACCCAAAATAGCAACCCAGGCACCGCAAACCAGGAGGAAGACGAAGCCAATAATCCCGAGCACCGACCACGCTATCGTTCCAGTGCGAGTCACTTGGCTCTCCTTGGCGATTAGCGATTGGCGACCGCTCCGATCATCTTATGCGCTAAACATCCGGCGTCTGGCAATTTTCCGAGCGTTGTATACATAAGGTTTACGCGGAGAAGTTCCCAACGCCCGGTTAACTCTGACGTAACGCGATTAGGTAAGCCTTGCCGACCATCCGCCCCGAACATTCCGAAGGCGACCGGCAGGTCTGCACGTTGCGTGCTCTCCGGCGCTCTACTTCTTGAGTGCTCTTGGTGTCGCGCCCACGCTGGCGCAGCAAGCAAGGTGAGAAACGCGAAGCCATCACTCCAACGCTATTCCTCTCGCAGCGCTACCATCGGGTCCACGCTGGTGGCCCGCCACGCCGGAATGACCGTGGCCGCGAAGGCCACCCCCGCCAAGAGTGCGGGCACCGCCCCGAAAGTTGCCGCGTCTGTCGTGCTCACACCGAATAACAGGCTGGCCATCACGCGAGTCAACGCGGCTGCGACCGCAAGGCCCACCAGAATGCCAATCGCCGCCAATTCCATTCCCTGCCGCACCACCAGCCCGATGATGTTACCGGGCCGCGCGCCTAACGCCACCAGCACGCCGATATCATGAGTGCTCTGCGTCACTAGGTACGACATCACACCGTAGAGGCCCACGGCAGCTAGGAGCAGCGCGAATGCCGCAAAGGCGCCCAGCATGGTACTCGAAAAGCGCTGACGCGCCAGCGAATCGTGCAAACGATCCTGCATGGTGCGGATTCCGTAAGCCACCACGCCCGGATCGACACCGTGGATTTCTTGAACGACGGCAGACGACAGCCCAGCCGGATCGGATGAAGTGCGCGCCACCAGGTACAAGTCGTTCCAGGGGTGTTGCTGGTGCGGAAAATAGATCGCGATCTTAGTATCTGCCTCCAGGCCGTACTGTTTGACCACGCCTACCACGCCCACAATAGTAAAAGGCTTCTTGGGATCGAACCACAGGTGCTTTCCGATTGGATCATCATGCGACCAAAAACGCTTCGCGAATTTGTCGTCAATGATGACTACCTGCGGCAAGTCTATAGTGTCATGCTCGGAGAAAAACCGGCCCTTCACCAGGGGAATCTCCATTGCGCGGAAGTAGTCAGTGCTCGCAGCGCGCATGTCTACTTGCAACTCCTGGCCAGGAGGGGGCTGATAGCCTTCCACGTTGATGCCTCCCCAACCGACTGATCCTGTGAGTGGCAGCGCCGAAACCGCGCCTTCCGCCACCACACCCGGCAGGCCGGCGATGCGGGCTCCAATTTCTTTGTAGAAATTAATCACCGCTTTGTCCTCATGGTATTTCGGGTCATTGGCCGCAATCTGCATCGTCAGCACGCGGTCGATGGTGAACCCGGGGTGTACGGTTTGCAAACGCGCGAAGCTGCGAACCAGAAGCCCAGCTCCGATCAACAGCATCAGCGAAAGCGCCAGTTCGGAAATCACCAGCAGGCCGCGCAAACGGTGCCGTCTTAGGTGTAGACCGCCGTCGCTCTGCCCACTGCGCCCGCCAGCCTTCAGCGAGGTGTTCAGATCCACCTTGATGGCGCGCCACACCGGCACCAAGCCGAACAGAATGCCGGTTGCCAGCGAAATGCCGAATGTAAACGCAAGAACGGCTCCGTTGATTGCGATGTCCTCCAACCGCGGAATATTGCCAGGATTCATCGCGCGCACCACGTAAATGCTTACTTGGGCGACCACGAGTCCGGCGGCCCCGCCCAGCACTCCCAGCAGAATACTCTCGGTGAGTAATTGCCGCGCGAGCCGCTGCCAGCCCGCCCCCACAGCCGTCCGGATGGCCACCTCCTTCTCACGCCCCGCCGCACGCGTCAGCAGCAGGTTCGCAACGTTGGCACAGGCGATCAGCAATGCCAGCGCTACCGACCCTAGCAAGACCAGCAGCGCTCGGCGAACGTCTCCCACGACCTGCTCCTGCAGCCCCACCACGTGCATGCCGAAGCTGAGGTCGCGCTTGTCCTTCTCGCGGATCCGGCTGGCAATCACGTCGATGTCGGCCTGTGCTTGTTGCACCGAAACCCCCGGCTTCAGTCGCACGACGATGTTATAGTTTTCGTCGCCCCTCTTTTGCACAGCATCGGCTCCCAATGGCAACGGCAGAAAGACATCCATCTTGTCCATGGGTCATTCCGATGGCATCACTTCGGCGTTGAGCAGAAACCCTCGCTGGAGTACACCCGCCACAGTGAACGAATTCCCATCGAGCGTGATGCTCTTGCCTACAATCTCCCGATCAGAAATGAACAGCCTTTCCCAGAGCCGGTTGCTGAGAATGACCACGGCTGGCTTGCCGGGTTGGTCCTCTTTTCACTAGCGCTGACGATCTCGCAAGCGTCTCGTCCGACTGGATCGCCCGAAAGAAGAACACAACTCGACGTTGTAATCGACGCATCCCAGACCACAGCATGGAAGACCCATCTCCTGCCGGAAGGTCTGGGCAGGCACTGCCAAATATCAGGCGATATTTCGCTCAGGGAACAGTTCTTGAAAGTTCGAGAACGGAGAATCCAGCTGACTCTGCAGCCTTGGCCAATCGCTGGTCCCCGCAGATGAAGCTCCTCCTGGAGGGACGCTGTTCGCACCAGATCAAGGACGCGGCAAGTTGCAAGCTATCGGCCGCCCGCAAGGAATGCTTATCCAACAACTGCGTCGCCAAATCACGAACCTGATCGCCGGGAAGAATTTCCCTCCACCCACGGTTTAGCAAACGCAGTCGTGCCACCGCACCGTGTTTATCGAGATCGGTTATCTCCTTATCCCGATGGAGGCGGCAAATAGCACTGTGAACTTCTACGAGACTTCCCCACCAAACTGCGGGCGCAAATCTCCTCAGTTGGGACTGAGCGTGACGACTCGCGGCTTCGTGAACACACAAGGGAACTAGCGCGCTGGCATCCCAGAACGCGGTCGTTTTCTTCACAGTTCTTCATCTCTGTCGGCGAGAACGGCTTGAATCGCCTTGTTCCCTTCAACGCTCCCCGTTGGAATCTTCAAGAGTTCCTTTACATCGAGTCGCGCCTTGGGGAGACGCAATTTTCCCGCCGCAACCAATACGAGTTCCTGATCGTCGGCACCTTCCGCTGAAAACGGAACCAGTTTGGCCACCGGGAGATTACGGTCTCGGATTACCACTTCTTCGCCTCCTTTGGCGAATGTAAGGTACTTGCTCAGCCGGTTCTTCAGTTCCGCCACATTCACACTGCGCATTTGGCTGCTCCTTCTTCATGGCTATTATAGCCATGAATGGAGCCAAATTGGAAGAGCCCAATAGTTGGCAAAAAATGGTTTTTAGAGAGAGTCCTGTAAACGCCAAAGGTGAGAATCGCCGCAATGAATGGTGGGTCTGGGTGGACTTGAACCACCGACCTCGCCCTTATCAGTATTGAGGTCGTAGCACCTAGCAGTCATCCAGGCAACTTAATCTTGTCCATCCGGGATTTCTACTCAGCGTAGGCATCTGGTTTTGCGGCAATGATCGCCGCCGCGACTCGATCGACGTACAGCCGAACGACAATCCATCGTGAATTGCGGAGGTCCGCGATCGCGATGTTTGGTCCGCGAGGTTTTCTTGGTAGCGGATGCACTTATTGGTTGCCGCCGCGTATTCTGTTGGAAGATTCTTGTTCACTGACGTTCTGAGGGCGTACCCGGAAGTAACCCAGTTGAGTTGCCGACGCCCGGCTGCGTGTTCAGCGTCAATACGGCAGCGTCGCTAACGGATTAGATGGATCGGTACGCCCAATTTGAGCTTCTTCCATGACTTGTCAGCCGTGTACACGGGAGCTCTCAGAACAATTCCGAGGGCTAGACAGGCTCGGTCTCCCAATGACAAGCCCAGTGGGCGAGTTTTGGTAATTAGATTTCCGGCAGCCTCCGCGTGCTCAGCAGTAAAAGCCGTGGCCTCCCGAATGGGGCTGAGTGTTGCCTCCCATGCATCGCCTGGGGCCAGCCCCAGGCTTACAAGTTTGCCTTGTACTTCGGCGAGATTGACGGTGCTGCTGGTGGCCGTGCTCAACATCTCGGGAGTAAGCCTGTCCGCACCTGGTTCACGATTCAGCACGGCAAGCAGAGCGGAAGCGTCGAGCACGATCTTATTCATTCCGAGCGGCCTCGCGCCGTTCGGCAATCAACTCGTCGACGAGGGACGTACCTCGCTTCACATGCTTCCGGACAAGGCGTTGAGCTCGCTCGACGCGGCGTTTCAGCGTCGTGATCCTCAATTCGTCATCCTCCATGCGCAAGACAACTTCATCGCCGATATTGATTCCTAGCGCCTTGCGAAAAGAGGCTGGTATGACGACACGACCGTTCTCATTGACACGCTGCCAGGTTTCCGTATTCGCTGTCATAGTGGGCTCCATGTGACATTATCATAATATTGTGTCATGGAAAAGATCAAGCGGCACGTCACCTCCAGTCTGACCAAGGCGCCCTTGTGGGCACAATTCTGGGCGACACAGATCAAGCCGTCATGTTCGAGGCGGCGCCTCTCTAATTGGTTGGGCTGGCCTGGGAACAGGCAACGACTGTCGAGTCGCGCTGCCCCCCGGAACGCCTTGAATGACGATGGCCTCGGGTCTATTGAAGGGAACCTCTGCCCGCCAATTGAGCCGCTTTTGCGATTGTGCCCGTCACGACGCAGCCGGTCACAACCGGATTGTGGAAGAATAGTCTCGTATTTATTGGTGATTTGATGGTGGGCCTGGGTGGACTTGAACCACCGACCTCGCCCTTATCAGAATTGAGGTCGCTGGTCACGGACCTGCCGGTACCGTTTCTTTGGAATTGACATAGCCATATTAGATGGCTATCATCGAGGCTATGAAGGTTAGCGTAGCGGATGCCAAGAACAAGCTTCCCGAGCTAATTAAGGCTGTCGAGAATGGCGAAACAGTGACCATCTACCGGCGTGGTGTACCTGCCGTGGACATCATCCGGACAAAAAGGCCGAGTCGCAAAAAGCGGAAGCTCGGAACACTGAAAGGGAAAATTCACATTCGCGATATCGACTGGTGGAAACCAATGTCGGACGACCAAGCCGACGCTTTCGTCGAAGGGCGTGACTAGGTGCGGTTGCTCCTGGACACGGTCGCTCTGATTTTCGCTGTTGAGTCACCGGAACGACTCACCAAGCGAGCGACTGGCATTTTGCAGAACACTGAAAATATCCTGGAACTGAGCGCAATTTCTCTTTCCGAAATCGCCGTCAAAGCAGCCCGCGGCAAGTTGAAATTTTCCGCCGCTGACACGCGCCGCGCACTTGAGGACCTGGACATTCGCGTACTGCCGTACACAGCGAACCATGCATTCTTTCTTTTCGATTTACCGCCGCGGCACGCGGACCCCTTCGACCGTCAAATCATCGCCCAGGCTTTATGCGAAGAGATCCCGGTGATGACTTGCGACGAAAAATTCAGCCTGTACAACGGTCTCAAGGTCCTTTGGTAATTCTTAGGAATCTCGCCTCAAGCAATGCCCATAGCCGGGCTCGTGTTAGTTCGGCGAGATCGTACGTGTCGCGATTTGATGGTGGGCCTTGTATTTATTGGTGATTTGCATGGTGGGCCTGGGTGGACTTGAACCACCGACCTCGCCCTTATCAGGGTAGCATGGTTAGGTTTTACAACTTACAAGACCGCGGGGACTGCCAAACTACGCGGAAGTCATATAAGACGGAAGTTCTTGTGGGCTGAGTTGTGGGTTGGAAAAAGTCCACGAACTCCGAAACAAATCCACATTCATTTCCCAGAACCACTTTCTGGATAGTTTCCGAATTGCCATAAGGTCGAATTGGCCCTCAAATCCAAACCCTACTTTTTCATCTTCCGTTTTCTGTTTTTGTAGAGAGTCTCAAGTAGGTATTTGACCGAAGCGCATTCCTGGATTACGGCTTCCAGCTTCGGGATCGTCGCGTTCAACTCATTCTCTTCCACAACCCCGTCCGCTAGAGTGGTTGCAATGCTCTCCAGTGCCGAACCCACATCTTTCATGAGGTTGGAGATAACTAAAAACTCTTTCTCCGAAGTCACTTGCGGATCTGGAATCTTGAAAGCCACTCGTCCCGCCTGCGATTCGAGGAAATCTAAAGCCTCGAAATTCTTCAAGAGAACGCATATCTTCGGCAGCAGTTCCGCTGGGATGGGGCGATCCCCTCTGAGCCAATACATCAAGGAGCGATAATTCGTTCCAAGCTGCTGCGCCAAGAGCCGAGTGTCGTACTCGGCCCTTGCCTCCACAATCTGGCTCAGTACGTTGGGTAGCGTCTTTGCGGCCACAGTCTGTTCCTTTATCGTGAGTCTGTCAGTTCAAATAAGGCATCATTTTGAACGGTGAAAGTGTGCATTGTAACTGAATTGCATGCTTTCCCTATAGGCGGTTTAATAGAGTCATCAACACAAGGGAGACTGCCAGTTTATTAAATGCGATACGGTGGCAATTTCCTTATTGAAAAAACATGCTGGCACAGTCTACGATGGCCGCGTATCTCGCATAGAAGGCAAGGGTTTTCTTATCTATAGGATACAATGCGGGCGGATAGTGGACTGATTTAGTGCTGTAAGTCCGGTCGTGCTGGGCCTCGGAATAGCGAAGTGGTGTGCTTCTCGGCAGCGCGAACAGGACTGAAGTAAGGACGTGACCCATGCCCTTCATGGACCTGATCAAGAAGGCCATTTTTGAAGAGGAACCGCTGGCCCAGCAGCCTGCCAAGCCAGCTACCAGTTCGGGAACGGCGCGGCCCCTCGAGCCAGCAGCTCCTTCGTATGTTCCCATGGGTCCGCGCGACAACCAGTTCTACACTCGGCTGGCCAAGCAGACCGACCTCTCTGCGGTTCCGGAGCTGGCCAAGATCGAAGCTTTTGCTGCGCCACTGGCCTCCGTCATCACGGATAAAGCATTGAGGTACAAGGCGGCCCTAGCCACAGCCCAATCGCAGGGTGGCCTGACGAAAGACGCGATCTTGAAAGGCTTTGACGCCTTACTGAATGTTCTAAATTCCTCGGCGAGCACGTTCAACAAGCAAACCGACGAAGTGTTACGAACGGAAGTCGATGCCAAGATTGCCCAGATCAGCGATGTCAATGAAGCCGTTCAGCAAAAACAGAAAGAGATCGCCGACCTCCAGCACCAAGTGAAATCTCTGCAATCGCAGACGGAAGTATCGCGTTCAAAACTGCAAGAGGCGAAGAGCAATTTTGCGGCGGCGCTGGAACGCCGACGTGCCGAGATTCAGCAACAACGCAAGGAATTCGAAACGATTTTGGGATAGGGAGACACCATGGCAACCACTCCAGGTTCCCCGGTATTGCAGGGCTTGAAGAATTTCTGGCAGCGGCCCGAAGGAACAGTCGGGAAAGTCGTGCTGGTCCTCGGCGGCATCGCGGTGGCGTACGGTTTCGTGCAGATCCTCCCGTTCTTAATCGCGGCGGCGACAGATACTCTGCACCTCGCCCTTTTGATCGGGGCGATTTTAGTGTTCCTTTTCATCGTCACGGACAAGCGCGTCCGAACGCTGGCAAAGCTCATGTTCCAAAGCGTTATGAGGTATCTGACTGGCCTGTTCATTGAGTTGGACCCCATCGGCATTCTCAAGAACTACATCGGGGAGATGAAAAAAAATCTCGCAATCATGGACGAGCAGCTCGGAAACCTGAATGGCTCGATCCGCACGCTCCAGAATCAGATCGACACGAACCAAAAAGATGCCGAGCACAGCCTGGCGCTGGCCAACCAGGCCGATAAGAAGATGGCCGGTGGCGGGCTGACCTCGCTCGATCAGCAGCAGTACGTGTCTGCCAAGGTCACCAACCAGCGCCACGCCGCGAGCCTGATCAATATCAACAAGTCGCTCACTGATCTGCGCGACAAGCTGAAGATTCTCTATGACCAGCTTGTCCGCTGGAGGGCCACGGCAGAGTTCCAGGTCACCGACAAGGAAAACCGCGTCAGCGAAGAAGAGATGCGGCGGAAGGCGCTGAAAAAGGCCTATTCCGTCTTCCAGGCGGCGAAGAAGATCTTTCGCGGCGATCCAGTGGCCAACCAGATTTACGACCAGACGCTGGAGTACCTAGCAGATGACGCTGGGCAAATGCTGGGAGAGATGGAAGATTTCAATCGGCTTGCCAACAAGCTCATGACCAACATGGATTTGGAAACCGGGGCCATCAATGACGAAGCTGTCAAGCAATTGTCAGAGTTTCAGCAAAAGCTTTTGCCGGCATCGGTGACCGCAGTGCCAGGCGGCGTGCCGGACCAGTCTTCGGCTGTGCCCGCTAATAAGAAAGACGATTACAGAGATTTGATCAAGTAACTCGTAGGCGGAGGAAAGAGCCAAATGTTTAACGATAAAATCTCAACACCACCCACAGGGCACCGGCTGAAGCCGGGAGCGAAAATTGTTTTACTCCTGGTTGTCGGGGCTGTTCTGTTCTTCGGATTCCGCACGGCCGTGAGCCGCGGCTGGATTCCTGCCCCGGGCATTGCCAAGGCCCTCATTCCCTCAAAGGCCGCTCTGCCAGACTTGAAGGAGGCGGTGGTGGCCAACGTCGAGCCAGCGCCGTACCCAGAAGCAACTACGGCGTCAGTGAAAGCGCCGTTGATTCGCACCGAAATATGGGCCTGGAACGCCCAGATGAACTATATCTACGCCAATGGCGGCCCGGACACGACGCGCAACAGTTTGATGGAGAAGCATGGCGCAAACGTGAAGTTAATCCGTCAGGATGACACCAGCCAGATGCAGAACGATTTGATTGCCTGCGCCAAGGAGCTCCACGACGGCGCAAGCCAGTGTTCCGCAGGGGCGAACTACGTCCTGATCATGGGTGACGGCTCGGGACAGTTTTTTGCCGCCGTCAATCCGCAGCTCAAGAAGCTGGACAACGGCGCTGGTGAATACATCGCGCAGGTCATTGGCTCTACGGGATATTCTCGCGGAGAAGACAAGCTGATGGGTCCACCAGAATGGAAGGCTGACGCGCAGGCGGCCAAGGGTGGCCTGGTCGCTGGAGTCCTTCGCGACGGCGATTGGAATATCGCCATGAAGTGGGCTGCGGACAACCAGATCAAGAACAATCCAGACGAAAAAACATGGGACCCCGACGCTCTCAATTGGGTCAATGCACCGGACTACATCAAGGCCGCGGAAATCTACAACGCGAATACCTGCGAAGACCGCAAAGTGGTACACGATGGTCGGCTGACCGGAGAATCAAAAAACGTCTGTGTCAACGGCGTAGTCACTTGGACGCCGGGCGACGTAAACGTGGCCCACGGGCGTGGCGGGCTTGTCTCCATCGTCTCCTCGAAGCAGTACCGCTCGCAGATGCCCGACGTCATTATTGGCATCAAGAAGTTTAATCAAGACCATCGAAACGAAGTTCAGGGAATGCTGGCGGCGAGTTTCGAAGCTGCGGATCAACTGAAGGCTTATCCGGAAGCTCTCAAACGCGCAGCAGCAATCAGCGCAAAGGTCTACAACGAGCAGAACGGCGCGTATTGGCTGAAGTACTACCAGGGAACTCGCGAGCAGGACAAGACCGGAAACATGGTGGAGCTCGGTGGCTCCGCGGTCAACAATCTGAACGACAATCTGCTTTTGTTCGGTTTGCAGCCCGGTGCCAACAACAACTTTCGCTCCACCTACACGGTGTTCGGAAATATCGCCACCCAGCAATACCCTGCACTTTTCAAGGATGCCAACAAGATTCCCGACGTGAAAGAGATTCTCGACACTTCCTATGTTCTCGGCGCCTCTTCGATGCTCTCGCAGACCGGCGCGGAAGCCGACGTCGCCAGCTTCAGTTCGAGCGGAGACACAGGCACCGTCGTTTCGAAGCGCGACTGGAGCATCGAATTCGACACTGGCAAGGCTTCCTTCACGTCCGACGGTGAACGCAAGATGTATGAGATCAAAGACGACCTGGCGATTGCCGGCGCTTTGTTCGTCACCTTGAACGGACACACCGACAATACCGGCACTCGCGAAGGGAACATGGACTTGGCGGAGCGCCGTGCCCAGGCGGTTCGCGACTGGCTGCAGCGAAAAGCTCCTTCAAACTTTCCTGACAGCCGTTTCCGCATTCATGCCTACGGCGACTCCAAGCCGCTGGCTTCGAACACAACCGCGGAAGGCCGCGCGAAAAACCGGCGCGTAGAAATCATTCTCTCGGGCAAGGAATAGGAAACCCTCGGTGACCACCATGAAGCCGGGGACGGGGAGCATCGCTGCGAGTGTGCCTGCAGCCAGCGGACGGGGCGGCTTCTTCCGCGACGTGCTCGGCGCGTTTTCTCCTAACCGCATCATCTCGAGGGGCGCCCTCCGCTTTATCATCGGTTTTCAGATCGTGGTGTTGCTGCTGGTGTGGGCGACGTCGACCTATGTATTTCTCCCCAAGCCGCTGGACGTCTGGCGCGCGTTCGTCGATCTCTGGAACAACGAAGGCTTGGGCCAGGAGCTGATTGTCAGCTTCCTCTTGAACGTGCAAGCCATGGCTTGGGCCACGGTGATTTCGCTAGGCCTCGCCTATCTGACCGTTGTTCCGGTGTTCCAGCCGATCGCCCACGCCGTTTCCAAGGGCAGATTTCTCGGCATGGTGGGACTCACCTTTTTCTTCACCATCATTTTCGCCAGCGGGCACCGCTTGAAAGTAAGTCTGCTCGTCTTCGGCGTCGCCGTTTTCTTTGTCACCAGCATGATCGACGTGGTGACGCAGGTGCCAAAGGAAAAGTTTGATCTGGCCCGCACCCTGCGCATGGGCGAGTGGCGGGTCGTTTGGGAAGTGATCGTGCTCGGCCGGGCCGACGCCGCTTTCGATGCCATGCGCCAAAACGCCGCAATGGGATGGATGATGCTCACAATGGTCGAAGGCATTTCGCGCTCGGAGGGTGGCATCGGCGCGTTACTTCTCAATCAAAACAAACATTTCCGCCTAGAGGCCGTCTTTGCGATTCAAATCGCCATCCTGCTGATTGGCTTGTTTCAGGACTACGCGCTGGGCTTGGCCAAAAAATTCCTCTTTCCCTATGCGGACTTGCAATTGGAAAAGAGGTAGTGGTTTCAGCATTTGTGAGGATAACGCTTGCCCGAACGATGCAAATACACCGACACGCTTCTCAAAGTTGACCACGTCAGCCTGTCTTACGACGACAAGGTCATTCTTCGCGACGTCAACGCGGAGATTCGCGACATCGTGCGCCCCGATTGCACCCAGGGCCAGGTCGTTGGCTTTCTCGGTCCCTCGGGCATCGGCAAGACCCAGCTATTTCGCATCATCGCCGGGCTGAATCGGCCAACCTCCGGGCAAGTCTTGGTCAATTCCACGCTCACTCCCGTCAAAGCCGGAATGGTTGGCGTCGTCGCGCAAAACTATCCGCTGTTCGAAAATCGCACGATTTTCAGCAATTTGATCCTCGCCGCGAAGCAGATCGAAAAAAACAGCGACGGCGCCCATGAAAAAGTATTGAAGTACCTGAAGCGCCTGGACATGCTTGACTGCTCGCAGCTTTACCCCGCGCAGATTTCCGGCGGCCAGCGCCAGAGAATCGCCATCGCCCAGCAGCTTCTATGCAGCGAGCATTTTCTACTGATGGACGAGCCATTCTCCGGCCTCGACCTGGTCATGGAAGCCAAGGTCTGTGAGTTAATCAACGAGATTGCTTGCCTGGACGAGCTGAACACCATCATCGTCGTGACTCACGACGTGACCGCTGCGGCTACGGTGGCGGACCACTTGTGGCTGATGGGCCGCGATCGCGATGCCGGAGGGAATATTGCTCCGGGTGCACGTATTCAGGAGACCTATGATCTGATCGAGCGCGACCTGTGCTGGCATCCCGGCATCACGAACTCCTCTAAGTTTCTGGAATTTGTCCGCGAAGTGAAAGAAAGATTTCAGACGCTCTGAACCACGCCGCTTCGGTGGCGCGTTTCGGTTCTCCCGCACGTAGCAGAAATCCGCACAAAGAATAGTGAGTGGGAATCGCTTACTCGCTCTTAGCCGCAGGGTGCGGCCGCAGCGCACGCGCAACCAGCCCGAGGCCGCCAACGAGCAGGATCAGCATCACCAGCGTATTAAAAAGACTGGTCGGGCGAAAATAGATGCTCATGTTAGCAATCACGCCCGCTGATGAAATTCTCCTCCCGGTCCTGGGTGCCCCCAGCGTCGCGAGCGCGACCATCTGGCGATTGGCTCGATGCCCGCAGGACTGCCTTGAGGATGTCGTCGCTGCCGCGCGCCCTGCGCAGGCTCAAGCCGCATCAGGTTGAGGACGTGCTTTGCATCTTCAAAGACCGCTTTGGGGCGACGGTGCGTGGTGTGCGTCGGAGTTGGTGTGGATGACGCTCCGATTAAGTGCGAAATTCTTCCCGTGCGCGCGCGCACCGCTTGCGGATGAGGCCTGCGACCTCGTCAGAGACCTTGTCTGTGATGTTTATTTTGTCTAGAGCTTCGATGGCAGCTGTGGCCAGCTCGGGAACTCGACGGCGGACAAGCGGTTTGGCAAGGCCCGCATCCCCCGCCAGTTGCTCGAAATCCGTTGGCGTGACTTTATCCGATGAGTATTCGCGCCCGATCCGCATAGCCATGTCGGTATTCAGTTCGGGGTAGTAGATCGTGCTGATCGCATCGTAGAGCGGCGCTAGCCTGATTTCCTTGTCCGGGTACACGAGTGAAAAATTCTTGCCGTGCGCGTCGTTGTTGCCAATGAGGTAGTTGAAAATCGCGGCGTCCAGAAGATCCGCAAGGTCAAGGACCGGTGCGGTCGAGATGTTGCGCAGCAAGGTAAAGCATTGCTTGAATGACGGCCCACCTTCCTTCTGGTATTTCAGTTCGGAGACGATGTTCTGCGCCTGGCAGAAATCTTCCTGATGAAGGCGCTCGACACCGGGCGCGCCGTCAATCGTTACGTGCTTGCGGTCGTAGCGTTCGACCAGTAGACACTCGACATCCTCGACTTTTCTGGTTTCCACTTTCGCTGAGGGAAGATTCATCTGCGCCGCAAGCGTCATGCACAGCGCTTCGTTAAACACTACACCTGCAAAGCGCTCGACCGCGGGCTTGAGGATGTGCGTGCTGGGAGCGCCGCCCAAAGGCAGCGAAACTTCTTCGCCTTCGATACGCACGGCGACTTTGTCCTGTGCGCCAGCCAGCGAAAGGCGAATGCCTTTCTCGCCCGCGAGCAAAGGCCGCTTCGGCAGCTCTCTGAGGATTCCGGCTAGTTCCTTCGCGTCGAGCTTCCGGTAGTGATAATCTCGCTTAGACAACTCCTGCCCCGCGGGAATGAACGTCACCGCTCCCGCACATTCGCCGCCGATCTGTTCAAGCATGGCGTAGTCGTTGCGCGCGCTGATGCCCAGATTGCGGGCGATGATTTCGCGTTTGCTCTCTTCCGGCAGAATACCGCCGAAAAATCCCCGGCATTCCTTCGCTGGGAAACGCTCCTTGCGCAGCGGCAGGGATTGCGATAAGGCCGCCGCACCCGGTTTTGCAAGCCAGCTCTCGAGATATTCAAAGGACATCTGGCCGTCGTCGTCCTGGACGAGATGGCCGGCCACCTCTTCATGGAGATAGACATCGAGCGTGCGCGCCATTGCCCTATCCTCGCTTCGTCGCCGCTGGCGGCGGCGTCAGTGTTAGTTGAATGCCGAGAGTCTGCAGGATCGTTAAAACCTTGCCGATTTCGGCGGTTTCTTTGCCCTTTTCGAGTTCTATAATGAATCGTAGGCCAGTGCCCGAGGTCAGGGCGAGCTCCTTTTGCGTCACGCCGAGGCCCTTACGGGTCTCGCGAACCAGCCTGCCAATGTCCTGTGGTGTGTATTTCAAAACCTTGACTCCATTCATAAAAGTTACCGAATGGGAATATTATAGCGTCTTTTGGGCAAAATCCACGCTATGTTACCGTACGGGAATATTTAAATTCTCTAGCCTCCGAGAAAGCCAAAATGCTCCCGTACGGGAACAAAATAAGCACTTGCGCCGAAGCTAAGTTGTTCCTGTCAAGATCGCGCACCTTGGGCCCCAGCAACCAAACCTCTGAAACTGAACGCGTTAGATTCAAAGCTAAGTTGTTCCTGACAAGACGCTCGATGCGACGTTTCTGGTCACGCCCTCGCTGTCGCTGACGATTGCTCTCGACCTGCACGGGACTCTGCTGACGGTGCTGCTGCTGGTAATGAGGATGTTCGTCCCACCACTGCTTCTGGCTATCGCGAACGACCTGGCGATATTCCGGATCTACTTCGAGCTTCCGTCGGTGATAGTCAGCGCGGCGCCGACGTTGGCACTCCGGTCGGCTGCAGACGGCTTGTTGTGGACGGTAGGGAGAACGCAGAAAACTACACTGGCAGTAGACACAGCAGCCGTTCTGGGGCACGTCGACTCCTCAGAGATTTTTACGAGACGAATCTCTGAAAATAATCAAACGGCAAGCGACGTGCAAATTTAGAAACTAATATAGAGTTCCTACCGCATCCTTACCAGCGGGGCTCTGGTGGATCACTGGCCCCGTCCAACACCGGCCAGAATGGCTCCGTTTTTCGCTGGCGTTGACATTAACGCCCTGAGTGTAGTGCCATCCGGCCAATCGTGAAGTTGACAAACGGTTGACAAAACGGTTTTTTGAGGGAGAGCCCCGAAAAGGGGAAAAGTGAGAATCGACGCGTATTTACTGGTGATTTGAATGGTGGGCCTGGGTGGACTTGAACCACCGACCTCGCCCTTATCAGGGGCTGGGAGGCCGAGTATTGCGCAAGGACCTCAAAAACCCCGCGGGAAGAACAGCGAATAGTCATCGTAGGGCGCTCTGTACGATTGTGCACCACGCAGCCCGTCTTGGTGCCAATCTAGAACACCACACTTGAGGCGGCTACTTCACCTGTGGGTAGGGATTAGGAATGCTCCGCGTATTCTCTCATCCAACGTCGCAAGAATTGCACTCTTCGCCTTGGCGAGTTGTGCAAGATGGCCGTCGGTAGTTTGCTTTGCAGTCTTGACCCAAGCGGGAAGGTGCGAGACATCATGATCGTCGGGGATGAAAGTGAACTTCAAGGAATTTCCTGTTTTAAGGCGGAGTAATAGGGTGCGTGTGTGGGCCGTGGTGAATCCATACTGCGGTGCCTGTGCGAGGACCCGGACGAAGCCAAGCTCCGTAATCGAACAAGTTGCCAGCTCCGGAACTCCCCTTGAGGTCAGAGTGTGCACCCAGCTAGCGACGCGCTCGTGGAATTCGTGCTGGAGGAAGCCCAGCGCAACGAGACTGTTCACGTCGAGGAGATACTTCATGGGAAGTCGGATAAAATCTCATAGACCTGTTTGCTGCTCAAGAGTTGAGCGTCTGGACCAGCAGTCAGAACCGGAAGACCGGTAATGCGGTCAACGACAATCCTTACTTTCCGTGCGCGCGTGCCTCGTGGCGTCAACAGAATGCGGCCACCCTCCACCTTTGCGTCGAGTGGGTCTCCCGTCCGGAGACCCAGTTTGCGGCGAATCGGACCGGGAAGAACGACCTGACCTTTCGTTGAAACCTTAGTTTCCATGGTAAGACAATCTTACCCTAATCTGTCTCCGGTAACAACCTCTACAGCTGATTGACGCGACGCTGGACCGAAATTCATCAATGGCTGACCCAAAGCGGGCATCCTGGTCCAGGAATGATAAAAGTCATCTCTGCTGGAGTTAGACCGTCTGCAACTTTGATTCGTTGGTCGGGCCGGGACTCACGTGGTTCGATAGCTTTACCTACATCACATTCGACCGAAGCCACGGCATCATATTCAAAACCTTTTGGAAGTGTGAATTTTCCTGTGTCGTTGTCGATTTGCGGTGCGGTCCCTCCATGACGTGGATAAAGAACATTTTTGAAGTAAATGTTGCTTCGTTCAGGCCGCGTACCATCGGCCCACAGAACGTTGATTTTTATGGTCACCACCTCGAGTTTGCGCAAGCGAAGAGGAGAAAGCCGCAGAGGTGACGATCGAACGACTTTTACGAGAGCAGCTTCCGATTCGTTCTCACCCGCTGGGTAATATGCGGTAGCGAGAGGGCGCTCCGCGTCTGGCGCTCCAAACGAGCTAAACGCGTTAGCGCCTAGGAGATACTCGCCTGGTTCCATTCGATTGAGATTGTATCTTCCTTGATCGTCTGTCCATTCGCTGTGAGTGCCATACCAGCGTGCATCGCCGGTCTTGTGAACGGGAATGAGGTCTACTTCGATATGGCTGATCGGCTTGCCGCTCTCGTCCATGACAGTTCCATGGATGCAGCCAAGACGGTAAAGACGGTCTACGGCACATTCGTCATAGTTAGAAGGCGGATTCAGAGATTTGTCCCAACGATGTATCACAAATACGTAGAGCGCAACGACGGGCACGCCAATCACATGCAGTCGATATTTGTGGCGGCCCTCTATCGTTGGCGCAATTCTGCCTTGAAAGAGAGGCATCGCCGCAATCAAACATCCACTAGCGAGGACAAGACACCACAAAACTGGGCTAATAGTTCTGCCAAGCGTTGGCAGGCGGAACGGCGAAGAGTTAAGACCATATTCCATCCACCAGTGGAATTCACCGAAGGCACTCGGGTCGAGCCCTCGCTAATCGGTACCTCAGAGGTGGTGGCGTGACTGAGTTCTATGTGGGTTATCTTCCGAAAGCACCTTCCGGGATTGCCCGTAAGATGAAGGTGGTCATTGTCGTGCCATTCGCTGCGGCAACGACCTGCGCCATTGGGTTCGCCGCTCTTCAACGGACTTACGCACGATCGTTTTTCGAATCTGGGAAGGAACGCACGTTTGACGGGATCATCGAAGCAAGCCCATACCCGGCCTTACTTTCATCGCCGGACGCGGCGAATTCCAGTCCATTACGTTATCTGCTGGTAGCGAAGGGAAAGCATGGTGCTGATAGCCAGGTGGCCGCCTACGTCGGCAAGAGCGTGCGGTTACGAGGAACGCTGATTTACCGAGATGACCAAAAAATGATCGTGCTGTCTGGCGGTTCAATTGCTGCGCTCGATGACGCTCAGCAGAATCAAGTGGCACCGAAAAACTTGGGCGAATTTGACCTTGCTGATGAGATTGTTGATAGCAAGTGCTATCTCGGCAACATGAATCCGGGAAACGGTAAGGTGCAACGCACCGCGACTGCGCGGTGCGTTGCTTGAGCGGCGGCATTCCCCCAGTTTTCGCGACGAATGACTTCAACGGCTCTCCTGCAGTGCTACTACTGACCGGCCCGACTCAAAAGCGGTTGCCCAGGGAAGCCTTTCTCGATCACGTCGCTCAACCAATGCGGATTCATGGAAGGGTCATGCAGATCGGCAATACATTGTTGCTGGAGACGGAATCGTCTGGCATTGCTTCTCGAAGTTTTCCGCGTCCACCTAAGCAAGGGCGATTGGAGAGAGCACGCCATCGACGCAAGACTACGACCTGGGACGCGCGAAGACACTGCGACGTGCGGTCTGATTCTCTTTGAGGCCTTTAGTCCCGACAAACGCTTGTGTTGACTGCTCTGGCCACCTTCCGCTTCGTCCGCAATCCGTAACTCTTGGCCTTCTTGCTACAAAGCAAATCACTCGGCCCAGCGTGCCGTAGCAGACTGAAATTGGCGGGAGCGACGGGACTCGAACCCGCGACCTCTTGCGTGACAGGCAGGCGTTCTAACCAACTGAACTACGCCCCGCAAACTCACTAAGAATGACTTCCCGCTCCTTGCACAGTCTTGCGGTGTCTTGCACTGCCTTCCACGTCCTTCGACGCGACAGGGCATCGTTCTCGACGTAGCCTAATCGATGCTAGCCGTTCGGGCTTCACCCGAAGGGTCTTAACGCCCTGAGTGTAGTGCCATCCCGGCCAATCGTGAAGTTGACAAACGGTTGACAAAACGGTTTTTTGAGGGAGAGCCCCGAAAAGGGGAAAAGTGAGAATCGACGCGTATTTACTGGTGACTTGAATGGTGGGCCTGGGTGGACTTGAACCACCGACCTCGCCCTTAATTGAGGTCGTTGGTCCCGGGGTATCATTCCTCGCTATACCGGATGCGGTCCGGCTCGACAATCCAAAGCTGATGCTTTGGCGAGTGTTGCAGCAACACGGGGACGAGGCGCTTCAAAAGAGCAACAGGCCGAAAGACCACAATTCCAGGATGAGATTTTGGAGGGTATGGTTGAACATTCGCGAAATCCAGGTCCAGTGTCATCAACACGCGATCTTCCGCGCGGCAACGCTCGGAGAGCACCGAATCGCTGGCACCCGAGAGTTTCTCGTCGGAGGCCGTATCCGTTTCGAAACCCGCCTACGGATCGACGTGTATTCTGTTGGAAGATTCTCGTCGGCTTTGGACTTCAAGCTTTGATTTCCAGCGGCAAATCCACGGTGCCCTCGCGCGTCAACTCAGCCGCATACGCCAATGCCGCATCGATATCCGGGTCGGTCAGCGCCGCGTAGTTCCGCAATACCTCTTCGCGCGAGACCCCCGCTGAAACGTTGTCTAATATGGCGGATACCAAGACACGCGTTCCACGGACATACGCTCGGCCGTGGCAGACGGCCGGGTTCACGCTGATTCACTCACGCCGATTTTGCATAGGTTCATTCTAGTCCCGATCGTGACAGCGTCGTGAGGCCAGTTTTGCCGACCAGTTCCGGTCGAGTGCCGCTCGATCCCGATTGTGGTCGCTAGCCGGCCGGATGTGGTCATCCGTCTATCCCGGAAATTTCCCGTTCATCTATTGATATCATCTCACAATTTGTGATATCGTTTCACGGTACTCGAGGAGTCGTGCATGCCAGCAATTGTTGTGCGTAACATTTCCGCAAAGACTCACCGGGCCCTGCGCGTGCGGGCGAAGCAGCACGGACGGAGCACTGAAGCTGAAGTTCGCGCGATTCTTGATGGGGTCGTACGGCCGCGTCTAAAGCTCGGGTCTGCACTCGCTGCGCTCGTGAAACCGTTCGGCGGCCTCGAGCTCGAGATTAAGAGAGACAAGAAGCCGGCGAAGCCGGCGAACCTGGCGTGATCCTGCTCGATACGAACGTGGTCTCCGAGCCGATGCGGTCGAACCCCGACCGAAGCGTGCTTACATGGCTCGACGCGCAATCGGTGGAGAGTCTCTACCTCGCGACTGTGAGCCTGTCCGAGCTGCTGCTCGGTATCGCTAGCCTCCCGGCCGGCAAACGCCGTAGTGCACTCGCCGGTGCCCTCGACGAACAGATCATCTCGCTGTTCGCCGAGCGGATCGTGCCCTTCGATATCGCTGGGGCAGAAGCCTACCCGGAGATTGTTACACGCGCTCGCCGGCATGGTCATTCGATCGCAGTTGCGGACGCCCAGATTGCGGCCATCGCCGCATCCCGTCGTTTCATCGTAGCTACACGCGACGAAGCTCCTTTTCGAGCCGCTGGCATCACGGTCATCAACCCGTGGACTGCGGCGCCCGCGGGTGAATAGGCGGTCGTCAGTAGGAAGCTTCTTACGCGTCGCTCCCCGCAATGGGAGAGTGCATCGCAAGATGGGATTTTGGAGGGTGTGCTTGGACATTCGCGAAATCCAAGTCCAACGTCATTAACACGCGATCTTCCGTGCGGCGCCGCTCGGAGAGCACCGAATCGCTGGCACCCGAGAGTTTCTCATCGGAGATCGTATCCGCTTCGAAACCCGCCCCACGAAGGATCGACGCGTATTCTGTTGGAAGATTCTCGTCGACTTTGAACTTCAAGCTTTGATTTCCAGCGGCAAATCCACGGTGCCCTCGCGCGTCAACTCAGCCGCATACGCCAATGCCGCATCGATATCCGGGTC
>DATHIB010000120.1:0-25901 GCA_035490055.1 Candidatus Limnocylindria bacterium | reverse complement strand
TGGGAATTCAGGCTTCATAGTGGGCGAAAAGGCGCGGAACGAATCCCCCTTTCCTTCCTGTCGTGATGCTTTCAGAGCGGTCCTCGCCGTCAAGGGTTCGCTACGCCGCGCCTACCACCGGCGCGCCCTTGACTGCTCCGGGCCGCTCTGAACCCGCTCCGCCAGGAAGGCAAAGAGGAGAAACCGGGAAGGCACCACACGGCGCACTTGGGCCGTCCCTTTAGAGAGGGGCCGCCGTTCATGAGAAAATTCCAGGATGCAAGATCACGAACTCTATCGACGCATCCTAGGTATTGAAGCTCCTTGGCAAGTGGCGCGAGTAGAACTGCAACTCCAACAGGGGGAGGTGCACGTCTACCTCGCCCATCAAAACAACCCGGAGTGGGCTTGTGCCGAATGCGGTGCCCTCGGCCCGCTCTATGATCATCAGCCCGAGCGGGCATGGCGCCATCTGGACACCTGTCAGTATCGAACCATTCTGCATGCCGCGCCGCCTCGCAGTCAGTGCCCGGAGCACGGGGTGCGGGTGGTGAAGCTGCCCTGGGCCGAGCCCGGCAGCCGCTTTACCGAGCTCTTTGAAGCTCTGGCGATTGAGTGGCTGAAACATGCCAGCCAGAAGGCGGTGGCCGAACAGTTGCAGCTCAGCTGGGACGAGATCCACGGGATCATGGAGCGGGCGGTGAAGCGCGGCTTAGCGCGGCGCCAGGCCGAGGAGATCCCCCAGCTGGGAGTAGATGAAAAGGCCTTCCGCAAAGGGCACAAATACCTGACGCTGGTGAACGATTTGAAAAGGAATCGCGTGCTGTATGTGGCCGAAGATCGCGAGCAGAGCAGTCTGGATGGATTCTGGTCGACGATCACCGCCGAACAGCGAGCGAGCATTGAGGCGGTGGCCCTGGACATGTGGGATCCCTATCTCGCCTCGCTGCGAGACCATCTGCCGGAAGCAGAGAAGAAGATCGTGTTCGATAAATTTCATATTGCCAAGCATCTGGGAGAGGCCGTCGATCGCGTCCGTCGCCGAGAACACAAAGCCCTCAAGGCCGAAGGAGATGAGCGTCTGACGGGAACGAAATACGACTGGCTACGAAACCCCGCATCGATGGATCAGAAACAACGGCGGGAATTTGCTGAGCTGCGGCGCGGCGAGTTGAAAACGGCGCGCGCCTGGGCACTGCGGGAGACCGCGATGAGCCTCTACGACTATGTGTATGAGAAACCAGCCCGCAAACATTTTCAGTGGTGGTACAGCTGGGCAGTACGGAGTCGGTTGCAGCCGATCAAAGAGGTGGCCAGGATGCTGAAGCGTCGATTCGAAAACATCATCACCTACTTACGGCATCGGATCACCAATGCGGCCAGCGAATCGCTCAATGCCAAGATCCAGTGGGTGAAATACACAGCTCGAGGATTCCGGAACAAGCAGAATTTCATTCACGCGATCTACTTTCACTGCGGTGGCCTGGACCTAGCGCCGTCATCCACTAAATAGCCGGAAGGCCCCTTTTCCTAGGCCTCTACCCGAGTGACGCACATCGCAGCGGCCATCACCGCAGCAGTCCACCCCGTGGTCATTAGCGCCGCCCAACTGCATCTCTCCCTATTTCTCAGTCGCTCTCCCACTTTGTTCTCCTTTCTGCGAATCTGTGTCTCTGCGTTATCTTTTCTCTCTACCCTAAGCGTATTCCGGATTCTTCGCTGGTCCTCGCAACTTTATCTCTTGCTGCACGCGGTTCAGCCACTTCCGTTCCGTTTCAAACTGCTCGATCATCAAGCTCACCATCCACACCGCCTCATGGTGCGGATGCCCCACTTCCTTCAAGATGCTGTCGAGCACTTCTTTCTCCCGTGCAATTTCCTTTTCCAGAAATTCTCGTCGTCGCTCCAATTGTCTCTCAAAGACTCCCGGACGCGCCTGCCAAGATAGCGCCATCCACGTCAGAAAAGGCGGGCGCTCCCTCTGTGTTGTCCATTCTTCTCTTTCTAAAGCCTTCGCGAGCGCCGCGCGGCCTTTCACCGACGTCTCAAAAGTGCTGCGCTCCGGTCCTTCCGCCGGCTCGCCCGTTTCTGCTGCACGGATCAGTCCGGCCCGCGCCAGTTTCTCCAGCGAGTAATACACTTGCGGCCGCGACAGGTTCGCCCAATCTCGTATTTCGCGTCTTTCCAGCTCAAGGTTGGCCTGATAACCGTGCATAGGCCGCTCCGCCAGCAGGCTTAGCAGCACCAGGTCCGGCGTCGTCAGGGCCAATCTCCTCGCCGCCTGCACGCCCCGCCTGGGTCTCTCCCTATATCTCGGTGTCCTCAACTTGCCCTGAGGGGAGCCGAAGGTTGCCTCCGCGTTGTCTTTTCTCCGCATCCGCTTCCCTCTCCTATACTTCTCTTCTCTGTGCTCTCCGCGGTCTCTGTGTTCTCTGCGTTAAATTCCTTCTTTTTCCTGCCCAATCTGTTGAGGCTGACCCCGTCTCTGGAATCCTTATCGCTTTACTTCCTTACTTCCTCGCTTCCTCTCCCTGCTCCAATTCCACCACTGGCATTGCTCCGCGGGCAGCCGCGAATTCCTCGCCTGAGCCGCCGCCGCGCAAAAAGCATCCAGTACACAGATGTCCTGATGCTTCCCTGTCACGCGGCCAAGTTTTTCATACATTCGCTGCGGATTCTGCCGCGCCAGTTGAGCCACGCTGCGAATCCTCAGCAGCTCAAAATCCTGCAGCATCGCCGGGCCAATCGAAATAAGATCGCCGAGTTGTCGCGCCGTCGTGGCCATAAAAAATCTCCTTGACTTGGTTTTTTGCCTTCGCTACTCTTTACTAGTCTAATTGAGACTACTATCAAGAGCAAGGAGAAAATCTGCCATGCGCCCGTTCGTCATCACCGCTCTCGCGCTGTTCTGCGGTATCACTTTCATTCACGTCAATGAAACCCAGGAGAAAAAGCCCATGAACGTCAAGAGGATCACTCCCGTTCTGCTCGTCAAGGAGATCGAGCCGATCATCCCTTTCTGGGTCGATCGCCTCGGCTTCACGAAAACCATCGAAGTCCCCGATGGCAACAAGCTCGGTTTTGTGACTTTTCAGAAAGGCGCCGGAGAGGTGATGTACCAGACTTACGCCAGCGTGGAAAAAGACGCCCCGCCATCCATGTCCGCCGAAGCCAGAAAGGGGCCCACGTATCTTTACATCGAGGTGGATAATTTCGAAGCCGTGCTCGCCTCCATGAAGGACGTGAAAATCGTCATGCCCGTCCGCACCGCCTTCTACGGCATGAAGGAATTTGCTGTCCAGGACCCTGGCGGCCACTTCATCACTTTCGCCCAGCCCGTCGCCGCTCCGCAGCACTAGAACGCATCATGTCACCGGGCCGCTATTCAATCGCCGCTGATATGGCCCCTTCCCGGCACACGAAAGGCCTGCAACTCTTTCCCAGTCTTGGGGTTTAACAACTACAGGTGGCGCTTCAGACTAACCTGAGGCGCCAGTAGGCCTTCAGATCCAGTTAGAATTTGGACAGCTATTTCGGGTCTGACGAAAGGTCCAAAAATGCGCTATCTAAGGTATCTCGCTTTACTAGGCATTTTCATGCTTACCGCAAGTTACTCCAAGGCTCAGGTTTCCGTTGGCATAGGAGTCGGACCGGGCTACGGCTACGTTGGCGCAGCTCCCGTTTGCTCGTACGGATACTATGACTACTACCCCTACGAATGCGCACCGTATGGCTTCTACGGTCCTGACTACTTTGTCGGCGGTGTCTTTATTGGCGCCGGCCCGTGGTACCGCGGCTATTATGGCCGTGGCGGATACGGCTACTACGGACGCGGGCGTGGCTACGCCCGGGGCTATAACAACGACCGCTACTATGGTCGTGCGAACGGCTACAACGGTCGCGACTACGGCTACTCCGGTCGTCGCAGCAACGGCAACTATGGGCGCAGCAACGGGTATTCCGGCCACAACAACGGTTACTCCGGGCGTGGCAATGGCTATTCCGGTCATGGCGGTGGTGAATCACGCAGCTCAGGTGGCGGTGGCTACCACGGTGGTCATGGGAGTGGAGGCTCTCACGGCAACGGAGGAGGTGGATCCCGTGGCGGCGGACATCGGTAGTTCGCCCTGAATTATTCAACAGAGAAAGGGAACGGCTGACAGCATCTGCTGCCAGCCGTTTTCCATTGTTAGGCAGCTTCTCGTTGTTGGAAACAATCCAATCCTGCCGCCCGCGACAGCGAGCGTGGAAACAAGCCTTACAGGGTCCGCGAAAATGGCGGGGCCCAGATAGCGCCACCGCGCCCCATATTATTGCTCACTAATTCCCGATTTCTCTTTACTGATCCCTGATTACTGATCACTGTTTACTCGCCGCCGGCAGCGGCGACGACCGCCGCTCCATCTCCGTCGGCACGGCAATCGACCGCGCGCCATTCTTGCCCGCGGCGCGTATGGCAAAGAAGTGATTGTCCGTGGAAACGCCCTTCAAGATCGTTTCACCGGGCGAAGCCGCAAAGTCATAGACCTGCCAGTGCGGATCGCTGGTCTCACGCCACAGGATTTCAAAACCGGCGCGCTCCAGATCCTCTTCGGCCGACCAGGACACTTTGGCGTCCGGCGTCACCGCGCCCGTGAGCTTGGCATCCTTCGGCGGAGCCGGAGCCATTGCCAATTGCCGAAGCACTTCCGCATTGTCCCGCGCTACTTCGCCCATGAACGTAAAGTTGAGGTACTTCTCAAAATCGCCGTATTCGATTCCGTTTTCCGTCCGCGGTGTTTGATGCTGGTGATTGTAGTCTTCCAGCGGCTCGGTAAATCGCACCGCCGGCAGCCCCGCCTTATAGAAAGGATAGTGATCCCCGCCGCGCCCATACCGGTCCACCCGGAAAATCATTCGAATCGCCGCGCGTCCATCGATCTCTTCGACTGCCCGCGCCAATTCCCGCGAAGGCGAATCTGCATCGTCGATTTCGCCATTTCCGGAAAAGAGCCGTACGCCATGCGGCGCACCAGCCGCGGAATCGGCGCCCACGATATCGTCGTCCAGCATTCCGCCAACGGTATAACCGTGCTGTTTTGCCCACTCCAAAAGGTGCGTGCTCCCGAGCAGCCCTTGTTCTTCGCCTGAAACCGCCGCAAAAAGTATCGTCGCGCGATACGTCCCGCGCCCGTTTGTTCCTGCCTTGCTCAGCAGCCGCGCGCATTCCACGCTCACGGCTACACCCGATGCGTCATCGTCCGCTCCCGGAGCATCCGCATTAGGGTCCATCACATTCGAAGGCCGCGAATCAAAGTGCCCGGAGACAATGAAGATGGTCTTCGCCAGCCTCGGATCGGAGCCGGGAAGAACGGCGTACACGTTTTCCAGCGACATCGGTTTTCCAGAAGTTCGCTCCGAAGTGGATTCGAATTTATCGACCACCACCTGCAATTTCCTCCCGGAATCCTTCGCGATCTCATTCAATCGCGCCACAATCGCATCGCGTCCGCAACCAATCCCCCGCTTCGAATCCGTCCACGAAGAAAGCGTCAGCCTGGTCCCACAAGCAACAAGTTTCCCGATCAGCGCGCGCATCGATTTCTCATCCACCGCCTGCCGCGCAACGACTCCCGCAGGCCGCGCCAGCAGCTTCGGCTGAGGCTTCCCCTGCGCCGGCTCCACCGGATCACGTGGCGCAACTCGCTGCGCGAAAGCCGGCATCGTAGTGAACAAGAGAATGACAAGAACAATAAAAATGGAACTGAACGAGCACCAGCGATATCGGACCTGCCGCTTATTCATGATTTGTGATTCCTCATTTGATTTGGCCATCTGCGAATCGGCATTCTAGCAAGGATTCCTTTCAAACGTGCATCCTGATCGCTGCGGTTCGGCACATCACGCGTCCAGGTAGCTGGTGAAGTGTTCGCCGAATTGTCTTTACCCCTGCCTCCCGCTGGCGGATCATTCTCCGTCAATTCATCGGCAATCGGAGGTATCGATGAGATTTGCCAAGATTGTGTTTTGGGTCGCCGGCATTTGGGGTATTCTAGTCATCACGCCGCTTTACTTTATGTTTGATCTGATCGGGCGCAATGATCCACCTCCCATCACCCATCCGGGATTTTTCTGGATTCGTGGGAGTCGCCCTGGCGTGGCAGATTGCCTTTGTCTTCATCGCTACGGACACGGCGCGCTTTCGACCCTGATGATTCCGTGCGTCCTCGAAAAAATCGGTTACGGCGCGGCGGTGCTTGCCCTCCTTATGCAAGGACGAATGCACAGGGCGGACCTGCTCTTTGCCGGCACCGATCTGCTGCTCGGCCTTCTCTTGGTCATCGCCTACTTCAAAACGCCCGTTTCCGCAGTTGTGGCGCGATGACTTCCGGCTGCGCTTGTGTCGTTCAACTTTTAGCTTTCAACTTTTAACTTTGAACCCTCTGCTGCCCGTTTTGCCGATTCCCGCAGTTATGCTAACGTTTTCCGTTTATGAAGAAGCGCATAGGCGTGCTCTTAAGCGGCCGCGGCTCGAATTTCGAGGCACTGGCGGAAAGCGTCGCGGTGGGAAGAATTCCGAACGCGGAGATCGCCGTCGTTATCAGCAATCGCGAGGGCGCGCCCGGCATCCAGCGCGCTGAGTCGCGTGGAATCAAGACGCGCGTAATTCCTTCGAAAGGCCTGGAGCGCGAAGTGTACGACCGCCAGGTCGCTGCGGTTCTCGACGAACGCCAAATCGAGCTGATCTGTCTCGCCGGATACATGCGCCTTCTGTCTCCCTTTTTTGTCGCAAAATTTCTGAACCGCATCCTGAATATTCATCCTTCGCTGCTCCCGTCCTTCCCCGGACTGGAATCACAGCGCCAGGCGCTCGAATACGGCGTGAAATTCACCGGCTGCACCGTTCATTTCGTCGATGAAAATCTCGACGCCGGCCCGATCATTTTGCAGGCCACCGTTCCCGTGCTCGACGGGGACACGGAAACAACTCTTTCAGAAAAAATCCTGAAAGAAGAACATCGGATTTATTCTCAAGCGGTAAATATCGTGCTCGAAGGAAAATACAAAATCGAAGGCCGCCGCGTGCTTCGCACAGTTGAAAACAATTCATGACCAACTCGAATTTCAAACCCGCCGCCGAGCAGCTCGCCTACCTCAAAAAAGCCATTGCCGAAATTGTCCCCGAAGCCGACCTGACCGCCAAGCTGGAAAAATCACAAAAGACCGGCAAACCCCTCCGTGTCTATCTCGGCGTGGATCCCACCGCCCCGGACATTCATCTAGGACACACCGTGGTCCTCCGCAAGCTCAAGCACTTTCAGGACCTCGGCCACACCGCCATCTTCCTGATCGGCGATTTCTCCGCGATGATCGGCGATCCGACGGGGCAATCTGAAACCCGTCCCCCGCTCACCCGCGAACAGGTGGACGCAAACTCCAAGACTTACCTCGCGCAAGTCTTCAAACTCCTCGATCCCCAAAAAACCGAAGTCCGCTACAACAGCGAGTGGCTCGACAAACTCACCAGCTACGAAGTTGTCCGCCTCTGCGGCCACTATCGCCTCGCCCGTATGCTCGAACGCGAAGATTTTCGCTCCCGCCTCGCGGGCAATCAGCCCATTTCCGTCCACGAACTTTTGTATCCACTTCTGACGGCGTACGACGCCGTGGTCCTCCAGTCGGATGTGGAAATCGGTGCCACCGAGCAAAAATTCAATTTGCTCGTCCACCGCGACATCCAGCGCGAATACGGCTTGGCCTCTGAAGTAGCCCTGACCATGCCGATCCTCGTGGGTCTCGACGGTCAGCGCAAAATGTCCAAGAGCCTCGGCAACTACATCGGCATCACCGAAGCCCCCGGCGAAATCTTCGGCAAAATAATGTCCATTCCCGACGAACTGATGTGGTCCTACTACGAACTGGTGACCGACCGCACGCCGCAAGAAATCGCGGCCTTGAAAAAAGAAGTTGCCGGCGGCGCGCTCCATCCCATGGACGCGAAAATGCGCCTGGCACAGGAAGTCATCGCCGGTTTCCACGGCGAAGACGCCGCCCGCAAAGCCGCCGAAAATTTCCAGCGCGTCTTCCGCGACCGCCAGGCCCCCGGGGAAATGAAACAGTTCAAGATCATTCGGATGACTGAAAACACGGTTCACGTCTATGAATTACAGGGGAATATCACAATTACTGCCCCCTACCGTGAAGTGTCGGCGGCCGAATTGAGGAAGTGGACAAAAATTCTAGTCGCGCTAGGGCAAGTAGAATCTGCGTCCGAAGCCGAACGAGTCATGAAACAGGGAGGATTTGAAGTCGATGGAGTGATAATCAAGGATCCTTCCAGCGGAATTAATTGGGGCCAAGCGGGTGCCTACATCGTTAAACTGGGGAAGAAGAAGTTTCTGCGCGTCATCGTCGAATAACTCCCTCCTTTGTCATTCCGAGCGAAGCGAGGAATCTCTCTTCGCGTCATCAGCGGCCTGTCAGTGAAGCGCTTCCGCCACCAACTGAGAAACGTGCTCCGCGATCGCCGGCGCCGCCGTCAGCCCAGGCGACTCCATCCCCACCAGATGAATTGCCTGCGGCACCTTGGGATCGTGCGTAATCACAAAGTCGACGATGCCCTTGTGATCCGGAGCTGCCAGTTTCGGCCGCAGCCCCGAATACCCAAGCTGCAGGTCGTTCTCCTCGATTTCCGGCAACAGCGTTTTCGCGCTGTGCGCGAAATCCGAAATCGGCAGCCGATTCTTTTCGTAATTGTCCTTTCCTTCGACGTACGTTGCGGTCGGCCCCAGGAGAAACGTCCCCCACAGCGTTTTTGTGAAGTGCACCCCAAGGCTGAGCCCGTCAGAGTGCGGCAATGGATAAACAAGATTGTTGATCAGTGAAGAACGCGGACCACGTACCTCGCAGTACTCGCCGCGTACCGGATAAATCTTCCAGGAATGATTCCCCAGCATCGCAGCAACTTCATCCGCAAAAAGGCCCGCCGCATTGATCACGCATCGCGCTTCGATCGTCTCGTTCTGCGCGTCCTCTTCGTCACCGATGCGCAGGCCGACCCGAATGCTTTCACCAGAAGCCTCCAGCGAAAGCACTTGTGCGCGCGTAACAATATTTGCCCCCTGATTCGTCGCCACCCGCGCATAAGCGTGAACCAGCTCCTCAGCAGAGACGATCCCCGTCGATGGCACGTCAAGAGCCGCATATCCTTTGATGTGCGGCTCGCGCGCCCGGATTTCGTTAGCGCCGATCAGCCGAAGCCCTTCGACCCCGTTCTCTTCCCCACGCTTCTTCAGCGCGACGAGTTCGGTTTCCTCGTGTGCATCGACGGCGACGACAAGCTTCCCGCAGTGGCGAAACGGCACTTTATGCTGCGCGCAAAATTCATAAGTCAGCCGGTTGCCCTCTACGCACAGCCGTGCCTTCAACGAATTTTTCGGGTAGTAGATTCCAGAGTGGTTCACGCCGCTGTTGCGCGTGCTCGTAGCCATGCCCAGCCTCGGAAATTGCTCGACAAGGAATACATCCTGCCACCGCTTCGAAACGGTATTGGCGATCGCGCAGCCGATCACCCCGCCGCCGATGATCAGAATGTTTGCCTGGTCCATGAAAACAGAATATCGAAAATAGAGAGAGGAAAATAGCAGATCGCTTGCCCGGAAAATCAGGCTCCTGATTCTTCTCCGTTCCTGTTTGCGGTAGCTTCCTCAGTTATTGATCACCGCCGACCGCGTCAAAAAATGAATTACATGCAACCAGACGCGATTCAGTCCCGTCGTGCACCGCATAAGAAGCTTGTTTGCTTGGCTCATAGCCATTCCGCCAGAGCGAAGCAGCGCCGTGCATGCCATCTTTGTTGAGGGCGTAAAAATAAATGTGAAACGTCCCGAGTTTTTTCTTATCGTTCTTGTAGTTGTGCGCGATGCGGCCCATGGCGTCGAGGCAGGCGTCCGTGGGCGATTTGCCCTGACGCATCATTTCAATGATGGTGTGGCCGCCGGAAATCTTGATGTTTTCCTCGCCCTTGCCGGTCGAACCCGCCGCGCCCACTTCATTGTCCACGCAGCACCCCGCCCCAATGATTGGCGAATCACCTACGCGGCCGGGAATTTTCCACGACAATCCGGAAGTCGTGGTCGTGGCGGAGATGTCTCCGTTCGAATCAACGGCCATGCACGGAATCGTGCCCGTCGGCGGATGCGCAATAACGCGCTCGGCGTAGACGATCTGTTTTTCATCGCCATCGAAGATTGCTGAAATATGTTCTTTCCATTCCGGCGAATCGATTCCGGGCCGCCAATTGAAGGAGGATTTGGCCTTCCACGCGAGCCAGATCTTGCGCGAGCTCTCAGTGAGGAGATTCATCTCCTCGAATCCTTCGGCCACGGCAAAAC
Organism: Candidatus Limnocylindria bacterium; assembly: GCA_035490055.1. Classification (GTDB taxonomy): domain Bacteria; phylum Acidobacteriota; class Terriglobia; order Acidiferrales; family UBA7541; genus Acidiferrum. The sequence goes on along the minus strand of DATHIB010000120.1, from coordinate 15,549 downwards.
GCCGCGCGCCATCGCCAACGATCATCACGTGGTTGGTTTTCTCCATAACCGTTTTCGCGAGACGCGAAACGTTTTTGATGCGCCGCACGCTCGCGACCGAGCCGGCGCGGTGCGTCGGGCCGTGCATGACGCTGGCATCGAGCTCCACCTCGCCTTCTTCGTTAGGCAGACCGCCGTAGCCAACGGAGTCGTCGTTGGGATCATCCTCGACGATAGTGACAACAGCCACAGCCGCGTCGAGTGTATCGCCACCTTTCTTGAGGATGTCCATGCCCTTATCGAGCGCGTGCAGGCCATTGGCACTGGAAATAATGAGCGGACGCTTGCCCTGTGCAGGACTGCCCGGAAATGCGGGCGCAGTTGCCGCTGCGCCATTCGAATCAGACAACGTGCGGCCAAAGAGCTTACCCGCACCGGCAACCGCGCTGCCAATAAGCGAAGTGAGAAAGAATTTACGGCGCGACCACAGTTCCATTGAAGAGCCTCCTCAATATGCGGAAGGCACTATACAACAGTTGATAGTTGATAGTTGATAGTTGAAAGTCGAAGAGGCGGGACGGGGAATCTGGAATATAAAAAAATAGCCAGGCTGAATTTTGCAATGAAAAAGAGAAGATGAAGATCAGGACTAACTTGCGTTGCGTTATTTGTGTTTTTGGTCGAAGGCCTCGCGCAGGCCATCGAGCATGTGCGTTGCGGCTTTTGCGTTATCCGTCTTTCGAATGTCCGACCAGAGGGAGTTACCGGTTTTCGGATCGATCACCGAGATGCGCATGGAGCCAGGTGGCACCGCTTCATCCTCGCCCGCAAATTTTTCGTTGACGGTTTTTGGCTTGGAAGTCGGAGGGCTTTCTTCTCCAGTAACGAACTTCAGGTAATTGCCGTTCGAAAGGCGCAGCACGATATCCGCTTTCTGCGGCGTGTCCACAATCTGCAGTCGCCCCCATTTCGAAAGCTCAGTGTAGGCAATGTTCTGGAGTTCAGCGGTGGTGGTTTGGTTATCGACGTAGACCGTTCGGGCCGAGACGACGCTCGCGGGAAGCGAGGCGCGTTTGTCGTTGGCCTGGATTGTTATTGTAATGAAGAGAACGAAGAGCGTGACGGCCGCAAATACGCGGACGAAAGATTTCATGAGGACACACTCCTTGCCGCACGGGCGCAGACCGATGCGGCCACAAAGCGAATTGAATTTTACTGGAAGTTTATGATGGACGGGGACGGCTCATAACTGGACGGAAGTCGAGAAAAAGTGCAGATGGCGCGGCGGTAGGGGCTGCCTGTCCGGTGGGGTAGTGCGTGCCGGAGGGGCTTGAGCTCCGAGCCGCCATCCTAGCCGGAAGTAGCGAGCTTCGCGGGGAATTCGCCTTCCCAGCGAGCGATGACGACGCAGGCGACACAATTGCCGAGAACGGTGACGGCAGTTCGTCCCATGTCCATGAGTTGATCGATCGCGAAGAGAAGAAATAATGGTTCCATGGGCAGATGGAACGAAGTGGCGGCGCCGAAAACAATCAACAGCGAGGCGCGCGCCACGCCGGCAGTTCCTTTACTGCTGATCAGAAGCGTCAGGATCATCAAAACTTGCTGACCGACGCTGAGGTGCAGCCCCGCGGCCTGGACCACAAAAAATAAGGCCAAAGATTGATAGAGACTCGCGCCGTCCATATTGAAGCTGTAGCCGGTGGGGAGGACGAAGGCGACGATTTCGCGCGGGACGCCGAAGGACTCGAGTTGCTCGATGGCGCGAGGCAGAGTGGCCTCCGAGCTTGCAGTGGCAAATCCGATGGTGACGGGCTCGGCGACGGCGTTGATGAACCGCTTGATGGGGATGCGCGCCCACAGCGTGATGGGCAGCAGAACGAAAACGATAAAGAAGGCGAGAGCGACGTACATGGTTGCGAGCAGTTTCAGGAGCGGAAGAAGGACTCCCAACCCGAGGTGGCCGACGGTGTAAGCAACGGCGCCAAAGACACCGAGCGGCGCGGCGTACATCACCAGATTGGTGAACTTGAACATGGTTTCCGAGAGGCTCTCGGCGAAGGCGAGAATGGGGCGGCGCTTGGGCTCCGGAACGAGCGCGAGCGCCATGGCGAAGAGGACGCTGAAGACGACGATTTGAAGCACTTGGCCTTCGGCGACGGATTTGGCGATGTTCTCCGGGAAGATGTCGGTGATGAGTTGGGCGGCGGTGTGGGGAGAAACATTGAGGGCTTGCGCCGCGGAGGACGGAGGGAGATGGACGCCTTCTCCCGCGCGGCAGATGTGGATGGCCGCATAGCCAATGAGCATGGCGAGCGTGGAGACGATTTCGAAGTAAATGAGGGATTTGACGCCGAGGCGGCCGACTTTCTTCAGGTCGGAGTGGCCGGCGATGCCCACGACGAGAACGCCGAAGAGCAACGGCGCGATGATGACCTTGATGAGGCGGAGAAAGATGGTGCCGAGGAGTTGCAGGTTTACTGCGATGGAGGGCCAGTCATAGCCAAACTCCGCGCCGGCGAGAAGCCCGACGAAGATCCAGGTCGTCAGCGAGCGGCGGGATGTGGCATACGCCGCGAAAATGAGGATTGCGAGCCAGCGCAGGAGCGTTGGGACAAGCGCGGGCAGCAGCAGCATCTGAGCGCCGGCGAGGAGCGATGCCGCAATGGCAATGGTGGCGGTCAGGATGGCCGCTGCCAGGAATTTGCTTTTCATCGGTGCTGGGCGAAGGATTCCATCGGTGCCGAAAGGTATGCTGCTTCGGGTTGCGTGTCAATGGATTGCACGAAGTAAAGAAGTAGGGAGGTAACCAAGTAAGGATCGAAAGAGAATCGCGCCCGACCCGAGTTCTGCGAGGCCGGAGGACAAGCTGTTGATGCCGCGCGGGATGCCGGAAGGGTTAAAGTAATTCTTTAGGAATGCCAAGCCTCGTCCGCCCGCGGAGGGGAGAACGACGCCACTCACAGGACCCCTCTATGTGGCGCCCGCCCCCTTACCAGACCTTTGCAAGATTATGCAGTCCCTGCAGATAGTCCTCTTTCTCGATCCTGCTTTCGACGCCAAACTCCGCCAGGATGATCATCATCTGTCCCACGGGAAGTCCGGCAAGCCCCGCGGCCTTGCCTAGAGAAGCCTCTCCCTTTCTGTATCTCTCGACGGCAAGCAGGATTCTGCCACACGTAACCAGGTCGCGCACGGCCTTGGACAGGTCGCTGCGCTCTGCTTTCGAGAGCTCAGCGAGAAACTCGTAGTTGTCGCGGTCCCTGCGGATACTCATCGTCTTGGTCATTCGGGCACCTCCAATTTCAGCCTCGCAGCTTCAATGATCGAATGCTTGTAACGTCCGTATTTTGCGAGCGCCGCGAGTCCGGCAAGTGCGGCGCTACGATCGAGCAAACCGTTTTTCGCGGCTCCGAAGCAGGATGCCCACAGCGGTGGTGAAGGCAATACCGAGCAGCTTGCAGGCATTGATGCCATTCTTATCATCGATGCCGACGATGCGAGTTCTTTCCTTCTGGGCAAGCGCAATGGCTTCCGCTTCGCCCTGGTCCAAGCTAAAGTCCGTTTGCAACTTTGCGACCAGCTTGCTGTTCTTCACAAGAATAACCTTGATTCTCGACTCATCCAGGGCTTTTTGGATCATAAGTGCATCCAGGGTCTTATTCGCGGCGCGGTTGTACTGGATGCTGCGCGAAAAAGTGCACTATGCGCAGTTGCTCCAGGGTTCCGATGCAGGACAGCCCGAGTCATTTTGTGGTCGCGGTTGAGACCGTCCGTTTGAGTAGGCATCCTGCCTCCCCGAAGAGTCGGGGAGTTTGAAGAAGTAATCATGGTCGTCGCAGACCTGGGCGACCGAATAGATGGGTGGCGGAACCACAAGGGTTTCGCTGAGTGATTCGAGAACGAGCCTTGACGGCAAAAAAAGGGTTTCGAACAGGTGAAAAACAAAAGAGCACTTCAAAAGCAAAAGCTACAAGTGTCCCTTCACAGAGCCGACGACGTCATAGACGAAATGACGGTTGGCGGGGGGAGGCAACTTTGTGCGCAACCTCGGGTGGGGGAGGCGCATCTCATGGTCGAGGCAGAAGACAGAAGACCGGGTAGGACTGCACTATTGCACAGTTCTGTGCGGGTCGCTGGCTTCGGCCGCCCCAGCTTCATCCTCAGGCGCCATCCCTGCCCGTTTGGTCCAGCCGATCCGACTAGGAGGGTCGTAGCATGCAAACTCTGAGAGTAGTTGTATTTGCAGTGTGTACTGTGCTGATCACTATGTTGTTTGGGGCCGTACTCGCCCCGGGCGCTAGAGCCGATCAGTGGGACAGAAAAACCATTGTTACTTTCAACGATTCGGTGGAAATCCCCGGGCAGGTCCTGCCCGCGGGAACCTACGTCTTCAAATTGGCCGATAGCCCGGGCGACCGGCACATCGTCCAGATTTGGAATGCAGATGAAACGCAAATCCTGGCAACGACCTTAGCCATTCCAAACACTCGCTCTGAACGACCCGATAAATCCATTTTCGAGTTTGAGGAGCGCGCGGGCAATTCGCCCATGGCCCTCAAAGTGTGGTTTTATCCGGGAGACAGCACGGGACAGGAGTTCATTTATTCCCGATCTTCCTATAGCCGGTCGGGGCGGCTTGCTCCACCGTTGAATCGGGACGTTCCCGGTTCCTGGCAATCATGAGCGACGGGGCTTCCACCAAAAAGGGGTGGAAGCCTTGCCGTTTTTCCAAGCAGCTCAATCCGCAAGGAAGGTCTACCGCTGACTCGTGGGTGACAATTTTGCGAGGCTGCGCCGGGATGACACAAACAAGGAGTCAATACAGCGCGCCCCATCCTGTTTGGCAAATCACTGGAGGATTGCCAATCGAGGTCGTGTTAAATCACTTACCGGGGGATGGGCCCAATGAGGGATGAGAGCACAAAGCAGGCGGCGCAGGAATACCTGGCGGCAAAGCTCACGGAAGAAGAGCAGATTTATGAAGAGAAGCACAATATGGCATTGGCGGTCGCGCGTGCTCCCCTGGTTTGGAAGAATGTTAAAGATTCCATTTTCGAGAAGTGCGGCGAGTGGAATGCGGTGACGCAGGAAGAGACTCTTATCTGCAAAGAAACGGCGATTGGAGATCTTAGGATTTGGTGCGCGGCCAGATCGAAGCAGATGACGGTGCATTACGATTCCAAGAAACTTTTGATCACGGTGAAGAACGCAGGGAGGCTGGAACACGAAAAAGACGTGATCCTGCGCATCGAAGGATACCGGACAGGCGCCGACCGGGCCGACCGGGATGTTCATCTGGTGCGAAACGAGCAGGCTGTAAACATCGAACTGTTGATTGTGGGCGAGCTTCGCGTTCTGACCGGAATGAAACGCCAAAGAAACGCTTAGGGATAGAGACCGGTCATACCTTCCGCACACCGCGCTCGCTAGAAAATCAAAGTCTTTGTGGTTTCAGCTAGTGGTGGCCACCCTCGCGGGCGCAATATTGCGCCCTTACCAGGGACCGACAACCACGAAGGCCGGACTCTTACTCGGAAGCGCCGAGGGGGAGGAAGTATTGGGTGCCTTTGACGGGTTCATGGAGACGCTTGAGGAGGAGCTGGAGGTCTTCGCTGCGCTCGACGAAGTCAATATCGGAGGTGTTGATGACCAGGAGGTCGGAAGCGGCGTAGCGGAAGAAGAAATGTTCGTAGGCGCGGGCGACTTCCTCGATGTATTCAGGGGCGATGTGGGATTCGTCGCGGGAGGCTTTTTTGGCAATGCGGGCGCGGAGAACTTCGGGCTTGGCCTGGAGATAAATGACCAGGTCGGGGGCGGGAATGTCCGCGGTGAGCGCTTCGTAATAGCGCTCGTAGAGCTTGAGCTCTTCGTCATCGAGATTGAGATTGGCGAAGATGCGGTCCTTTTCCATGAGGAAATCGGAGAGGACGGGGCCGGGAGCTTCGACGGCGAGGGCTTCGCGGAGGCGCTTCCGGCGCTCGATGAGGAAGTACATCTGTGCGCGAAGGGCGGAGCCGGGCTTGGCGTTGTAGAAATCGGCGAGGAAGGGATTGTCCTCGCAATCGTAGATGCGGCGGGCATGCAGGCGCTCGGCGAGGATGCGGGCGAGAGTGGTTTTGCCGACGCGCAGAGGGCCTTCAATAACGACGAAGCGGGGAGGCTGCGGACCGCGGTGCGGAAGACGGGCGCGCTTGGCGGCGGAAGAGTCGTTGCCGGGCATCGTTTCGTTTGACTCGCGGGAGGGCCGAGGTCAACAGGCGGATTATAGCAGAGTCGCGGGTAAGTCATGGCGCGGTCCGCGCGCTCTCGATGGGCGGCACCGCAGGGCCAAGAATGTAAAAGTATTTTCACTTTTGTGGCCTAGTACTGCCGTTTGAAAAGAGGCAAACGGAGGGGCTAGAGGGGCGTACTAATCAGAATGAGACCGATAGGCCAGTGCTGCCTGACCCTTTGAACAGTAAATTAGCCTCATTGCGAGTGGGGACGGACTTGCAAGACCCACGGGCAATACTGAGGTGGCAAATGGTCATTACAGCGCTTCTCCTGATCTGTTCCATCCCGCAGATGGACGACACGGCGAAAGTGGTTAACGATTCTCCGGCGGTTGCTTCCGATAGCGCGGCAAAAGATTCTACTCTCGTCGCATCCCTGGCTTCCGCGCCCGCACCCAAAGTAAATGCCGATCCGGAGCCCATCACTCCGAACGCGGCGACGCAACCTTTTCGACCGGTAAGGCCGGTATTTACCCGGCCGCGCGAAACGCCACAGCAAAGAAGGATTTGGTATGGATTGGCGCTGGCGGGACACAGCGGCGCGGCCTTCGACGCCTGGTCAACGTACCGTGCAGTCTCCGGCGGCTACGGGCGGGAGGCGAATCCGTTCATGCGCCCCTTCGCAAACTCGAACGCGATTTATGCGGCGACGCAGGTGAGCCCGGCGTTCTTGGACTTCCTGGGCAAGCGGATGATGGTGAGCCAGCATGGCTGGGTACGAAAGGTTTGGTGGCTGCCGCAGGCGGCGGGCGCGAGTATGTCGTTTGCGTCCGGCGCGCATAACGTCGGCGTGGTGCACTAAGAGTTCCCTCAATCGCCCAAACGGAAAGCGTCCCGGTGACCCTCCTCACCGGGACGCTTCTGTTTTTTGGCAGGCGCAGCGTCGGACCACGCGCGCGATGCCAGGCTATTTGCCGACCACGACGATCACGAACGAGCCCGGCTTCATCTTGCCGCGGCGTTCACCGGGAGCAGGCGGATCGAAGTCGGCGGCCGGGAGGAAGATGTTGTGGGTTTTGAGGTCGAGACCCATAGTGCGGGCAGACTTCTTCGTGGGGACATTCTCGACAACGGTATATTTGTCTGGGGAATCCTCGTGAATGACCGTAAGGTTGCCATCGCCGCAAGAGGCGAACACGTAGCCCGTCGAGGGATCGAAGGCGCTGGCATCCGGACCTTCGCAGATGGTCGGAGTGGCGACTACCTTGCCGGTATCCGCGTTCACCACGGCCATAACTTTCTCATCGCAGACAGAGAACAGGCGGCGGTTCTTCAGATCCATGGCCAGTCCTGAAGGCGACTTGCAGGGGGCGAGCGGCCAATGGTGGAGTTCCTTGAGGCTCTGCGCATCGAGATGATGGAGCGCGGAGGTATCCTCGTTGTTCACATAGATCGTGCCCTTGCCGTCAGCGACGGCAAATTCGGGCTTGCCACCCAGATCTATCGTGCCGGCCACGGTGCCATCCGCGGCGTTAATCGCCGTGGCATTCTTGCCGCGGCCGTTGAAGGTGAAGACGCGCTTGGTGACGGCATCGTAAATGATGGCGTCGGGATTCGCATCTGCTTTAACGCTGCCGATGGATTTCAACATTTTGAGGTCAAAGATGGTTACATCGTTCGAACGGCCGTTGCTGGTGAAGCCGCGACCGAGGTCGGAAGCGACAGCGATGCCATGGACGCCTTGGGTGTCGGGGATGTCGCCGACGACGGCGTAGGTGTCCGCATCGAGAACCATCGTGTGAGTGCCGCGCGAGACGTAAACACGGCGGGCGTCGCTGTCTACATAGACGTAGTCCCAACCACCCTCGCCGCCGACCGGGACGGTTTTGATAACGTGATAACCGCTCGCGCCAGGCGACGGCGTGGCCGCGCGCGAGAATGCTACGGCAGAAAAGATTATCGCCACTGCCAGTGAACCGAGGATGGTGAGTAGGGTGAAACGCTTACGCATGATGTTTTCTCCCATTGGTTTTCTATTCCTTGCTTGAGCTTAGTATGAACAGCTATATAACGAAGAACATAAACTCAACATAAATACGCGGGGTTTGGCTACATCTTTGATTTGTGCTGTTCGAACCAGCCCGCAATATAGAGCATTTTGGCGATGTGGTGGCTGGGGCGGCGGGCGATGCCGTGGGGTTCTTCGGGGACACGGACGAGAACAGTGTCCACGTTCAGGAGTTTGAGCGCTTCGTAGAACTGCTCGGCTTCGGAAATGGGAGTGCGATAGTCGGCTTCTCCGGTCATGACTAATGTGGGCGTTTTGACTTTGGCGACGAGATTGGTGAGCGAGCGCTGCATGTAACTGTCGGTGTTGTCCCAGGGAAGACCCGGGAACCAGTATTTGGTGATGAATGGAATGTCGGAGGTGAGCGCAAAGCTGTACCAATTGATGACGGGATAGAGCGCAGCCGCGGCGCGGAAACGATCAGTGTGCTCGATGGTCCAGCAGGTGAGGACGCCGCCGCCGCTGCCGCCGGTGACGAAGAGATTGTTGGTGTCGATGTAGCCCTTGGCGATAACGGCGTCGACGCCGCTGTTGAGGTCGGAATAATCGTCGCCCGGATAAGCGTGATGGATGAGATTAGCAAATTCTTCGCCGTAGCTCGTGCTACCTCGAGGATTCGTGTAAAGAACCACGTAGCCGCGAGAGGCCAGGACCTGCTTTTCGAAATCGAAACGGTCGCCATAGTCGGCGAACGGGCCGCCGTGAATCTCAAGAACAAGGGGATATTTCTTTGTAGGATCAAAATCCGGTGGGTGGACGATCCAACCCTGAATCTTACGATTGTCTTTCGATGATTCGAACGAGAACTCTTCGACGTGACCGGGCTTTTTCTGCGCGAGGAGTTCTTCATTGAGAGAAGTCAGGACTTTCATAGCGCCGTTGTTGAGGATGGCGACATCGCCGGGATTGTCTGGACGCCCGTAAGTGAGCGCGATCATGCCCGTACGTGCGAGGGAGAAGGTGCCGCTGCCGCCGGCGCCGGTTGTGGCAGCGAGGTGATCGGCAATTTTCTTGAAGGTTCCGTCGACGAGATAGAAGCCAACTTTGGAATCGCCTTGATCGTCGTAGCGGAAGTAGATGCCGGTGCTGTCGGGAGCCCATTGCGGGTCCTGCACGTCGCGATCGAGCTTGTCGGAGAGGGAGTGCGAGCCGGTGCCATCGCGATTCATCAGATAGAGCTTTGTGGTCTGGTGACCTTGATAACGATCGTCGAAACCGGTGTAAGCGATGAACTTTCCATTGGGAGAAACGGCTGGTGCATTATCCGGTCCTTTGCGATTAGTAAGAGGGCGCAAGGAACCGTCGGAGACATTGAATTCGTAGACTTCATCATCGATGTATTCGTGATCGGATTCGGGATGCCGATTGACGGAAACGAGCAAGTACTTGCCATCGGGGGTCCAAGAGGCGCGCGAGGGTCCGAATTCATTCCCGCCGTTGGGAAAGTCGCCGTTCGTGACTTGCCGGGGCGCGCCACCTTCTGCGTTGACGACAAAAACCTGCATGTAGCCGGGCTTCAGATAGCCTGTGCCGTTGAATCGGTAGACCAAACGATCGTAGACGGTGGGAGGATCAGCCCACTTTGCGCCGGAAGGCGTGGCGGGCAGATCGGCGATATGCGGACCTTTGCCCGGAACGAGAGCCGAGAAGGAGAGCATTTTTCCGTCGGGGGACCAGGCGATGGCGTCGGGGGCCTGCTCGAAATTGGTGATGCGCGCGGTCTGGCCGGTGTCCATCCAGCGGACGTAGAGTTGCTGTTTGCCGTCAGCATCGGAGAGGTATGCCAGGCGCAGGCCGTCGGGCGACCAGTGTGGAGAAGCGTCGCTGCGGTTGCCCGTAGTTAGCGGGCGATGATCGGTTCCGTCTGTATTGATGATCCAAAGATTCGAGTAGCGCTTGTCGGTCATGGGATCGGCGAAGCGGCGCACGTAGGCGATTTTCTTTCCGTCGGGCGAGATCTGCGGGTCGGTGGGAAGCTGCAGCTGGAACTCGTCCATGGCAGTAAGTCTGTGAGAAGCATCCTGCGCCCCTAGGGCGGGGCATGAAGTAATTGTTGCAGCAAGAAGAGCGGCAAAGGTGCGCACTCTAGGTGTCATGGGAAAGAGCCTCCTCGCGCGGGGGAGTTAACAACGCGAATGCCGCTATGTCAAGGTAAGAACAGAGAAATGGATGCCGCGGGAGCGTTTCGTTGACACTCTTGAATGCGCCTCGCTAGACTAACTTGTGTAGTTGATCCGACCGTACCTGCCTGCGCGGTTCCCCGGTAGCTCAACGGTAGAGCATTCGGCTGTTAACAGAGAACTTCAAATCATATAACTCGTTTCTCTGGCGTCAGTTAACAGCTTCGGGACCATCCCCCAATATCCATTTCTTGTCCCACAATGTCCCCAGCCATTACCTTCTGACGCTGGCCACCACGTGATGCCATACTTCGCGCAGAACCAATCCATATATCCAGTCGGATCCTTTCGCCAACCCTCTGGTTTATCTGGTCGATAAAGAGAATCATTTTCTCTGAAAGGCTGAACCCCGTAGCGAAACCAACTATTTGGCCATACTTGCCGTTTCCTACAACGCCGTGGCCTCCAGATTAACTTCCGCGCAGCCGATTCCGCCGGGAATCATGCCGGGCGCCAACGTCACTTGTACGAGTGCAGCGATAACCAGAAGGAGTTGAGATTTGCTGTGGGACCTAGAAAAGTTTGTGTCAGATGCAACTTTTTTTGGCCTACCTCGGCTTCCAATCAACCTGACTCGTGCGTAGATTGAACCCTCAGCCTCGCCCACAGGACAGTACGAGCCCGGCCCAAAGGACAGTAGCTAGGGGACGTTGTCCGAAGTAGTCTAGGTGAATTCGGAAGTTGCTCAAAGCAAGAGGTTCGGATGAAGAGTAAGCTTGTAAGTGTTCTTCCCTTATTCTTCGTTGTGTTGGCGTCAGCGGTTCCGGCGCCGGCACAGCAGACCGGTTCCAATCCCACGGTCATACCCCCCGTCAGCTATGACGTTTCTCCGCCATTGGTGGACCTGGTCGCTTCCGCGCCGCCCAAGGCCCCCACCAGCCGGCGCAACATCCCACTGCGCCAGCTGGCGCGACCTGCCCTGGCTCTCCCCGCCTCGGTCACCCAGGACCAGGCTCTTCAACAGCTTTCCTTGCCCCTCGTCAGCACTTCACCTGGACTGGACTTTGACGGCATAGGCGCGGACGGGGTGACACCACCTGACACGAACGGCTCGGTCGGAGCCACGCAGTTCGTACAGATCGTGAACGTAGAATATGCGGTCTACAACAAGACCTCGAGTGCCCTGCTGTTGGGCCCGACGCCTATCCACAACATCTGGAGTGGCTTCAACGGCGACTGCGCCAATGGCGACGGGAGCGACCCCGTCGTCCTTTATGACAAATCCGCCCAGCGCTGGGTGGTAGGCCAGATGAATGTCAAGCTCAACGCCTACTGCATGGCTGTCTCCACCACATCGGATGCGACCCAAAGCTATTATCGATACGAGTTCTCCTTTGGCAGTAACACGCCCGATTATCCGAAGCTAGCAGTCTGGCGCGATGCCTACTACTGGACGGCCAACACGTTTTCAGGCGCAACCACTTTCGTCGGCGCGAACTCTTGCGCCTTTGACCGCGCTACGATGCTGAGTGGTGGACCGGCCAACGCCATTTGCATGCAGCAGAATCCGAGCGTTGACAGTCTCTTGCCCGCGGACCTCGACGGAACTACGCCGCCGCCGACCGGGGAGCCCAACTTCTATCTTCAGATGGTGGCGCCGAGTAACCTGAACCTCTTCAAGTTTCACGTGGATTTCACGACGCCCTCGAACTCCACCTTCACTGGTCCCACCGCGATCCCGGTGGCGCCCTTCAGCGAAGCCTGTGGCGGTGGCACATGCATTCCCCAACCTGGAACGACGCAACAGCTCGATTCCCTGGGCGACCGTCTGATGTTCCGGCTGGCGTATCGGAACTTTGGCGACCATGAATCACTGGTGGTCAACCACTCGGTGATGGCGGGAAGCAGCGTGGGGGTGCGGTGGTATGAGATCCGCAGCCCGAACGTCACCCCGACCGTTTTCCAACAGGGGACTTTCTCACCCGACTCGCAGTACCGCTGGATGGGCTCGATCGCGATGGATCAATCGGGTGACATTGCTGTGGGATACAGTGCTTCCAGCAGCAGCAATTTCCCGGCTGTTCGTTATGCAGGCCGCGTGCCCTCCGATCCAGCGGGCACGATGGAGAGCGAGAACAGCATCATTGAAGGTACAGGATCGCAGACCAACGGTAGCAGTCGCTGGGGTGACTACAGCGGCATGAGCGTCGACCCGTCCGATGACTGCACCTTCTGGTACACGAACGAATACCTGACAACTAACGGTTCGTTTAACTGGAAAACTCGCATTGGGTCCTTCAAGTTCACATCTTGCGGTCGGCCTGGCTCCTCCTTGTCGGCGACAACGTTGATCTCCTCGCTGAACCCATCTGCCTTGGGCCAGGCTGTGACGTTCACGGCCATGGTGAAGCCAGCCACCGGCTCCGGCACTCCCACTGGCACGGTGACATTCAACGATGGCGCCACCGTGCTGGGCCCGGGCATGCTGAGCGGTGGAACGGCGACACTCACTACCTCGGGGCTGGGAGCAGGTGTGCATTCGATCACCGCAATTTACGGCGGTGATGCAAGCTTCGCCAGCAGCACTTCGCCGGTCCTTATGCAGACGGTGAACAAGGCAGCTAGCTCCACTTCCGTCGTCTCGTCGAATAGTGCATCGAATCGTGGAGCGGCTGTGACTTTCACCGCCACGGTGACGTCGTCCGCTACGGGCACACCCACCGGGACGGCCACGTTTCAGGATGCCGCCACTACGTTGGGCACGGGCACGCTGAGCGGCGGGACGGCGACGTTCACCACTTCGGGACTAGGGACAGGAGCGCATTCGATCACCGCAATCTACGGCGGCGATGCGAACTTCACCGGCAGCACTTCGCCGATCCTGGCGCAGACGATTGGCAAGGCGGCGAGCTCCACTGCCGTCGCCTCGTCGAACAATCCGTCCATTATTGGAACGGCTGTGACTCTCACCGCCTCGGTGACTTCGCCGGTCACAGGCACACTCACTGGGACGGTCACGTTTCAGGACGGCACTTCTGCGCTGGGCACGGGCACGCTGAGCGGCGGAGCAGCGACGTTCACCACTTCAGGGCTGACGGGCGGAACGCATTCGATCACCGCAGTCTACAGCGGTGATGCGAACTTCGCCGGCGGCACTTCGCCGGCCCTTATGCAAACGGTGAACAAGGTGGGTGACTCGACTTCCGTCGCCTCATCGAATAATCCATCAATCTTTGGATCCGCTGTGACGTTCACCGCCACGGTGACGTCGTCCGCCACGGGCACACCCACCGGGACGGTCACGTTTCAGGATGCAGCCGCTACACTAGGCACGGGCATGCTCAGCGGCGGAAATGCAACACTCGCCACCTCGGCGCTAGTGGGAGGAGTGCATTCGATCACCGTAATCTACGGCGGCGATGCGAACTTCGCCAGCAGCACTTCGCCAGGTCTGACGCAAACGGTGGCGGACTTCTCCCTTTCAGCGTCCCCGACCGCCGCGGCGGCCACGGCCGGATCGACATCAACGTACGCGATCACCATCACTCCGCAGGGCGGATTCAGCCAGCCGATTTCGTTTCAGTGCAGCGGCGCTCCGATGTTGGCTGTTTGTACAGCCCCTGGATCAGTGGGTCCTACAGGTAGCTCCTATGCGCCGTTCAATATTACGGTGACGACGACGGCCCAGTCGTTGGTGCCGCCCGGCACGATCGTGCCTTGGCCGTGGGCCGGCTTACGAATCGGGCTGACGTGGGTTCTGGCGCTTATGGCTTGCGCCATTCTTAGCAGGTTCGCCGCGCCCAGGCGACGGTACGTGTGGCAGGTCTCCAGTGTGGCCATGTTTGTATTGCTGCTTTGTGCTGGTTGCGCCGGCGTTGCTGGAAGTGGGCGCAGTTCGACACCAAAGGCAGGCACTCCGCCGGGAACCTATACTCTCACTTTGACGGGAACTTCTGGCTCGTTGAGCCACAACACCATGTTGACACTGACAGTGAAATAGCCGGAGAGGAGTAGCCTGAAGCGAAAATGTAGGTGTTTACATGCAGCCCACATTTTTCTCCATCGTCAAGGAAAACGCGTTTCACGGACCACCAACGATAACCTGATTGCAACGGGCTGCGCCGCCAGCGTCGCGAGCCGCTTCGAATGAGTGGGGGGAAAGATTGGTCAGAGTGGAGGCCAATGAGAATCGATGAAGAGGCGAGGTGGTTCGCCCTTCTCCGGTTCCGGTAAGACGACCGCTTGAGGTAAAGTCCGTGGAAAGTGTTCGTAGTTCGAAGACAATTTTCTCTGCTACATTGGTGTCATCACCGGATCGTTCATTACCGGATATTTTACACACTATCCAGCAATCGTGGCCCGTATGGAGAATCAGGCAGTCCCATCGCGTCCCCAAACAGATTGGCTTCCAGGTCTTTCCTGATGGGCATGCGGCGAGATTGAATCATCTTCAAAAGAACACGTCTGTGCAATTACATAGCTTTTCACGTAGGGAGCGAGGTCGGCATCGCCACTTCCGTGCGCGACTTGGACCGGCTGTCATACAGTGGCGTCCTTCAACGGCCGCGCCGATAAGGGCGGCCACCAACATGCACGTCAGCGGCAGGATTAGTAACAAGTGGAAAATGCGCCACCAAGTAGTTCCCCCTTGCCGGAGATTCGAGCCCAACCAATGAAACAAGAACGCGAAGGCCAAGGCCAAGGCCAAGGCCAAGGCCAAGGCCAAGGCCGGTACACCGAATAGAAGCGCCGTGACCCTCCAGCTCGCAGGCTAATTGCAGGTGCTCTTTGCACAGCGACTTCAGCGATCTCGTTGGCCAAATCGTCCAGGTAGGCAGTGTCCGCAGCCGGCTGGAACACGTGGCTTCGCAGCTCCGTTGAAATCTCCCGCCGAGCATTCGCTGGAATGGCGTCGTTCGAATGGAATTCTACGGTTGCATTTCCCGAATTTCTTGAGCCAACGTGGGATTAGGCGGGCATTTCTCGACTCTCTTTGGCAACTGTCCAAATGCAGGGGGAGTAGCAAGCGTATCGCGCCATCTAAAATGTAACCAGAGGGGACAACGTCGCGCCATTTAAGATGTAACCCGAGACAAAGACGATTTGGGGAGGGTTCATTTGGGGCGCAAGGGGAAATGGGAGTATTTCCGAGTTATTTATGGGCGGT
>DATHIB010000119.1:0-14244 GCA_035490055.1 Candidatus Limnocylindria bacterium | reverse complement strand
GAACAGGTCTTTCCGGCGCAACTCCAGATCGTGCAGCGATTGGTTCACGGAGCCTCCTATCTGAATGTCTATACTCATTCAGATTATCAGCCCAAAAAAAGAAAAACACAACATCCACCTACAAATTTGTCGCACACCCGTAGTTTTCCAGACACTCGCCAGTGCTCACACGTCACTGTCCTTAAATAACCTCGGCTGCAGCGCGATGACCGGATGCCAGCGCAATTTTGCGATCGCAGGTTACCAGAGGGGCATCGAGCAATTCGGCTAGCGCGACGTAAACGGCGTCGTATGCCGTCAAGACCGCTCGCAGTTCCCATACACGCGGCATCAGAATGTCGTGGGGATAGCGATTGAGTGGGAGGTCGTGGAGATCTTGCAAGGCTTCTTCGCCCCGAGAGGCGGTGATAATCCTCTCTCGGACATAACGCCGGAGGACCTGGGCTATCTCCACGTCCAGGAGGTGTGGTACGTGAAGGGTGACAGGAGGCGAGAAGAGCCTTCGATCTACTTTCATTCCCGCCGAACTTTTGATCAGCCATTCGATTGCGGCTGAGGCGTCGAGCACAATCACCGCGCGTCTCGCTCCTCGCGAACAGCATCCGCGGCCGACACTGGCGAATTCACGCGAGCGCGACGTTCTAGGCGTTCTCTCAATTCTGCTATCGTTGGACGTTCGGCAGCCCTGCGAATTTCAGCGACTAAATAGTCCGAGAGCGACATCCCTGACAAGGCAGCCCGGGCCTTTAGCGTACGATGCAAACCATCGGGAACGTTTCGAAGCTGGATCATGTGTGACATGCCCTAAGCATGAACGCATGTTCAGCGCATGTCAAGAGCCAGTGACTAGTGTTCAAGGCAGTGGCTCGCGCAACAGTCCCGGCCGCGGGTGAAGCTTTTGCGCCAACAAGCACTGAAAGAGCCGTTGGCTGGCACTTGTCCAAACTTGTCAATCTGAGAGCGGACCGAAAACCAATAAGTGACGCCAGGACAGCGACTTATGTGATTTTATCGACTGGTTCGGGGCCAGGAGGTCGATGGTTCAAATCCATTCGCCCCGACCACTTTATCCCTCACATTCAACAACTTTATGCTGCTTTCCTTGAAGCGACTGCACTTAGTTTTGGTTGCGAAAGTTGTGACAGATTGGTGCCGCAGGTCGGCCCTCAATGCAGACTAGGCGAACAAAAAAAAGAAAAGTCAAGAATGCGCTTTTGGCAGCGGGAGGAAGTTTTCCTTACGGTCGATCAAGGCATCGAATACCAGCAAAATTTAACTGACCGAAACATCGCAATTATCATTTTTCGTACGAAGTCGAACCGGCTGAAAGACAGTTGCCTCACGTGCCCGCTTGCCTGGTGCACATTGAATCCATTCAACCTGGTCAGATCGTCAGAATCGAGGGTTAGGTCAAGCGGAACGCATTACTGATAGGAGATTCAAGCGAACGCAATTCTTTCAAATATTCCGACACTCGGATTATCAGCCCGATTCGCTTCCCAGGCAGCCCTTCGAGACGAAGTTGGGCAACTATCCCTTTAGGAAGCCACTCAAATGAGCATGCAGGGGTTGTTCAAGGTTCTCAGCGGAATTCAGGAAGTGACCAATGTCTTTCCGCCCGCGGGCAAGCTTGACTCGCCCGGTCGGCCGCACCTGAAGACAACCCTCACGGAAATGGATTCCACCCAGCGGGCGCTGTTTAGGCTGTTTGCCCTGGACCGCTACCGCAACCCCTGAGCTAGGCTATACAAGCCCAAGTCTCGCAAACCCGCTCCTGACGCGGCTTCCACCTAGTTCCCTTACTGTAATTCGTAAACTGAGGCTAGGTGTATCCTGCCGGTAGATCCTGGCGGAATCCAGCAATTGGTGTTCTACGACAAGGGTGTGGGTACTGGACACTTTGACCGCCTTCGTTCGACGTGGCGGGGGATGGGACCCAGCTTACGGTTCGGTTAGTGAGGCACTCCCAGAGGAAACGGGGAGCAACGGATAGATCGAACCTAAGGAGTATGGCGCCATTCCTCGACCCTACCACCGGAGCATTCGCCAACCTTTTAGAGTCGCTGCCGCATTCAACGACTGAGCTTAGTTAGAGATCAGCGGTAACAGGGTCGAAGCTGTCTTTCATCTCCCAAGGACGTGGGACCCATGGTTGGTCTAGGAGGGCTAGAGCAACGCCGCGTCGGATCAATTTTCATGTTGCAATTGTGTTCATTTGAGTCTAGTATCGCGCCACTGTCGTCCCCCCAGTTAAGAGGCGGGGACTGGGTCAACGGTAGCGCTCTCAGCTTCCTAAGACCTATCGTTCCCAACGATTCCCGCCCGTGAAGTCCTGCGTACTTCTGCATTCCGCCATCTCTGGAAAGCCCGCAGGCGGTGGTGGTACTTGTTGCAGCATACCGTTTTCCATTCAAGGAGGTTCACCTCCCGAGTCGAGACGCACGAGCGCGTGTGGGTCGATTGGCGGTGTGTTGGACGTGAGGACATTTCACGAGTTCGGAATTTGAGCCTGGGTGGTCTGTTTGTCGAGACACCGAAGCCAAGGGGTGTGGGCTCGACAGTCAAGCTTGAATTTCTTGTCCAGGAGGGACAGATCAGGGCCGACGCAGTTGTGCGGCGTGCCGAGCTCGGTCGTGGATTAGCAATGAAGTTCACGGCAGTAAGTGAGGAAGATCGTCCGCGTCTAGAAGCATTGATAAGCAGGCTTCGCTATTCGTCCTGATTTCCGGACATCTGCCAGGGCACGTCTCCACCCCGCCCATACCCGCCATCTGGTAGTGACTCATTTCGGCACGATAGGATTGCGTTCGATTTCTGCAAACAATCGGCTCATTTTGCGAAGGAGCAGTCGCCTCCGCTCAAGGTCTTTCGTCACCTTGAGCCTCAAGAGGGTTTGTTCAAGCTCTGCCAATAGTTCGGCAAGTTCGCATAGGTCTTTCTCAATCATACAAGCTGAGATTATGCCAATTCATTAAGCCGTGCACTTCTTCGAAAGCTCGCCCTTGAAATGGCTTTCAACATCTTCACGAGTAAGCGGGTTTCCTGCTTTGGTCAATACGACCGAATAGACGACCTCATTACCTGCAAGCTGCGCGGTGAGAAACGCCCCGTCCACCGGCAGTTCTTGGTGGATGAACTTCACGTTTCTGCCGTCTGCAAGTGTTTTGATCCACTCTTCGTCTGGCATGTTCGAAGCTCCTCAGGCGAGGTCAGTGTGTGTCGCAAGTATACGTTGTTCGGTGCGAGAAATTGCGGGTCGGGAATGAGAAGTCGGGTTACCGACATCTGCGTGCCAGCTATCGTCACCGATTCCAATTCTCCGGTGAGCGTGTTTGAAGTCACAGACGAACTGGATTGGCGCACGCGACGAAGAGGCCGTTGCCGAATTTCATTATTCCATGAATATCGAAATCGATAGAAGTGCGTTGTTCGCCCGATTCAGTGATGACACACCGAGGCCGTATCGGAGATGTTTGCTATATTGCCCTTTCGGGAGAGCTTTCATAAGAGCTTCTTTGTTCGAGTCGGCGAAGCTTTTTACAACTTTGCTTTTTGTTTCTTGCCCCTTGTCCCTCTGTTTCCTGCCCAGCGCCGCATTGCGCCTTTCCTACTGTCAAGCTGCAATTGTTTTTCAATGCCATCAGCCTCCAGATATGTATGCATCGGGGCAATGGACCCTTTTGGCTGGGATTGGCCTAGCGTCCTTTTTCGCACGATCTGGGTGATGGGCGCTCGAAAATGGAGCGGGTCTCTGAGGTTCTGCAATTCCCGGTAATAATAGAGTGAAGTAGGGCGTTTTCCGTTGAACCTCAGTTTCTTTAGAAACTCCATTTCTTCCTTGGTGGCAGTTCCGCTCAGGGAACAATTATTAAGGAATTCTTTGAGCCCTGGCTCTTCCTCTGGTTGGTCAGGTTCCTTTTCAACAAACTCAAATTTCTTAGGGTGCCCTGGGGCGAGTCTGTGGTTCAAAACAATTTCCATGCCAAAATTCTTGAGGTTGATATCCCAGGATTCGATCAGCGGATCCAGGAAGGACATGCAGTTCTCAACGGACACGTTGAAGACATCCGTCTCCAGGAAATCGAGAATGCTGACTCGCATCGCTTCATAGCTACGGCCCCGGAGTCGCGCCACCGAGTGGAGCCAGGTTTCACTTTCCAATTCGTCTTTGGCGACTCTTTTGACCACGTCCAAGAGCTTTTGTGTAACGAGGCGTTCGAGTTCGCCGAAGGGCTGCTTCTCAAAAATCTCGCGTATTTGTTTTTCTTTGGCGGGTGCGCACTTGCGGAGAATCAACTCTCGAACTTCTTTAAATAAGGGCGTGGGTGGGTCCCCCAGGTTCCTCTTCAATTCTTCCTTGCGCTGGTGCTCAGCCAGCTTCACAAGCTTGCCGCTGGGGAGTTTCAAGAATTTTCCCATCTTGTCGTAAATGTCTGTTCGGCCAGGCGCGGGGGGCAGTTTCTTCCGAGTCAGCAGCTGGGAAATGTAGGACTCCGTCACTTCGGCGGCAGCAGCTAGATCTCTTTGCTCAAGGGCTAATTCTTCCAGTCGCTGTTTGATCACCAGGCAGACATCCACAGAGCGCCTCCTCGATTAACTGCATCGGATTAAGTCTCGAAAATAATCTCAGATTCGGCTTGACAGGTCAAGTGAATTAACCTATTTTGGTCAAGGTACTGAGGGAGTCTTCAGGTCTCCTGAACCAATGGAGGTTATCTGAATCGCCCCCTGGGCAATGACCACCAAGGAGAGTGCCATGTTTACACGCAGGGTTTCCATGCATCTGAAGCCCAATAGCGTTGCGGAGTTTACGCGCACGATCGAGAAGGAAATCATTCCCCTGCTTCGAAAACAGAAGGGATTCCAGGACGAAATCACGTTCGTTGGTTCGACAGGAACAGAAGCGTTCGGAATCAGCTTGTGGGACACAGCAGAGAACGCGGAAGCTTACAACCGCGGGACCTATCCAGAAGTAACGAAGATCCTGACGAGAGTGGTTGAGGGAACACCCCATGTTGAAACCTATGAGGTTGCCAACTCAACCTTCCACAAGATAGCCGTTGCCGTAGCAGCCTAACGCAGGCAAGTCTTTTCGTTCGCAGGGGACGGGCCAACTCCGCCCCCGCACTAGTCCGGCGAAGAGGGAACTTAAAGAAAAAACGAGGTTGCCCATGGTCAGGAAAATCATCCAGTGGGTTCCCATTGACGGAACTCGATGGAGAAACGAGGTAGCCAATGGTCACGAAACTCATGGAGTGGGTGTCCATTACGGCGTTGCTCCTGGCGGTGACATGGCGTCCCTTCGCGAGTTACCAAATGCCGCTGGACTTTGTGGTTTGTGCGGGCGCCCTCGTGGGGGTCCTGGCTTTATTCTTCATCAAACACGAAATAGAGACACACTATGACGCCGACAAAAGATCCAACCCCGCGAGGCGAGTCACTGTAGAACTGCGAGTGTGACGGCCTGAGCGCCCCCGCAAACGCAGTGGAGACTCTGCTGGCAAACACAATTAATGCAGAAACCAGACCGATCCAGGAAGGCGCTCTTTTGCCGGAATTCCTCCGATTCGAAAGCGGCCCCTGGACCGTTTTCTATATGGCTGGTGAAAATATTCGAGAATTGCGGAAGGCGGAGAAAAACAGACGGGTCAGTGTCCTTGCAACGAAAAACAACACGAGGAAGGCGGCTTGAAGAGCGACCAGTTACAAAGATCGAGTCCCACGGAAACATCCACCGCCGGCGCCAGCTGCTGCCGAACAATGAGCCACGATAAACGCCGAGGAGAGCCTCAATGCCAGACACCATCAAGACGGGGACCATCCTGATCAAGGAAGGGACACTCTTGCCGGAATTCCTGCGATTCGAAAGTGAGCCCTGTGCACCTGGCTGGAGACTAGTCAAAAATCTAGATGGCTACAAATTAGATCGAAAAATCCACGAAGCGGGCTGGACCTTCTCCTCCTCCTCCCGGGCTGGTGAAATCGGAGCGACCGTCTTCGGTCTTGACGAACAAAAGACGCTCCGCAGGGCAGTCGAGCAAATACTTGCGAACCCGGAGTCGGCGGAATTTAACTCCCTGGAAATCATGCGAGTGGCCTCGGAGGCCTCGAAACGTTTCCTGGGAGTGCACTATGTAACTGTCTCCGCCCAGTCACGACATATCCAGGAAAGCGCGTTTCTTCTTGGGCCCAGGGATCTTCCGGTCAGGGACCGCGCACGATCAGCTGCCGCTTGAACCAAAGCATAGGGCTCGCAAGGTGCAACGAACGGCCTCGGGAAGAAATGATCACACTGATTAAAGTGGAAAGGATTCTGAATCTTCAAGGTTTCGTAGGAGGCGTTTCAAATGAAAATCATGCGCAGCGTGAGCATTTCCCTCGTTATGATCCTGCTTTCAGCTCCTTTAATTCGGGGGCAGGATCTTTCCAAGTATCGAGAATTTTCGCTGGGAATGAGTTTGCCCGAACTATCAAGCCAGGTTGACCTGAGACCGCTCCAGACAAAGCTGATCCAAAAGTACCCAACGGTAATTCAAGAGTTGACGTGTTGGCCGGGCGGCTCTTCTTACTATTCGCGTCAAACAGACTCGGTTTGGCAGATTTTCTTCAGCTTCTACAATGGCGAGCTCTTCAGGATTTTGGTGACTTATGATCGAGACGCAACACATGGGTTAACTGCCGAGGACATGGTACAAGCCATCTCGACAAAGTACGGAACTGCAACGCGGCCTGCTGGCGAGATCAGCTTCCCAACGAACGAACTATATAGGTCGACACAAAAGGTCATCGCCCGCTGGGAAGATTCGCAGTACTCGATAAACCTAGTCCGTTCTAGATTCCTGAACTCCTTTGCGCTCGTCATGTTTTCGAAACGGCTGGATGCGCAAGCCGATGCTGCGATTGCCAAATCCATAAAGCTGGAGGGTCAAGAGGATCCGCAGAAAGAAATCGACCGCCAGAAAAAAGAGACCGGCGACCTCGAAGCAGCGCGACAGAAGAACCGGAAGATTTTTCGCCCGTAGTGTTGGTCTAGAGTCAGAACGAGCTTACTGTTCGAATCTTTAGAATGGATTAAGCGGAGGTTAAAGAAATGACTGTGAATATCACTCCCCTCCATGACCGCGTCCTCGTACGCAGGCTGGAAGAGAAAGAAACCGCGAAGGGAGGGATCATTATCCCCGACACGGCGAAAGAAAAACCTCATGAGGGCGAAGTAATGGCCATCGGAGCCGGCAAGATTGAAAAGGGCCATCGTGTCCCGCTTGATGTGAAGGTGGGTGACCGGATCTTGTTCGGCAAATACACGGGCAACGACATCAATATCGACGACCAGGAGTACCTGATCCTCCGCGAGGAGGAAATCCTTGCGAAGGTCAGCGGGATCGCCAAAGCGGCATCCGGCAAGAAGTAGTATCTCCGATCCGAATATTTCGGAGGGAATGGAAAATTCGATCACCCGGGAGGGTGAAGTCTAATGGCAAAACAAATTGTAACAGGTGAGAATTCGCGTCAGGCAATTCTGCGCGGCGTCAACATTCTGGCCGACGCCGTGAAGATCACGCTGGGCCCGAAGGGGCGCAATGCTGTGATCGAGAAGAAGTTCGGGGCACCCATCATCACAAAAGACGGCGTGACGGTGGCGAAGGAGATCGAGCTGCAGGATCCGCTCGAGAACATGGGTGCACAGATGGTTCGCGAGGTTGCGTCCAAGACCTCGGATGTGGCTGGCGATGGCACTACCACCGCGACTGTGCTGGCGCAAGCAATCTTCCGTGAGGGCGTGCGAACAGTTGCCGCAGGCGCGAGCCCGATGGCGCTCAAGCGCGGCATCGATAAGGCCGTTGAAGTCGCCGTTGGAGAGATCAAGAAGCTCTCCCGCGAAGTGAAGGGCGACATGATCGCGCAGGTCGGGACCATCAGTGCCAACACCGACAAGCAGGTCGGCGGCATCATTGCCGAGGCCATGAAGAAGGTGGGCAAGGATGGCGTCATCACCGTCGAGGAATCGAAGACAATGGAGACGACCCTCGAAGTGGTAGAAGGCATGCAGTTCGACCGCGGCTACCTCTCACCGTACTTCGTCACCGATCCGGAGCGAATGGAGTGCGTACTTGAGGATGCGCTTATTTTGATTCACGAAAAGAAGATCAGCTCGATGAAGGACTTGCTGCCTTTGCTCGAACAGACAGCCAAGATGAGCAAGCCGCTGCTGATCATTGCTGAAGACGTCGAGGGCGAAGCCCTGGCAACCCTGGTGGTGAATAAGCTGCGCGGCACCCTGCAGTGCGCGGCGGTGAAAGCCCCTGGATTCGGCGACCGCCGCAAGGCCATCCTTGAGGACATTGCCATTCTCACCGGCGGCAAGGCCATCACGGAGGACCTTGGCATCAAGCTCGAGAACGTGAAACTTGAGGACCTGGGCCGTGCCAAGAAAGTGACCATCGACAAAGACAACACCACGATCGTCGCAGGCGCCGGCAAGGCCAGCGAGATCGAAGGCCGCATCAAGCAGCTCCGCGTGCAGATCGAAGAGACCACCTCGGACTACGACAAGGAAAAGCTCCAGGAGCGCTTAGCCAAGCTCGTCGGCGGCGTCGCGGTTATCAAGGTCGGCGCGGCCACTGAGACCGAATTGAAAGAGAAAAAGGCTCGCGTCGAGGACGCCATGCACGCCACCCGTGCGGCGGTGGAGGAAGGCATTGTCTCGGGCGGGGGCACTGCTCTCCTGCGCTGCTTGCCGGCCCTCGAGAAGCTCAAGCTCCACGACGATGAAGCTATTGGGGTGAACATCGTAAAGCGTGCGCTAGAAGAACCCTTGCGCCAGATCGCCCTAAACGCCGGGCACGAAGGCGCGTTGATTGTTGGACGCGTGCGCGAATCGAAGGACGAGAACTTCGGCTTCAACGCAGAGACTGGTGAGTTCGGCGACCTGGTCAAGGCCGGTGTGATTGATCCAGCTAAGGTCACGCGCCTCGCACTCCAGAACGCGGCGTCCATCGTCTCACTGATGCTAACAACCGAAGTCCTGATAGCCGACGCTAAGGGAGAGGAAAAGATGGCCGCGGCTGGTGCAGGCGGCGGCATTGGAGGAGCGTACTAAATCCTGTTCAATTTGCACCGCGGGTTGCGCGGCGATGTGAGTATGGCACAGAGTGCGAACGCTACGGCGGGGGGACAGCTTCCGCTGCGGATTGCCACGCATCTCCTTGTTGAGCAGAATTTTTATGACCATCGCTTCAGCAGATGTCTTGAGCAGCCAGGGGAGCTGGCGCGTGCTGCGGCACGTCTCGGCGAAGCGCCCTCCGTGCCACCAGTGATCTGGAAGTATGCCGCTTTCTGATAAGCGCGAAAGTTGGTGCTTACTCGTGAAGGACAACACGCAGGAGGGAATCGTTGACGTGGATCTCGCCGTTGTACTCGATGAAGCCGAGTTTCCTGAATTTGTTCATGAAAAAATTAACCCGGGGCCGCGTTGTGCCAATCATCTCCGCCAGCATCTCCTGCGATACTTTGGGAAGCACCTTTTGAGGTTGGCCTCGCGCGCCGTAGTGCGCGAGCAGCAGCAGCGTGCGCGCCAGCCGCTTCTCGCTGGAGTTGAAGAGCTGGTCCATCAGGTCCTCCTCGACTCGAGCGTTTCGTGCCAGCATGTAAGCGATGAAGCGGTCGGAGAACTCGTGTTCCTCATGGAGCACGCGAATCATCTCGTTTTTCTCGATGAAGAGCACGGTGGTAGGCGCAATCGTGGTCGCAGTCGCCATGCAAATGGACCGGCCATAATGCACCCTTCCCCCAAAAAATCGCCCTGTCCAAGGATCGCTACCACCGCTTCTTTGCCCGTCTCGTTAACAACGGAGAGCTTTACACCGCCTTTTTGAATGTAAATCACACTCGTAGCACGATCACCTTGAGAGTAGATCTTCTGCGATCTTCGATATTCCGCAACTCTTCTGGCTACACCGGCCGAATCGAGGAAGGCTTGGGCATTGAAAGCGCGTTTAGGCGTGGATTTTCTCTTGGATTTAATCTTGCTTGAAGTCGCGATTGCTTGCATAACATCACCGCTTAATACAAGTTTTAGCGAGGTCAAGCCAACCGAAGCAAGAGTTATAATTGGTTCGTCGTTAACGGATACGGCACATCTCCGGCCTGGCCGATCCGAAGCAGCAGCGAGGCGGAGGGATTCGAAAATGAATGTGTCACGGAACCCTTACAACTGCAAATCAGAGCTTGGTGGGCTCGCAGATCAGTGAACGTCCAACATTTCTCGAGCACTCCGACTCGTCACTGTCTCAGATTGGAACACTCGGAAAATGGGTTGTCCTAGTCACTCGTTCTAGTACTTAATGTCCAATAGAGAACAGAAATAAATCACCTCAAGAGATATTCTTTCTACGAGTTAACTCCGACCATGTGCGAGCGGTGTTGGACGCTAAAGGCACTGGCTCAGCAGCAAGAGGAGACGAACAATGACCACAGCTATTCTGTCCCCCAAAATACTTCTGATTGAAAATGATCCGGCCGTCGCCGATAAGATTCGCGCGGCGCTCGCCGCGGCAGACAGCGGTTCGTTCCACGTAGAATGGGTTCGCCAACTTTCCGAGGGTCTTGAGCGCCTGAGCAAGAGAGGAATTGATGCTGTCTTACTTGAGTTGTCCCTGCCCGATAGTCACGGCATCGAGACATTCGACAAGCTGTTCACCGTCGCGCCCGACGTCCCGATTTTGATTCTCGGCAACGGTAACGAAGCCCTCGCGAAAGAGGCTGTAGGGCGAGGTGCGCAGGATTATCTCCTGGCGGGTCACCTCGATAGCTATTCGCTGACGCGCGCCCTGCGCAACGCGATCGAACGCAAGGCCGTCGAGGATGCGTTGTACGTAGAAAAAGAACGTGCCGTGGTCACCCTCAACTCGATTGGTGACGCCGTTCTCTGTACCGACATGTCCGGCAGAATCACCTATCTCAATCTCGTTGCCGAGACCATGACCGGCTGGTTCCGCGAAGAAGCCATTGGCAGGCCCCTCGCCGAAGTCTTCCGAATTATTGACGGCGGCACGCGTAAGACCGCTCGAGATCCTATGGAGATGGCCGTCGAGCAAAATAGGACGGTAGGACTGACTGTGAATTGCGTCCTCATCCGCCGCGACGGATTTGAATCCGCCATTGAAGATTCCGCCGCGCCGATCCACGACCGGGTAGGCCGCGTCACCGGAGCGGTGATTGTTTTCCATGATGTGAGCGCCGCCCGGGCCATGTCGGTCCAAATGACGCACTCCGCGCAGCACGATGTGGTCACGAATCTGCCCAATCGCCTGCTGCTCAGCGACCGGATCTCTCAGTCGATTTCCCTGGCTCGCCGGCAGAGAAAACATCTCGCCGTAATCTTTCTGGATTTGGATCGTTTCAAATACATCAACGATTCGCTGGGACATGCCACGGGCGACAAGCTTCTCCAGTTTGTTTCAAAACGATTGCTGGGTGGCGTGCGCGGTTCCGACACGGTCAGCCGCATGGGCGGAGATGAATTCGTGATCTTACTTTCGGAGATCGCCTATCCGGAAGACGCGGCCAAGAGCGCAAGAAAATTACTTCTCTTACTCAGCGCGCCCCATTTCATTGCGGGGAACGATCTGCAGATCGATGGCAGCATCGGCATCAGCGTCTACCCGGAAGACGGAGAAGATGCCGAAACGCTCATAAAGAATGCGGACACGGCGATGTATCACGCCAAGGAAAACGGGCGCAACAATTTCCAGTTCTTCAAGGCGGAAATGAATCTGAAGTCTGTGGAGCGGCAATCTCTCGAAGGCAGCATGCGCCACGCCGTCGAGCGAGAAGAGTTCTTGTTGCATTATCAGCCGAAGGTAAATCTCGACACGGGTGAGATCACGGGAGTCGAGGCGTTGATCCGCTGGCAGCAGCCCGATCGAGGACTCGTTCCTCCCTCTCAGTTCGTGCCCATCGCCGAAGATTGTGGCCTAATTATCCAGATCGGACGTTGGGTGCTGCGCGAAGCATGCAGGCAAGCGCGCGCCTGGCAGGACGCGGGACTGCGGCCGTTGCCTATTGCTGTGAACGTTTCCGCCGTTGAGTTCCGCGATAAGAGTTTTGTCGAAGGTGTACGGACGACACTCGCGGAAACTGGCTTGGAAGGGCGATATCTCGAAATGGAGCTCACCGAAGGCGTCCTGATGGAGCATGCCGAATCCACGGCCGCTGTACTCCAAGAGCTCAAAACTATGGGAATTCGCCTCGCGGTGGATGACTTCGGCACCGGCTACTCCAGCCTGAGCTATCTTCAGCAGTTTCCCATTGATGTCTTGAAAATTGACCAGTCCTTCGTCCACCGGATCACTGGCGATCCCGATCCCTCTCCAATCGTAAGCGCCATAATTAGCATGGGGAAGAGCCTCAAGCACCTCGTGGTTGCCGAGGGCATCGAAACGCAAGAACAGAGGGGATACCTTCAGGCCCAGCGCTGTGCGGAAGGACAAGGCTACCTCTTCAGCCGGCCCTTGGCCGCCGCACAATTTGCCCATTTGCTACAGATGGGCCTAACAGAAACTCTCGTCCACTGAGGTCCTTCCCCGAAAACTGGTCCAGAGACCGAATCCGCCACGACAACTCCCACGAAACGGACCAGCAGTCCCGTTCTGGGAAGTTGGGATGGCCCCAACCATCTCCGCTTGGACGTGTAGTCGCATTACCAGACATCTGGTTTTGCCACCGGTTCCACTTCTCCTTTGAGAGCGTTTGGACGCGCATCCGGTAAATCACTAGCGTTAATCAGAACTTTGTTTAACTGCGAAGTAATGCGAGGACCAATCTGAAAAATCAATTATTCAGGTTTGGGTGGGCGGGGATTTGTCCCCCGCCATACCACAGTTTGCGTTAAAGTGGCTTGCTGGAAGGTTGAGCTTCGCAGCGTGCTCTGATGCAAGGGTGAAGTCTTCGGGCATTAGAATGTCTTAGGAGGTTGCCAATGAACATGACGACAAGCACTCGACAAGTAGGTGGCGTCACGATTGTGGACATCAGCGGCCGAATTGAACTTGGCGAAGAGAGCGCCGCACTGCGCAACCTGGTTTGCGACCTGTTAAGCAAGGGACATAAGCAGATTTTGCTCAATCTTGGCGATGTCCATTACATCGACAGTGCGGGCTTGGGTTCTCTGGTCAGTGCCTTCACGAGCGTGCGGAAGCAGGAAGGAGAACTGAAACTGCTCAACCTCACGAATAAGGTGCGCGACCTAATGCAAATTACAAAACTGTATACCGTCTTCGACATCATGAATGACGAAGCGGTGGGCGTGAAGTCTTTCGGTCAATCGTCAGCCGCAACCGCATGACCGTCAAAGTAGCCAACAATTCAGAAATCGGCACAGCTTGAGTTTGCCGGTGGTAAACCCCTTCTCCACACATGTTCGGCAATTGAAAACTAGTTTGGACTACTCGTGATCACCCTCACTCCAAATCCAGATGGCCCCCAGGTTCCACAAAAAATTGTTCCGCTGAGGTCTGAAAAAGTATTTATTTCTCGACTCCCGGTTAGCGGACAATTGGTTTCAGCTTACGGTAGTGGTGAGGCCACTAACGGATTGTCGCCTACACGGTTTCGAGGCCGACTTCTCCCTCCTGCTTGGAGCCAGCTTTGCCGACCCAGACCACGCTGCAGCGCTCGGGGCAGGGTGTCTCCTCATCAAGGATAACTTCGACCACTTGGCCGCGCCTACCGTCCAACAGTTGCTTCACACTAGGAATACCATCGGGCCATCCTGCAGGAAGTCACTCTACGACTAGGGCCATTTCCTCTACCCGGCGTTTCCCGGCAGCAATTGGGGTGGCAGACGCATTCAAGCAGGCCAAAAGGCCTGTTCGGCTTTGCAGAGCCGAGCAGGTGAAGTATGCACGGCTACAGCACAGACTCTAGTGAAAGGAGGATCGTTCCTCTGCTGCTGGCGTTGTTGGCGATTGTTCTGGCGTGGGCTTCGTCGAAATTTCTCGCTACCGCCCACCTCTCGGTCCCGTGGTGGGTGGATGCCCCTTCCAGCATGGCTTTCTACGGCGCGCTCTACGCCCTTTTCGACAGGTATCTCTGGCGGAACAGCCTTGTGCACAAATTGGGACTGGTACGCATCCCGAACCTCACGGGACGCTGGCGCGGTTATCTCGTGACGTCGTTTGACGGCCATGCGACGCGACACGATTTGATCATCCATATCTTCCAGAGTTGGACGCAAATCGTCGT
>DATHIB010000118.1:0-89334 GCA_035490055.1 Candidatus Limnocylindria bacterium | reverse complement strand
CGCTGGAGCGATACCGGGCAATCCACTCCGCGCGTTCGTTTCGGTTGCAGTAGCGATGTTTCTCGATGCAAGTGGTTTCCATGCCGGTAGCTTTGCACCGGCATTAAGCGGCCGCAAGGTGCACCCTGTTTACCGCTTACTTTCCTCTTCGGAAACTTGTTGGTAAGTTCTTTCGAATCAACAAATCGGTCTCGACAAGTTTCTGGCACCAGTGAGGCGTCGAAGACGCAGTCGGGGCTAATCGGGAGTTAGCACGGCGAACTAGTAGTAGTTTATTGTACGCAAGCTAATTTCAACTATCTTTGGCTTCATAGGATCGCTCTTCGTGTCCCAAACGATTACTTTTTTCTCGGTCCAATTTCCAGATGAGTCGTTCTGATACTCGGTGGTCGATTTATCGAGTATCTTCCCGGAGGCATCGTAATTGACCTGGCCTGTCGGCCGACCAGTCTCGTCGAAAGAATAAGTGCAACGGATGTAGCTTGAATCCGACTTTTGGACCACCTCAGTCAGGTGGCCGCGCGCATCGCTCGTTTGGTAAGTGTGACTTTTTGTAGAAGCGGAGTATCTATCTTCTACCGATGTTCCGTCCCGCCTGCGTTGGCGCTCATTATAGGAGCCGTCGGCAAAGACAATCTTGTCCTTTTCTGGGACCCCATTTCCATCTCTCTGAATGACCCAGTTTGTTTCAGGTTCTCCGTTCATCGTTGAAATTTGATGGGTTATCCCTGTCTTGGAGTTTGTACTCTCGATAACCTCTCTCGTGTTCTCTGTCTCATCGGCGTGATGCTCTCTAGCGCGATAAGTAGTTGATTCGTTCCGCTTTTCCAAGAATTCATTTGTAGATTGTTGGGTGAGAACTCCATCGTCATTGTATGTGTCTGTTTCGATGACCTTGCCATCCGCATCGAAAACGTTTTGGATAGAAAAATTCTCGAAGGGAGCAGTGCCCGTCGTCTGCGATTTAAATATCTGCTCTCCGTTTCGGCTCATAATTGTGTCTACAGTTCAGACACTAGCGAATACCCGGCTGACGCTCAATAGGGTCGCGGCGTTTCGCTAGCTCCTCCGTACATTTTTGGCTCACCCTACGATTTTGTTTGTTGACTCTCGCTTAGCTGCATGTAATAGTTACATATATACATGCAGGATAGGCAGCAACACCGGAAGCTCAGCCGTTTGCGCCAGGAACTGCTCGAAGTTTTGGAGCGGCTACGGAAGACTCTCGAAGTTGTCTTGGCCCGCTCTCCGTTGGTCAAGGGCAGTGTTTATCAGATCGCCCGCCGCTGTGGAACGCCTAACTGCCGTTGCACCCGCGGCCAACTGCATCGCAATTTCGTTCTGACTTGGAGTGAGCAGGGGCGCCACCGCATGCGTTCCTTGCCGCCCCCACGGGTCGCCGAGATCCGTCAGAAAAGTAAGGAGTATGCTCGATTTCGTCGGGCCCGCACCGAAGTAGCGGTACTTTACAACCGCATGCTGGCCCTGCTGGATCAGATTCAGGAGTTGCGTCGCGAGGCACCTGGAGATGAGTGAGTCGGCGCTGTCGACATCCGCCGCCATGCTGTTTGAGCTGCGATGATGCGCGGGTGCTCGAAGCGTTTCGCCGGGGCGAGTTTGATTATGTCGATGCCATCGGTGAAGTCAGCGAAGCCGACTTCTTCCGAGTCATCACCGAGCGGAAGATTTTGGACAAGCTGGCCCAGAGCTACCCCTCACCGCGCGAGCGGCACGATGTGCCCTTGTGGGTCTATATGGCCAGCAACCTGTCGATGCGTTTTCACGGCGAGCATCACTTTCATGCCTTTCCCTTCCTAGTGCGCTCCAGCAGCATGATCGAGGCTTTTGGTCCGGCCATGGGCCACAAGGCCACCCATCCGGAGACCGGCGACATCTCCCTGCGCTGTGCGGGGTTTAATGAAAAGAATTCCTACGATCGCCAGACGCCCTGCGACCAGGATTATCTGCGCAAGCTGGCTGGGGATACCGATGCACAGTTACTGCAGAGCTGGTTCAACCGCGAGGTGGTGGGAATTTTTAAGCAGCACCACGCGTTCGATGCCGAAGGGATCTTTATTGGCGATGCCAGCTATCTGTTCGTGCCTGACAATGAGCACTACGAGGGCTCTTCGCGGCTGCTTTTCGATGAGCAGAATCATCCGGTGGATTCCGCAAAGCTGACCCACGAGCAACAGAAAGCTTATGACTGGCGACGCTGTTACAAGCTGGTGACCCTGCTGCATACCAATCGTGCGGGGGAGTTCTTCTTGTATGGCGGGCTGCGCCTGACGGCGGGCAAGGACCATGAAGCTCCGGTGCTGTATGAGCTGGTCGATGAGTTTGTGCAATGCCATGGTCGCGGGGTGATGAAGCGTTTGATTGTGGATCGCGGCTTTTTGGATGGCGGGAAGATCGGCCATTGCAAACGCGATCTGGGAATCGACGTGCTGATCCCGGCGCGCAAGGACCTGGAGATCTATAAGGACGTGGTGGGCTTGGCCGAAGGTGGGTTGTTATCGTTTCAGCCAGTGCCGGCTGCACCGGCTCGTGCTCCGGCGGTCCCCGTGCACCGCCCGGAAAAGATTCGCAAACGGGAAGAAGCTCGCCAACGCACCTTGGCCAAGCGCAAAGCAGAGGCCGCGCAGAAAACGCAGGAAGTGCAGAAAGTCCGCAAGCCGAGCCCGCTGGGAACGCCGTCCCCGGAGCGGGTACGCAGTGAAGTGGCGGCGGTGCTGGACCTGCAGACGTTGACCACTTGCCCGGTGCCGATCCATGCGGTGGTCAATCGCGAGATCTACAGCGACGGTCACCGGGAGCACTGGGTGCTGCTGGATACCGCTGCCATCCCCGAGCCCCTGGCCACTCGCCAGGAATATGGCCTACGCACCAGCATTGAAGAGCGGCATCGACAGCTAAAATGTTTTTCCGATTTAGCCGGGTTCACCTCGCGAAGGCTCTCCCTGGTCGTCAATCAAGTGGTGTTTGTGTTGCTGATGTACAGTTTGTTGCAGTGGTACTGGCAACGGATCCGACGCCCGGAATTCAATCCGCGCACCACAGCTCGTGCCTTGGACCAGTTACGGCCGACGATGACGGTGATCTTGATCTTCTATCAGGCTTTTGTGGCACGCCTGGCTCCACTCGAATATCAAGAGTTGTTGCTAACACTAGAGGAAGAGGCGCGCCGAAAAATCTTGGCCAAGACACGACGACTTCGTCGCGGCCTAACGCATCAGCTCGATCACGCTCGCTCTCCCTAGCCACTGGTTATTCCAGCAAAGTGCAATCGAAAATGTATCGGCCGCTCGATCAGGCAAAAAGCGGCGCTTTCTTCTGCCGTGCAAACTTGTTCGCTCTCGCATCTCGTGAGAGTAGCATCCGCGTGACCGAGGATCCTCCCTTCTGCCCGAGTTCGTTGTTCGCTTCATCAAAACCTTTCCCTCGGCCTCCTGAGCTCCAACCGCCCGCTTCCGCCCCCTCTAATGTCTGAATTGCAGATAATTGTGTGTACCCACAGTGAACCGTCGGGCTTATAGCGATAAACTTCGAGCTGATATCCCCGGCGGTCGTAGACTTCAAAAGTCGAGCCGCGCGATTGGTGGAACACGCCGTTCTCATCGCTGAACTCTTCGATAAGGACTGTGTGGACGAGCCCTTTCAGCCCGACGGCAGTGGCTT
Source organism: Candidatus Limnocylindria bacterium (assembly GCA_035490055.1). Classification (GTDB taxonomy): domain Bacteria; phylum Acidobacteriota; class Terriglobia; order Acidiferrales; family UBA7541; genus Acidiferrum. Next base: position 85,656 of record DATHIB010000118.1, on the reverse strand, counting down.
CTTGGGACCAGGATGGAAGTGGTGCCAGGAGAATCAGAATCAAATCTAAACAGTTGGGTCGCAAATCTACTCTTTCTCGCTATGCCAGGAACATCATGGGCTCTTGGGCCATTGCTTGGCAATCATGCGTTGTACTGCTTCGTCGCAGGAGGGATTGCTCGGGTACGCTCCTACCCCTTTATGTAGACACCGTCCTGACCGCGAATGTGCCAAGTGGAAATCTCAGCCTTTGTACTGGAGCGTCAGTGCCGAAACCGGACATCCGATGATTTATCATTGGCCGTTCTGAGAGATGAGCAGAGCCACTCTGCCGTCGTATGCCAACCTGTCGCGGCTCCTCAGCGGCGGTTCGACTACCCTGGGCAAGTGCGGCCCCTCTGGGTCGATGCACAGACGTTTCTGGAAGTTAAGATCGAAGGCGCCCCCCGCCGCATAGCCGGCAAGATGCGTCCGGTGGAGATCTATTACCGCGACTACAAGTCCGGTAAATGGCTTGATGGTTCCCTACGTTCTCGAAACTACCGTGCAAGCGGCCAAGCAATCGCATAATATGACCATAGAGAATGTTGTGGTGAAACCCAAACTGGAGCATTCTCTCTTCACGGTGCCGAAGATTAAATAAGCATTTGGAGAGGGGGGAGTTCCAACCGAAATATTCCAACAAGTGCATGGAGATCTACCATGGCCGAAACAGTCGAGAAGAGTCCGTCGTTGGAAATGTCCGAACTATTTGCGGATCTTCCAAGTTCTGTCTGTACAGAAATCATAGCCACGGCTCGTCCTAGAGATTACGCATGCCGCCAGGTGATGTTTCTTGCTGGCGACCCGATAAAGGAAACACTCTTGTTGACTGACGGCCGTGCGAAGATAATTCAGCTCGCTGAGGGTGGCAGTGAAGTTATTCTTCGATTTACGGTTCCTGGTGAAGTGATTGGCGAGCTTGGTTTGGCGCCTGGGAGTACGCACTCCTCAACAGCACAAGCGCTCCAGGATTGCAAGGTGTTAGTCTGGGGCGCAGCGACCTTCGAGGCAGCTTTGGAACGCTTTGCAATCCTTCAAAGCAATGTAGAGCGCATCCTTGCACGGCGTCTGGATGAGCTAGAACGCCGCTTTTGTGAGGTAGCCACTGAAACGGCCTCGCCACGTCTGGCTCATGCACTGGTTCGTTTAACTGACCAAGTAGGTCACAAAGTGTACGACCACGTCGAAATCAATGTCTCGCAGGAAGCGCTGGCGCAGATGACAGCGATGACCTCGTCCACCGTCAACCGGCTACTCACCAAATGGGAAAATCAGGGCCTGTTGAAAGTTCGCAGGGAAGCTATTGAGATTCACAGTTTTTTACGTCTCTTGAGTTTATGTAAAGTTGCATAATCTCCTTGGTTCGAACGCTGCCGGTCGGGATGGAGGCGGCTATTCCTGAACCTAGTGCGGTTGGTGTTCGATCTCCAAGCGGCCGACGGAGCTAAAGTTGTAGGTGAAGAGTTTGCTTTTTGCGTCTTTTCAATCTCTCAATGTCGGGCCGTATTAATAGTCTGAACGACCGAGCTGACATGGGTAACAAGATTTTAGGATTCGTGAGGCCCGCGCGTCATTCTGACAGGTTGCGAACCGTCCCTCGGATCACGAATTCCGTGGGCAGGATTCGCTGGCTGAAGGTCATTCGCGGATGATGAAGCCGCTCGAGAAGCATCTTCATACAGGTTTCGCCGATCTCTTCTTTGTGGACTCGGACGGTCGAAAGCTGCGGGTCCATCAGAACGGCCTCTTCACGGTCGTCGAAACCCACTAGGCTGATATCGTCCGGCACTTTCATTCCGTGCCGCTGAAGCGATCGCCAAAGCCCATAGGCGATTTCGTCGTTGCCGGCTACTGCAGCAGTCGGTCGCGGCTGTCGCGACAGGATTCGCCCGGCGCTCTTTTGACCGAAATCGACGAAACTCTGAGGATTTCGGGCCATGATCAAGACGGATTTTAGTTTGTTTTCGCGCATTCCTTGCCGGTAGCCTTCGAATCGGCGATGAAGCCACGGGTAGGAAATATCTGCGGCGAAAACAATCTGGCGGTGACCGTTGCTGATCAGGTAACGCGTGGCTTGGAGCGTCCCATTGAAATCATCGAAGCCTACCTGGTCGTATTGCTGCTCTTCGCCCCTCCCGACGACATTGTTACTGAAGGCCACGAAGGGCATATGGATGGATTCGATCCTTCGGAGCAGATTCGGATAAATCGTCCCCGCGAGAATGAGTCCGTCAATCAAGCCATGCTCTTGAAGAACCGGAGGTAGGTCGATCCTATCGGGAGCCGTTCTTGGAGAATAATGCAGCGCGGCAAACAGCACGTGCTGTTTCAAGCCCGTGGCATAGGATTCGACGCCTTGCAGGATGCGTGCATGAAAGGGATGGAGAAAATCGCGGTTGCTCAGGAGAAAGCAGACCATTTCTGCGCGTCGCTTGAGAATCCGGCGGGCCTGCGCATTGGGGCGGAATCCCAGACGCCGGATGGCCTCAAGTACTCGCGCACGCGTTTCCCGGCTTACCTGGGAGCTGGAATTGAGCACGCGGGAAATCGTTCCTATGCCAACGGAAGCGGCCTGGGCAACTTCGCGAATCGTCGTTTTCCTTGGAACTGCTTCCATGGCAATACGGCCTTTTATTGCTTTGGCTTCTGGCTGGGCTCGGTAAGGAATCGTCAACCCCCTCTTCCCCGACCAAGTCTAACACACCAAAACGGTAATGGTATCGTCAACGGCCAACAGGGTCGCGGATCTCACGCGGGATAAGAATTTGGAAAACAGATGCAAGATATTGGTTTCACGAAGAATCTGACTTGACAGGGAGTTTTCGCTCAGATAGGGTGTGGAACCAGTTCCACGTGTATCGCCGGTTTTCTTTGTACCGGGGCTGGAGTCTTTTCGAATCGAGTGGGGTGACGTCATGAAAAAGTTTGGTTCGTTTTTCCCATGGATGCGCGGCATGAATAATTCTCATGCAATGAATACGGAAGAATTTGCAGCGCCTGCCAAAGCCGGTCTGGTCAAACTGTGGCGCCTGAGCATGGCCGCACTCCTCGGGACAATATTCCTGGGATTTTCTGCTCCTGTCATGGGGCAGGCGGTCAATGCAACTTTGCTCGGAACGGTAACGGACTCGTCCGGGGCCGCAGTTGGCAACGTGAAGGTGACGATCACGGAAACGAACACGGGGATCAGCCGTACCTCCCAGACGAACGAAAGCGGCAACTACGTATTTCCTGATCTGCCGCCAGGGACGTACACGGTCACTGCGGAACAGCCAGGATTCAAACGAGGGTCCAGAGCCGGCGTCGATGTGATCGTGAACACGACTGGGCGCGTAGATCTTGTCCTCCAGCCTGGAAACATTTCGGAAACCATCACCGTGGAGGCGGAAACTCCCATCCTTCAGACCGAGCGCGCGGACACGGGACGCAAGCTCGAAACCGTGCTCACGGAGAACGTACCGCTCGGCACCAATCGCAATTTCCAAAACCTTCTGAATATCGTGCCCGGCACGACGCGCGCCACTTTCCAGCATTCGCAGTTCTTCAACGCAAGCAGTTCGCTGCAGACGGAAGTCAACGGCCAACTGCGCCAGGGCAACAACTACCAGATCGAGGGCATCGACGACAACGAACGCACGGGTCTTCTGCAGATCCTGATACCGCCGATTGAAGCCATCCAGACAGTAGACGTGTCGACGAGCAATTTCGACGCGGAACTGGGCCGCGCGAGCGGCGCCGTTACCAACGTCGTCCTGAAGTCGGGAACCAACAACTACCACGGCGCTGCCTACGAATTCGCCAGGAACAACTATTTCAATGCCCGCAACTTTTTCGATAAATCCGTTGGACATCTGGCTTATAACTACTTTGGCGGCAATATTGGTGGGCCGATCAAGAAGAATAAGCTCTTCTTCTTTGCCGACTATCTGAAGGTATTCGATCACGAGGCAAATACCAACACGATCTCTATCCCAACACCGGCCTTCCGCTCGGGAGACTTGAGCTCTTCGACGACGCCAATCTACAACCCGTTCACCGGTAACTCGGACGGCACTAGCCGCCAACAATTGGTCGCTGCGTCCGCTCCTGGGATTGCTACGGTTCAGGGTCCTAATGGAATAACGGACCAAAGGGATGCATACAATCCTGCCTGCAAGACAGGCAGTTGCCCTAACATCGTCCCGCTGGCCTTGATTGATCCCATCTCCGCCAAACTTATGGCTTTTTTGCCGCCCACAACTGGTACCGGCAACACGAATAACTACTTTGCTTTGCTGCCCTTCCACAAAGATACAGATTTTGTTGATGCTAAGGTGGACGCCAACATTACCGATAAAGACCGCCTGAGCGCGCGATTCAGCTACCAGCGTCCATCCATTTTCCAAGCCCCCATATTCGGTATCGCCGGCGGACCAGCACAGAGCAATTTTGAAGGGACCGGCCTTCAGAACACGTATAGCGTCGGCCTCAATTACAATCGCTTTTTCTCGAATACTTTGGTTGCCGAGTTCCGCATTGGTGCAGGGTGGTACCACAATGAAGCTCACAACACTGATTTCGGCACGACCACTTCACAATCGCTTGGCATTCCCGGCGTCAATCTCGATCAGATAACAAGCGGAATCGTGGGCATTCAAATTAACGGCGGCACGTTTTCCAATCCGTTGATTGGCTTCTCGGGGAGTCTGCCTTGGATCCGGTCAGAAACGAACATTGACTTTGCCAATACCTGGACCAAGATTCTCGGCAATCATACGGTTAAGTTTGGCGTCGACCTTCGCCGGATTCGGGATGCTTTGCTCCAGGAGCAGACGTTCAGCCCACGCGGTCTTTATACTTTTAACGATGGTCAGACGGCACGTAACTGCACTGCTGGAGATGTGAGTCCTGGCTGCCCTGATCCTGCTCCTAACGGTGGCGCGTCGAAGACCAGTTTTACAAACAACTTCGCCAGCTTTTTGCTCGACGTGCCGGGTCAGGCGGGACGCGATCTAGCGACCTTCTTTCCCAACTATCGAGCCACGCAATTCTTTGCGTTCGTGCAAGACAAGTGGCTGGTCACACCCAAATTCTCGGCGGATATTGGAGGCCGCTGGGAGTTTTATCCACCCGCCACGCCCGTTGCGAAAGGAGGCTTTTCAAATTACAATCCCGGCGACAACACGCTCATCGTGAGCGGCTACGGCGGCATTCCGAATGACCTCGGGATCGCGACGCATTACAAATACTTCGCGCCTCGTATAGGACTGGCCTACCGCTTGAAGGAATCAACGGTATTTCGCGCTGGATTCGGGATCAGCTATACCCCGTTTCCCGACAACAGCTACGCGTACAATTTCCCGGTGCGTGCCAATAACGCCTTCAATCCAGCAGTTGCCAGCTTTGGTCCGGCAGTGCTTTCTGATGGGGTAACTCCGGCTACCTTCGAGCATGGTTTCCCCCCTCTCAGCCTCCCTGTGGTTCCGTCGAACGGCGTCATCACCAGTGTGACCAGCGCGGCGGCGGCCGCGGTGCTCAAATCTAACCTCTTTGTGGTCAATCCCAACTTCAAGAACCCATATGTGGAATCGTGGAATGCTGCGATCCAGCGGTCTCTGCCTTGGCGTTTCGTTCTCGATGTAGCGTACGTGGGCAATCACAGCGTCGACACCGTCGTTAATTACAACCTCAACGCGGCTACGGTAATTGGCCTTCCTTCCCAGAACGCAAATAATGGGCGTCCCGAGTTCCTTCCCTTCGGACGCACCGCGGCCACGAATCTCCTTTTTGCTGGATACTCGTCCAGCTACCACGCTTTGCAGGTGAAGTTTGACCGGCGGTTCACGGGCGGTTTTGCGACCACTACGGCCTACACATTCGGCAAAGGCATGGGCTTTCAAACCGGCGACGATGGCGGCCTTTCCTTCTATATCGATCAACGCCGCGATTATGCCCGGAACGACTTTGATCGCACGCAAACCTTTGTGCAGAGTGTGGTGTACGATCTGCCGTTTGGAAAGGGCAAAAGCTGGGTCTCTTCCGGAGTTGGCGCTGTAGTTCTGGGTGGCTGGCGCGTGTCCAGTTTTCTCACGCTGATGACGGGCCTTCCGCTTTATTTTACCGACAGTGGCACGTCGCTTCTGGCCCCGGACAACACCCAAACACCGGATTTGGTTGCTCCAGTGAAAATCCTCCACGGTATCGGCCCCAACAATCTCTGGTTCAGTGCGTCGAGCTTCGCTGCTCCAGCTCCCCGTACATTCGGCAACGTGGGGCGGAACTATCTCAGCGGGCCCGGCTTTTTCAATCTGGATGCTGCACTGTCTAAGTCAATCCGGTTTACGGAACGCTACAATCTGGATCTGCGGCTGGAAGCATTTGGCGCGACCAATACGCCGCAGTTCTTCTTCGCTAGCAATGGTGGCTCTGCGGCGGGGCTGACGCGGACTAATACCAGTAGCTTCGGGCACATCTCGAACGCCACTGGCGGTCGGCAACTTCAGCTCGGCGCAAAGTTCAACTTCTGACCGGGTTGCCGTCGACAAACCAAACGCGCCAGCTGGGCAGCTTGAGTCACGGCTGCTCTGGCCATTCAGTCAATTGTTCAGGAAAGTGAAACTATTTGCAGATCGAGGTCTATCCCTTTGATAGCATCGGGCTGGAGGAGCCTTTATGACGTTTTGCGTTTCACGTCGTGAGTTTCTTGGTGGTCTGGGGGTGATGACAGCCGCAACGGCCCTACCTGCGATCCCAGGCTATGCATCTTTGGTTCGGCCGCTCTACCCGCCGATGGACTTATCGTATTTCGACACGCCGATTGCGCCCGCCCCTGCCGACATTCTGTTTGGATATGCTTCCATAACCTGGGGCGGAAACGACCGCCAGGCGATCGAAGATATCGCGGCGCTGGGCTTCCACGGAATTCAACTGCGCTCCAATGTCATCAAGGAATTTGGCAGCGCGTCAGAATTGCGGGACCTGCTCGAAAAGCACCAACTGAAGATGGTTGCGCTCTCGAGCGGCGGCGTACGTATTGACCCCGCGCTCGAAGCCGAAGAAATTTCCAAGCACACCGCCAATGCAAAATTTGTGCACGATGTTGGGGGCCTCTATCTCCAAGTCACCGACGAACGTCCAAAGGACCGCGCCATCACGGCGGCGGACTATAAGCGGTTGGGACGGCTGATATCGGAAATCGGGAAACGCACCGCCGACCTGGGAATCTCCCTCGGATATCACAACCACATGGGTTCACTCGGAGAGCGTCCCGAAGAAGTGGATCAAATCCTGCAAGCTGCGGACCCGCGCTATGCCAAGTTGGAGTTGGACGTGGCGCACTACTTCCAGGGCGGCGGCGATCCGGCGAAGGCGATTGAGAAATACAGTGACCGTTTGCTTTTCCTCCATATAAAGGATGTCGAACCGTTATCCGATACCGCAGATGCGAAGCGCCCCTATCGTTTTGTCGAACTTGGTCGGGGGAAGGTGGATCTCCCGGCAGTATTCGCTGCTTTGCACAAAGTGAATTTCCGCGGCTGGGCCATCGTCGAGCTAGACGTCGTGCCCGACAAGACGCGTACGCCCAAAGAGGCGGGAGCAATCAGCAAGAAATATCTCGAAGAAAAGCTCGGGGTGACGGTATGAATTCGCCCTTCCGGATTGCCGTTATCAACGACGAAATCAGTCAGGACTTTGGCCGCGCCTGCGAAGTAGCTTCGAAGGAATTCGGCATGGAATGGATCGAGCTGCGCGGCATGTGGAACAAGAACCTGCTCAAGCTGGACGCAAAGGAAATCGAAGAAGCCCGGCGTATTCTGGAAAAGAACAAGCTGCGTGTGACCGACATCGCTAGCCCGCTTTTCAAAGTGGATTGGCCAGGCGCACCGAAGTCGAAGTACAGCCCCAAGCGCGATCAATTCAACGCTGACTTTACGTTTGAGCAGGAGGAAGAAGTGCTTGAACGAAGTATCGAGCTGGCGAAGGCGTTCCACACTGATCGCGTCCGATTCTTCGATTTCTGGCGGCTCGATGACCAGGCGCCGTATCGCGCGGCCATAAATGAAAAACTGCGGAACGCGTCTGAAACAGCCGCCAGGAAGAATGTCATTCTGGTTCTCGAAAATGAGGCTGCTTGCAATACCGCAACTGCGGCTGAAGCTGCCAAGGTCCTCCGTGCGGTACGATCTTCTAACCTAATGCTCAATTGGGATCCGGGAAACGCAGCGGAGCATGATGAAAAGCCTTATCCGGATGGTTACGATCTTTTGCCGAAGGATCGCATTGGCCACTGCCATTGCAAGGATGCGGTAAGAAAACCGGACGGCGGTGGCTACCAATGGGCGGCGATGGGCCGCGGTATCATCGATTGGGTCGGGCAGTTTAGAGCACTGAAGCGCGACGGCTATCATTTCGCCGTAAGTCTCGAGACCCACTGGCGCGGCGCGGACACACCGGAGGAATCGACGCGACAGAGTTGGGCAGGGATGAAAAAAGCGCTGCAAGACGCTGGAGTGCTTTAGTCCCCTGCCTACCGGGGCGAGGCAGACGGACAGTGAGGCGCGTATTTCGTTCGAGATTCAAGAATTGGGAAATGGTTTTTCGCGCACGTTCATGTTGATGACACATACGGACAGGCGGGTATTCCTTCAGCGCTTAGCAGTGATGGTGGCTGCGCTACCAGCGGCCTTGCGCGTTGCGGGCGGGCGCTTGCCGATCGGTTTTTCGACGCTCGGTTGCCCGTCCTGGGACTGGCTCAAGATTCTCGACTTCGCCCAGCAGAACGGTTTTGCCGCTGTGGAGCTTCGCGGACTGCAGGGAACGATGGACCTGCCTTCGCGGCCCGAATTTGGGGCGCCGCGCCTTGAACAGTCCAAGAAGGAGATCGCTGACCGAGGCTTGCAAATTTCCTGCGTGAGCAGTTCGGCCAACTTGCACAGTGCCGGCCAGCAGCACGCAGAGCAGCTTGCCGATGCGCGGCGGTTCATTGACCTCGCCTCGCAAGTCGGCGCGCCCTATGTGCGCGTTTTCGGCAACAACCTGATCGGACCACGTGCCCCGGCGCTCGAGCACATTGCCGCTTCACTGCGCGAACTTGGGAACTATGCGGGCCCCAAGAACGTCACTGTCTTACTCGAATCGCACGGAGACTTCACGGATGCTCCAACGCTTCGCGAAATACTTGAAACGGCTGGCTCGTCGCACGTCGGATTGCTATGGGATGCGCACAACACTTACGTCGATGGCAAGGAAGACCCGGCGGTTACCGTCAGTCAACTTGGGAGATACATTCGGCATACCCATCTGAAGGACTCGCGCATGGAAGGTGGCGAGGATCATTACGTCCTCACCGGGCGCGGCGGGGTGCCCGTGAAGCGCCAGGTGGAACTGCTAGTCGAGGCCGGATATGCGGGCTACTATTCTTTCGAATGGGAAAAAGCCTGGCATCCCGAGCTCGAAGAGCCTGATGTAGCGATTGCGGATTTTGCCCGGGTAGTGAAACAGTATCTTCAAGCCGCGACCGCGAAGCAGAAGCCTTCTTGACTGTCTTTCGAAATTGATCCTCAGAGGGAGACGACATGGCAAACAACTCTCGACGTGAATTCATAAGACAGGCGGCGATTAGCGCGGCAGTTCTGGCGGCCTATCCACCCTCGCGGTTGCTCGGCGCAAATGACCGCGTGCGCGTAGGGATGATCGGTGTGGGTGGACGCGGACAAGAATTGCTCAAACAGGTGCTCGGGGTTCCGAGCGCCCAACTCGTGGCCATCGCCGACGTTTACACGCGAAGCCGTGACGAAGCCAAGCAGATGGCGCCCGGCATTCAGACCCTTGACGATCACCGGCGGCTGCTCGACATGAAAGACATCGACGCGGTCATCGTAGCGAGCCCGCTGCACATCCATGCGCGGCATTTTCTGGATACGCTTGCAGCCGGCAAGGACCTCTATTCCGAGAAAACAATGACTTGGTCCATTCCGGAGGCGGAGGAATGCCTGGCGGCAGCGAGGAAATCCGACCGCGTGGTGCAAATCGGCTTGCAACATGAAAGTTCCGGCTCACTCGCCGACGTGCGGAAGTGGATCAAGGACGGAATTGTTGGAAAAGTTACCCAAGTGGAGTCCTGGATGAGCCGCAACACTCCGCACGGCAAAGGTCAGTGGGTGCGCAAGGTACCCCCGGACTGCACCGCGCAAAACATTAATTGGAAAGCTTTCCTGAACGGGCGCCCCGATCGCGAATTTGATCCCTTCAAGTTTATCAACTGGCGGTTGTACTGGGAGTTTTCAGGCGGAAATGTGACGGAAAACATGGTCCATCAAATCGCTTGGATCATGACCGCTCTGGATCTTCCCGAGCCTAGCGCAGCGTATATGTCAGGGGGGGTGTTTTCGGAGAAAGACGGTCGCCAGGTGCCGGACACGATCGTGGCAACGCTCGAATATCCCGCAGAAACAGTTGTCACGTGGCAGTCCACTTTCAGCAACAGTCATTACGGCTTGGGCGAGCGCCTGCTCGGGAGTGACGGCACCATCGAACATATATCCGGAGCAACCGACATGGTGACCGGAAAGTCTGCAGAGGGCACTCGTTATTATCCTGAGAAGGCCAACCGGCATGATGGGACGGCACTCATTGGAGAAACTCCGAATCAGAACCATATGGCCAATTGGATCGATTGCGTGCGAACCCGCAAGACCCCCAATGCGTCCGTTGAGATTGGCCATCGCTCGGCGATCGCAGCCCACATGGCGAACATCTCGTATCGCCGCAAGCAGCGCGTCACGCTGGAAATGGCGAGATCGCTTCAGCCAGAGTTTTGAGGCCGTGATCTGCCCCAGCTGTGTATCGTAGATGAGGAAGTGAGCGAATCATTCGCTTCCAATGAAATTGCGGCATCGTGGCGCGAAGTGATTGTGAGTGTCGCGTAGTCGCGGATTGTTTGACTAGTCGCACCTTCGAAGACATCGAGCCGCTGACCGATAGCGACCCGCATTTCTGCGGGAAAAAACCTGTCGGTGAAACGATTTTCACCCCTGAATACGTCTAATACCTGACCTGAATCCCTAGTTTGGGTGGCACGGGAATCGGTGCAAGCAGTCGTCATCAGGACTAGAGTAGACAAATAGCGGGGTGAGGCATCGAGATGGTGTTTTGGAACAGGCCTGTTCGTGAATCAGCATTGTTGATCGCAGCGATTTGCCTGAGTTTCAGCGCGGGAAGTGGCGCAGATTCTCAGTCTCCCCAGGCCCAAGCGGGGCAGCAGTCCTCGCAAACTCCCGCCGCGGCGAGGCCCGTCGGAACAATTAAGTCGATCTCGGGCAATGCCATAACTTTGACGACGGATGCGGGAAGCGACGTGACCGTTCAAGTCCAAGACGCCACGAAACTCGTTCGAATTGCGCCCGGGCAAAAGGACCTGAAGGAGGCCACGCCTATCAAGCTGGCGGACGTTCAACCCGGCGACCGCATTCTTGTGCGCGGCAAGCTTGCCGAGGATGGAAAATCCGTTGTGGCCGCGTCGATTATCGCCATGAAGAAAGCGGACATCGCTGAAAAACAATCGCGCGACCGCGAAGAATGGCAAAAACACGGCTTCGGAGGACTGGTAAATGGCGTCAATGCGGCCAGCAACACGATCAGCGTTGCCTTGCCTTCTGCCGGCGAAAAAAAGAGCGTTGCCGTTCATCTTTCCAAGGACACCATCCTGCGCCGGTATGCTTCGGATTCTGTGAAGTTTGATGACGCGAAGCCCGCTCCACTCGATCAGATCAAGCCGGGCGACCAGCTTCGCGCTCGCGGCACTCGCAGCGCCGATGGCAGCGAACTCGCTGCCGATGAAATCGTCTCCGGCACGTTTCGAAATCTCGCCGGCACGATTTCCGCGCTTGACGCATCCGCGGGCACCATCACTGTCCAGGATCTGGTTTCGAAGAAATCCATCACTGTGAGGATCACGGCGGAGTCGCAATTGCGAAAACTTCCTGCGCCAATGGCGCAGCGGATCGCCATGCGTCTGAAAGGAACTTCAACCGAAGGACAGTCGTCCGCGCCCACTCCGAGTGGCGCTGGCTCAACTGCGAATGCGGGGCAAACCCCTAAACCCAGTGGTCCGCCATCCGGCGGCTCGGAGTCTGGCGGGTCCGGCGGAATGGGAAGGCCCGGCGGCGGGGGCACTGCTGATCTGCAACAGATGATTAACCGTATGCTCGCCGCCACACTGGCGGACTTGCAGAAGGGCGATGCCGTCATGGTTGTGGCTACCGAGGGCGAGGCGAACGGCGTCTCCACTGTGATCACCATGCTTGGTGGAGTTGAGCCCATTCTGGAGGCTTCCCCTAAAAGCAATTCGTCCACAATTCTTTCGCCATGGAGCCTCAACAACGGAGGCGGCGGGGAAGCGGCCACACCGTAATGCAGGGTAGTCTTAAACCGGCAGTCTTAAATAAAGATATTTGCTCAGGAGATCTGATGAGTTTTCGGCCCGTTCGAGTTGTTCTTTTGAGTTTGGTTTTTCTTATGTCGATTTCTCCGATTGCCGGGAATTTGGATGCGCAGACTCCTGCTGGCGCACTGAATGGCGTCGTCACGGACCCCTCCGGCGGAGTGATCGCAAAAGCGGCCGTCCGTCTGACCAACGCAAGCGGAGCGTCACTGGACACCACCACCAATCGGGACGGCTTCTACGAATTCAAAGGACTGGTTCCGGGCACATACGCTGTGAAGGCCGTCGCGAAGGGCTTCGCCATTTTCACGCAGGAAGATGTCCGGATCCTCGCCGGGCAGACACAACGCTTGAACGTTGGCCTGCTCATCCAGATGGAGGAGCAAAAAGTGGAGGTTTCGGATTCCTCCACGAGGGTCGATATTGCTCCTTCGAACAACGCCGGAATGGTGGTCATGCAAGGCAAGGACCTCGAAGCGCTTTCGGATGATCCCGACGAGCTGCAATCCGAACTTCAAACACTCGCTGGCCCCTCTGCAGGCCCTAACGGCGGCCAGATTTACATCGATGGTTTTACAGGCGGCACGCTCCCGCCTAAGGCCTCCATTCGCGAAATACGCATCAATCAGAATCCGTTTTCCGCCGAATACGATAGGTTGGGTTATGGCCGGATCGAAATCCTCACCAAACCAGGCACGGATCAGTTTCACGGTCAACTTTCCTTGACCGGAAACACTTCTGCGTTCAATTCACGCAACCCGTTCGAAATCATCCCGGCGGGAAGTCAGCCGCCTGGCTACAGCTCCAGACAATTCAGCGGCGAGATCGGCGGCCCGCTCGTTAGCAAGAAGGCCTCATTCTTCTTCAATCTCGAGCGCCGCGATATCAATGAGCTGTCCGTCGTCAGCGCCCAGATCGTTGATCCGACGACCTTCGCCATCGTTCCATTCAGTGACGCGGTCAACAATCCACGCACACGCACGAACCTCAGTCCAAGAATCGACTATCAAGTCAGCGCCAGCAACACCCTCACCGTGCGCTATCAGTTCGAACGCGAAAATGAAACCAACAACGGCATTGGTCAATTCAATCTCCCGTCGCTCGCCTTCAATCAACTCAATACCGAACACCAATTCCAGCTCAGCGACACCCAGATTGTGAATGCCAAGACAATCAATGAAACTCGTTTCAGGTTCGTCCGCGAGACTAGCGGCCAAACGCCGCAAGACACGACTCCGACCATTTCCGTGCAAGCGGGCTTTGTCGACGGCGGCAACAGCAGTGGGCTTAGCAACGACATTCTTGATCGATACGAGGTGCAAAACTACACCTCGATGTCGCTTGGCAAACACTTCCTGAAGTTCGGCGCCAGGCTGCGTGTCAATCACGATTCGAACGAGTCGAGGTCCAACTTCAACGGCAGATTCAATTTCAGCGGCATTCAGGCGTATCAAACAACCGTGCAAGGTCTTAGGCAAGGAATGTCGATGGCGCAAATTATCGCTGGGGGTGGGGGTGCGAGTCAGTACTCGATCACCATCGGTAGCGCCCTTGCCGGTGTGACTTATTTTGATTCCGGCCTATACGCTCAGGACGATTGGCGCATCAAACCAAATATCACCCTCAACTACGGACTGCGCTACGAAAGTCAAAACAACATCGGTGACCATGCCGATTTTGCGCCGCGTCTCGGCCTCGCCTGGGGCATTGATGGAAGTGGAAAGAAGTCTCCCAAGACTGTGCTGCGCGCGGGTTTTGGCATCTTTTACGACCGCTTCTCCTACGACCTCGTGTTGCAGCAAGAGCGTCTGAACAACATCACGCAGATGCAATTCGACGTCGCTAACCCGCAATTTTATTTGAAAGATACTCCGGCCCTCCCGGCTCTCAAGCTGATGAGCACCGCCGCACCGACTCTTTATCAACCGAATCCGAATCTCCGCACGCCTTATACGATGCAAACTGGCGTGACCCTCGAGCGCCAGCTCACGAAGGTCGTCAATCTCTCGGTCACCTATTTGACATCCCGCGGTGTGCACCAGTTTTTTACCGAGAATATCAACGCGCCGATTTGCACGACCATTCCTTGCGATCCTGCGACCGCGCCACATCCGCTGGGCAACACCGAAAACGTTTACCAATATCAGTCAGAAAGCGTCTTCAAGCAGAACCAGCTGATCATCAACAGCAGCGTCCGCATGGGCACGAAGCTTTCCCTCTTCGGGTATTACACGCTGAACTACGCCAATAGCGATGCTTCCGGAGCAGGCAGTTTTCCTTCAACGGGCAGCGACATCAGTCTAGACTACGGCCGTGCACCGTTTGATATTCGCCACCGCGTATTTTTCGGTGGCACGATGGGCTTGCCCTACAACTTCCGGTTGAGTCCATTTCTGATCGCCAGCTCAGGAATCCCTTTCAATATCACCACAGGGAAGGATCTGAATGGCGATTCGGTCTTCAACGATCGTCCGGGGTTCGCCAACAGCCAGTCCAATCCGCAAAACGTGGTCACTAACAAATACGGGTCGTTTGATCTCGTTCCCCAGATGGGCGAAACCATCGTTCCTATTGATTCCTTGACCAGCGCAGGCCGCTTTTCTCTCAATCTCCGCCTGAGCAAGACTTTCGGCTTTGGCAAAAAAGCGGAAGCAGCAAACGCGGGCGCCGGGGGGGCTGGTGCGGGCGGCACATTTGGTCGCGGCCCAGGTGGCCCGGGCGACCGAGGTCCGCGTGGTGGCGGCGGTTTCGGCGGCCGCGGCATGGATGGCGGCGGTGCGAACAATAATCGCTACAATTTGACGCTCAGCGTTAACGCGCGAAACGTTTTCAATAACGTCAATCTCGCCACTCCCATCGGCAACTTGAGTTCGCCGCTCTTCGGCCAAGCCAACGGGCTTGCCGGCGGACCGTATTCTTCTTCGACGGCCAATCGCCGCATCGATTTGCAGGTATCCTTCAATTTCTAATTCCGCTAAAATCCCGGCCTGAGGCCGGGATGAAAAAGCGGAAGAAGATTTTAGACAAAGCAACAGAAGCGCGGCGAGCGGCGCGGAATTCCGGAATTGCACCGGCCGTTACCCGCGTCATTCCTGACAAACGGAAGCGGCCGGCGAAGCACAAGAAACAATCGCTCGAAACCGAACTCGAATGAATTCCATCCGCGTTTTTGCAGCAAATACATCGTAATTGCATTTCCTTCTTTCGGAAAGCGGGAGCACGTTCGCTACGCTGAGTACGAGATAGGCTCCTTACTTCAAAATTCTTCAGGCCCGACCGGGCCTAATTTTTCGAGCTTCATCCCGGTTTGTTGGCAGGGACTACCTCGTCGGGGCGGAATAGCGGCGCCAGAGATATCTTTTTGCGCTCGGCAAGATGCGCGGCAATCGTTTCCAAGTCTTTCTTGTCAAAGCCCATGCTGCTGACCTTGGCCGTGCCGCCGGTATCGATGAGAAAAATCGTGGGCACGTTGCTCAAGCCGTAGGCGTTGGAGACCAGGTAGCCGTTTTCGTCGTCGATCAGGATCGGAAACGTTATTCCGCATTCTTTCCCAAATTTCGTTGTTGATTGCGCGTCGTCCTGGGAAATACCGAGAAACGTTACGCCGTCGCCGGCATAACGTTTGTAGAGGCGTTCGAGGAAGGGAAATGTGAATTGGCACACGGGGCAGGAGCTTTTGAAGAAGGCGGCTACGACGGGGCCGCGCTCCAGCAGGGTGTTGAGCGAGTATTCCTTGTTGTCGAGGGCTTTCAGAGAAAATCCCGGAGCGATGTTTCCGGCAACGATGTGCGTCATGTGGTCCTGTTTTCCCATCCAGCGTGAAAGCCGCCGCAGAATTCCCATCGGCAAAGTGTATCGTAGGACGGGGTTGAGAGTCGAAAGTTGAAAGTCGAAAGGGAAGGGTGGGGAGATACCACGCGACGATTTGAGCATGCGTTTCTCAAGGCAAGGAGCAAGCGCCTACCCGGTAGCGTACGGGCTTCGGTGCGAATCGTCGCACCGAAGCGGTCGATGAGGAATCCCTTACCATCGACAAGGTATCCCACCGGCGAACGCCCTCGCGGCGGCGATGGCTTCGGGGTAGCGGTTTTCCTGAAATACATGATCGAGAGCATGTCCTGCGCTGGAGCCAGGTGTGGCTCACGTGTGGTTAGTTGCTGCAATCTGGTGAGGCTTCATCGTTGTTTCCGCCAGCGATGAGTTGTTGGATGGAGGCAAGCTCGCTGACGCCGGCGCGGAGCCGTTTGGTGGCGACGGCGGAAGCGAACAGCACAATCGCGGAGAAAGCGAGGACGAGGGAGAGGCGGGTGCGGCGCGAGGATTCGGATGCCGACGCGGAGGGGAGGAGCGCGCCGACGGCGAGTCCCATGACAAGCCCTCCGATGTGGGCGGCGTTGCTTATGCCGGGGATGGCCGCTCCGAATACCAAATTGTAAGCGATAAAAGTGCCGAGGCTGCCGAGCATTTTGCTGTTGATTTGGAGATGTGCGGGCGTCTTCTTCAAATAGACGAAAGAAACGAGCACGCCTGCGAGTCCGAAGATGGCGCCCGAGGCGCCAGCCCCGGCAGCGAGCGGATGCCAATAAACGCTGGCGATGCTCCCGAAGATGCCGCTGACGAGGTAGACGAGAAGATAGGAGAAGCGGCCGAGGAGGCGCTCGGCCGCGCGGCCAAGATTCCAGAGGCACCACATGTTGAGGCCGAGGTGAATCAGGCCGAAGTGCACGAACATGCTGGTGACGAGGCGCCACCACTGGCCGTTGAGCGTGAGCGGGCCAAAATCTGCGCCGAAAGAGATGGCTTGTTGCGGAGTGGGATCGAAGGCGGAGACTCCGCGGAGCACCATGATGGCAAACACCAACACGCTCGCAGCGATGAGTGCGACGGTCACGGGGAATGAACCGGGCGAGAGTGTGTCCCGGGGCGGGGGCAGCGAGGCCCGAGTGGATTGCACGAGTTGCTGGGCGCAGACGGGGCAATGGAGGGATGAGGACGAATCGCCGAAGTCGCGTTCGAATTCCTTGCCGCAGGTGGCACAGCGCTGGAGGGGCATGAGAGGGAAATGGTAACAGGTTTTTTTGGGAAGGGAAAAAGGCAGGGGAGGGAAGCCGAGAGTTGAGAGTTAAAGGTTGAAAGATAAGAGTTAAATTCAAGAAAAGGACTTAACACAGAGGGCACAGAGAACACAGAGTTCACGGAGAAATCGAAGAGAGAAATGGCCGGATCGGCAAGCGGAGAGAGATCAGTGGATTTGTTTGGTTTTGCGGGACATGTAGTCCATGAGGAGATATTGGCCGAGGGTGTAGGGAGTGGTGAAGTAGGCTTTGCCGCGGCACATTTCGGTGATCTTCTGGACGAAGTGGACGAGGGAATAGTCGCTGGCCAGCATAAAGGTGTTGATCATGATGCCGGCGCGCTTGCACTTGTTTACTTCTTCGAGAGTTTGGCCGACGACGAAGGGATCGAGACCGAAGGCGTTTTTGTAGATGCGGCCGTCTTCGAGTGTGAGGGCCGAAGGTTTGCCGTCGGTGATCATGACGATTTGGCGCATGTCTTTTTTTTGGCGGAGGAGGATGCGTTGGGCCAGACGAAGGCCTTCGCGGGTGTTGGTGTAATACGGGCCGACCTGGACGCGGGCCAGTTCGCTGAGGGGGACTTCTTCTGCGGAGTCATGGAAGAGGACGAGGCTCAGCGTATCGCCGGGATATTGCGTGCGAATGAGATGCGAGAGCGCCATGGCGACACGCTTGGCGGGCGTAAAGCGATCTTCGCCGTAGAGAATCATGCTGTGGCTGCAATCAAGAAGGACCACGGTGGCGCAGGAACTTTGGTACTCGCACTGGTGGACCATGAGATCGGAGTAAGTCATCTCGATGGGGACCTTGGCGCCTTCGCGGCGGACGGCGTTGAAAAGCGTTTCGCTGATGTCCATGTTGAGGGTGTCGCCGAATTCGTAGTGGCGTGAGGCGCCGCCGGATTCGACGCCGGTGGAGAGGTCGCGGGTGTCGTGACGGCCGAAGCTGCTGCGACCGAGAGAGCCGAGCAGATCCTGAAGGGTCTTGAAACCGAGAAAATCGATGGTCTTGTCGGTGATTTCGAAGCGGGCTTCGGTCTGGCGGTCTTGCGGATCGCCGAGTTGGCCGCGGGCGGAAGTTTGCGGCGGCGGCGTGACTTGCGGAGGCTGCTGGGGATTGATGAAGCCTTCGTTGGCGAGGCGTTCGGTGAGTTTATCGAGGAGATCGTTGACGGCCTGGCTGTTCAAGGCGCCGGGATCGCGGAGCATTTTGCGGAGTTCGTCGCTCATGGCGTCTTCGGGAAGCAGGTCGCCTTCTTGGAGGGCGCGAAGGATGGCTTCGCGCAGAGCTTCCATGGAGCGCTCGGGATCCATCTGAGAGACGCCGTAGTATTGCGACTCGAAACCGCTTTGGAGAAAGAAATCGCCGAGGCGCTTGATGAGTTCTTCGAGGTCGATGGCGTCGGCGGGTTCGCCGACGTATTTGCCGTAGCGGATGAATTTCATGGGGTGGGCCTTAAGAAGTTGAAAGTCGAAAGTTGAAAGTCGAAAGTTAAGAGAGAAAGCGCCGTGATCGCAAGGCGCACGTTGCGTGCGCAAGAAGCGGCCCGCCTCAGAAGGCGGGCCCTACAAACAGCGGCGGAATTGTGCACTGTGGGCATCAGTTGAATTGGCGGCGCGGTGGGCGGCCGGGAGTTTCGCGTTCGCGCTGATCGGGTTGTTTGGGCTTTTCGGCGTAATAGCCGCGCTCTTCGCTGCGGCCGATGCGCCGATGGGCCCACAAACCTTCAAGGATCATTTCGGCGGCGGCCGCGGCGGCGCCGGAGTCTCTGCGATCCTGAACGCCGAGTTTGCCGATGTGCTCCATCAGGCCTTGAATTTTCGCTAGCTGATGATGGCGCTCGCTGGTGGTTGCCAGATCCGGAAGCTTTAGTTCGCCGCCCAGTTCGAACCATTGGATGACGGGCTGAAAGTTGATATCGGTGAAATGCTTACTGAAGACGCGGCCGACGGCGGTGCGAATGAGTTCGCGGGCGATGGTGTCCGCGCCCTTGAGTTCGCCTTCGTATTCGAGTTCCATTTTGCCGGTGATGGCGGGCAGGGCGGCGTAAACATCGGCGACACGGGCTACGACTGACTTTTCGCCGTTGCGAGCGGCGCGCTGCTCGGCGCTGCTGACAAGGCTTTCAAGAGTAGTAATGGGGAGACGCTGGCTGACGCCGGAGCGGCGGTCGACGCGCTTGTCTTCACGAGCTTGAAAGGCAATTTCTTCCACGACCTGGCGTAAGTAGTGCGGGACGTCGATCTTCTTGCCGGAATCGCGGCCCACCCAGGCTTCCTGCGCCGTGATGGTCATTCCTTCTTCGAGGCTGACGGGATAATGGGTGCGAATCTCGGCGCCGATGCGGTCTTTCAGCGGCGTGATGATTTTTCCGCGCGCGGTGTAATCCTCGGGATTGGCGGTGAAAACGAGGAGAACATCGAGCGGGAGGCGCAGGGGATAGCCCTTAATCTGAATGTCGCCTTCTTGCATGATGTTGAATAGCCCGACCTGAATTTTTCCGGCGAGGTCGGGGAGCTCATTGATGGCAAAGATGCCGCGATTGGCGCGCGGGAGAAGGCCGTAGTGGATGGTGAGTTCGTCGGAGAGATCGCGTCCGCCGCGAGCGGCGCGAATGGGATCGACGTCGCCGATGATGTCGGCCATGGTGACGTCGGGTGTGGCGAGTTTTTCGACGAAGCGATTCTCGCGGGGCATCCAGGAGATGGGAGTATTGTCGCCGTCGGCGGCGATTTTTTCACGGCAAGCTCGGCAGATGGGTTTCAAGGGATCGTCGTTGATTTCGCAGCCAGCAACGACGGGCATCTCCTGATCCAATAGGTTGGTCAAGCCGCGTAGAATGCGGCTCTTGGCCTGGCCGCGCAGGCCGAGAAGAATGAAATTGTGGCGAGAGAGCAGGGCGTTGACGATTTGCGGGACGACGGTGTCTTCGTAGCCGTGGACGCCGGGGAAAAGCGTTTCGCCCTTTTCGATGGCACGAAGCAGATTGCGGCGGATTTCATCCTTGACGGAGGGGGATGCGCCGCGGGGATCAAAATCGGGAATGCGCTTTAGGTCGCCCAGGGTGCGCGGTCTGGAATGTGCTGAAGATTGCATCGATGTGCTTGACGTCATTTCGGTCCCGTTCCGCAGTCCCCGCCTGGGCCGGGGACCGCACCACACCAAACTAATTCAGACCATGTCCGTTACCACCAGCGCGTTGGCGCATGGCCCCTGACTTCTGTAGATGCGGGGCCCACTCACGGAGGTACGCTACCAGGCGCTCCTGGCGGTCCGCCTCCGACCGAAGCTCCAGGATTTGCTGCTTCCACAATAAATCCATCGGCAGCGTGGCGGCAACGAGATAAGAGAGTTCCTCAGGTGAGGCGGCTTGGAGATTCTTTGGATAGTCGTCGAAGATCAGGGTGTGGCAGGCTTCGAAGAGTTCGACGAGTTCGCGCTGGACGCGCGGATTGGCGGAAGTCTCCCGGTCCTCCAGGTAATCGACGTGGCCTTCCAGAAGCGGGTCTTCGGTGACGACTTCCACCACACGAAAGGGAGCGCGGCCGGCAGTGAGAATGTCCATGCGGCCATCTTCGTAGCGTTTTACGACGTCGACAATTTCGGCGGTGCAGCCGACTCGCGCGACACCCTTCGGAAGAGAAAGAAGCATGCCGAATTCCGACTTTTCTTCGAGACAGTTTTTCACCATTTCGCGGTAACGCGGCTCGAAAATATGCAGGGGAAGGTCTGCGCCGGGAAGAAGGACGACGTTCAGAGGAAACAGAGGAATTCGTTCAGGCCGCATGGGTCGCAGGAAACATGATACCAGAGGAACGATTGGTGACTCGTGACTGGTTTCCAGCGACCGCCGCTCAATTCCTAGTTGTCGAAGCGAGTGCCGTTGCCGAATAGAAAGGGGGGGGCACGCTTAAACCGCAAGTTATTTCTCTTCGTTGACTTGCCGCGTTGCAGCAACCTAAGATGAGCGCCTGGTGGCGGACTCCTCATCGCTCACCGGCCAAATCATTTCCGACAACCGAATTGTCGCGAAACTCGGCGGCCGCATGGTGTTATTTATAAGGGTGTAACTGTCTTTTGCGTATTACGTAATTTAAGAGGAGGCAATATGAATCGAGGACGGACGCTAAAGATTGTGTTGGTGTTGGTGGGATTGCTTTTTTCGGCTGGCGTTTATCCCGTGACGGATTCTTTATGGCACGCGAACCAGTCGATGTATGCCGAGGTTATGATGCTTAGCCTCTATGTTGCGCTCGGCATTTTCCTGCTGATAGCAGTGCGCAACCCTTCGGCAAATCGCAGCCTGATCGCCTTCACCGCATGGTCGAGTTTCGCTCACGCCGCTGTTATGGCGGTGATGGCATTCCAGAAGGCGCAGGAACGCGGAGAACTGCTGATCGCCGTGGCTGTGCTTGGCATCATCGGTGTAGCCCTGATCGTGCTGGCTCCGGCAAAGCAGCCAGACGAGCGGGCATCCGCAGCCGGTGTGTAGGCTCACACTCTCGGAAAACGCCGAGCCCCACAGTCCCTTCCTACAGCAATTCACCCTGCTAAGTTGACTGGTAAGCTATTCAGGAGAGTTCGGTCAGGAGGGCTTCCATTTCGGAGCTGGCGTGTTGATCACCTTTTTTCGCGGCGGCGGCGATGCCAGTTGAGAGGATCTGCTTGGCTTCGTTCGTGCGGGATTCGCGGGCGAGGAGTTGGGCGTACATGAGATAAGCGGGGATGTAATCGGCATTGCGTTCGAGGAGCGCTCGAAAGTGGGCGGCGGCTGCGGCGGGGTCTCCACTGTTCATACACTCCATAGCGAGCCCGTAAAGAGAGAAAGCGTCATCGGGCTTCTTGGCAACGAACTCTTCCAGCATCTGGCGGCGGGTTTTCTTTTGTTCCGTCATGGTGGCGTCTCGTATTATACGGGTGGCGCCGGCGGCATCCAACTACGCGCAGGGGCAAGGGGTTCGAATGAAGCGGAAAACCGGAAGCGAGCAAGGACCTGAAACGCAGCTGCGGGGGAAACCGGTCAGCGCGTCACGGTCAGAGATGACGGAAATCGTACTGCCGGCGCAGACGAATCCACTGGGAAAGCTTCTTGGCGGACAGGTGATGCACCTTGTTGATATGGCCGCTGCTTTGGCGGCGCACCGGCATTCGAACAGCTATGTGGTCACGGCGTCGGTGGACTACATCGATTTCCGCAATGCGGTGAATCTTGGTGAAATTGTGAACTTGAAATCGCAGGTCAATCGAGTGTTCCGCACCTCGATGGAGGTGGGCGTCGAGGTCTATTCAGAGAATGCGATGACCGGAGAGCGGAAGCATACGACGACGGCGTATGTGACGTTTGTGGCGGTTGACGAGCACACCCGGATGCCCAAGCCGGTGCCGCCACTGATCCTGAAAACAGCAGGGGAGCGACGGCGATACCGGGAAGCAGCGGAGCGGCGGAAGACGCGCTTGGCGCTGAGATACGGTGCGGACGCGAGAAGAGGGGAATAGAGGTTTGGAGAGCGATGCTCTCAATGAGTTCGGTGGTAAGCGAAAGGCCGGGAAACTGAGTTCACATCGGTGTCGGTTGCCAAGCAGGGGCGCAGCATGCTGCGCCCCTGCGGGTGGCCAAACATTTATTAGGGGCGGCGCTCGCGTACTTGTTCGGCAACGGCCAAGGCCTGATCGACGCAGGATCCAACGGCAGGCCCTCGCAGATAATTACCGGTCAACAAGAGGCCCGGGAAGCGCGAGCAAACCTTTGCGACCGCCGCCAAGCGGTCGGCGTGACCGAGGTTGTACTGCGGCAGGGCGCGCGGCCAAAGGGTGACATTTGAAAAGATAGGCGCGCTCTCGATGAAGAGCAGAGGCGAGATTTCACGGTGGACGAGGCTAGCGAGTTCTTGAGGCTCCAACGTCGCAGCTGCTGAATCGGTTGCGCCTCCCACAAAACTCGTTAGAAGCGCATTTCCTGCCGGCGCCCGGCCGGGGAAAAGCGACGAGTTCCAGACTGAACCGAGGACGCGGAGCCGGGCGGAGCGAGGCACAAGGAAGCCGAAGCCATCGAGAGAGCGCCCGACATCCTTTTTGCGATAACCCAGAGAGACTACGGCGACGGGAGCGTAGTCGATGGAACTCAGCAGTGTTTCGAATGACGAATCGAGCCGGGAGAGAAGCCTCCCAGTGACGTCAGTGGGAGTCGCTAGGATTAAAGATCTAGTGGAAACAGATTCGCCGCCGCCATGGCTTTCCAGGCGGACATCGAACGAACCGTCCTTTTGGCAAGAGATTCCTGTAACGCTTGTTTGGGTAAGCAGCGCCGTGCCGAGTTTATTCGCCAGCGCGCGCACAAGCGTTTCGCTGCCTTCGCGAAAGGATTGCAGGGTGGGACGCTCCCGAGGGCCTTTCTTGGATTTTGCGAGGCGAATCATGCCGCGAATGATGCTGCCTGCAGTCTTTTCGGCTTCGTAGAGTTGTGGGAACGCGCTTCGAACGCTGAGCCGCTCAGGATCGCCTGCGTAGATGCCGGAAACGAAAGGCCCCACGAGGCGATCGAGAAGCTGTGGTGAAAATTTTCTGCGGACGAAGGCAGCAACGGATTCGTCAGCATTGGGAGGAATACTTTTCCCGAGGATGTCACGGAAGAGGGCCCATTTCGTCGAGCCATCGATGAGGGAACTCATAAAAAACGCGGGAGGACTAAGGGGCACGGGCCGGAGCTCGCCGTCGATCAGTACGTATCGCGGTGCACGGGGCGGGGCATGAAGGACCTGGTCAGAAATTCCGAGGTCCGCGCAAAGCTGATGGATCTGGATGGTGCCGCTAAAGCTTTGGGGGCCGCGTTCCAGGAGGAAACCGTCGCGCGCTACGGAGCTGATGACACCGCCGGGACGGGGACAGGCCTCGACCAGTTGTGCCCCAATCCCAGCTTTACGCAGAGTGTAGGCGCAGACGAGGCCGGAGATGCCACCGCCGACCACCAGTGCTGGGACATGACGGGTCACGGAGATGTGAGCACCTTCGTGGGATCAGAGAGTTTTCGAAAAGAGCGGCTTGGCGATGAGCTGCTGTTTTTCGAGATACGGGTCGAAAACCATGGCCAGATTGCGGATGAAGATGCGGCCGAGCCAGGTGGCGCGAATTTCGCCGCGCTCGAGGAGCACGAGGCCATCCTGGCGGGATGGTTCAAGGCGGCGAAGCTCTTCGGCGAAATGCTGGTCAAAATCGATGCCGAATTCGCGTGAAATCTCGTCCTTGATCACGATGGTATGACACAGCAGGCGGCTGATGACGGTGCGGCGCAGACGATCCTCGTTCGAAAGCTGATAGCCGCGCATGGTAGCGAGGCCCCGTTCGGCCACGGCCTTTTCCCAGGAAGGAATATCGCGGTAATTTTGCGCATAGGCGTCTTGAATGCCGCTGATGGCGGTGATGCCCATGCCGTAGAGGTCGGCGCCCGCTTTGGTGGTGTAGCCCTGAAAATTGCGGTGAAGCGTGCGGTTTTGTTGCGAAACGGCCAGCTCGTCCCCAGGCTTCGCGAAGTGGTCCATGCCAATGTAGAGATAGCCGGCCTCGAGAAACTTGAGCAGGCCCACGCGGAAGATCTCAAATTTTTCCATGCCTTCAGGGAGATGCGCGGCGAAGGAGCCTTGCTGCTTCTTCAACCACGGCACGTGCGCGTAGCTGAATAGGGCAATGCGATCCGGGGCGAGTCCAAGAATCTGATCCACGGTGTGGGCAAAAGTGTCCGCCGTTTGGTAGGGAAGGCCGTAAATCAAATCGACGTTGATGCTATCAAAGCCGAGATCGCGCGCGGCGAAGAGCAGGTCGCGCGTCATTTCGTAGGGCTGGATGCGGTGCACCGCCTCTTGCACATCGGCATGGAAGTCCTGAATGCCCATGCTAAGACGGTTGAAGCCGAGCTTGCGCAGAGTCTCGAGATGCTCGCGGGAGGTCACACGGGGGTCGACCTCGATGCCAATTTCACTGTCGCGGTCGAAATGGAAATGCTCTTTCGTAAATGCGAACAGGTCCTCGATCTGTTCGGGCGTCAGGTACGTCGGTGTGCCCCCGCCCCAATGGAACTGGACCACGGGACGATTCTTCGAGACGCTGCGGCTAACGCGTTCCATCTCCCGCTTCAACACGTCAAGATAGGGTGGCGCGACACTCTTGTTCTTTTGGATGACGACGTTGCATGCGCAAAAGAGGCAGAGACTTTCACAGAAGGGAATGTGCATGTACAGCGAAACGGGCGTCCTGGCACGCTCGGCCTCTTCGTGCACCCTTTCGAGATCGGCCGGACCGAAAGCATCGTTCCAGACCGGCGCGGTGGGATAGCTGGTATAGCGCGGCCCCGGACGATTGTACTTGGCGAGAAATTCCTCGCCGACGTGGAGCTCACCGCTCATTTGTTGCAGGCTTGGATCTGCGAGTGTCATGCTTGGCGTCTCCTACCGCACCAGCGCAGCGGGTCTTGCGTGGTGAAGCAGCGCTCGTTGGCCCGTCTCGATAAATAGCTGGGCATTCTCGACCGGTGTATGTTGCAAAATGCCGTGGCCAAGGTTGAGGATGTGACCGTGGCCACCGAGGGAATTAACGGCGGCCAGAGTTACGTCGCGAATTTTCTCGTGAGGGCCAAACAAGACCGCCGGATCGACATTGCCTTGCAACGCGATTTTTGGACCCAGCGTCTTCCGAATCTCAGCCAGGTCCACGCGCCAATCGACGCTGAGGACATTCGCGCCGGAGCGCGCCACGGCTGGGAGCAGATGTTGAGACGCTTTTGTGTAATAAATCACGGGGATCGAGCCGCTGAGGCCCGCGATGATCTCCTGAACGACCGGGAGAGCGAAGTCCTGGTAGTCCTGCAGATTCAGTTCGCCGCACCAGGTATCGAACAACTGGACTGCCGTTGCCCCTGCCGCGATTTGCGCCTTCAGATAGGGAATCGTTGCCTGAGCGATGCGATGGAGCAGCTCGCGGAACGTTTTCGGCTCGTGGTAGAGGAAACTCTTTACCGTGGCGAATCCTTCCTTGGTCTTGCCTTCCACCATGTAGCAGGCAAGAGTCCACGGAGCACCCGCAAAACCCAAAACAGGAACCTCGGGACCGACGGATTTCACGATACGCCGGATGGCCTCGGGCAGGAAGCCCGTTTCCGTCTCCGGATCGAAGATCTTGAGCCGGGCGACATCCGCCTTGGAGCGCACTGGATTCGGCAAGTTTGGCCCGGCGTCGCCGAGTTCCAACTGCAGGCCCATGGCTTCGGCGGGGATCAGAATGTCCGAGAAAACGATCACCGCATCAACCCCAAGCCTGCGAAAGGGCTGGAGGGACACTTCGACCGCAAGTTGCGGCGTCTTGCAAACCTCAAGGAATGCGTGCTTTGCACGGATTTCGCGGTATTCAGGAAGATACCGGCCTGCCTGGCGCATCATCCAGACTGGAACTCGCGGAAGTGCTTCTCCGCGGCAGGCGCGAAGGAATAACTCTTTTCGGTTAATCGATGCCGTTTGTTGGGTCATATTTCATCTGACCCTTCAAGGATAGCAAATCCCAGCCGGTCTTGCTGATACGAGTACCAAGGCGGTATCGAATTGTGCTAGCGCCTGCAAGGGTGGGCTATACTCAAAAGGTTGAGGAATCAGGTGGGTTCTGCGGAGAAGGGCGGTTTTTAATTCGGTGCGGCAGATGAGCCGGGGGCTCAGGTACAAAGAATGAATCATTTATTCCCTATTTTGACTGGGCTTGCTTATCTCTTGAGTTTTGGCCTGTATGTTCGCTTCCTGGCTACGGGGAAGAAATTCACGGGTAGATTAGGCACGCTGTTCTTGGGGATGGGCCTGGTGGCGCACTATTTTGCGCTTTTGGAGAGGTCCCGCGGTTTGCACACGGTTCCGTACCATGACTTGTACGGATCCATGTCGCTCTTCGGCTGGCTTCTAGCACTGACGTATCTGGGCCTGGAGCTGTATCACCGGCAGCAATCTGTCGGGGCCTTCGTTATGCCCTTTATTTTGGCGTTCTTTCTCGCCGCGCATCTTGCGCCGGCCGACCGGCTTTCGCCGCCCGCGGCGCACGGGGCCACGTTTGCGTTTCACGTTACGTTGAGCATCCTCGCATATGCCGCATTCGCGCTCTCTTTTGTTCTCAGCCTGATTTTTCTGGGAGAGGAACGCCTGCTTCGAAACCACAAACTTGGCAACATGGTCTGGCGGTTGCCGCCGCTTGAATTGCTGGAGCGCATGAGCAAGTCGAGCGTTCTGGTGGGGCTGGTTTCCATTGCGATTGGAACAGCATTGGGATTCGTCTGGGTGGACCGGCTGAGCAGCGAATATTCGTTTTACGATCCGAAATACGTGGTCACGCTGCTCGTGCTCCTGCTGTATGTGCTTTACCTCCGTCTGGCGGGCACTGGGGCGTGGCGTGGGGCGCGGGCTTCAAGATTGTGCATTTTCAATTTCTTGATTGTGGTGCTGAGCTTTACGGTCGTAAATCTATATCTCTCGCATAGCCACCGCTACTTTTAGGAGCGATCGAACCTCGGTATGGAAATCGTTCTTGTCGGATTGAATCACCGCACCGCGCCCGTTGAGGTACGTGAGAGGGTGTCTTTCACGGCCGAGCAGGCCCGGCGGGCGGCTGAAGAACTGCGCGCGCGGGGGATTCTCGAAGAGACGCTGGTGCTCTCTACATGCAATCGCAGCGAGGTGTACGGCGTGCCGCCGGAATCCTCGCATGAGTGTGCCCCGGGACTTTCTACGTTTCTGAGCGAGTTCCATTCGGTGCGTCCGGATATACTCAGCGTGTCGCTCTATCACCACTACGATCACGAGGCCGTGAGGCATCTCTTTCGAGTTTCCGCGGGCCTCGATTCCATGCTGCTGGGCGAAGCGGAGATCCTGGGACAGGTGCGGGAAGCGTATCGTTTCGCGCACGAGCAAGGCGCGACAGGGCCCGTGCTGAATCGCCTCTTCCAGGGTGCACTGGAAGTCGGGAAGCGCGTGCGCACGGAAACAGAGCTTGGCACGCGGCCAATGTCCGTGGCTTCTGCCGGGGTGAAACTGGCAGAACGCATTTTTGGAAAACTGAACGAGCGGAAGGCGCTGGTACTGGGAGCGGGCACGATCAGCGAGCAAGTGGTCTCTCAACTCCGGGACCGTGGGATCGCGCAGCTCCAGGTGATGAACCGCTCGCGGGACCGCGCGGACGAGTTGGCCAAGCAGTTCGGCGGAAAGGTCGTCGGCTGGGGTGAGTGGGATACTGCTCTGCAATCGCCGGATGTGGTGGTGTCGTCGGTTAGCGCAGATGAACCAGTTCTGCGCCGCGAGATCGTCGAGCGAGCGATGACGGTGCGCGGAAATCGCGCGTTGTTCCTGATGGACCTGGGCGTGCCCCGGAATATAGACCCCAGCGTGGCGGAGCTCTACAACGTCTACGTTTACAACACGGATGACCTGAGCGAGATCGTGCAGCAGAATCGCAACGCTCGTGAAAGCGAGGTTCCCCGGGCTCAGGGCATCGTCGACGAGCATGTCACTAAATTCCTGTCCTGGCAGGCGAGCGTCGAGCTGGTCGGGCTTGTTGATGCACTGCGCGTGAAGATGCGGGAGGAACGTGCGTCATTTCTCCGGTCACGCATGGAGCCGATGAAGCATCTGACGGAGACGGATCGCGCGCACTTGGAAAAATTGATGGATGAGATGCTGGAGAAGCTGCTTCTGGGGCCGGCGGAACGCTTGCGAGGCGAGAAAGAACTCAGACGGAAGATTCAAAACGTCGAGGCATTGCGCGATCTGTTTCTTTCGAACCGGGAGAAGACGTGAGAATCCTGCGGATTGGCACGCGCGGCAGCATGCTTGCCAAATGGCAGGCGGAATCCGTTCGCAAGAAACTGTTTGCTGCCAGCGGAATGGAAGCGGAAATTGTCATCATCAAGACCAGCGGCGACAAGATGCAGCAAGCGCCGTTGACGCAGATTGGCGGCAAGGGAATTTTTATCAAAGAGCTGGAGGAGGCGTTGCTGGAGGAAACGATCGATCTTGCGGTGCACAGCGTGAAGGACGTGCCGACCGACATTCCCTCCCGGCTCATGTTTCCTGCGGTGTGCCGGCGTGATGATGTGCGTGATTGCCTGGTAGGCTCCACGCTTGCGAATCTGCGGCACGGAGCGCGTGTGGGAACGAGCAGTCTGCGGCGGCAAGCGCAGTTGAAACACCTCCGGCCGGACCTCGATCTCCGCGACCTGCGTGGAAATGTGGACACACGATTGAGAAAAGTGGAGAGCGGAGAATATGAAGCGGTGATGGTTGCCAAAGCGGGCCTGGATCGTCTCGGATTGAGCCAGCGGATTTCGGAGGTGCTCTCGCCGGAAGTCTGCATGCCGGCGGTGGGGCAAGGGGCTATCGCGGTGGAGTGCCGGTTGAAGGACACGGAAGCGGGAGACCTCTTGGCGCCATTGGACGACGCCGAAACTCGGACGGCGATCATTGCGGAGCGCGCACTCCTGGCGGTATTGCAGGGCGGGTGCCAGGTCCCGCTGGGCGCGTGGGCGCGCATCGAGCGCGGCGAACTATTGCTCGACGCGTGCGTTTGTTCCGTGGACGGAGTGCAATACGTGAAGCAGCGCGCCACCTCTCCGCCGGATCAGGCGGCGCAACTTGGAGAGCACATGGCGCGGGTGCTCATCGAGGCGGGCGCGCAGTCGATTCTGGAAGAAGTGAGCCGCCAGCGTGCCTGAAGCATCTCCAAGCGCCTTGGCCGGCAAGCGAATTGTGATAACACGTTCGGCGGCGCAGAGTGAAGCGCTGGCGAGGGTACTCGCCGAACGTGGAGCTATTCCTGTGGTGCTTCCGCTTGTGGCGTTTGCAGCCCCGGAAGATTTCGCACCGCTCGATGCGGCGATCGTGGAAATCCATCGGTTTGATTGGATCATTTTCACAAGCGCGCAAGCCGTTCGTGCGGTGGTGAAGCGCACCGAAGCGCTGAAGCGCAGCCTGATTCACGCAGGGAGCAAGCTGCGAATCGCTTCCGTCGGTCCTGTAACTGCCGCAACTGCTCGGCAAGCTGGACTTCCCGTAGACTATGTTGCGGAGACGCACACCGGTGCGGCGCTGGCGGAGGAATTGGGGCGCCGGCTTTGCGAGGCGAAAGTATTCTTGCCACGGAGCGATCGTGCAAATCCGGATTTGCCGCGGACGTTGAAGCGCCACGGCGCGCAGGTCACGGAAGTGATCGCCTACTGCACGCTTCGGCCAACCGATCTGGAGCAAAGAAATTTAGGACAGATAGCCAAGGGTACGGCGGACGCGGTTCTATTTTTTAGCCCATCGGCCGTCCAACATTTCGCTGAGCTGTTTGGGGGTGAGCAACTGCGCGCTCTACAAGATAAACTGGCGATTACGGCGGTTGGACCTGTCACCGCAAGCGCATTGCGCGAAGCGGGTGTCGGGCACACCGTGGTGGCAGGAGACACTACGGCAGCGGCGGTCGTCGAAGCGTTGGAAGAACATTTTGCGGGTACCGTGAAACAGGCGCCGGCAGGAGCAAAGAGAGCATGAGTTTTCCCACTCATCGACCGCGGCGCTTACGACGTAGCGAGGCGCTGCGCGGTCTCATTCGCGAGACGCGCCTTACCACGGCGGGTCTCATCTATCCGATGTTCGTGTGTCCGGGCACAAAGGTGCGCCAGGAAGTCAGTTCCATGCCCGGTGTCTATCAGCAGTCGGTCGATCAGATCGTGGAAGAAGCTCGTGAAGTTGAGTCGCTGGGGATTCCGGGGATAATTTTATTTGGATTGCCCGAGTCCAAGGACCCGCGTGGCGCCAGTTCGCTCAGCGCCCAGGGTGTGGTCCAGCGCGCGATTGAGGCGGTTCGCAAAGCGAAACTGAAGCTTCTTGTGATTACTGACGTCTGCCTCTGCGAATACACGGACCATGGCCATTGTGGCGTTGTGGAGAACGGTGAAGTGGCCAATGATACCACGGTGACGATTCTTGCCCAGCAGGCGCTCGCGCACGCGCGCGCCGGCGCCGACATCGTTGCCCCGTCAGACATGATGGACGGGCGTGTGGGGGCCATTCGTGAAACGCTGGATGAACACAGGTTCGAGAACATTGCCATTCTTGCTTATGCCGCGAAATACTGCTCTGGCTTCTATGGGCCTTTCCGGGAGGCGGCTCAATCCGCTCCCCAGTTTGGCGACCGGCGCAGCTATCAGATGGATCCTGCTAATGCGCGGGAAGCGTTGAAGGAAGTGGAACTCGATCTCGAAGAAGGCGCGGACATGGTGATGGTTAAGCCCGCGCTGGCGTTCCTGGATGTTATCCGGCGAGTCCGCGATGCCTTTGATGTTCCGGTCGGCGCTTACAACGTCAGCGGAGAGTACGCCATGGTCAAAGCGGCGGCGCAGAAGGGTTGGCTGGACGAAAAGCGAGTTGTCCTGGAAATCCTGACGTGCATCCAGCGCGCCGGAGCTGACATTATTCTTACCTACCATGCCAAGGATGTCGCACGCTGGCTGAAGGCGTGTTAATTTAATCGAGAAAACATGAGTACAGCGCAATCCCGAGTGAAGCGCGAACGCAAACGTTCGCGCGAGATTTTTGAGCGCGCCGAGAAGGTGCTGGTTGGCGGCGTGAACAGCCCCGTCCGGGCGTTCCGATCCGTCGGCGGAGAGCCGCTGATCATCGAGCGCGGCAACGGGCAACACCTCTACGACGCGGACGGAAACGAGCTGCTCGATTTTGTGTGCTCTTGGGGCGCGATGATCGTAGGACATGCGAATCCCGCCATCAGCGAGGCAATCGCCGACCAGGCGCGCCGCGGCACAAGTTTTGGTGTGACGACCGAGCTGGAGCTTGAGCTTGCCACGCTGATTACACGGGAGATTCCCTTCATTGAAAAGATTCGTTTTGTCTCCAGCGGCACAGAAGCAACGATGAGCGCTGTGCGGCTGGCGCGAGGAGTGACGAAGCGAGACTTTATCGTCAAATTCGAGGGCTGTTATCACGGACACGCGGACAGTTTCCTGTCGCAGGCCGGTTCTGGTCTCGCTACGCTCGGAATTGCCGAATGCCCGGGAGTGCCCGCTGCACTGGCTGCGTTGACATTGAACGTAGCCTATAACGATCTCCAAGCGGTCGAACGCGTATTTCTCCAGCACAAGGATAAGATCGCTGCCATCATTGTCGAGCCCATCGCCGCCAACATGGGAGTAGTTCCTCCGGAGACGGGTTTCTTGAAGGGATTGCATGAAATCACTAAGAAGAACGGCGCGCTCCTGATTGTCGATGAGGTGATCACAGGATTTCGCCTGCAGAATGGGTCCGTGCAGGAACTCCTAGGAGTCGAAGCAGATCTTACGACGCTCGGAAAAATCATCGGTGGCGGGGTTCCCGTGGCAGCTTATGGCGGGCGCGCCGAGTTGATGAATAATGTCGCGCCACTCGGCCCGGTGTATCAGGCGGGCACGCTCGCGGGGAACCCGCTGGCGATGAGGGCTGGTATTGCTGCTCTCAAACAGCTCACAAGGCCTGGGTTGTACGAGGAGATGACGCAACTGGCGCGGCGGCTGGTCTTTGGTCTCCGCGCGGAACTGGCAGATGCCGGAATTCCTGCGCAGATCAATGCCATCGGCTCGCTGTCGACGGTTTTCTTCGCACCGGGGCCGGTAAGAAATTACGTGGATGCCAAGCGCTCCGACACCAAGCGATACGCCAGGTTTTTCCGCGAAATGCTAGATCGGGGCATATTTTTGGCGCCGTCACAGTTCGAGGCTGCTTTTGTTTCTGCCGCCCACACCTCCCAGGATATTGACCGTACGCTGGCGGCGGCGCACGAATCGTTGCAGGTCATTTCTTCTGATTCTGCGGTTTGATCCTGGAGAAGGCGAGTAGAGGGATGAGCGAGGGTATCGAACTTCCCGAGAGTCATCACGGGTCCGAGGATCATCCGTTGGTCCTGCCCGTGTCGATTACGATCTCGATTATGGCGATATTAGTTGCCGGTGCGTCGTTGCTCGGTCACCGGGCGCACACGGAAGGGTTGCGCCTTGAAACTCAGGCCGCCAGCCGCTGGACACAGTACCAGGCGAAGAGCGTCCGCCTCCACGAAGCCCAGGGATTCTCCGACGTGGTTAAGCTGGTGGCACGACTCAACAAGGAGATGGGCGAAGAACTGAAAGAGAAGTACGTAAAAGAAGTCGAGCACTATGAAGGCGACAAAGTAGATGTCAGCAAAGAGGCGAAGAATCTGGAAGACGAGCGCGATTTGACGGTTCGCCAAGCCGATCGATTTGATGGAGGAGAGGCGCTTCTGGAAATAGGGTTGGTCATCTGCTCAATCACGCTTCTGACCAAGCGGAAGGGATTCTGGTTCGGCGGCGTGGTCATCGGCACCGTGGGCATCGCCCTGGCGGCGACAGGCTTCTTCCTTCATTAAACTAAGCACGTGCCGGCGGTCGTGAACCTCTCAAAAGTGCGATTTCCTGTGTCAGACGCTCTAGCTTCCCAACCAATTCCTGGTGGCGCACGTCCTCGCCGGTTGGCTTCTTCCCGAGAAATGTAAGCGTCCCGCCGGGCTCGAGCACGCATTGTTCGACTTCGGAGAGCGAATCGAAGCCTTGCTTCCGTGCGGCCGCTTCGAGCTGCGGCGCGGTAATAAGCTCTTTCTTCAAATTCTGCGTGCGCAGCTTGCCGCTCTCGACTAGAACGTCAGCTCTGCCTTCGACCAACTGGTCGAGTTTCCTGTGATCGTAGAGGAAGCGAACGACGAGATAGTTGGTGGCCAGCAGGGAAGTAGCGCCGATGATTCCGCCCAAAACACTGTTGTCTTCGCCGATGATGGCGTTCTGCACCGTATTCGAGAGGGTCAGCAGGACGACCAGATCGAACGGATTGAGCTGGACGAGTTCGCGCTTCCCGGAGAGCCTGAGGCTGACCACCAGGAAGGCATAAACGATGATCGGCCGAAGGATCTTTTCCGCCAGGGGAAGCCCCATGACGAACATATCTTTCCAAGTATCGTGCATAGCAGAATTGCCTCCTCGAGGGTGCCCGCCCGGAAGGTGACAACGGCGGGTATCCTCGTTGTCAGAGAACGGAGGGAGAGTAACACGCGCGGAATCGTAGTAATAGCAGGCTATTTTGAGAGGCTATCCCGCCCTTTGGTACAGTCATTTTTCGCGACGTATTCTCATTCTGGCGCGCACAACGTTTCGGCTTCTGTATGATTAGAAATATCAATATCTCTTTACCTGAGAATTTGTCGCAGTAAGTAAGAATAAGTCCAAACGGAGGACGCAGGACTCACACTCGCCTGCGGTGCACTTTTGCGCAGGCTGGTGTCGCGAGCCGCCACCAAATGACCCAGCGTGCTCCCTTCGCGCAAGGCGCCGTCCCCTCTTCGCGCAGTTCACGAAATCCTGAAACTATTCTGAAGTCGTCCGCACTTCTCCCGCCAACTAAGATGGCCTGCCGATTCCTAATGGATCTTCGGATGTTTCTTGTGCCAGTCGGTATGCAGTTGAAAGGTCCGCCCTGCCTGGATAACCGCAAAATCGTCACCGGCTCTGCCCACAAATTGCAGCCCGACAGGGAGATTCTTCTCGGTGAACCCGCAAGGGACGGACATGGCTGGAAGCCCGCAGATATTGCCGATGCCGCCGAGAGGATCGGGAAAAGCCAGATCGGTCTCGAGATTCAACGTCAGAGGCGTTGCTGCAATCGGCTGCGCGGCGGTGGCGATGATATCGAACGTCTCAAACATTGCATCCATTTTCTTTTGGGCGATCTCTCTCACCTTCAGGGCCTGCAGATAGTCCGCAGCGGAATACTGCTCGTTCACATAGCCAGCGATTTGCCCCAGCGGATCGGTCAATTCGCTCACGCGCCCGGAGCGAATCAGCGATCGAAAAGAAGCGGCACTCTCCACTGCAACGATGATGCTGCCCGCATCCTCCCAGGGACCAACAGGCAATGCGACATCCTTCACGCTCGAAAAATATCTCTTGAGGACTCTGCTTGCGGTTTCGATGGGCTTTGCAACGCCTGGTGCAAGAGATTTCCATGCATTTGTGAGCCAACCGATTTTTAGGGGCCGCGAATGCAATTCCATGGACGGTGAATAGGTGAACGCGCCCTTATCAATGGGCACCGTTCCACGATCCTTTAAGTCGTGACCCGCGATCGCGGCAAAAATGCGTGCACAGTCCTCTGCGCTGCGGGCCATCGGGCCGATCTTGTCCATTGAAGGCGCGAGCGCCATTGCGCCGTAACGACTGACACGTCCATAAGTAGGCCGCAAACCGCTCACGCCGCAGAAAGCCGAAGGGCAGATGATCGAACCCCAAGTTTCCGTGCCGATAGCAAAGGCCGCCAGGCCTGCCGCCACGATCGCGCCAGAGCCGGAGGACGAGCCGCAAGTCCAGCAAGTGGCGTCCCAAGGATTTTTGGCCTCGCCCTGCAAGGATGCGGAGGCGAAGCGATAGCCCATCCCACCCGCGAGCTCGATCATGGATGCTTTGCCGATCATCACTGCGCCCACGCGGTTCAGATGTTCGATCACTGTCGCGTTGTACTCGAATACCTGGTTCGCATAGGGCTTCGCGCCCCAGGTGGTCGGAAGCCCTTTCACGGCAAGCAGATCTTTCGCGGCGTAAGGAATCCCGTGAAGCGGGCCACGGTAGTGGCCGCGCTGGATTTCTTTTTCCGCTGCCTTGGCTTGTTCGAGGGCAATCTCGGGCGCCAAGCGGGCGTAGGCGTTAAATCGCAGCCCGAGCTTTTGGCTGCGGTCGAGATATGCCTGGGTCAGATCGACGGGCGAGAGTTTCTTTGACTCGATGTGTTTCGCGAGTTCGCTTACAGAGAGATAGACAATCTCTTCGCCAGGCATTCGGGATGCTCCTCAAGAATTCTTCGGCACAGTGGCCGGTTTTCGTGTCGTCGGCACCGGCGAGGGCTTCTTTTCCCGCTCCATCAAGGGTTTCAGATAAAGCCCCGGCCCATCCCCGTTATCCGTTGCAAAAGCACGCAGACGATCGAGCGGTGGCTGGGCTTCGGTTGCCAATCGCCGAATATCGGCTTTCTGAGTGTCAGAGAGCCGGTCACCGTATTGGGCGAAGATAGATTGAATCCGTGATTCGACCTCGGCCTGGCCTTCACGTGAAATCTTTGGCGCATTCGGCGAGTGCTGCGCGGGCAGCGTTGCGGCGCTAGACTCAGAACTGAGAAGGTTTGACGGTGCCAGCGATGCAGTCGCTGAAACAAAAGCGGCGCGCCGCGCAAATTCACGGCGAGAAATAGCCGAATTGCTCTTGTTGCCCATCGCGGGTCCCCCTTGATTAGAAGAAGAAATGCAAAATGATAAGTGAAGGGCGCAAGCTGAGGCTACTGAATCCGAGTTCGAGCGTCAACTGTCCGCGGGGATAGGGGATAGGAGCGGGCGAAACTGCCCTCCTCTGCACTTTTCGTCAAAGTGCTCGATGGTGTCCGGTAAGCGTTAATCAGCTAAGGCCAACTTCTGTTCTGATTGCATCTGGTTCGCACCCCCCCGGGATGCTTTAACCACCTGATGCGCTCCAGAATCGAAGGTGAGTATCGGCGAGTACGCTTGCACGCGGGTGCTGCTTGGAGCGCTAGCGCGTGCTTGCGCATTCCTTCTTAAGAGGGCGATAATTGCCGTCACCGGAGATTCCAACAAGTGAGGACAACCATGCCGATTTTGTTGGCTTTGTTAGCCCTGGCAACGACACTGTTGTTCTCCGGTCCCGCCGCACTCGCCCAGGAAAGCTGGGACATCCGCTCGATACAGCCTGTGGGAGAAATCTTCGCCCACCCTCTTGTTTTCCTGGTCGTGTTTCTCTTCCTTTTCCTCCCTCCCGCCGGAAGAATCCTTCGGCGCACCGGCCACAACCCTCTCTGGGGTGTTTT
Source organism: Candidatus Limnocylindria bacterium (assembly GCA_035490055.1). Lineage (GTDB taxonomy): Bacteria > Acidobacteriota > Terriglobia > Acidiferrales > UBA7541 > Acidiferrum. The sequence continues at coordinate 48,223 of DATHIB010000118.1, read as the reverse complement.
CGCCCTCTTTCCAGTCCTAAACCTCGGGGCCTTTTGGTTCTTCGCGTTCAAGTCATGGCCCACCGACAAGAAGCCACCCGTCACATAACGGCCATCCAGCCGGTAGCCGCTCGCGCTGGAACGTCGAATCCACTTGATGACCGGTTTGCGCGTCAATCAGGACTTGGCCGGTTAGCTGGCAACAAGCCTCATCGAGCCGCAATTCATGTGCACTAGGTTAGACTCCATTCTTTCTCGAAATCTTTTTCCGCGTGGAAATCGCAGCGCTACCACATAACAGATTCGCTCATCAGATATTGGTTGCCTTTGTAATGCTCTAGGAAACGCCAATAAAAAGATGAAAGTTACGACAGTTCTCGGTTGGCTGAAGGATCGGCCAGGGTATTCGCTGGCGATTTTGCTTGTGGCCGCATCCGGCTACGCGATAGACCGTTGGTTCCTTTCTGGCTTGATGGCTAGTAAATGGATTGGCCTACCTCAATACGCATCCGCAATGAGAAAACTTCAGAACGAATCCCGAAACTGGGGAATTGTAGTTTTAGTTTTGGAAATTGCAGCTCTCGCGTTAGTGCTGCCTCGCTGGCCGAAAGGGGAACTAGCTCTGACAAAAAACTCTGTCTTGACACTTAGTACCGAACGGAATGTATGGACTGAGTACTTGGGGCGATGCATCCTACACACAGGGCTGTGCATTCTTGGAACATTGGGGCTGGCATTTCTTGTAAAGGATACTCTTGGCCACGAATGGTCGGGAATCGTTTCATGGCCTGACCCAAAACAAAGAAATACTAATCTTTTGGGCGGCCTAATTAAATTCACCGGAGTCGGAGATGTAAGTCCGTTTTCTGTCAAGTTTTGCGACGAGCAGGCTAAATGAATTCAGGCTGCGTCTTTCGCCTTTCAGTACGCAGAAAAAGTAACGCGCGCTCAGAGTATTAAGCTCCTATTCAGACGGCTTTACAAAAGGCTTGTTGGTTTTCGCAAATGGGCAGACGATTCAGCTACTGAGATCGTCGTACGGAATTCCCTCCAGACAAAGTCGCGGGCCAGTAGCGACTACTTTGCCGAGCAGAAATCCTGAAGAACCTGACGAGCGCGAGGTGGATCAAAGCAAAAGGAATTCTCTTTCTGCTCTTGGGGTTGCTTTCGGCGACTCTTCTGTTCGTCGCACATCCCACACTCAAGACGGGCCTTCTGATGATCATTGTTGTGTGGTCCTTGTGCCGCTTCTATTATTTTGCGTTCTATGTGATCGGGCACTATGTTGACTCGAGTTACCGATTTTCCGGGCTTCTGTCTTTTGCTCTCTACCTGATTCAGAAAAAACGACCAAACACTCGCACTGGTGGGTGAAGGAAAGGTAAAAGTCTCTTAATGTGTTCCCACTCCTGGTAACCGGAGAAGTCAATTCAAATGGCCGGTTTCGGCGTTGATCAGAACTTGAAGTACGGTCGCCATCAGATTTTCGATTAGCACCACAGTTTGGCTGTATCTTGTGTCATGCAGACGATGCCCGCTGTGACGAAATGCAGCCATTGTGACCCGCCCGGCAGTGGTCAGTGCCGGGATTGCCAAAGTGTTGGGAGCGGCAGGAACGCGAAATGCGCGATGTGTTACGGCACGGGGTGGTGCAGTTACTGCGATGGCAGTGGCCTTGCGAAGTCTACGTTTGATAAATGCAAAGACATCTTATGGTGGGTCTGGTTCGTCAGTTGGTTCGGAATTATTCCCTCATTCTTTATCTTCGGGGTTTGGACGACTTGGTATATTTCGCCGCAAAGACGCGGTACGTCCGGCTTCTCACTAACGGTCATGATAGTGACCGGTCTTTTATGGGTTCTTTTCTTCGCGATCGATAACAAGGCGAGAGACAAAGTGGATGGAAGAAAGAACAAGCAGGTAGTTGGAGAAATTACCAGCGTAATAGGAACAGTCCTTGCAATATTTACGCTCCTCGGAATCTTCTTCTTCGTTTATATTGCACCACGCATCCAGTGACACATGTCGTTGGCACAACTTGCCTGCGTGGTGACGCCTTTTGGAGAATGCGTATGGTTTGGCAACAATACGTATTCGTTCACACGCATTTTGGACATGTGCCAAGCCTGGGGGTGTAGCTTATTTTTTCCCGAAGCATACTACCCCGTCAACTGTCCGCGCGGGGCGGCCGATCAGAGGAAGCAGGAGGCCGGCTTTCGCGCAGCTAGCGCACTTCCGTGAGCGTGCGAATCTGTGTTTCCAAAGCTTGGTTGTATTGCCGCTCGATCTGAAGCTCCGCTTGCAGCTTCTTCACGAGCAAGTCCAAATGGGCAATCTCGACGCGGAGCTTCTGGATGTCGGCCGTTGTCGGAGCTGGCCGAACCGTGGCGGCTATCGATTGCTGGGGGTCGTGCAGTGGCTGCAAAGGCTGCCGGGGGGTGAACGCCTCGGCAAGCGCTCGTGGCCAGGCAGATTCCGGTGTAGCAGCGGCTGACGGTGGAGGCGCGACATTGCGGGGCGCGACTGGAACCGGAGGCGGCGCAAATAGATTGCTCAAAGCATTCGAAGGTGTTGAGCGCTCAGCCACCGGCGCGGGCGTGGCACTCTTCGGCTCCAGGAGGCTCTTCACCCGCCCAATCAATTCCTGGGGCTGAAAGGGTTTGCGAATCAGGTCATCTGCTTTCACCGAAACTGCTTTGTCGGCGACGCTCTTATTGACTACGCCGGACATCAGCACGACCGGCGTTTGGCTGAATTCCGGATGCTGCTTGATTTGGCTGCAGACGGAGTAGCCGTCCTGATCGGGCATGATCACGTCGGTGATCACCACGTCGGGACGGTTTTGTCCGAATTGTGCCAGGGCCGAGGCTGCGTCGGCGCAGGTAATCACGTTGATATTCTCGCGGCGAAACGCGATCTTGATGACTTCGCGCATGGTGGCACTGTCATCGATGAAGTAGACAGTAGGTGTCCGCTTGGCCGGGGCTTCGCTGAGCGGGGGAATGGTCATGGCTTCACTCATAGCGCTTCCTTGTCCGCCATGTCTCGCGTTCCTTCATCGAATTCGCGCATGGCATCCAGCATCAGATCGGTGGCTGAGCGCAGCACGGTGCGCTGTGTCGAAGTGGTCCCGTAGGCGAATTTGTAGACGCCTTCGCTGCTGTTTCCGCAGTTTTTCAAAATGTGAATGACGGCTTCATCGCCAAACAAAGTGCCGCATTCCGCGTGCGTGATCTCCCCGGCGTCGTAGAACAGCACACCGTCCGTTTCACCGGCGTTGATGTGCAACGCGCCTGTCTGGTGCGCATGCCCCAGCATCTGCATCACGCCCGTGAGGTCATGGTGCGTCAAGTTGCCGCTGAGACTTGTGTCGGACTGGGCAAGCATCTGCGTGGGTTGAAACCCCTCCGCTTTGCTGACGATGATCTGCTTTATATGGGCGGCAATCACTGCAGGTTGCCGATTGCGGTCGATGTAATCGTCGCAGCCGGCCTGAAATGCTTCCATCAACGCGCGCTGGCTTCCATCCCCAAGAGCGATAACGGGCAGATGGGAGTTCTTTGAGTCCGCGTGAATGATCTTTGCAATTTCCAGAGCACCCATCTCCCGCATGTTTGTCGCGCAGAGAATGGCGGACGGCGCGTCGTATTCGAGCGTGGTGAGTGCGAAGCCGGCTTGCGAACTGGTCACGACCTCAAAGCCTTCGCGTTTCAACGCATCGGCAAGCCGCTTTGTAAAATATACGTTGCTGTCGATGAGAAGAATTTTCGCGGAACGTCCGGCGGGGATCACGGTTGCGCCTCCGGTCTTTTTCGCGCCGCGGCTTCCGCGAGCACATGTTCCTGGCCAGGCGTGATTGCGTCGAGATTCAAGACTTCGATCACATCGCCGTCATGCGACAGCCACCCCGCGACGTGAGGCGCATCGGATTCGACCGCCGCCATCATCTCCGCTTTGATCAATTCGCATTCACCAGTAACCGGCACCGCCACCCATTCCCGCTGCGCTCCGTAGTTGCGCACGGCGATCAGGTAAAAGCGGCGGGAAGTCAGGCGTTTCCCGAGCAGCATTTCAGAAACGTCGCATACTGGAACGATCCGGCCTCGTCGCAGGATCACGCCTTCCAATTTCGGTGTTCGGTGCGGAAAGCGAAAAACACGGCTCGGAGCAACGAGTTCGGCAATCTGGTTCGACGAGACGGCGAACCTCCGTTCGCCCAGGCGCAGCAAGACGAAAGATTGCAGTGCGAGTTCGGTCGATACCGTCATTGCGCGGCGCTTGTCCTCTCAAGATTCTCGCTTGCGGTCTTGTCCGCTTGCAAAAGAGCCGCATCAAGCAGAGTCAGTTCTTCGTGCGACAAAAACCCTTCCGGATGCACTACTGGTACGACCGTCTGATCGAGTGCCGTCAGTCCGCGGTACCATTGCCGCTCTTCGTGGCAGAAGGACAGTGGAAGCGCCTGCAGCCGCGTCATAGTCGTCATCTTCTCGATGCCATCGATCAAGAGGGCCGTGCGCGTCTTGCGCAGCACAAATAGCTGTGCTCCCTCCGCCGCATGCAATCCAAAATGCATGGCGCCGTTGACAATGAAAAGTGACCTGTCCCCGCGCCGCAGGACGTGGCGAACTTTTCGAAGCCCGGGCGCACTGATTTCGGTAGCCCCGCCTGACATGCTATCCGCGCTGCGCACCTCTTGTACCGAAGCGGAAGAGATAGCGAACAATTGGCCGCTGACGCGGAACAGAATGATCTGTTCTGTCTTTGCCGGACTCGCCTTCACTGGGGTCGCCAGACGCATTAGCGAACTCCCGCCGGTGCCGTGCGGCAGATTCCCAGGACACGTTTTTCGATGGCGGCATAAATGTCATCGATCCCGAGCACCTGATCGACAGCGCCGGCCTTGATGGCTTCGGCCGGCATGCCGAAGATCACGGACGTCGCTTCGTCCTGCGCTACCACCAGGCCTCCCGCCGCCTTGATTGCCTTGGCCCCACTAGCCCCATCGTTACCCATGCCTGTTAAAACACCCGCAATGCTTAGTGGGCCGGCGAAGGCCGCAACGGATTCCATGGTAGCGTCAATATTCGGCAGATAACCATTGATGCGGCCGCTGGTCCCGTCAAGCTGGATTCGACCCGTGGATGTAACTCGAAGATGCTGACCGCCGGGACAGATATAGAGCGTTCCTGGCTGAAGTGACTCATTGGCTTCCGCTTCTTTCACGCGGATTCCGGTGAATTCCGCGAGTTGCGCGGCGTATTGCTTTGTGAATGCCGCAGGCATGTGCTGCACCAGAATTACTGCGGCAGGGAAGTCTCCCGTGAAGCCTGGAGCGATGCGCATGACAGTCGCTGGCCCGCCCGTCGACGCTGCCAGCACGACTACAGGGAAGCGCTGATCTAGTCCGGTGGTAGGCGCGTGGCGGATGCTCACCGGCGTGGGTGGCGGACTCTTGGAGCCGATGGCATTCTGAATCGTCGAGGCCAGGCGTGAAGCCGTGCGCACGACACGCACTTTGGCTGCCATCCGCACCTTGCGCAGAAGGTCTTCCTTCACACTCTGCATGTCGAGGTCGATGGCGCTTGATGGCTTGGCGACAAATTCAATCGCTCCGAGCTCCAGCGCTCGAAGAGTGCTCGCTGCGCCTTCGTGCGATTCCGAGCTGACGATGACGATCGGCCGCGGATTCGTGGTCATGATTTCCGCAGTGGCCTGGAGTCCATCCACGTGAGGCATATTGATGTCCATGGTGATGACATCAGGCTTCAGTGATTCCGCCAGCGCAACTGCCTCGCGGCCGTCCTTGGCGTTGCCCACGACCTGCAGTTGCTCGTCAGCGTTGAAAATCCTCTCAAGGACCTTCCGCATGAATGTGGAATCATCCACGACAAGCACACGAAACTTTTTATTGACGGTCGCCATTGTTCGTTTACGCTACCGGCGCGACGGTGCGTGGCGCCTCCGTTCCTATAAGTTGTTCGACCGCCGCGATCAATTGATCCTCCTGCACCGGCTTGGTCAGGAATGCAGTGGCGCCTTCCTTAATCGCGCGATCGCGATGCTTTGCCCCCGCGCGTGACGTAACCACCATCACGGGAATACGCCGCGTCGAAGGGCTCTGGCGCAGTTGCACCATCAATTCGTAACCTGTCATGCGTGGCATTTCGAGGTCGGTGATAACCAGATGGCAGCCGTGCTGCGTCACCAGTTCGGCCGCTTCCAGTCCGTCCGCCGCCAGTTTCACGCGGTAACCGTTCTTCTCAAGCATTCGGCCGACGAATTTGCGCACGCTGATAGAGTCGTCCGCCACCACGATTACGCGCTCTTGCTCGACGCGGTCGATGGCCTCGGATGGAATGCTTCCGCGCGCAATCGCCGTCGAGCCCGGCGCAAATATTCGCGCGGCGCTGGCGCTAGCTTGTATCGGCCGGCGCTCGCTCGGCTCTGTTGCCACCATGCGGTTCAAATCGATCAGCAGAATAAGGCTGCCATCGGGCGCAATCGTCGTACCCGGGAAGAGTTTTACCCGGCGAAGGTATTCGCCCAGGTTCTTGATAACGATTTCGTCCTTGCCGAGAACTTCTTCCACGACAAGGCCAATCTTCCGGTTTCCTGCATTTGCCACCACCATCCGGAAGTAGCCATTGATCGCTTCGAGAGGCGGCAACCCCAGATAGGTATCTAAACGCACGACCTCGGTAACCACGTCGCGTACCTTGGTCAGCAGTTTGCCACCGACGTCCTCGATTTCATCAGCGCGCAGCCGGCGGATTTCCTCGACGACTGCCAATGGCAGCGCGAAATTAGTCATGCCGCAGCGCACAAACAGGGCCGGGGAAATGATCAGGGTGAGGGGAACCTTGAGCGTAAATTTCGTGCCCTTGCCGCTCGTGCTCTGGATATCGATTTCGCCGTTGAGCGCGTTCAGATTTGCCCGCACCACATCGAGCCCGACTCCACGCCCAGCCAGTTCCGTTTTCACGGGAGCCGTTGAAAACCCGGGATGGAAAAGCATCTCCCGAAGGTCGCGTTCCGTAAGCCGGTCGGCAGTCTCCTCGGAAACTAGCCCGCGTTCGATCGCGCTTTGTTTCACGCGCTCGTAATTGATACCACCGCCGTCATCCTCGACCTCGATGTAAATGTGGTTGCCGCGGTGATAGGCACGCAACATGATATTCCCGGTGGACGATTTGCCTGCGGCGGTACGGTCACCACCGTGCTCAATCCCGTGCGCCACCGAGTTGCGTACCAGGTGCACCAGCGGGTCGGAAATCTGCTGAATGATATTGTTGTCGAGCTCGGTTTCACTCCCGGAAAGATCCAGCTCAACGTGCTTGCCGGTCGAATTCGCTGCATCGCGAACGGCCCGCGACAATCGCGAATAGAGCGTACCAATCGGAACCATTCGCGCAGCCGTAATCTCGTCCTGCAGGTGATGCGCCAATTTCGTGAATTCGTCGATATCGCCTTCAACGCGCCCGATGAACCCTTGCAGTTGCGAGAGTACCTCGTTGACGTCTGCTGAAATCTCGGCCATCGACCGCGACAAGATATTGAAATCGTCGTAGCGGTCCATTTCCAGTTCGCTGAATTCGGACCAGAACGATGTGTCGCCCGCAGCCGCGCTCGTAAGCATCTTTGGTGTCGGCTCGGACTTCCGCTGTGCCTGGGCGGTGCGGTTGTTACTGATGCGGTTAAATTCGTACTTGTCCTGGAATTCGGCGACTTTTCCCTGTAACCGCTCTTTCGAGAAGCTCAGGGTATCGATGAGCTTTTCGAGTTCCGCTACGCGGCCGACCATGCGCGTGCGATTAATGACCAGCTCACCGACCGTATTCATCATCCGGTCGAGCCGGGCCAGCGCAATTCGAACCGATTTTACCGTCGACGTGCCGCTTGCGGATTGTTTCCCAGGCTTTTTCGCGGGTGTGGCGATTTTTGTTGCGGCTTCTACTTCGCTCGCATGCCGAAGTTCCGCCGCCCCCGCAGACTCGGCCGAAACTTCCGCATCTTCCGGGTCGAGCGGAGCAAATTCCGCGATGCGGCCCAGCAGCGAATCGACGCCCGTCCGCATCTCGACTTCACTTGCCCACTGCCGGTGGAGCGTCTTCTTCAAAACGTCCACTGACTCAAGACACAAATCCACGACCCCCGGCGACGGTTCAATCTCTCCATCGCGCAAACGGCCGATCAAATCCTCGACGCGGTGTGCAATTGCTCCCAGTTTCTTCAGCCCGACTTGCGCTGCTGAGCCTTTTACAGTGTGAATGGCGCGAAAAAGTTTATTGATCTCTTCCGGATTGTTGTTGCCTTCCAGCGAAATTAGACAATCGCTGACGACCTGGAGATGCTCTTCCGCTTCCGGCTGGAAGAACTCAAGGATCTCGTCCGGCACCTCTTCGTCAAGCGGCAGCGCGTCAAAGTAAGAGCCCGTCGCTGCAGCGGTAATGGACTCATCGAGCTCCTCCACAAGGAATCGCTCACGTACTTCTGGCGGGGAAAGATTCAGTGGCGGTGGTTCCGTCGGAAACGCGAAGCGATAGCGCTCCTTGAAAGCGGCTATATCATCGATACTTTCTTTGCCCGTGTCGCTGATTTCCAGAAGAACCGTTTCCAGTAGCGAAATTCCATCCGAAAGAAATTCCGTCAGCGGCCCGTGGAGATCGCTGCCGAGAGTCGCGTTCAGCGCGTATTGAAAGACGTGCGCGAGTTTGCCGGCAATTTCAGAGAATCGCGGGAATCCATAGCTCGCCGAAGTGCCGCTCAGCGTGTGAGCCGAGATGTAGAGTCGTTCCAGGTCCTCGTGGCGCGGCTCCACGTCCTGAAGCACGCTCACATACTCTCGCAAATACTGCAGGTTCTCCGAGGCTTCCTGGAGGAACAGCTCGACGGCTTCGCGATCCAGCGTGCTCACGCTCGCCCCTCCGCCACGAGTTCCGGTTTTTGCAATTCATCCGCGGTCGGCTTCCGGTAGAGAATGCAATCGTTCAACACGATAGCTTGGAACTTCACCGGCATCTTGGAGATTGACTCCGAGTGCCCGAGGAACAGATAGCCGCCCGGTTCCAGCGTGTCGTAGAAGCGTTGCACCAGCGAGCGCCGGCGCTCTTCCGAGAAGTAGATCAGTACGTTCATGCAGAAAATCACGTCCATGCGGCCGACGTAGACCGCCGAAGCAAGGTTCATCTGCGCAAACGAAACCATCTTGCGGAGCCGCGGCTTCACCTGATACCCGCCGCTGACCTCTGTAAAGTGATTTGCCAGCTGCCTCTCGCTCACGCTGGCTATGCTGCGCCCTTTGTACATCCCGCGTTCGGCGTCCTTCAGGGCGTGACGTCCGACATCGGTTGCGAGTATTTCGACGTTCCAGGAATCCGCGAACGACAGCGAATCCGCGATCGTGATGCCGATCGAATATGGCTCTTCACCCGTTGAGCAGCCTGCGCTCCAAATCCGCAGGGTGCGCGGATTCTTCCAGAATTTCTTCGTGTGCAACTCGGGCAGCACGCGCTTCTCGAAGGCTTCGTACACACTTGGATACCGGAAGAAGCTCGTTTCCTGCGTCAGCAGCCGCTCGAGCAGCCCCTCGTATTCGACGTTGGATTTGCGCATGGCGCGCAGCAGTTCCGTGCCGTGTTCCATTCCCTTTGAGCGCAGGTGTTCCCGCACACGCGTGGAGAAGAAGCGCTCGCGCGATTCATCGAAGCAAATTCCCGTCCGCTCTTCGATCAACATGCGAATCTCGCTTAGCTCGTGTTCGCTCAGTCCGTGCACCTGTCCCTGGCGTTCGCTCATCGTGCTCCCGTCTTCTGGGCCTCGTTCTTACTTCCGCCACCTGGCGAAGAAGAGCGTCGTTGCTTAACGAAGAGCCCCGGCCGGGACGGGCCGGTCGGAACCTTCATGTGCTGCTGCCGCTTTGGATGACGCGCGGAATTGCGCCAGCGCCTCGTTCAATTGATCCGACAGCTTGACGAGCTGGCTTACAGTTGCCACCGTCCCGCGCGTTCCTTGCGACGTTTGCCGCGTAATGCTAGAAATGATTTGCATGGCGTGCGCTACTCCTTCTGTTCCGCGGACCTGCTGCTTCGAAGCTAGCGAGATTTCCTGTACGAGTTCCGCTGATTGGCGCACCACGTTGGAAATGGCGTCCAGCGCGCGGCCTGCCTGATCGGCAAGTTGTGCGCCGCCTTCCACTTCCTTTGTGCCTTCTTCCATGACCACGACCGCTTCGTTCGTCTCCGCCTGGATCGCCTTGATGAGCGCCGCGATATCCTTCGTCGCGCTGCGGCTGTGTTCGGCGAGCTTACGGACTTCGTCAGCGACGACCGCAAAGCCTCGTCCTGCCTCCCCAGCACGTGCTGCCTCGATCGCCGCGTTCAACGCCAAGAGGTTCGTCTGTTCTGTTATGTCGTTAATAACGTTGATGATTTCGGAAATTTCCAGGGAGCGGTCGCCGAGAGATTTGATTTTCTTGGCGGTCGCCTGCACCGATGCGCGGATTCGCTGCATGCCCTCGAGCGTGTCGCGGACCGCTCGGTTGCCCTGTTCGGCCGCATCCAGCGCGCGGCGGGCCGCCTCGGCGCTCGCTTCGGCGTTGTTCGAAACCTGTTTCATAGAGACCGTAAGTTCTTCCACGGCGCTTGATGTGTTCGTAATTTCCTGGTCTTGCTGCGTAGCGCCCGCCTGCATTTCATCGGCGGCTACGAGAATGTTGTTGGAGCACGCGGTCACTTCCATGGCCGCTTTGCGGACGCGCTCGAGAACCTTGGTGAAGTTATCGAGCATGTAGTTGATCGAATCCGTTACGTTTCCAAGAGCGTCGTTGGTCACTTTGCCGCGCTGCGACAAATCCCCGCGGGCTACCTGGTTGATGACGCTTAGCAATTCAGTGATGCTGCGCTGCAGCGCGTCGTTGGCATCCTGGTTGCTCGTGGCCTTGGACACTTTGGCGACCGCGCGATTCAGATTTTCTGCAATGTAGCCCAGTTCGTCGTTCGAAGTGACCTCTGCGCGTGCGCGCGGGTCCCCGGCTGCAAAGCGTTCGGAGAATTCTGTGAGAGCCTTCACCGGCCCCAGCAACGCACCGAACCTCCACGCTAGGATTACGGCCGTCGCCAGCGCAAGTACAATGGCGAAGATTACCGTTCCCCCGGCTGGCGAGCCGAAGTCGAACAAGGACGCATCACCGGCCTTCTTCCCGGCGCTAAATGCGAGTCCGAGAACGATGAAGCCGACTACGCCGTTCAGCAGGAGCAGCGCCCAGATTGTGGAACTCAATCGCGATTTCATGCCACCCTCCAAATTTCTTCCGCGGAGCCCGCGCCGTCGATCGGCATCGTCTCCACCAAACTCAAATGCTGGGCCCCGGAAATACCTCGAGCAGCCGGCGCAAATCGATCACCAGCGCCAAGCGGTCGTCATGCCGCAACATTCCGATGCAATGCGGCACATTTTCCGGCGCCTGCTCGAGTAAATCCTCGGTGTTCACCGAATAGGTTCCGATTACTTCATCAGCGGCGATGCCGATCCGAATGTCCTCGTGGTGGTTCTCGCTGCGCAGGGAAGCGACCACCACGTGCTTGGGCAACAATCCTTGCCGGCGGCCTTCCGTAATCGCAATGTCTATCAACGGCACGATAGCGCCGCGCAAATTGAATATTCCCACCAGGTATGCCGGGCCAAGTGGGAGCTTTGTCAGTAACGGCCAATCAAGCACTTCCTCGACGTCCAAGACCGGCAGGCAGAACCGCTCGCGTCCGCTGCGGAAGACGCAATACTGCGACTCTGGCGGCCGCTCTTCGATCGGCCCAAGAGCTTCGAGCAGATCCCCGGTATCGGCGTCCGCGGGAAGGGGCTCGAGATGGAAGTCTTCGCTCATCGCCTGTTTTTTTTCCCAGAAACTCTCATGCAAACCGCCGCACGGCGCGTAGCAGATCTTCCCGTGTGAAGGGCTTCGTGACGTACCCATCTGCGCCTTGCTGCTGGCCCCAATACTTGTCACTCGCCGTATCTTTCGAGGTCACCAGGATCACGGGAATCATGTTGAACTCCGCGTTCCCTTTGAGGTCGCGGCAAATTTGAAACCCGTTTCGGTCCGGCATCACCACATCGAGCAGAATCAAGCTGGGCCGCTCGTTCGTAATGGTTTCCTCGACGCGCCTGGGGTCGTGCAACGCAATCGGCCAATAGCCTTCCTTTTCCAGCAAGCCTTCGATCAGCCTGACCTCAGCGGGTGAGTCATCAACGATTAGAACTTTTTTATGCACAGCCGTGCTTTCTCCATACTTGTCCACAGAGCAGAGGTGCACGTCGGCAGCCAGCTTTTGCATTCCGCGCGCTCCTGTATCGTTTCACGCTAAATATTTATAAATGAGCAGGTTGCAGCGATGTCGGAGGAACTCAGCGACGGCGCGAAGTTGGCATTGTTGTCTCTTCTGTCTCAGCTTGAGATGCATTCTCAGCTTCCCGCATCTCGCTCGCAAGCGATGAGAAACGCTGCATCACCTCGTTGATTCGCAGTGCCATGCTGTGCATGGTCTTAATCTGTGCCAGCGACTGTGAGGAAAGCTGTCCGGGCTCCAGCAGCAGCAATTCGGCATTTCCCAGCATGGAGGTCAGCGCGTTGTTCACGCTGTGCTTCATGTCCAGCATGTATCGCCCGAGTGTGGCGTGGTTCTCGTTCCTGGCGGCGTTCCGCTCCGCTTGCCGTGCGGTCTGCAAAGCTTTCGCTCGGCGCAGCGATTCGCCGGCCACCAGCAAAAGCGTTTGCGCCCAGTCTTCGCGAAGCGGGATATGCACCAGTCTTGGATACTTGGTGCGCAACTGCCCGAATTCCTGGGAATCTGCCGGAACGCAAAGAATGACCGCCGTTGACGGATCGAGAGATCGCAGTACGGTGGTAATTTTTCCATCGCGCACTGGCCCCACCACGACCAGGTCGTGAGTTGGTGCATCTTGTTCACGCCACGAATCGCTGTTGAGGACCGTAATGTTCGGGGCCTGGCGTTCGGCCTGCCAGCAGGCCGTCAGCAGCCGGGCAAATTCGGTTTCGTCGGTGAGAATGACTACGTTGGCGTGTCGCAATGAAAACCCGCTCCCTGAAGTTTCCGTCCGGCCTAGCCGGGCCAGTTCGCCATCGGTTACAGTTTTTCTGCTTCGTCCAGCGCCGAGAGCAGACGTTTCGTACTGATCCCGAGGTTTACCGCCGCTTCCGTATCCTTCGCTCGCTTGGCCACATCCACGCGCTCTTGCAATCGAGTGACTTCCACGCGTGCAATGTTCATCGCTCGGTCGAGCGACGTGGCATTCCCTGCTTCCTTGGCGGATTCCGTTGCCGCGGTGACCAGCGCCCGGGCCACAACGGCCCGCCGCAAATCCTCCGCGGATGGCCCGTCTTCGCTGACGAACGCCGTTACTTCCCATGACGACATCAGAATTCGCGCTCCGCCGATCTTGACGGTGGTCATCGACCTTCCACGCGAAGGCGGTGTGGCGATCAGTTGCTCCCAGACTTGCTCCATGCAGTTTTCAAAATCCAGCATCACAACGGCATCCGTCTCCTCCGCCGCAGGTGTCCGAGGACGCTCCTTCGCTTTCGCGTTGGCAGTGGAAGCAGTGGATTCCGCTGCGGGCTTGTTCGCCGCCGGGAGAGGCTTTCCTACCTCCACTGCTGTCGGTTGAGGAGAGCTTTCGCCCGATTTTACGAGTGCCTTCTCGATCGCCTGCTCCACGTCCGTTCGCAGCCCGAGTAGCTTTTCGAAGGCCTGGCTGACCGACCGTTCCGTGTAGTCTTTTTGGAAGGGCTGTTTCCACTCGTCGGCCATCGCACAAATTTTTGGAAGTGGTTCGGTGGCCGACAGTCCGAAATGGTGGCAGTCGACGATGCGTGCACCTGCGGATTGCAGTTGACCGAGTCCGGCGCGGATGGCGATCAAGTCTGCATGCATCAACTCGATCAACGTCCGGCGCATTAGGAAATTAAACCGGATGAAAGCCACCAGCGCCGCGGGATCGTAGAACATTCCGCCGGCCGTTTCCTTCACCTTGCGGCCCTGCTCGATGAAATTCGTCTTCAGGATCTCCCTCAGGCTGCGGAAGCCCCGTAGCGCATCGATCATTTGCTCCAGCGGCGCACACAACGCGAGCGGGTCCGGATCCACATCTCCGAGCACCGGTTGGATGACCTGCGCGACATCCGCCGGTTCGATCTGTTTGTGATAAGTCTTTGCGGGCGCGCAGAGCGCAAAGTACTGCACGAGCAGGAAGTCGATCTTGTCTCGATCGACATTGCTTTTCGTTGCCTTGCGCAGATGACGCTGAATCAGCGCGCGCAGTCCCGCTTCGCTGGCGTTCAGCGTGGTCATCTGCAAGAGATGACGGAGTTGATGCACCATCACGCGCTGGTCCATCGAATCCAGCCACTCGTGCACTTGGCTGAAGATTTCCAGATCCGCTATCTCAGGGAGGTTCCGGTTCGCTTGCGGAAAGGGAATTTCGAACTCCAGTTGTTTCGCGAGCGCCAGATAGATCGGAAACACCGAGCGCGCTTCCTTCCATTGCGCCTGCCGCGAGCTTTCCGATTTTGCTGGAGAGGAGAGATTCAGCGTTGTCATTGTTTTGTTCACGGCTCTGTCACCACCCAGTCGCAGGGGCCATGTAAGAATCGGACGGCCACCGCTTTGCGCCCTTCGTGATACTGCACGCCGACGACGGTTGCCTCCGCCGGCCGCCCTTCTTCGGTTGCCTCGATCCGCACCTGATCGTCGAACTCCAGCGGCAAGGTGGAAAGAAAGATAGCGTGCTCCGGGCCGCCAAATTCCACGATTGCGGCCTCGCGAAGACTGGTTCTGCCTCCGCGCGACGCGGTTACGTGCACGGGAATTCGAACAGGTCTTGCCTGCGGAAAGAATCGCGCCAACTGCTCTGCGCAGTCTTGCTCGTTCGCTGTCAGTGCCAGACCGTCGGATTTTCCCACATCGCCTCTCGCCCTACCGGACAGGATCCATCCGCCCTCTCGTGACGAGACACACTACTCGCCGCAACAGACGCAGACTTCCGATGACAGAGATGCACGCTGGACGCCAAAGGGCTGGAAAGGTGCCGCTGCTGCAAGTTGCAGAAATGGTGAGGCTTAGGATTTTCTCGGAGCGTTTTGTTGGCTCACCCGTCTCACCGTGAAACGTTTTCGTCTCACTGTTTTGGGTGTCCTGAATTCCCGGAGCATGTGGCTTGAGACGTTTCTCCTGGCTACTGGGGCGCCGCCTGCGGGTCGGCTCCACCGCCTGTCGAACCCGCCTTCAACGCAATGTTGTAGCGCTTCAGTTTCCGGTACAGCGTCGCGCGGCTGATCCCCAGCATCTTTCCTGCCAGGGCTTTATCGCCATTCGCCTGTTCAAATACTCGCAGAATCGTCATTCGTTCCATGTCTGCCAGCGCCGTGGTTGACAATGCGGTAGCGTCTTGAGACGTTACGATCCCCGAGTCTGCCTGCTCGCTCCGAATGGCGGGCGGCAGATCGGCGACATCAATGATTTTCCCGTCACCCAGGGTCACCGCGCGCGCGATGCAATTCTCCAGCTCGCGGACGTTCCCCGGCCAGTCATAGTGCAGCAGGCTCTTCATCGCCGCAGCCGTGACCTGAATCTGCGAGCCTTTGGCATAGCGATCCAGGAAATGATGAACCAGGACCGGAATGTCCGACCGGCGCTCCCTCAGGGGAGGAAGGTGCACGGTCACCACGTTCAATCGAAAATACAGGTCCTTTCGGAATGTTCCGGCGCGATAAGAGGCCTCCAGATCGCGATTCGTCGCCGCGATTACACGAACGTCTACGCTTATCTTCTCGTTGCTGCCCACCGGCCGCACTTCTTTTTCCTGCAACACGCGCAGTAATTTCGCCTGCATTTCCAGAGGCAGTTCCCCGATCTCGTCCAGGAAGATCGTTCCTCCATCCGCGGCCTGGAAGAGTCCGGTCTTCGATTTTGTCGCTCCCGTAAACGCACCTCGTTCGTATCCGAAGAGTTCGCTCTCCATGAGTGTCGGCACCAGCGACCCGCAATCGACTGCTACGAAAGGCGTTTTTGCCATGGCCCCGCGGAAGTGAATCGCACGGGCCGCCAGCTCCTTTCCCGTGCCGCTTTCGCCGGAGATCAGTACCGGCGTCCGCGTATCTTTCAGCCGGGAAATCATGCGCAGGACATCCTGGATATTCGCGGAACTGCCGATGATGCCGTCGAGGTTTTCTTCCGTGGTCACCCGCTCGCGCAAGAACTCATTTTCCGTGACTAGACGGACCTTTTCAGCCATGCGCTGCAGCAGCAGCCGCATCTTTTCCACACGAAACGGCTTTTCGATGTAGTCGTACGCCCCCAGTTTCATCGCATCCACTGCGGACTCGATCGAGCCGTGGCCGGTCATGATGGCGACTTCGGTATGGGGGAGAAGCACTCTCGTCTGCTTCAGCAACTCGACCCCGGACATGTTAGGTAGTTTCAGGTCGGTGAGTAGTAGATCCGGAGTATCGGAATCCAGTCGCGCCAGCGCCGCCTCCCCGCTTTCCGCCTCGGCGCAGGCATATCCCAGGGTGTTTCCGATCGTCATGCACAGGCGGCGGATGCTCTGTTCGTCATCCACTACCAGTAATCGTGTTTTCATCTCGTCGCTCATGGTTTACCGAATGTCTTTTCCACCATTGATATTAATTGTTGCACACGAAAAGGCTTCTCGATGCACGGCGTCCCGCTTTGCGCCAGGAACGCCTGCGTATCGCTGTTTGCCGTGTCACCGCTGATGAGAATGATTCGCCTCTTTAGTTCCGGGCAGTTCTTCTGAATCCACCCGTGCACTTCCGCCCCATTCACCGCTCCCGGCATTCGAATGTCGGAGATCACCCCGGCGTACCGTCCATTCGAAAGCCGCTGCAATCCTTCCTCTCCCGACGAAGCATTCACCACCGCGTATCCCTTGCGCTCTAGCGCCGCGCGCAGAAAGGCAATTACCGACGGCTCGTCTTCGATCAGCAGGATCGGCCCTCCCGTCCACAACGCCTTTTGCCCGTTCATCGCCCTGCTTCTTTCGTGGCGGGGGACGCCAGCGCGGCTTCCGTCGCCACTGGAATGCGCACCACAAAAGTGCTCCCCGCTCCACCTTCATTGTTCCAGCATTGAATTTCCCCGCCATGCGCCCGCACGATCCCGTAACAAATGCTCAGTCCAAGCCCCGTGCCTTTGCCCGCCTGCTTGGTCGTATAAAAAGGATCAAAAATTCGCTGCGAATCGATAATCCCCGTTCCATTGTCGCTGATCGCTACTTCGATCATCTCTGCTTGCCGCCGCGTGTGAATTCTGATGCTGCCGCGCTGCCCCGCGTCCTGCACCGCATCGTAAGCATTGTTCAGAATATTCAGAAAGACTTGCTGCAGTTGCTGTGAGTCGCCCAGTGCCGCCGCCAGCGTCTCTTCAAAATCTTCCACCACCTCGACGCCATGGCTGGCGAAATCATAACTCCGCAGCTTGATCGTCTGTCTCAAAACGCTGTTTACCTGCACGAGTTCCCGCTGCACCGGTCTCTGCCGTGCGAAACTCAGCAAATCCTGCACGATATCTTTCGTTCGCTGCGTCTCCTGCAGAATGATCTGCAAATCTTCCCGCGCCGACTCTGGGACCTCGGGATTCTCCAGCAGCAAGTCCGTGAACCCCAAAATCGCCGCAAGCGGATTATTCACTTCATGCGCCACCCCGGAAACCAGCCGTCCAATCGTGGCCATTTTTTCGCTGTGGGCCAGCTTTGCTTGCAGCAACGCAGCGTCCGTGATGTCCGTCATCACTACCACCACGCTGTTCACCGCATTCTGTTCGTCTCTCATCGGGCTGAGGCTGATCGAGAAATGCCCCATCGACCCGTCGCTCCGCCGCACCCGCAGCTCCAGGTTTTCCACTTGCTGCCCGTTCGCCGTCGTTTCGAGCGCCGCGTCGAAATCTTCCCGGTGCGAAGCCTCCACCCACTCCACCAGCCGGTGTCCGATCAATGCGCCTTCCTGGTAGCCAATTTCGTAGCAGCGCCGGTTGGCGTAACTGATCAGCCCCGCCGTATCCAGCACCAGAATCATGCTTTGCGTCGTATTCAGGATCTTCTGGTTAAAATCGCGTTCGCGCTGCAGTTGCGATTGAAAAGTCTTCTGCTCCGTAACGTCCAGCATCAGCCCGCGAATCTGCGCGATGCGCCCTCGGGCATCGCGCACGGCTGTGATATTTTGCAGCGTGTGCAGCAGCGTTCCATCCTTGCGCCTCAGCGTCTCTTCGTAATTGCGCAACACCCCTCTCTCTGAAAGGGCTCGCAGGAATTTTTCACGCGCTTCCGGCACGGGATACAGATGCGGGCTCACGTCCGCGCGCAGCAATTCCTCCCGCGATGCGTACCCCAGCATGCGCACCATCGCGTCATTCACGTCCAGGAATCTCCCGTCCGGCGTGGCGAAAAACAATCCTTCCTGGATGCTGTCAAACAGCTCGCGATACCGCCGTTCTGCTTCCCGCCGGTCCGTAATGTCCTTCAGAACATGGATGGTGCGCGTATCGTCATCAGACACGCCCGGAGTGCGCGAACTCGAAACGAGAAAGATACGCTCCGCCGATGCGGCCACGTACTCTTCCTTCGATCGCTGCGTATCCCGGCAGAACGGGCAGGGGAGATCGCTTCCTGTCTCCGCGATCTGCCTCAGACTGCTCATGGCCTCGCCTACCAGGGCCACTGGCGGCACGCCAAGGTGGGACGCAAGAGAGCGGTTCGTGCGAACGATTTTCCACGCGCGGTCGTGCACCACAATGTAATCGCTGATCGCGTCGATGTCTTCCACCCATTGCCGTTTGGAGCGCTCCAGTTGCGAAAATCGCCTGAAATTCTCGAGCGAAAGCGCCGCATGACTCGCCAATGCATGCAGCAATCGTTTCTCATTCGCACCCAGCGTCTTTCGGTTCCGGATTAGGCAGAGTGTTCCCAGCCTTTCATTGTCGCTCGCCGCGATCCGTACAAACACAATCGCTCGTGGCTCTTCAGGAACGGGCATGCCCGCGGCAATCTCTTTGGGGATCGTTCGAGTCTCGACATCGTTCTGGCTTGCCCGCGCGCACGAAATGAGCCAGTTTGCGCCGGCTTCCGTAGTACCGCCACCGCTTCCCGGCATGGCGTGAAGTTCCGTTTCGCGTCCACGGTAAACGGCCACGCCTCCCCAGATGGCATCCAGCATTCGCGTCGAACGCAACGCAAACTGTTCCAGAAAATCCGGCAGATCTCGCGACTGCGCCGCCTCCACCGCTAGTTCCATTAATTCCTCGGCGTGTCGCGACATTGCCAGGTACGGCTTCGCCCTTCCGCGCTGGCGCGTGGGATGATGCGGCGGTGTTAGCTTTATTCTGCGCATCGACCAGAGGGAGGCGTCATGCGTCTCAAGTTGCGAGGCGCTGCGCACTTCAACCCTACCGGGGAGTCTCAATGTGAGTCAATCGCCGGGCAGTGCCATGTAGCGAAATTGCCTATAGTGGCGTCGCTCCCTATTCTCTCCGCGTCTCAGCCTGAGACCTCACCCTGTCGAGTCCCGTCCGCCTGAGACAAATGGTACTCCAATGCCCAGTCGCCATCACGTTCTAGATCTTCCATAACTTACTGTTCTTCTGTTACTTACCGGTACTCGGCCTGTTCCGATTCGCTTATTCCGACACCTCTCCGCCATGGCATCCGACGTGCCTTCTCTTACGCGGGCATCTTCCAATCCATTGAGGAGTAGTGTCGATGAGAACTAGCAGGTGGAAAAAGTTGGCCGTGGCCACAACTGCGGCGCTCGTTTTTTCGGGCGCTTCTGGATTTGCACAGTCTGATTCGACGGATGAATCCAAGCGCAAGGTCAAGACCAAGACGGCGCCTTTGTATCCGGACCTCGCAAAACGAATGAACGTTGGCGGCAAAGTCAAAATCGAAGTCGTCATCACGCCCGAGGGACGTGTGAAAAGCACCCGGGTCGTCGGGGGACACCCCTTGCTCGTTCAGGCTTGCCAGGACGCCGTGAAGGAATGGAAGTTTGTGCCTGCGCCGGAAGAGACCACCCAGGTTGTTGAATTTGAGTTTCATGGCAATTAGGGGAAACAGTTGAGGAACGGTTGTTCCGGCAGATGCGGCCATTTCCACGCTGCCCTGCTGAGGTGAGCGGAGGCATTTCGCAATGACCATCGGAAAAAAGCTTTATGCGGGTTTCGGCCTGATCCTGGCCATCCTGTCGGTGCTGTTCGTCGTGAATATCATCGCTGGATTCAAGGAAAGATCGGCGCGCGCCGACGCCAGCATGGCCCTCGAAAGCGTTCGCACCGTCGAATCCGTGCGCTATCAGATCATGTTGAATCGCCTGAACATGAATAATTTTCTCCTCAGCGGGGATCCCCGTGATGAAGAGAAAGTGACCAAGGGTTTGATGGACATCGTCGACCAGATCAGGCGCGGAGAATCGCAAGCTTCCAGCGAAGCCGTTCGCACCGCCCTGATCCAGGTTGAGAGTACGGAATCCAGCTGGGCCGACAACTTTGCAAAGCCGCTGATCGCCAAGCGCCATCAAGTCGATTCCGGAGATGCTACCGTCTCCGACCTGCAGATTTTTTACTTGCAAAAAGATCCTTCATCCTGGCTCACCAAATCCTCGATCGTTCTCGATCAGAGCAATGCGGATATCAGCAAGTTCCTCGAGGAAACCACCAAGTCCGCCGGCAGCATGAGCACCTTCAGCACCTGGGTTACCACTGGCGGAACCCTTCTGGCTCTCCTCGCTGGCAGCTTCATCGCTCTGTATACCGCCAGGTCCATCACGGAACCTTTGACTCACCTCATCACGGTTGCGCGCGAAATTGGCGACTCTGGCGACCTCGATCAGAACATTGATATTCACCGCAACGACGAAATCGGTGCTCTTGCCACTACCTTCAACAATATGGTTGCCTATCTGAAGGAAATGGCCAGCGTCTCCATGGCAGTCGCCGAAGGCGACCTGACCGTGGAAGTCGTGCCGCGCTCCAAGCGCGACACCCTCGGCAATGCCTTCCTTCGCATGTCCCACGGTTTGCAGGAACTTGTTCGTACTACGCGCGAGTCAGCCGGCCAGGTTTCGGCTGGTTCCACTCAAGTCGCTGGCGCCGCGGATGAGTCCGCCAAGGTCAGCGTCCAAGCCTCTTCCGCCATTGAAGAAGTCACCAGCACCATGCACGAGATGAGCATCAACGTGCAGAACGTCGTAAAGAACACGCAAGTTCAGGCTTCCAGCGTCGCGGAAACCTCCGCGTCCATCGACCAAATGGTCACTTCCATTCAGCGCGTCGCCGATACCGCCAAGGTCTTGCTCGATATCGCCAACCGCTCTCGCGAGGAAGTCGTCACCGGCATTCAGACCATGGAGAAGGCCACCGACGGCCTCAACCGCACCAACCAGGCCATCCAGTCGTCCGCCGAAATCATCAACATCCTCGGCCATCGCGCCGACGACATCGGCAAAATCATCGAAGTCATCGACGACCTCGCCGAACAAACCAACTTGCTCGCTCTCAACGCCGCCATCGAAGCGGCCCGCGCCGGTGAGCATGGACTTGGATTCGCTGTGGTTGCCGATGAAGTCCGCAAACTCGCCGAGAAGTCCACGCAATCCACAAAGGAAATCGCCGACCTCATCCAGAGCATTCAGCGCGAGGCCCGCCAGGCCGTCGAAAACATGGAGCGCAGCACGCGCATCGTCGAGGAAGGCTTGACCCTCGGGAACGATCTCGGTGCCGCCTTGCACAAGATTTCCAACGTCGTCACCGAAGTCTATAAGTTCTCTCAGGAGATCGGCGCCGCCACCAACGAACAATCCGTTGGTTCTTCACAGATCGCCAAAGCCACCAGCCGCCTCACCGAAATTACCCAAGAAATCAATTCTGCCGTCGAAGAACAGGCTTCCGGTGCGCAAGCCGTGGTACGCGCCATGGACAAGATGCGCGAATTAGTTCAGCAGTCTGCCTCGAGTTCCACGGAGCTTTCCGCTGCCGCCGAGCAGATGCTGAAGCTCTCCCGCAACTTACTCGACAGCATGGACCGCTTTGTTCTCGACCGCGCCAACCAGCAGCGTCCGCGTCGCGGGGAGTCGTACAACAAGCGGCGTGGTTTGGAGTCGGACCGCTCGCCAGACCTTGAATACGCCGGCATGGCGCGTTCCTAGAGGGCCGGAGACCTCTCGATGGAAAAAGATCTTCAAGTCGTCGGCTTTCGTATCGGCAATGAAACGTACGGCGTTCGTATCGCCGCCGTGCGCGAAATTGTGCGCGTTCCGGAGATTACCTCGGTTCCAAGCGCTCCCGATCTGATCGAGGGCGTGATCAATTTGCGCGGGAAAATCATTCCGGTGATGGACCTCCGCAAACGATTCGGTCAGACCGAGATTCATCCCGATAAGAAGAACCGCATTCTCGTCGTGGAGCTGGACAACAAGTTGATCGGCCTTATCGTGAACGCGGCTTCGGAAGTGCTGAAGATTCCTCCCTCCGAGATCGAAGCCCCGGGCAATGTCTTTGCGGAAGGCGAATCCGGTTACGTCACGGGTGTCGGCAAACTGAAGGGACGTCTCATTATTCTGTTGGACATCTCCAAACTCCTGCATCGCCCGGAGTACAAACGACTCGAGGAGGTCGCGGAACCCGTCGCTACCGCAAGGTAATGCTTTTTCCGGCTTGCATCTAAGACCGCCGAACTGCGGGTCCGCTTCACGAAAATACAATGGGAACGATTACTGCCCAGGTCCAACTCACCGAAGCAGAGCTGAAGCTCCTCCAGACGCTTGTCTATCAGGAATGCGGTATGTTTTTCGACGAGCGCCGCTCTCACTTCCTGAAAGATCGCTTGCAGCGCCGTCTGAAGGCCTGCCAGCTCGACTCTTTCTATCCGTATTACCGCTTGCTTACTAGCAGGGAAGGGCGAGCCGAACTGGCCCTCCTGCTTGAGAATCTAACCGTCAACGAAACAAGTTTCTTTCGCAATCGCCCGCAACTCGATCTCCTTCAAAAATCCGTTCTCGAGGAGATTCTCCGCCGCAAGCAGGAGCGCCGCGATTACACCCTCCGGGTCTGGAGCGCTGGTTGCTCCGCCGGCCAGGAGCCCTACACCGTCGCCATTTTGATCTGCGATGCGCTCGCTTATTACTACCTGCGGAATCCGCTCCCCTTCGAAATGCCTTCGCGGAAGCCGCTCATTCCCCCGCCATGGAGAGTGGAAATCGTTGCCTCGGACATAAGCTATGCCAGCTTGCGAGTCGGCCAGGAAGGCCTCTATACCGAGCAGCAGATGGAACCTGTCGATTACACCTGCCGGCTCCGCTATTTCGAAAAAGCCGGTGACAAGTACAAGGTCAAGCCGCAGTTGAAGGAACTAGTGCAGTTCGACTTTCACAATTTGAAAACGGAATTCTTGCCTCGCCGCAACGACATTATCCTCTGCCGCAACGTGATGATCTATTTCGACGAAGCCGAACAAAAGCGCTTAGTTGAAAAGTTTTGGCATTGCTTGAATCCTGCTGGATATCTCTTCGTTGGGCACGCTGAAAGTTTGTTCGGCCTGAGTCAGAAATTCCGCATGGTTCATGAAAACAACGGCACCGCTTACCAGCGCAACGAGGTCCATACGTGAGTCGTCTTCCCGAGGATCGCGGCGGCGAGTTGCGCGCTCTCTTCTTTGAGAGCGCCAACGAACTGCTTCAATCGCTCAACGAGGCTGGACTCGAACTCGAGTCGCGCCCCGCTGACGAGGAAGTGATCCGTCGTGTCCGTCGCGCCGTGCATACGTTAAAGGGCGATTCCGCGGCCTGTGGATTTCACAAACTGAGCGAGCTCGCCCATGAGCTCGAGGATGTGCTCACTCCGCAGATTGCCCATGCTCGTGGCGCGGACTTCGCGGAGCTGGTCCTTACCGCCGCGGATAGTTTTGGCGCGATGCTCACTGCTTATCAACGGAAGACCGAGCCGCCCGCCGTGGAAGCGCTCCACGCCATGATTCGGAAATTGCTGGATGAGCCTGCTTCCGCGAAGACTGTTGGCCCGGTGCTGCCTCAATTGCCTGCGCAATTTGCCTGGACGGAATACGAACAGCTCATGATTTCGGAAGCCGTGCATCGCGGAGAGACCGTTTACAACGTGGCCCTTCGCATTGATCCCAACGGCCTGATGCGCGCCGCTGCTTTCCAGCTCATTCGAAATGTTCTTCACGGCAGCGGTACCGTCATCGCCTTGCGTCCGGAAGACAATGTCGCCGCCGCAACCGTGGAAATTGTCGAAGCGGCCCTGGCAAGTTCCCAGCCGGAAGAAAGACTTCTCCAGCGCTGCCGGATTCCTTCGATTGTCTCCGATGTGCGTCTCGAACGGGCCTCGACCGCGGAGACAACGGACCATGAACTGCTTGGTGATTTGTTGGAAGCGCAGGCGGCGAAATCTGTCGCTGGGCCCGCCGAGACCACCGAAAGCGGCGCAGCAACTAATCCCAGTAGTTCCGGTTCCGCGGCAGCCGCGGTTGCCGAAAGCACGCTTCGCGTGGATGCCGCCCGCATCGATGCGGTCATGAACCTCGTCGGCGAATTGATCATCGGAAAGTCCATGCTCAATCGCACGCTCACCGAGTTCGACCAGAAGCACTCGCGTGATCCCCTGCGCGCCAAACTTGCGGACGCCATGGCATTTCAGGCGCGTATTCTCGACGAGCTCCACAAATGCGTTCTGAAAATCCGCATGGTCCCCGTCGAGCAACTTTTCCGGCGTTTCCCGCGCGTCGTCCGCGACGTTGCCAAGCAGTGTGGCAAGGATGTGGCCCTGGAGCTTTCTGGCCAAAACACCGACCTCGATAAGGGCATTCTCGATGCTCTTTCCGAACCGCTCATGCATCTCGTCCGCAATGCTGTTGACCATGGTATCGAACCAGCCGGCGAGCGCCTCACTGCTGGCAAACCCGCGCGCGGTACCGTCTATCTCAACGCCTATCACCAGGGCACTCAGGTCGTCATTGAAGTTCGTGACGACGGCCGTGGAATGGACCCTGCTCATCTGCGGACGCAAGCCGTTGAAAAAGGAATCTTGAAACTCGAAGAGGCCAAGCGCCTGACCGATCAGGACACCCTTAATCTCATTTTCGAGTCGGGATTTAGCACCGCTTCTGAAGTCACGGAAGTTTCTGGCCGCGGAATCGGCATGGATGTCGTTCGAACCGTCCTCGACCGTCTCAAGGGAACCGTTCACATTGCCTCGCAAAGAGGCCGCGGCACAACGATTCAACTTCGTGCCCCGCTTACCCTCGCTAGTATCCAGACTTTGCTGTTCCGCGTCGGCGGCCGCTTGTTTGCTGTCCCACTATCTTCCGTTGTGGAAATCACGCGCATCACCGCCCCTGAGATTCACCGCATCGATCAGCGCGAAGTGCTGCGTCTTCGCGACCAGATTCTCACGCTGGTTCGGCTGGATCACCTTAGCCGCTTGCGCAGTATCGACACGCAGCCGGTTCGAAAGAAACATTTCGTCATTGTCATTGGCGCCGCCGAAAAGCGCTTTGGCCTCCTCGTGGATAGTTTGGTCGGAGAAGAAGAACTCGTGATCAAGGCGCTGCCTGCCGAAATCGTCTCCAGCGACCTGGTTAGTGGCGCTTCCATCCTCGGTGACGGAACGGTTGTTCTCATCCTCAATGTTCCTGCGGTCCTATCGCGAGCCTCTCGTGGTGCCCCGCTCGGAGCGATCGCATGAGCGAACGTATCCGCGTTCTCGTCGTCGATGACTCCGCTCTCATGCGGAAACTGATCCCCGCGATCCTCGCGCGCGATTCTTCCATCGAAGTTGTCGGCACCGCCATGGATGGCGCTTTCGCATTGAAAAAAATTGAAGAGCTGAAGCCCGATGTGGTGACCCTTGATCTGGAGATGCCGCGGATGGATGGCATGGAAACATTGCGCCTCATCATGCGGAGCGCCCCCTTGCCGGTCATTCTTTTCAGTACTCATTCGAAGGAGGGTGGTTACGCCACCTTCAAGGCCCTTGCGATGGGTGCCGTCGATTTTCTCGCAAAACCAAAAGACGCCGCGGCCGGCCGCCTCGATGACATCGCCGATCGGCTGATCGCAAAAATAAAAGTCGCCAAAGGCGCCGCTGGCCGCAAACTTCCCCCCGCCGTCATCGAAGAAACCTCCGCGCCGAAAAAAGGAGCTCGCCCCGCGCTGCCTCCGCGCCGCATCATCGCCATCGGAATTTCAACCGGCGGTCCAAACGCATTGCAGTTTGTTTTGTCGCAAATCCCCGCGGATTTTCTTTCCACAATTCTGATTGTGCAGCACATGCCCGAAGGTTTCACCGAAATGTTCGCGAAGCGCCTCGACGAATGCTGCGCTCTTGAAATTCACGAAGCGCGGTCCGGCGATCTCCTTCTCGCCGGCCGCGTTCTCATCTGTCCGGGAAATCGCCACATGATGGTTCGCCGCATGCCCCGGGGCGACATGGTAGTGCTCTCCGATGGGCCTCCCGTCAATGGACATCGTCCGTCCGCGGACGTGCTCTTCCACTCCGTGGGGCAGGAGTTTGGGCTCACTGCCGTCGGCATATTGATGACGGGCATGGGAGATGATGGCGCGGAGGGCTTGGGTGCGATGAAGGCTGCCGGTGGAATGACTATCGCGCAGAGTGAGGATACCTGCGTGGTCAGTGGCATGCCGCGCGCCGCAATCCTTAAAGGATATGCCAACAAGATTATTCCGCTCGATGGACTCGGCTCGTACTTGGTGAGCAATTACGGCGCGGAACGTAGCTTCACTGACAAGGTCGAGAAGAACGAAAAAATTGAAAAGACATCCGTTTCATCCCAGCGCTCGTGAAGGCGAGCGCCGGGATAAGGAGAAGGCCATGAAACAATTTGCCGCCCTGCTTCGAAAAGATAATCAGCCGGTTCGCTACCTCGTGG
This sequence comes from Candidatus Limnocylindria bacterium, assembly GCA_035490055.1. Lineage (GTDB taxonomy): Bacteria > Acidobacteriota > Terriglobia > Acidiferrales > UBA7541 > Acidiferrum. The sequence continues at coordinate 21,262 of DATHIB010000118.1, read as the reverse complement.
TGGACGATTCCGTCTTCGCGCGCAAGAATCTCATCAAGATGATCGAGATGTTCGGCGGCGAAGTGGCCGGCGAAGCCGGAGATGGCCTGACCGCCATCGCGGAATTCAACCGCATTACTCCGGACATCGTGCTCATGGACATCACCATGCCGCAGATGGAAGGGATTGAAGCCGTGGAGCGCATCGTGCGCCAGCATCCCACCGCACGCATTGTGATGGTCTCTTCGGTGGGATACCAGGAGAATATCCTGGCAGCTCTCCAGAAGGGCGCCAAGCATTTCGTACAGAAGCCCGTGAAGCCGGAAGTTTTGTACGAGATCCTCCGGTACGTGCTCAGCGACGATCCCAACGCCGTTGGCTCGCCGGTGGCGTTCGCAGGAGAACACCGCTCATGAGAATGGAATTGATCCAGCCCTTCATCAACGCCGCGGATGCGGTTTTCGCGGAGTCGTTGCAGGCGCCGACGAAAATTGTGGACCTGGAAATGGACCAAGAGGCGTATCGCCGCAAGGGGGTCGCGGCGCTCATCGCCATCAAGGGAGACATCGAAGGGCGCGTCATTCTCGATCTCTCTCCGGAAGTGGCTTTGAAGGTGGCGAGCCAGCTCGCGGGGACGGAAGTTATGGCCAGCGAACAAGTGGTGCGGGAGACGGTGTGCGAGATGGCTAACATGGTCATCGGCAATTCCGTGACGCTGCTGAACGATCAAGGATTTCACTTTAAAGTGTTCCCGCCGGAGATTCACATGGACGAAACCGGGCTGGCTGGCAGCGCCGACACGGAAGCGCTGGTGATTTGTATCGAGACCCCCTGCGGGAATGTCTACGTGAACATTGCAATGCACTATTTGCATAGGCGGCGCAAGGAGCGGAACGCTGTTCCGACGTTGGACTGATAAGTGGCGTGACAGGTGTTCCGTTACCAGCGTCAGATAACCTCCTCGAGCACCCCGCCGGTTGAACCGGCTGGCGCGAGGGCTCTAACCTGCTTCCAATCCACTGAATTCATCCTGCCGCAGCGGCGGCATCTAAAATCTGCTTATGGTCCCAGCAGGCATCCGCCAACGTTTGCACGCTTCCTTTCTCTTATCGTCGATTACGTGATAGTTTTTCTTACAGCGGTTCTTTCTTAAGACAGGACTGGCGCGCTCGAATCTATCGGGTCGGGATTGAATCGCCGCTTCAATCTTCAATTGCCAGCCGGACAACCTCCGGTCGCGGGACGAGCACAGGAGAGACGCGAGAGATGAAGCGGGTTCATCTTGTTGTGTTGTGGCACATGCATCAGCCGCAGTACCGCGACCCCGAAAGTGGGCGCTATGTCCTCCCGTGGACGCGCTTGCATGCCCTGAAAGATTACTGGGGCATGGTTGAGATGCTCCACGAATTTCCCAACTTCCATGCCACATTCAACCTCGTGCCATCGCTCGGCATGCAGCTCGAGGAGTACGCCAGCGGCAATTTCAACGAGCCCTGGTTTTCCCTGGCGTTCAAAAGTGCGGAGGAATTAACACGTGAGGATAAGGCGGAAATCATCGCCCGGGCGTTTCAAATAAACCACGAGCGGCTGATGTCGCGTTGGCCCCGGTTCGTCGAGTTATTCGAATGGTCGCGTCCTGCCGGTGGCGCGCAGGCGCTGGTCTCCTTCACCCCGCGCGACTGGCGCGACCTGCAACTCCTCTCGCAGTTGGCGTGGATGGAAGAGTCCTGGTTCGAGACCGATGATGTCGTCAGCCGCCTAGCCGCAAAAGGGAAGGACTACACCGAGAAAGACAAATCCGCGCTGCGGAAAAAACAGCTCGAATTCCTGGGACTGGTGCTCCCTGCTTATCGGGACGCGGCGCAGCGGGGCCAGATCGAGATCAGCACGACTCCGTTCTATCACCCCATCCTTCCTCTGATCTGCGATTCGGATATTGCTCGCGTGGCCAATCCGGCGACCCCTCTCCCGCGCCGCGCTTATCGGCGTCCGGAAGATGCGCGCGAGCAATTGCAGCTTGCCCGCGAATATCACGAAAGAGTTTTTGGCGTGAAGCCCCCCGGTCTGTGGCCTTCCGAAGGCTCGGTCTCGGACCAGGCGCTGACCATCGCCTCGGAAGAAGGATTCAAATGGTTCGGAACAGACGAGGGAGTCCTTGGGCGCACGCTGAACGTCGGATTTTTCCGCGACGGAAACGGCATTCCCGCCAACGCCGATCGCCTCTACAAACCCTGGCGCGTACAACTCGGAGGAAATAGCATTGCGGGATTGTTTCGCGATCACCACTTGTCCGATCTTGTTGGTTTTGTCTACAGCCGCATGGACGGCAAAGCCGCGGCCGCCGATCTCCATATTCGTATGCGCCATCTCGGTGAATCCATGCAGGGCGATCAGCCGCTCACCATCTGTCTTTTCCTCGATGGCGAAAATGCTTGGGAATACTACCCGGGGAACGGCCGCGCTTTCCTCCGTGAGTTTTACGGACGCATCCAGGATGACCAGGATTTCCGCGCGCTGACCGCCACCGAGGCCATTGCCGCCGCCGGTGAAATTCCCGTCACCACCGGAATTTTTCCCGCATCCTGGATCAACGCGAATTTCGACGTGTGGATCGGCCACGTCGAGGACGTCGCCGCGTGGGAATTATTGTGGGACGCGCGCGAAGCCTACGCTCGCGCATTCGAAGCGCACAAACAGGGAAGGGCTGACGCCCCAACCGAAACCGCGCTTAAGGAAGCGCGCGAATCGCTCCTGGCTGCGGAGGGGAGCGACTGGTGCTGGTGGTTCGGCCCGGAACACAGCACCCCAAACGACGCGGAGTTTGATGCGCTGTTTCGCAAGCTCCTGACCGCCATCTACCTGGCGCTTGGACAGGTAGCCCCGGAAGAACTGGCCAAGCCCATCAAGCGGAAACCGGAGCACGCCGTGCAGCTCGCTCCGACGGGCTGGCTGAAAATCAACATTGACGGACGAGATACGTCCTATTTCGAATGGCTGGGAGCGGGATTGTATTCACCGGAACGGCGCGGCGGGTCCATGCATGGACGGGTCTTCTACCTGCACGAAATGCGCTACGGATTCGAGGAAGAACGCTTCTGCGTGCGCATCGATCCCTTCGTCGAGGCGCTCGGGGAGCTGGAAGATCCCGAGTTTCGCATCACCATCGGCGGCGCGGAAGAAGTGACCCTCGTCGTGCATCTGGAGCGAGGCCAGGTGCGAGGGTTCGCCGTCGAAAAGGGCCTCGTATGCCTGCTGAATCCGAAACTTGTCGCGGAAGCAGCGTTTGAGCGGGTTCTGGAAGTAGCCATCCATAAGGACCAGATCAATTTCAAAGGCCAGAGCAAGCTGCGGCTTGGCGTTGCGTTATGGCACGGAGGATTGCCGGTCGACGTTTTGCCCGCCGAGGGATTCCTGGACGTAAACCTTGGTGAAGAGAATTGGGCTTGGCCGCCGGAGTAGCAGGAGCGTTTTGAGCTTTGATATAGTTTCTGCCGTTTCTGTACTCTCCGTGTCCTCGGTACTCTCTGTGAACTCTGTTTTAATGCTTTTTCTGCCGGCCCAAAGCTTTCTCGAAGGATTTACGGATTTTTCAGGAATACCATACTAAAACAAATTAACGGCGAGATCTTGCGGATGATCGCCGACGGGAATCATCGTCAGCAGAAAATTGGTGCGCACACGGATGACCGCCAGGTCGCCCGAGCCCTGGCTCACCACCAGCAGCAAGTTTTCCGCGGGATCGAATCGCAACACCGCTGGAGAATCACCGGCGGGCACAGGAAAACCCTTTCCAGGATCACGAACGATGCGGCGGTTATAAATATCGACGGGTGTGACGCAGCCGGCAGCGGTGTCCGAAACGTAGAGCAGGCTGGCGTCCTCGCTGAGGACGCCGCGAGTGGGCGCCGATCCCAGGACCATATAATCGCCCACTTCGTGAGTCGAAGTGTTGATGGCCTGGAGTCCGTGAGCCTCCGGCGAAATCACATAGAGCTCGCCGCCATCCGGCTTGAGCAGCATGTCCGAGGGCGCACCGGCTAGTTCGAGATTGGTGACCAGAACGCCGCGGCGAAGGTCCACGACGGAGAGGCGGTGTTCGGTGCGGCTCAACACGAACGCCAGGGAATTGTCCGGCAGGACCGCGACGTCTGCAGGCTGAGCGACCACGGAAACGCTGCCCCGCAGCGCGAGAGTCGTTGCATCATGTATGCCAAGCGATCCGTCGCCGCGGTTCACTACGAGGACGGACTTGCCGTCCGGCGTGACGTGGGCGAGGACGGGCTCGCGCCCGGTGGTGGCGCGCCCGGTGATGGCGCGCGACCGGGCGTCAATCGCGAGGAGCGTGTCGTTCCCCGATGCCGTCGTGTAGATGTGCTTGCCGTCCGGCGAAAAATCGAGCGCATAGGGAAGTGGCCCTACGGGAATGCGCGCGCTGACCTGCCCTGTGAAGTGCCCGTCCAACGGATCGAAGCGCGGATCGAGGATCCACACGTAGCCGCCCGCTGTGCTGACGCCGTAAACCTCGGTGCGTGTGGGATGCTCGCGCATCCCGGAAAGTCCCGGCCCGACCGGAATGCGCGCAACGGCCTTGAGCTTCACGAGATCGACAACGGTCACGTTGCCGTCGGCGGTGGTGACGTAAGCCGAGAGATGCAGGTCCGGCCGAAGGAACGATGGTCGATGTTCGCGGAGCAGCAGCACAATCCCGCCGATAGCCAGCGTGGCGAGCAAGAAGTAGACGCGGAAGTTTTTGGGCCGGTTCATAACACTCGTCTTGTCCTATGTAGGGGCACGATATATCGTGCACACTCCAGGTTCATCGTTGCGGCCGCCTGGGTTTTACCCCGGCTCCCGTCGTGGAGGCGGGCGTCTTGAGTTGCAGAGCTTGGATTCTCCCACGTATCGCGGAAAGGTTAAAAGCCGCGCGCCAAAGAGCGAGACGCGCGGCTTCCGGCACAAGAACGTAGCCGGGTACCCCGTACGCGCCGCACGCTTGGAACCCACCTCAGCGAACCAGAGAGGAACCTGTCCGATCCGAGCGTCAGGCGGGTTGCTGGTAGAGGCCGATCACGTTTCCTGCCGGATCGCGGAACCTCGCCGTGATCTCGGGCGCATCCGCGCCGATCGGCTGCACGACCTCGCCCCCATGGGTTACAACGATGTCAACGGTCGAGGCCACGCTGTCAACCATGATGTAAAAACAGGAGCCCGGGCTTTGCGGCGGGCGGGCGCCCGAGCACCCAGGTGCCGCTCACTTGGCCCGTCGTATCGTCAAAAAGCAGTGCTGCCATCGCCGCGTTTCCGGATGACCCAGCCGAACACCCTCTTGTAGAAGTCGGCCGAGCGCGCAATGCCAGTCGCAGGCATCTCGATGTAACAGATCTTCCCATTCGCAAGTGTGGGAGGCATCGGCATTCCTTTCCAAGCGCCGCAATTCTAGCAGCTTCCAAACTGAAATCAACTCCGCACCGTCGAGCAGGTGGCGCACGCTAAAGTGGAATGATTTGGGGTCGCGTCACAGGTTCCCGCGGGTTCCCAGGGGCAGCGTTTTGAAATTTCCTCCATCTCTTGCTGGGGCCCCTGGTGCCGGTGGCGTTTACCCCGACCGCGTCGCAGCGCATGCGGTCTTTGGCCTTTCCTCGATATTCTTGCGACGCCATCCAACACTCTTCCGCAAATCTATCGGACCATAACTCCCGCAAGGCCTTTCCATCGGTCATCTTGCACCCCACTGTGCCCCGCTTGCCACATCCATTTACCCCTGCAACCTCGGCAGGATTCGCCCGGAGCAGGCCGCGGGAGTTAAACTCGTCGCGAACGAAATAGGAGGTGGATGACCATGGCACGGATCGCTGGCGCTGACCCAAGTTAGCAAGGCCTATTCCGCGGTCTCTTCACGCGAATCATCTATGCGTATGCGCTGACCAAACGCAAGGTGGGACTCGGCCCTGAAGGACCTGGCGCAATTGCGTGTGGCCACGCTCGTGGGCTGCCCCTTTTGAATTGACATCGGTTCTGCGGTGAGCAGAACCAACGGGGCCTCGGCAGAGAAGATCGCTGCGCTGCCTAACTACCGCGACAGCGAACTGTTTTCGGAGACAGAGAAGCTGGTGCTGGAGTACGCCGAGGCATGACGCAGACTCCCGTCGAGGTTCAAGACGCGCTGTTTGCGAAGCTACGGGAGAAGTTCAACGACGCGCAGTTGGTGGAACTCACGGCGACGCTGGCCTGGGAAAACTACCGGGCGCGGTTTGACCATGCCTTTATCGTGGAAGCGGAGGGCTTTACCGAGGGCAGCTTCTGCGCGATGCCCGTGCGCGCAGAAAATCGGACGTAGAATCATCACGCGCGTGGCTGCAGAGTTGGAAGTAGTGAAAGCTGAGAGGAAAGAAGAAGCTAAAATTCGGGTTGGCGATGCCGCTCCGGGATTATCGTGGAGACGTCATAGAACCATTTGCGTGGGCCGAGTGTCTAATATTGGACAGTTTGGAGAATGGGATAGTTCGAAGATGGGTGGCCCCCCCCAGGAACTAGAGAGGCCATGCCAAATGACTCGCGCCGAAGAGCTGCCGCGTACCACGAACTTGCCGCACATGCGCACGGTGCTGCCGCCGCGCACCACGGGAAAGAAGATCACCAGACCGGACACGAGCATTCCAAACAAGCATTAGAGCAACAGGAAAGCCATAAAGGTGTTGATCCCAGGGAAGGGCGGCAATTTGGTTCTTACGCAGAGAGCCGGGCTGAAGAGTTGGGCGGTGGAGTAAAGTGCAGCCGCCGGGAAACACCCGCATCACGAAACGCGTTGGTCAGGAGCGGAGCGACCTATGAAACGGACGAACCATATGTCATCTCACCTCGGTGGTTTCAATTCAGGAGCCAGCCTGGGCGGCAAGGTCTCGCGCTACCGGGACAAGCAAAATATCTACAAGCAAGGGGAGCCGGCTTACACGCTTTTCTACATTCAATCGGGAGGGGTGCGGCTCAGCACCCGGACGAAAGACCAACCGGCAGCAGTTACCGCCATCCTGGGCGTGCATGATTTTTTTGGCGACCTTTGCCTGGCAGGCTATCCTCTTCGGATGTCCACGGCCGTCGCGTTGACCGCCAGCTCCATACGTACCATCAAAAAAGAAAAGATGCTCCAAATGCTTCGCAAAAAGAACAAAGCATCAAATTCCCTGGTGGCCTATCTGCTTTCGAGCGTCAAGGACTACCGGGATCACGTAGCGCACCTGCTGACTTCCTCTGCGGAACAACGGCTCGCGCGCGTGCTTCTGCGGCTGGCCCACATGCATAAAAATGGCCCAGCGGTTGTCGAGATTCCCATTCTTAGTCACCAAGTTCTGGCGGAGATGGTCGGCACCACGCGCCCGCGAGTTAATCTGTTCATGAATCGGTTCAGGAAGCAGGGATTCATTAACTACGATGGCGGATTAGAAGTGAACCAGTCGTTGCGCGAAGTTCTCCGGAGCCGCTAGGAGTCACCCGCATCTCTTGAATTCTAAGGGCTTGTTGGAGTTCAGCGTCGGGCCAGGGACGCGCTACCCGCCGGCCGGAAGTGTTCACTATTGTACAGTCAGCAGAATCTTGTTCCGTGCTAATCTAATATACGGTGTCCCAAGTGGCTCGACGTGTATCTGTGAAGGCCCCTCGCTCTACCAAGAAAGCGAATGCAAGAAGCTCTGCCTTCGATGTGGAATTATTTCTCGACTCCGCCGGTCTGCGGAGAACTGTGGACAAATTTCGAAGAAAGGAAACCGTCTTCGCCCAGGGCGATCCCGCGAAGCATGTCATGTATATTCAGGAAGGGGGTGTAAAGCTCACTGTGGTCAACGAGACCGGCAAAGAAGCCGTTGTGGCGGTTCTTGGACCGGGCGATTTTTTTGGGGAAGGGTGCCTTGCGGGCCAGTCCGTTTGCATGGCCACTGTGACCAGCATTGCGCCTACCACCGTGCTCGTCATTGAGAAAAACGAGATGATTCGCGTGCTCCACGAGGAACACGAGTTCTCCGACCGCTTCATTGCTTACATGCTTGCGCGAAACATACGGGTCGAGGAGGACCTGATCGACCAGCTCTTCAATTCCAGCGAGAAACGGCTGGCACGTACTCTGCTGCTGCTCGCGCGCTATGGCGCGCGAGGCCATCCTCAAAAGGTGCTTCCCAAAGTATCGCAAGAGATGTTGTCGGAGATGATTGGCACCACTCGGCCCCGGGTGAATTTTTTCATGAACAAATTCAGGAAACTGGGTTTCATCCAATACAACAAGGGCGAGATCCACATCGACAATTCCCTCTTGAGTGTCGTCCTCCACGACTAAATTAAATTCCGCGCGTTACGGAAAGATTCTGACGGGCGCCCAGGACGCCGGTTTTGTGCGGCCTTACTCGAACGGCCCGTGGGGAATCAGTGTGGCTGAGAGGTGATGCGGAAGCTTTGCTGAGTGCCGGCCAAAGCTCGGTCGGGTGAAGCAACCTTAGGCCGATGGAGAAGGAACGGTCCGGAAGGGATTTGCAATAAACGACGAGCGCGCGCGAATAGAGATTGCCGGGGACCGATCGAACGGAAACATCCTGATTGGGCGCCCGGGGGGCTTTTGTCAAGACGCGGGCCCCGTGGGAGCTGACGTTGATCGTGGACGTAATCTCATGCGCGGCATTCTCAAGACTGTAGAGCTCGACCAACATCTTCTCGGGGATGCGGCTTTCGGAGCGGACCGGAGGGAATACCCTTGCCATGGGTTGTTTTCTCCTGATGGCTTGCAAGGGCTGTCGAGCCGTGCCGTCAGTGGATTTGATACCTGGGGCGGAGTCAGGCGCCGCTGTAAGTCCGGAACGTGGACCAGGTGACGGGGCGCCCTCGGAAATTCAATCCGATGCAGTAGCGGTCGTCCAAGAGTCTCTGGCAGTAGACGACCTTTCCGCGGATGGTGGTTTCCTCTCTCAACGGTGTGACTTGTACGATTTCGCCGGCTTGCCAAGGGCGGCTTGTAACTATGCGAGCGCCGTTCACGCTGATGTTGTCCGTGTAGGTCACTTCTGATCCGTTGACGGGCTGAGCCTGCGCCTGTGCGAGGTGTACAACCATAGCGATGGGGAGGCGCTTGTCCATACGTCCGTTGAGTATGCTCTCTGAGGCCATCTGACCTGGCCCTGCCGGTTGGCGGAAGTCTGCATCGCCGTGCTGCTGGGCACCGCTTACGATGGAGCTGGCCCCACGTTCCGCTCAATCCCTTGTTAGCATTGAGGCGTTTCCCTGCCAATCAGGTGTAGACCCTAAGATAGGGTGCAGGAATACCCTAGTACTGTAGTGAGACTTGGCCGACGAATGGGCGAGTGAACCGGGCCTTCGTGTGCCATGACGCATCAGGGCGGTCAACCCGCGCTCGCACACCCCACGGGGGACTAACTCTGGGGATGCTTGAGAAGGCCTTGGACGTCGAGCCAATCACGAAACCGGTCGGTCCAGGTACCTGCCGGCAGGGTGATCTTTCGTGTTCCGAATCCGTGCCCGCCCGCGGAATAGATGTGCAGTTCGGCGGGGATTCCCAGTTTCTTCCAGGCGGCGTATAAGCGGATGGAATGGTCGAGCGGCGTCACGACCTTGTCGTCATCGGCGTGGACGAGGAAGAGAGGTGGGGCATCGGCGGGAGCCGTGACATCGTCAGGCGTGCCAGGATAGATGGGAGCGGCAAAATTGGGCCGGCTGTCCGCATCGTGGTGGAGCGCCACGGCTGCGGCGACGTAGCCGCCAGCGGAGAAGCCAAGGATCCCGATGCGGTCGCGCGCGATGCCCCACTCTGGGGCGTGCAGGCGCACGAGGCGTACCGCCTGCTGTCCGTCCGCGATCGCGAGCGGGATGACAGTCTTCCGGCGCTCCGCTATTTTGGCGGAATCGCTTGCGTCGGTGTCGCCGGTGCGCATGACGCGGTACTTGAGAATGAACGCGGCCACGCCGATGGAATTCAGCCAGCGCGCAAGATCGATCCCTTCATGGCTGACCCAGAGTTCCCGAAACCCGCCGCCGGGACAAATGATCACCGCCGTGCCGGTGGCCAAAGAGGGATCGGGAAAATGAGCCGTGAGCGTCGGATGAGTCACATTGGTGATGGGGTGTGATGCGTCCTGTGGCACGCCTTCTTCGTAGTTCCAGTTCTCCGAGCCAGGCGCAGCGCCGGGCCAGAGCGGAATCACTTTTGGTTCGGACCCAAATACCGGGACGGCTAACAGCATGAGGAAAAAGAGCTTTCGAATCATAGTGAGGGGGAGTCTAACACGCGCGGCATTCGAAGAGGCGTGCACGGAAAATTCTAGGTTCTAGTGTAGGAGCGGAGGGTGGTGTAGAATCCGCCCGCTCAGGAGGAATTGTCCAGAACGCGATGCGGAAATGGGAGAGTTTGCAACTCGTCGTTTACCCCAGCAGAGAAACAGCAACCTGACCCTGTGCGCCGGCCTCTCCAATGACAGAGTCACTTCGATTCCGAATGTTTCCTCGAAAGCAGTTGGATATCCGATGGGCGGATCTTGCGCATGCGGCGCTCTATTGCGCCTTTCCCAGAAGTATTCGTGCTAAGGAAGCGGAACTCGAAGGAATGTTTGCGTCTCCTTCCCCGGTGCTTTCGGCGTTTACTGTCCGGACGGGATTCGATCTGTGTCTTGGGGCACTTGGGTTGCCGGCAGGCAGTGAGATTCTGATGTCGGCGCTGACGATCAAAGAGATGGTGAATATCGCGAAGCATCACGGACTCGTTCCGATTCCGCTGGATATCGAAAGCGGGACTATGGCTCCCGAGATAGCGACAATCGAAGGCGCGATTACGGAAAGGACGCGGGCGATTGTGATTGCGCATCTCTTTGGCACGCGCATGCCGATGGGACCGGTGATCGAGCTGGCGAAAAAGCACGGAATCCTGGTGATTGAGGACTGCGCGCAAGGGTTTACCGGGCAGGATTACACGGGACATCCGGAGACGGATGTGGCGATGTTCAGCTTCGGTTCGATCAAGACGATGACGGCGCTCGGAGGAGCTCTGCTGCGCGTAAAAAATGTTGAGCTTTTGCGGAAGATGCGTGTCATCCAGAGGACGCATCCGGCTCAGACGCGGAAAGAGTTTGCGAAAGTAATTTTGACGCATGTGATCCTCAAAGTATTTACGCTGCCGCTGCTGTTTGGCCTGTTCTACCGCGTGTGCGCTCTATTGGGAGCGGATTTTGAGGAAGTGATCGCTAAGGTGCGGGGATTGGATGAGGAAGATTGGCTGAGGGAAATCCAGTGGCAATGCTCGTATCCGCTCTTGGCGCTGCTGGCACACCGGCTGCGGACGTTCAACGCTGCCCAGCTGAATAAAAGAATCCGCGTGGGAGAGGAATTTGCGAAGTCGCTTCCGCGCGAAATTTCGTATCCCGGAAATCGAGCGGTGTTTCACAGCTTTTGGGTCTTCCCGATTCTGGTGGAGGCACGGGAGCGATTCATGGTGGAACTTCACAGGCGCGGATTCGATGGAACCGCTTCCGGGTCGGCGCTCTCGGTGATCGATCCTCCAGCGGGGCGGGAGAATTTGGAGCCTTCAAAAACGCGAGAGGCTTACCGAAAATTACTTTACCTGCCGGTGTATCCAAAAGTTCTGGGGCGGGAACGCAAGCGGCTAAGCAAGGCGATTGCAGAGATTTTCGAGCGGTCCCCTCATCTGCATATTACCGACGCGCGGCGCGTTTATGCGGCGGTTGCGCGAACCATTGAAACGCCGGGAAGCGTTGCGGACATTCGAAACGCTTTGCAGCGCGCGCAACGAGAGAATGTTCCGGTGTGCATATTGGGAACCGGGCATAACCTGGGCGGGCACGCTTTTGTGAATGACGCGATGGTTCTGGACATGAGGCGGTTCAACCGCGTGTGCCACGTGGATAAGGAACAGAAGTGCATAAAGGTAGAAAGCGGGATTATCTGGGACAAGATTCAAGAGGCGATCAATCCCTCGGGCCTGGCGCTGAAGGCCATGCAATCGGACAACATTTTTACGGTGGGGGGCTCGCTGGCGGCAAATGCTCACGGCCGCGATATGCGGTTCCCGACGATTGTGGAAAGCGTGCTGGGATTCCGGATCATGTTGGCGGACGGATCGGTGATGTCCGTCAGCAGGAATGAGCATCCCGAGATGTTCAAGAATGCCATCGGCGGATATGGATTGTTCGGGATCATCCTCGATGTGGATCTTGCGCTGGTAGACAATTGCGTCTACGAGCAGACCTCCACGGTGATTCCCTTAAGGGAGCTCTTGGGGCATTTCGAAAAGGAGGTCCGGGCGAATCCCGCTACGGAACTATTTTTGGCGCGTCCCTCAATCTCGCCGCGTTGTTTTCTGGATGACACGATCGTAACGGTGTGGAAAAGGACGGGCGGACTCCGCCAGGGGATGTTCCGGCTGGACCACGAGCGAAACGTGGCGCGCGACCGGTTTTTGTTTGGATTGTCGCGACGCTACAACTGGGGGAAGACGCTGCGGTGGCAGGCGGAGAAATATATCGCCGGCAACGGAGCGAAAAGGACTCTGGTGTCGAGGAACAACGCCATGCGGCCGCCCGTATCAGCGATAAAGATGCTGGAACATAACTCTAAGAGAGACACAGACGCGATACAGGAGTTCTTTGTTCCGATTCCGCGGTTCATGACTTTTATGGAAGCCATGCGGGGAATTCTGCAAGAAGAGGAGACCAATCTCCTTGGCGTGACATTGCGGTATGTGAAAGCCAACAACGAAACGGCACTTTCGTACGCGCCAAAAGCAGATGCATTCGCAGTGATACTTTACTTCAACGAAATTTGCTCGACCGATGGCCGGGCGAAGGCAGATAAACTGATCAGCCAGTTGGTACAGCTCGCTGTGAACTGCGATGGAACATTCTATCTGACGTACGCGCGGGACCTGGAAATGGATTGCTTGCGGAAAGCGTACGGCGAGATTGACGCCTTTTTCCAAATGAAGCATGCCGTGGATCCCGAGAATCGCTTTACGAGCAGATTTTTTGAGTTGAATGGCAAGCGGGGACTGGCGAGGAAGGCCGCAAGCGGAGGATAAGTACAAATTAAGAGTCGTGGAGTGATCCTTCGATTCCAGTGACTGGCGGATACAAAAGGCCCCTTACCACAAACGGGCGCCGTCGCTTCCCACGCGCACCTCTACAAGGGGCATCCTAGCTGACGTAGTTCTGATTCGTTGACATCAATTGATGGTGCGGTGGAGGACGGCGGCGATTTGGCGCATTTCGTCGGCGAGGGCGATGAATTCCTCGGGGAGGAGGGACTGCATGCCGTCGGAGAGCGCTTTGTCCGGCTCGTGATGAACTTCGATGAGGAGGCCATCGGCGCCGACGGCGACGGCGGCGCGGGAGAGCGGCAAAACTTTGTGGCGCTTGCCAGTGCCGTGGCTGGGATCGACAAAAATGGGGAGATGGCTGCGTTTTTTTACCGCCGGGACGACGGCGAGGTCGAGGGTGTTGCGCGAGAAATCGGAGAACGTTCGAACGCCGCGCTCGCACAGCATGACGTTGTAATTGCCTTCGGAGAGGACATACTCGGCGGCCATTAGGAACTCGTCGAGCGTGGCGGACATGCCGCGTTTGAGCAGGACGGGTTTCTTGGCGCGGCCGGCGCGTTTGAGCAAGGAAAAATTCTGCATGTTGCGCGCGCCGATCTGGATAACATCTGCGTACTCCTCGACGAGGTCAAGGCTTTCGTTATCGATGGCTTCGGTGACGATGCCGAAGCCGTATTTTTCGCGAACTTTCGAGAGAATCTTGAGGCCCCCTTCGCCGAGGCCCTGAAAACTATACGGGGAAGTGCGCGGCTTGTAAGCGCCGCCGCGGAAGAGCCGCACGCCCGATTTCTTGAGGCGTCCGGCGATGGCCAGGCATTGCTCCTCGGTTTCGACCGCGCAGGGACCCGCGACGAGGGCGATCTTATCGCCACCGACGATGACGTCGCCGGAGGGCGTGGGGATTCGCAGAATACTGTCTTCTTGTTTGGTGTCGCGGCTGACGAGTTTGTACGGCTTGCTGACGGGGATGCACTCGACGACGCCGGGGAGGGACTCGAGGATGCCGAGGTCGATGGCGCCCTTGTTGCCGGTGATGCCGATGGCAGTGCGGAGGGAGCCCGGCATGGGATGGGCCTTCAGACCGAGGCTTTCAATGCGCTTGCAAACTTCGCGAATCTGCTCCTCGGTGGCGTGCGACTGCATTACAACCAGCATGGATGGCTCTCCCGGCGCGGTGAGTGAACATCGAGTTTACGGCAAGCTGGAGGGATGCGGCAAATAGGATGGTCAAGTTTACGCGCGCTTGTACCGAAGGAATCCGCGCACGACGACGAAGAGGGCCAGGGCGACAAGGGCACAGAAGATTGCCAGAAGCGGACCGGTGTAAAAGGCTGCTCCAGAGCGCCAAAACTTGAGGATAGAGTGCAGAGCCCTCCGAAATGTAATGATTGCCAAGCAGCCGATGCAGGGGTGAGGTTGCGAGCCGAACGCAGTATCTGAGCGTAGGGCTGAAAAAGCCCCAGCAACGCCGCACAGCCGAGGAGCAAGGCAGCGGGAGCCCAGTCAGCGGCGACGCAGAGGGCGCGCCGCAATTGCATTCTGCGGCGACTCGGTAGTGCCAAGCGCAGCTCCAGAGCGAACAAGCTGAAAGCGGCAGCGATGGCAAAGAGCACGGCCAAGGCGGCAGAGAGCTGGACAAGGTGAGCCCTTCGATCGAAGGCGCGGAACTGCGCGGGGCTAGCCGGTGGAAATAAATGGTGGATACTCTCGATCCGGCCGTCAATTTCCTGCAGGCGCTGCGCGGCTTGGTGACCCTCACGCTCGTTCCCATGGGTTTGGTAAAGATTCCGTGGCTTGATGGGAGAGGCTGAGTCCCACCATACGTTCGAAATTGGCTTCACCTTGCTCAGACATCCGGCGACCGAAGTCATCCACGATAGAGTTACTAGGTCAAGTCTTTGTTGATCTGGGCAGGGAAGATGTTTTGCCGGCCGCGCCCCGGTGTTGAGCGAAACTGGGCGCGACGCCGGTGGTTTGGCGCGTGTGGTAGAATAGTGAGTTTATGACAGAGCAGAAATTTTCCACAGGCATGCCTGAACAACCCATTATCCAACCGACGCAATTTGACCCAGAAGACGAATATCGCCCGGAACCTGAGCCTGAACCGCTGCCGCCATCATGGATGGATGGGAGCTTTCGAATCGGGATTCATACCTCCATCGCGGGGAGTTATCTGAATGCGCTGGAATCGGCCCGGAAACTAGGCTGCAACGCGCTGCAAATCTTCTCGGCCAGCCCAAGGATGTGGCAGGGCGGCTCGGCGCGGATTCCGGACGTGGACGCGCAGGCGTTTCGGGTGCGCCGGGAGGAATTGCGGCTCGGGCCGCTGGTGATTCACGCGAATTACCTGATCAACCTGGCGTCGGAGCAGCGAATGCTGCAAACGCGGTCGATCCAGGCATTCCACGATGAAATCGTGCGCGCGATGGCGTTGGGAGCGGATTTTCTGGTGGTGCACCCGGGGGCGCGGGGCGAATCGACGACGGGGCAGGCGATTTCCACGATCGTGGAGTCGGTGAAGCAGGCATCGAAGCGCGCGCCGATGGGCGGACTGCGAATTTTGATCGAGAACACCGCGGGAATGGGAACGGCGGTTGGGGCACGGCTGGAGGAAGTCGGAGCGATTTTGGCTGGGTTGCGGAATTTGCCGGTCGGGGCGTGCCTGGATACGGCGCACCTTTTTGCCGCGGGATACGACATCAAGAGCGAGGGCGGACTGGCTTCGACGATCGGACAGATCGCCGGCGCGATTGGGCTCGAGAACGTGCCGGTGATTCACTTGAATGATTCGAAGATTCCGCTGGGCGGGCGCGTGGACCGGCACGAGCATATCGGAAAAGGAAAGATTGGAGCGGCGGCGTTCGCGAGGATATTGCGGCACCCGCGATTCGGCACGGCGGCCCCGGAAGGTTTGACGGGGCGTGTGTTTGTGGCCGAGACGCCCATTGATGATCCCGGCGATGACCGGCGGAACGTGGCGATGTTGTGGGAGCTGGCGGGGTTGCAGGAGCAGGCGCCGGTGGCGGAGAAGGGGTTCTCCATGCTGACAGCGGCGCTGCAAAAAAAGATTTCCATACACAGAAAAGCGGAGAAGAAAAGAAACGCTACCGCAGAGACGCAGAGGACGCCAAAACGCGCAGAAAAGAAAACGCGGACGAAGAAAGGCAGAGCAAGGAAGAGTTCAGCGAGGTAGAAAAGGGGATAAGCAGGCGTGACGGAGCAGAACATACCGGGCACGGGGTCGGGATACGATCCGCAGAAAATCGAGGAGAAGTGGCAGAAGCGCTGGGCGGAGGCGCGCGTATTCGAATCGGAAGTGGACCCGTCGAAACCCAAATATTACGTGCTGGAGATGCTGCCCTATCCGAGCGGCACTCTGCACATGGGCCACATGCGCAACTATACGATTGGAGATGTGGTTGCTCGCGTGAAGCGCATGCGCGGATTTAATGTGATGCACCCGATGGGCTGGGATGCCTTCGGTTTGCCTGCGGAAAATGCGGCGATCAAAAACAATACCCACCCGCGCGAATGGACCAACAAAAACATTGCGGAATTTCAGCGCGTGCTGCGGCGCTTTGGATTCAGCTACGACTGGCGGCGGGAAATTTCGACTTGCGAGCCCGAATATTACCGGTGGAACCAGTGGTTCTTTCTACGCATGCTGGACTGCGGGCTGGCGTACCGCAAGAAGAGCCGCGTGAACTGGTGCCCGAAGTGCTGTACGGTGCTGGCAAACGAGCAGGTGGTGAATGGCGGTTACTGCTGGCGGCATGAAGACACGCTGGTGGAATCACGCGAGATCGAACAGTGGTTCCTGAAGACGACCGCGTACGCGGAACAGTTGCTGGACGACTTGAAGCAGCTCGAGGGCGGATGGCCCGAACGCGTCATCCTGATGCAGCGGAACTGGATCGGGAAGTCGCAGGGCGTCAAGGTGAAGTTCGCCGTGGCGGACCTGGCGGGCGCGGAACCGATCGAAGTTTTTACCACGCGCATTGACACGATTTACGGCGCGACTGCGGTGATCCTTGCTCCGGGGCATCCGCTGGTGTCAAAGCTGCTGGAAGCTTTGCCGGCGCGCGTGGAAGCCGGTGCCAAGCTTGCCAAGATGCGCAAGACATCGGTGAAAGCCGAGGATCTGGCGACGATGGAGAAGGAAGGCTTCTTCACCGGGCGATATGCCACCAATCCCTTCAGCGGTGAGGAGATTCCGATCTGGGTCTCCAATTTTGTACTGATGGAATATGGCACGGGCGCCATCATGGCCGTTCCGGCGCACGATCAGCGGGACTTGGAGTTTTGCCGGAAATATGGGTTGCCGGTGCGCGTGGTGGTGGAGGGAAAAGAAGTTCAAAGTTTAAAGTTGAGAGTTGAAGGGGAGAAACAATTAGCGGGGGCTGCTCGCACGGGCCAAGAAGCTGTCGAAGAGGCGTTTACCGAGTATGGCGTCAGCGTGAATTCGGGACCGTACAGCGGGATGGAGAGCGAGACGGCGATCGCGAAGATGGCGGCGTTTGCAGCACAAAAAGGATTCGGGGGCGCCGAGACAATTTTCAGGTTGAAGGACTGGGGCATTTCGCGGCAGCGGTATTGGGGCACGCCGATCCCAGTGGTCTATTGTTCGGAAGATGGCATGGTAGCCGTCCCGGATGAAGATTTGCCGGTGCTGCTGCCGGCGAATCCGAAACTCACCGGTATGGGCGAATCACCGCTCGCGGCAACGCCAGAGTTCGTGAATACGATTTGTCCGAAATGCGGTGGGCCGGCGCGGCGCGAGACGGACACCATGGATACGTTCGTGGACTCGTCCTGGTATTTCTACCGCTACTGCGATCCGCACAACGACAAGGCGCCCTTCGATTCGGCGAAGGCCGCCTACTGGTTTCCAATCGATCAGTACATCGGTGGAATCACGCACGCCATCCTGCACCTGCTCTATTCGCGATTTTGGTGCAAGGTGATGCGCGACCTGGGGTTGATTACACACAACGAGCCAGCGGCGCGGCTCTTTACACAAGGCATGGTGCAAAAGGGCGGGGTGGCCATGTCCAAGTCGAGAGGGAATGTAGTTGGCGCGGAAGACATGGCGCAAAAATATGGGGCGGACACGGGGCGGCTGTACACCTTGTTCGCGGCGCCTCCGGAGAAAGACCTGGAGTGGAGCGAGGAGAGCATCGAAGGCTCGTGGCGATTTCTGAATCGCGTGTATCGGCTGGTGGAGCGGCACGCGGAGGCGATTCGCGGGCTGAAGAGCGCAAGCAGCGATGTCGCCACTACAAAAGAGAAAACCCTGCTACGCAAAGTGCACCAAACACTACGCCGGGTAACGAGCGATTTCGAGACGCGCTGGCATTTCAATTCCGCGATTGCGCTGATCATGGAGCTGACCAACGAGATTTATTTGCAGGAGCCGTTGGAAGAGGGCGTGCGGCAGGAAGTTCGCAAGGAATTGCTGGAACTGCTTACGCTGATGCTCGCGCCGATGACGCCCCATCTTGCGGAAGAGCTGTGGGAAATGCTGGGACATGCGGGGGGATTGTGGACGGCTGGCTGGCCGGCATTTGATGAGGCGTTGACGCGCGAGGACGAAGTCGAAATTCCCGTGCAAGTGAATGGACGCCTGCGGGGCAAAGTGAAAGTCCCCGTGGGGACCAGCGGAGATGAAGTCGAAAAGCTCGCGAAAGCGGACCCTGTGATTGCGCCGCATCTCGCCGGCAAGAGCATTGTGAAACGAATTTTCGTGCCGAACAAATTATTGAATCTCGTCGTGGCGTGAGGGGGATGGCATCATGGAGAGCGCGGCAAAACAGGCGGCGGATCGGGTGCGAGTGCAGGGAGGCAGGATGAAGGCGGAACTCGGTGGCGTGGTGGTTCTCGATTTCGGCGGGCAGTATACGCAACTGATTGCCCGCCGCATCCGCGAACAGCAGGTGTTCTCCGCCGTTCTGCCATGCACGTCTTCTATCGAAGAAATCCGCAAGCTGGAGCCTGCGGGAATCATTTTATCGGGCGGGCCGAGCTCGGTTTATGACGCTGAAGCGCCCAAGTGCGATCCAAAGGTGCTGGCGCTGGGAATTCCGGTGCTGGGGATTTGCTACGGGATGCAGTGGATCACGCACACACTCGGAGGCACCGTAGAAAAGGCCGAGCGGCGGGAATATGGCCGGGCGCAATTGAGCATCGATGATTCGAAGGAACGGGGCGGATCCCACTTGTTCAGGGGGGTGCCGGCCTCGCTGCGCGTGTGGAACAGCCACGGTGACCACGTGCGAGCCCTCCCGGAAGGCTTTCGAACCATTGGGCGAACGGAAAATGCCATCGCCGCCGTGGAGAATAAAGAGAAGAAGATCTATGCGGTTGAGTTTCACCCGGAAGTGAACCACACCGAGCGCGGGACAGAGTTGCTTAGAAATTTCTTATTTCGAGTGTGCAATGCAGAGCCGAAGTGGAGCGGCGCGGCCTTTATCGAAGAGACGACGCGAGCAATCCGCGAGAAAGTGGGAAACATGTGGGCCATCTGTGGGCTAAGCGGCGGCGTGGATTCCACGGTTGCGGCGGTGCTGGTGCACCGGGCGATGGGAACCCGGCTGACGAACATCTTCGTGAATACGGGGATGCTGAGAAAGAACGAGTTTGAAGAGACGCTGGAGATGCTGCGGGACCGGCAGAAACTCCACGTCATCGGCGTGGACGCTTCGGAACGTTTTCTTGCTCAATTGAAAGGGGTTACGGACCCCGAGGAAAAGCGCAAGCGCATCGGCAGGGAGTTTATCGCCGTCTTTGCGGAAGAGGCACAGAAGCTCCAGGCGGGGGAGGCCCACGGGGAGATTGGATACCTGGTGCAGGGGACACTATATCCGGACGTAATCGAGTCGGTTTCCGTAAAGGGGCCTTCGGCGACCATTAAAACGCACCATAACGTCGGGGGATTGCCGGAAAAGATGCCATTTGAGCTAATCGAGCCGTTGAGGGACCTCTTCAAGGACGAGGTGCGCCGAATTGGGAAGGAGCTGGGCCTGCCGGAAGAGATTTTAGTGAAACATCCGTTTCCGGGGCCGGGGCTGGCTGTCCGGCTGCTCGGGGAGGTCACCCGTCCACATCTGGTAACTCTCCGGGAGGCTGACGCGATCGTGGTTGAGGAAATTCGCCGCGCCGGGTTGTATGTCAAGGTGTGGCAAGCATTTGCGGTGCTTCTCCCGGTGCGGAGCGTGGGGGTTATGGGCGACGGGCGAACCTATGGGCTGACCGTAGCCGTAAGGGTGGTAGAGTCGGAGGACGCCATGACGGCGGACTGGGTCCGGTTGCCCGGGGAAGTACTAGAACGTATCTCTACCCGGATCGTAAACGAAGTGCCCGGAGTTACGAGAGTAGTATACGATATCAGCTCCAAACCCCCCAGCACGATCGAGTGGGAATAATTTTGAGAGAAGGTCTGGCAATGCATAGGGGGCGCGGACTTGGGACACCCAAAAGGAACCTTGCTGAAAACCTGCCGGCCGGAAAGAAAAGAGACCGCGCAGCGGGGTTGCGCGGCCTTTCCCTTCAAGTCTCATGAGACAGAGCAGCGACAACCGGAGAAGTCCGAAGGCACAGGACTAGCGGTTGGCCATTTTCTGGGCCATGTAGAGGATGAGTTTGCGGTCCCCATCTTCCACTTTGCTCAGCAAGCGGCGAAGCTTGTTGAGAAAGCGTGCATCTTTGCCGACGCTTCCCCAGGCAATGTCATCGGACGACTTGCGCTTAGGAAGATTCGGCAACTGCGGCGGTTCCTCACCGTCATAAAAGAGTTGATAGAGTGGGCACTCGAGAGCGCGAGCGAGTTTTTCCAACGTTTCGATGGCCGGGACAGTATGACCATTCTCTACGCGGGAAATATAACAACGAAGCAGACCCGTTCGTTTTTCGATGTCGCCCTGGGAGAGTTTCTTTTCTTCGCGGAGTGCGCGAAGCCGGTCACCAATAATCATGCCGGCATTATTCCATGTAGGTAAGATAGGAAGCAAGTACAAACTTGCCGCTGCGGAAGTGAAACATTTGATGCAGGTTTGCGCAAACTGGAGATAGTCGCCGTAACCAAATGCCTATGGCGCGCGTCCCAAAAGTGGAGCCCTTTGATCTGCCCCCCGCGGCAGGGACCGCGCAGGGGCCTGCTTCCCGACCTGCTGGCGCGACGGACGACCGCGA
>DATHIB010000117.1:0-8518 GCA_035490055.1 Candidatus Limnocylindria bacterium | reverse complement strand
GGAAAAACTACAACACGGGTGAAAAGATCTCCCGCGCAGAGATGGCGAAGCTCATGCTCACCGGTCACAAGACTTTGCCAAGCTGGAACTACACGTTGACCCCATCAAAAATGTGAAATTATTTTTGCGCGGCCCCTAAGGTAGTGCCCTTCGATTAGGAATGCTGCAAACGATATCCATACCTGGCGTACAAAGATATGCACACAGTGTTTGAAGGAGAGGCCGCTATGAACATTGGAGTTCAGCGAGATTCACGTAGAGCATCGAGCCACTGCACAAAGGTCTCACTGGAGTTCGAATCGACCTCTAGAGCCTGAAGGCCCATTCCTAGTTTCGGCTTTAACACACGAACTATGGCGAGCATCATCACATCTTGGTTTTTGTGCTTCAGTGTAAGGCGGACACGCGTTCCAACCTCCAGCGACTCCCGCGTACAGACAAAGCATCCATCGAGTGAGACATCCGAAGTCACGCCTCTGATGCGAGTACCGGATTTTAGATCGACAATCTCCGCATCGGCAGTAAAGGGATACCGAGGGGTATACCCCCGGTCACGCACATGAGATTCTGTGGCGAGCTGATCGCTGACCTGTGGGCGTTTGCGCGATAACTGAGTCTCGATGCGCGCCAGAGCCACAGGAAAATCGATCGGTTTCGTCAAATAATCGTTGGCGCCCAAATTTAAGGCCCTGACAATGTCCTCCCTCTGGTTCCTCGCCGTCACCATTATGATGGGCAGCTGGCTGGGCGAATAATCTTTGCGCAAGGCCTTCAGGGCATCAAAGCCGCTGACTTCCGGCATCTCGATATCCAGGAGCACTAAGTCCAATCCGTTTTCCTTCACGCGTTGCATCAGCTGCCGCGCGTTTTCCGCAAGATCGACAACATAGCCGCTGCGTGACAGCCGGCGCGCAAGCATGTCCCGGTTCATTTCATTGTCATCCACAATCAGCAGGCGGTACTGCCGCGGATTCATGAAGGTTCCTCGCAATCAGGCTCAACGGCTTTCTCGCTATCACTAATTTAAGCAAGCTGCCTGACGACCTTTACTATGCTCGCCTTGATGTTTTCGAGCATGACCTTTTCCCGTTTCCTGTTCCAGAGGCGCTTTTCTTCCGCCTTATAGTTTCCGTTCACACGTTCACATAGTCGCGAGGTATACCCAGTTCGTCTAAATCATGGAAGCAAGTATTGATGTCGCACCAAGAGATTCCGTGTTTATCCGCGATGGCGTGGGCGCTCGTTATGCAAATCAATCCCCATTCTTCAGCCATGAATTTCGTTTCATTTGTCTTGACGCTTGCTTCGATTAGTTCCGCGAAATGCCTTTTCTGTTCTGCTGCCTCGGGTGTGTCACCCGCCAGCCAATCCGGGTCTTTAGGTTGGATTCCGTGGTTGCATCCGAAGACGTAGATCATAGTGCGACAGTACCTACGGCGCAGACCGAAACCAGGGATGAGCGCCGTCGAGCCGCCCGTTGACTAGTCCTTTGCCCTTCCTACTGAAAATCTGCGCCTGGACCGCCAAATCTACTTGCTTCCAAACCCTCTTTCCTAAATCGGCCGTTTAATTTCTTAGTGCAAGAGATTTGGAAACCGCACGCCACATTACTAACGCCAGCTCTGATGGTTCAGAGTGCTTCCAACATTCGAGAATCGAGGCGTCCGTGCGCCACGGTGCCGGTCCAGTAGGCCCGAAATCACTCGGCCGTTCCTACTCAATCTCTTTTTCGCTTCATTTCCAGATCGAGAGTGGCATAGCGATGCGCTTGAACGGGGTAGCAAGCACGCCGGTAACTGAAGTAGTAGGTGGAAATTTATATCGCGCTGCGATAGCCTGCGCCGTAGTCGGGAGGTATTCATGATTCTCAATCTCAAACACCGTCAGGTCCTTGTCGCTCTCACATTGGCATTGATCGCTGGTGGCGCCCATGCCGTTCAGGGCCAGCAACAAACTCCTGTATCTACGATCCGAACGACTCTGCCCTCGGTCGATCCACAGAAACAACCTGCGGTTGAGCCGCAATGGCCTCTTTATGAGACGCGAGCCATTCATGACCAAAATGGTACCGGGAAGTTCTACATGGGTCGAGAAATCGCTCAGGTGATGGGACCGGGAGGCATCCCCTGGTTAGACCGCCCCGAGCGCGATCGTGGACAACATTCACCACAATCTCGATTTCCTCAACCTTCTACGCAACTCCGAATGTGAACGTGGTGCGCTCCTGGAATGCCTGTCCGATTGCGCCTTGTTTGAGAAGACAAAATCCAGCGACACGGCGCGATTCTCCTTGATCGAAGCCGGAGTCAGAAAAGTACGCACTGGATTGTCCTTGAGTGCGCAGCGCATTGACTGTTCCTCGAAGTACATATCGCTGCTGCTCGATAGATTGAGCGCTTCGAGGGACACCGGTACCTGGACGTGTTTCTCATAAAATTCGGAAGTCTTCTGTCCGAATTCAACGACCGCCAGGATGATGGTTCCGGCCACAATCACCACGGCGATCAGCCAGTTATTCTTGAGTTTCTTTAACCACTTCTCCGCAAGCGGATCGGGCTGTTTCGGGAATTCGGGAGAGGCAGTATGTTTCGCGTGCGCCAAAAATCGCCTCCGTCAAAATGCCTGTGCATTCGTGTGAGGACTGTCATCTTCATACCACAATCCTCAGTAGCTCATCTATTGCCAATGACATTCACAAGGATTCCAAACACGGACGTCACTTGTTGGGATCGACGAGCTGCCGGAACTGATAGGCAACGCCGACGCGGCGCTTCGCCGTTACTCTGCGTCGGAAGTTCTCCCGCACGAGTTTCCTCGCAGCGTTCTCGTTCTCCACGGCGTAACGAAACAGAGGTCGGTGCATCGATGTCGATAGGCAGCCACAGAATCGCGAGCGTGATTACGCTTCGTCGGCGTGCTCCTTGATTACCTTGCGAGGATCCTTGTCGTCTCGCAAGCCAGCAAACTTTGCATGGCGCAAGTGGTCCGCCTCCGTCCATTCTAGGAATTCGATCTGAGCGACGGCTCCCGGCCTCAACCAAACTGCCTTCTTCATCTTCTCAGCGTTCAGTTCTTCACCAAATTGTGATCGCCTCGTCTCCGGCAAATTCACGAATGGGCACGCGGACGTCACGAGATGCTCCAATTTCGAAAACACGTGTCGCCGGGAAGCCGGGACAAATCCGTTTCGCGTTCTCGCCACATACATCAACTTGTCTCCGTCGTAGTAGCCGACGATCAGTGAGTCGAAGCCGTGTGGTCCGGGGAAATAGCCTCCGATCACGAACTCTTGCCCACGATTCACGCGATGCTTGATCCAGGCGCCGCTTCGTTTTCCCGATTGGTAGTGGCTGTTCTTTTGTTTCCCGATGA
Source organism: Candidatus Limnocylindria bacterium (assembly GCA_035490055.1). Taxonomy (GTDB): domain Bacteria; phylum Acidobacteriota; class Terriglobia; order Acidiferrales; family UBA7541; genus Acidiferrum. Next base: position 5,146 of record DATHIB010000117.1, on the reverse strand, counting down.
TTCCTTCAAGCCCCTGCTCGCGCACCGCAGCTAGCAGATCCGTTGGCGATGCCTCAACGTACTCCGCAGTCCTGATTCTCTTGTCGTGCACAACAACGAGTGCCTTCAAGAGCGCTCGCCGTTCGATCAGTGGAAGGCGTGTCAAGTCACGGCCCTTCCAGCACAATAGATCGAAAATGTAGTAATGAATTCGAGATGCTTCAGCCCGGAAATTCTGAAGAAGGTTGAAGTTCGGACGGCCGCGGTCATCGATCGCAACCACTTCTCCATCGACAACCGTTCCTGCGGGCAGGCCGGCCAGGGCTTCCACGATATAGGGGAATTGTCTATTGAGAGATTTTCTTCGTCGGGAGAATAAAGTGACACCAGTTCCAGGCCTGACCGCGAGTGCTCGATAACCATCGAGTTTGATTTCCCAAATCCATTGGTCGCCCCCAGGCAGCTTCGATACCGACAGACACTCCATCGGCTCAATGAACGATGCTTCTGTTCTGGGTAACGAGTCCAAGCGTGCTCGCAGTTTTCTCTCCATCGCCCTCCTTAGGAAACCAAACGCCCGACAAATAATCAAACGCTCGCACTCGCCTCGACCCCGGAATAAGATGGTGCCAGATGACCGCTCGCAAGATCATTCATATCGACATGGACGCGTTTTATGCGTCTGTCGAACAGCGCGACGATCCGCAACTGCGGGGCAAGCCCGTCATTGTCGCCTGGCGCGGCAATCGCTCCGTAGTGTGCGCTGCTTCTTATGAAGCCAGAAAGTTTGGCGTGCGTTCCGCCATGCCCGCTGTTCGGGCCGAACGTCTGTGTCCTAAAGCAGTCTTCTTGCCGCCGGACTTCCCGCGCTATCGGGCGGTCTCCACCCAAGTGCGCGAAATCTTCAAACGGCACACCGACTTGATTGAACCATTGTCCCTCGACGAAGCCTATCTCGACGTTTCGGAGAACAAGACTGGCTTGCCTACCGCAACACAAGTGGCACGCACGATTCGCGAACAGATCCGCTCAGAACTGAGCTTGACAGCATCGGCAGGCGTAGCGCCGAACAAATTTCTCGCAAAGATTGCTTCGGACTGGAAAAAACCGGATGGACTCTTTGTCATACAACCGAAAGAAATCGATTCGTTTTTATTGCCGCTGCCCGTGGACCGTCTACCCGGAGTAGGCAAAGTCACGGAAGGAAAACTGAAGCAGCTTGAGGTACAAACGATCGCCGACCTGCGGCGAATTGATTTGGCGACACTGGAAGGCCGCCTCGGCCGCTATGGCGTGCGTCTCTACGAGCTGGCTCGGGGAATCGACAACAGCGAGGTAGTCCCTGACAGGACAACGCAATCCATATCGGCCGAGGACACCTTTGAACAGGATGTCTTGCTCGCCGAGATGGAGCCGCTGATCCGAAAACTTGCGGAGCACACTTGGGCCTCATCGCGCAAGGAATCACGAATCGCTCGCACCGTCGTACTGAAACTGAAAACCAGCGAATTCAAGATTCTCACTCGCAGCCACACGCCAGGTTCTCCGCCTTCCTCTTGCGAGGAGCTGACGAATATCGCCCTGTCATTGCGGGAACGTGTCGGCCTCAGCCCGCAGCAGCGGTTCCGCCTCGTTGGCGTCGGCCTGAGCAACTTTTCCGACCCTGAGCATGCCCCCGCTCAGCCGGCCTTGTTTGAGTAGCTCAAATTAATCCCGCTTGATCCTCCTCGCCACCAGGCGGCCGCAGGAGATGAGGATGCTCTTTTGCCTTTGGATCATGAGGGAAGGGGTGGCCAAGAGATGTCTGAGTCCACAGCCGGATGACGTGGCTCATCTGTGGGACGACCATCCTCGAGCCGCCATACCTCGATCTGACCGAGCAGCGCAAACGCCGATCGCTTGCGGACTGGATCCGTCTGCGTCATCTCGAAGAGCCGTTTCCGAAGCGCATTCGATCCCCGCGGCGCGAGGGTGAAGGAGTGCCCTCCCGTTCCATATGGGCGGCGCTCCAGAAAAACGTCCTCGATCGAACGCAGAATTTCATAAGGAATACCCGAACCGTCGTCGCGAAGCACGCAGAGGCCGGCTACTAGATCGGCTTCCTTCTGAAAGCGCGCAAATGCTTTTGCGAGCAGCATTCGCCTTACCGGTGACAGATCACCATTTGCCAGGCGAAAGAGTTCCGCTTTGAACTCGCCGTCTTGCTCCGCACGGTCCGCCAGCAGCCGCGCGAGCAGATCTCCGTTCCGCGCTCACTCCGTTTGGATCAGCAGCCCGGTCAATCGCTCGCTGTAGATAGCTGTGCAATTTCTGGCGCATCTCGTCCGAAACGGTCTTTCGCACGTCGGTCGTTGAGGGATTAAACGTCGCGTGCACGTCCGTCAAAACGGACAACTCCGTGACCTCCGGCTCTTTTTCCAGCTTGTTCGACAATCCGTCGAGGAAAGTTTTCGGAGCGACCGCTTTCAGCAGATCCTCCAGCTGCCGGAACAGATTCCATTTGGGCATGTCCTGTCCGGGCGTGTTTGACAGTCCCCGGCGAACCTCGCAGGCTCTTTCAAAGAGTCGCGCAGCGAGGTCGGCATCAACTGTCGCGGCGAGAATTGCTTGCACGCGATACTTTTCATTCTCTTCCAAGACTGCATTCCCAAACCGCTCTACGAGTCGTTCTCGCTCTTCGGCCGGAAGTGTGGTCACCATCTCGTTCCATCCGCCAAATCGCGTCGAGCCGTCCAGCACCTTCCTGGCAAGCCACTTGCTAACCCAACGCGGATCGGATTTGCGCAGTTCCTCAAGCGCCCACTGCGTCCCACCTTCATTTCCGCTCTTCAGCTGCTTTTCGTCGAGCGTCTCAAGCGCAGCTTTCATTCTTTCGACGACTTTGTCGCCGCCGAACTCTTGCAGCAGCCGCAAAATTCTCAAACGCTCGAACGCGTCGCCTGTCTCCTTGTAAGTCGTTTCGTGAACTTCGATTGCGCGAGGCTGAAGCGAAGGCGGAATTTCGTCCGGGCGCAAAGAGCGCACGGCGACTCCGAAATCTCCCTCGTTCAGGGGAGCCAGAAGCCTTTCAACCTTCTCCACATACCCGTACCAGCTCAGCATGCGGGCGACACTCCACTTGATCTTCGGAGAAGGATCCGCTAGCGCGAACTGTTCGACCGTTTCTGAGAGCCAAGGGTCGTGGGCCAATTGCAAAATAAGATCGAGGCGGGCCTCCTCCGACCAGCCTCGCACCACGTCGCTCCAATGTGGTCCCAAGCTCGAGGGCAGAAATTCTGCGCCGCCGTGATACACCGCCAGGCGAATCTGATCGTTCTGAGCCGTTAATAGCGGAACGACGATGTCCTTGAAATCATCCGACCCCGTCTCGAGCATCGCCGCCAACGCGCATTGCTTGTGGTTGGGGTCCGGTTGGGCGTGCCAGGCTCGCAGCCACACTCCCATTTCGTTGCGGACTTCATTCCATACCGACGGTCCACACCGTTGAGCGAGCTCCCCGGCGAAGATCGGGTCGACGTCAAGCGCCAGGCGCACCAACTTCGCCCCCACTTCAATCATCGTATCGTCCCGGCCTGGCGCTCCGATGTCCTCCGCCAGCATCCGCAATGACTCGCCCCATCGCGGCGCGTTGACGTACGATGCGCGAAATATCCGGTCGTCCTCCGGGTGTTTTCCACCGACCAGGTCGATCAAGAGTGCTTTCAATCCGCCAGCCGCGAAGAATTCTTGAAACTGTTGGTGCTGGAAGCGGAAAGAGATCTCGTCTCCATGGCCCTGCAGGAGAACGTGCCTCTTTGAGAGTTCCTCGAGAATCTCCACGGGGTCCGGCACGCTCGCGATCTTTCCCGCGCCCTGAAGTCCCGCACTGACGGTGTTAACGACGGCGAGTGCGTCGGGCTCTGCAATGTTGGTCGCGCCCCGCTCCGTCATCTCCATTGAGAGCGCGCGAAGATATTCGGCCGCGTGCCCCCTCAGAGGGGCTTGTTGCAAACTAGTTCGATGCTCCGCGGAATGCTCGATCGCGTCCATCACCGCCCCGAGTACACCCATTTTCGTTGGTGGGATTTCCTTTCCCGAACGGTAGAGATCAGCGACTTCCGCAAGGATCAAAGGGGTTCGTGTGATCGAATCCAACACGCGACTGGAATCGAGCTTGACGCCAAGGTCCTGCGCCGATGCTCCGATCGCCAGAACAAGATATTCGTTGCGTTGGGCTCGTCCGAGCGAACTCAACTCCACTCGAAAAGAATTTTTTAGCTGAGGAGTGAGACGATGCATGCGCGTTGCAACAACGATGATCGCAGCAGGGAAATCCCGATCTAGCTCACGCAGAGCCGCGTCGGCCGCTTCCGCGCCGCCGACAGACACTTCATTCCATCCATTCAGGAGAAGGGTAAGAGGCGGTTCCGCACGCAGTTTGGAAAGCACAGTTGCGTCAACCCCGCGAGCCGCGAACGGACGGCGGTCGGCAACAAATGACAGAATGCTCTTCCCCGAGCGGATCCATTCAGGAAGGTCCACGAGCAATGCCAGTCCGCCCGCGGCCAAAACCTGCTGGGCTAGTTGAACGAGGGTAGTTGTCTTTCCACCGCCAGCGGGTGCCTCGAGGATAATTCGTTGTCCCTCGGTTAGAAGAGTCCGCAGCGACACCGCTTCGATAGGGTTTCCGCGTTCATCCAATTTCACCGCGCTGAGGTTAATCAGCGGTCGTCCTGGCTTGCGGAAAGTGCGATCCCAATTTTCTGCCAGTTCGTTAGCCGAGTCCTGCGCGCGCTTGAGGTCCGGCTCCAGCTCCGGCGGCATCGAGGGATCGATTCCCAATTGGTCTTTGCAGATGCCGGCGTTTGCTGGTTCCATCAGCCAGGTGATGAAATCTTCACGCGGGACAACCAGCAGCTTCAAACCAAACTCTTCGAGAATCTCCTTTGCCCAGAGCCCCGCCGTGTGACTCGTAACCTCTCCCGCGGTCGCAAAGACAAGTACACGGACTGCGGGGTAGTTCTCTTTCACCTTCGCCGCGTCGCTCTTAACCTAACTTCCGCGCTCGTTGGGGCGAACTGTTTTGTTTGCAAGGGGTTGTCATTTCATTCCGTCACTATGTCGCCGGTTCATGCCAAGTCTTGACCGGCTTCATGACCTCCGCCGGTATCTGCAGCGTCGCATAGAT
>DATHIB010000116.1:0-11857 GCA_035490055.1 Candidatus Limnocylindria bacterium | reverse complement strand
TCGAAACCAGCCAGGCCAAACAGGTGCGCAGCGGCCGGCGAAAAGGCTGTGGAAAAGACGCTCGCTTCGCGAGCTTGGAAATTCCTTCGGGATTCCCACTTTCCCACAGCCACAACAACAACAAGCGCTCTCCGGTTACATATCAAATGGCTCGACGGGGATCGCTAGGGTTACATTTTTAGATGGCTTGACGGGGGAGACTTGATGGATCGCCGCGAGGCACCAATCAGACTGTAGAAAGAATGTCTGATAGTGATTGCATAACAATGCCTGGTTCACGCCGGAAACGTGGAATTTGTCCTCACTGTCCCGAAGTCTCGTTGTGGGAAATCACGGCTCCGTTGATGGCCTCGTCCACGATCGCTGATTTGAGCTAACCACTGTTCGGTGCCGTACCGAATGGTCTTTTGCATACAAGCTGTTGAGAATTTGATCGTCCGCGTGATCTGCGCGCATCATTCTCCTCGTTACAAATCATGTCATCAATCTCAAATTCTCGGCCGTCTCCGGTTCCGCTTCGTAATACCACCCCGACCGCGAAACCCCCGTCAAGCGGCACAGCTGCCGTATGCTCAGTTCTTTGTGCGCTGAAATCCACCCCTGTCTCTGCTCTAACGCGATAGGCCGGACTTTTTTTTAAGCCAGTCCAGCTCCACCTGCAACTGTCCAATCTGCTGGTACAGCTCCGCCTTTAACGCTTCCTCGCTCGTGTCCGGCTGCGACCGTCGATCCGCAAACAGTTCCGACGCTCCTTGAATCGCTGTTCGCTTCCAGTTCGTCACCTGGCTGGGATGCACCCCGTAATGCGAAGCGATTTCCTGAATTGTCTTCTGTTCCTTGATCGCCTCCAGCGCGATTCGTGCTTTCATCTCCGCGCTGAAGCTCCGCCGCTGCCTCGATTTCATTTCTGCTCCGTTTCCGAGGCCGCGATTTTACACCTTATTGACTGGTCCGAATTTTGGGGAGCACTTCATTCGGCTGTTAACAGAGAACTTCAATCGCATAAGTCGTTTCTCTGGCGTCAGTTAACAGCCTCGAAACCATTCCCAAATCCCTCTTGGTGTCCTCAGTATGCCCCCAGCCATCGGCTTATTTAGGGGAAAAGCCTCCCTCGCAAAGCAGGTATTACCTGGATTGCCTTTGGAGGCTGCCCGGGGTAGAGGTTGCTACTGGGACTAAGCATTGAACCCAACGCAACTCGGTATTTACGCGGCCCAGGTTGCCCAACGCCTGGGGGTGGGCATGGAAATCGATTATAAAAACAACACCAGCCCCAACCTAACGGCGCTGCAACAATTCACTAGCGCCTACCGGCCGATCGAGCCCTACGACGCCACCTGCGCGAATCCGGCCACTCGCTTGACCATCGACCTCGCGCTATTTGATCTTAATCAAGGACCAGAATTACGGGGTCAGTTAATGTCGCATACTGGAGCCCTCCTGCTGAGATGGACTGTGGACTGAGGTGGCTAGAGTTTGAAGAGAGGTACGCCCATTTTTGTCGGTTTCTTATGCTGGTTGATCCTTCTCGCCTGGCCGGGAGCCAGTTTGGCCGTTCCCGCGCCGCAGCGGGTGACCACGCGAAGTCCGCATGGTCCGCTTGCGATTCCCTGTGAAAACTGCCATACCGCGGCAGGGTGGCGTCCGATTCGCGCCGTTCCGGAGTTCGATCACAACAAGACCGCGTATCCGCTTCGCGGCATGCACGAAAAGGTGCAGTGCACACAGTGCCACGCCAAGCCGGTATTCACCGAGGTCGGCAAGCATTGTCAGGATTGTCATGCCGACATTCACCAGCGAAAGATGGGTACGGACTGCGCGCAATGTCACTCGGTCCAGGGCTGGAATATTGCGGTCGAGAAAGTAAGAGATCACCAGAATCGTTTTCCGCTCCTAGGCGCTCATGCGGCAGTGCAATGCGGGGATTGCCACAAGAGCGCCGCGGTCGGACAGTTCCAAGGCTTGTCTACGGCGTGCGTCTCCTGCCACTTGAAGGACTATCAGAAAACTACGAATCCGAATCACGCCAGCGAGCAATTCGCGACCACCTGCGAATCGTGCCACTCGTTCGATAGTTGGTTGGGAGCAAACTTCAATCATGGTGCACCTCCGATCAACTTCCCCTTGACCAATGGCCATGCGAACGTGCCCTGTGCCTCTTGCCACGTCAACGGCAACTATAGCCTTCAGATCGCGCCGACCGACTGCGGGAGCTCGCAGTGTCACCTGACGACCTGGCGGCAAACAAATAATCCGGTGCACTCCACCGCCGGGCCGGCTTTTGCGGTGGCGAATTGCGCTAGTTGCCATACCACCAAGGGTTGGGACTCGGCGTCCTTCGATCACAGCGTGACGGGCTTCACGTTAACCGGAACGCATGCTTCACCCACGCCCACGCCCTGCGCTTCCTGCCACGTCAGCAACAACTACACGCTGAACTCGACCGATTGTATGGGCTGCCACCTGGCGGCGTGGCAGAGCACGCCGACCTTTGGCGGGAACGTACCGGATCACATCAAGGTGGGTTTCCCGTCGACGGCATCCGCTTGCGCGACCTGCCATCCCATCACGAAGTGGGCCGACGGGAAGTTCGACCACAACGCGTTTGGGTTCCCGCTGACTAACTCTCACGCGCTGGTGGCCAACGGCGGCAAGGTAGCGTCCTGCGCTTCCTGCCACATCGGCAACAACTACAGCCTGAATATAGCGCCGACTGACTGCGGCAATGCGGGATGCCACCTGACGACGTGGCAGACAACAAATAACCCGGCGCACCCAAAGGCCGGCGCGCCGTTCGCGGCGGCGAACTGTTCGACCTGCCACAACACGATCACTTGGAATACGGCGATCTTCAATCACGGCGCGACGGGCTGGGCGCTGACGGGTTCGCATCAGATGGCACCTGCGGGAAAGGTCGTGGCCTGCACCGATTGCCACGTGGGGAACAACTATACTTTCACGGCAGCGAACACGGATTGTTACGGCTGCCACATGGCGGCCTGGCAGAGCACCGCAATGCTCGGCGGGAACGTTCCGAATCACATCACCGCGGGCTTCCCGAACTCACAATGCGCGACCTGCCACGACACGCTGCTGTGGGCGGATGGGAAGTTCGATCACAGCGCTACGGGCTGGCCGCTGCAGGGAGCGCACGTGACCACGCCCTGCGCTTCGTGCCACATAGGCGCCAACGCATTCGCTCTTACTTCGGCGAACACGGATTGCTATGGATGCCATCAGGCGGCCTGGTTGAGTACGCAAACGCTGGGCGGTCAAGTGCCGAATCACATTGCCGCGCAGTTCTCAACCAGTTGTGTGACCTGCCACACCACGTGGGTCACCACGGGCTGGCTGGGGGCGACCTTATCTGCGGCTAATCACACCTGGTTCCGCATTCCGCATAATGGCTCGGTCTGTTCGGACTGCCACCTGGTCTCGACGGACTACTCGACGTTCTCCTGCATCAACTGCCATACGCGCGCTGGTGCGCACAACAAGGGGACTACGGACGGGCAGCACCGGGGCAATGGCAACTACGTCTACACCGCGACGAGTTGTTACAACTGTCATAAGAATTGACGCGGGCCGCATCCCTAACGGAACGGTACTTATTGGGGTGTGGCTGGCGAATTGTTGTTTCGCCCATAATTCCTTAGGATTTCCGGTCCTACTACGATTCTGCGATGCGCAATCTGGCCGTTCTTTTTCCCCTGTCCTTCGCCAAAACTCCACACAGGAACCTGTCTCTGGCGAATTGATACAGTGGCAGTGAACGATCAGATTCGCGACGCGCGCTAGCCTAGCATTCAGTGGGATACCGAATGATCGTCAATTATCCTGGTCTAAGTCCTTCAAAATGAGCCCGCCAATTTTTTGGCTTTGCCGAGGGAACCGAAAAAATCGCGATGTTGGACTCATGTTGTGCCCCGCGCTGGAGTGGCTCTATTTTGATGTCTGTATTAGAATGGAAAAAATGGTGTCGCGCAGCTCCCCGGTAGAGCATTCGGCTGTTAACTTTAACATTAGCCGTTGATTCTGCACCGTTTAACCCCGAAAAAGCTGCCTAAAACCGGGCCTAGTTGGACCCAATGTTGGACCCAAAAGAAGAATGGCCCCGACTCACGTTCTACAGGGCCGGGGCTTTTCTTTTGCTACTGGCATCCTGAGATGGTCGAGAACCGAAGGGTTCGCTGCGAACTTCCCAGAACGCCGTTTAGCACGAAGCCGTCCGCGCGGCGGACGCTACGCGTGAGGCGCCGGAGCGGTGGTTGCCTGTCGGTTGAGATAAATTGGGGTCACAAGGAGGTCCCTGTGACCCATCTCAGAAAAATGATGCTGGAAGAACTCCAGCGTCGCAATTACGCTCAAACTACCATAAGCAGTTACATCCGCATAGTGGAAGATTTTTCGCGACGCTTCCACTGTGCCCCCAACTGTCTGGGCCCAAAACACATTCGCGAATATTAATCGGAATTGTTCACCAAGCGGAAGTACGCAGCGAGCACCGTCACGGTCTATCTTGCCGCGCTGCGATTCTTCTACACCAAGACGCTCAAGAAGGCCTGGAGCACCGCCGAGACGCCCTATCCGAAAAAGGGATTTTCGCTGCCAACTATCCTGAGCCAGGAAGAAGTGGCGCAACTCATCGATGCCGCTAGCCCGCCCCTGCATCGCACTCTGCTCATGACCCTCTATTCCACCGGACTCCGGCGTGCCGAACTCGCGCGTCTAAAAGTCACCGACATCGACAGCCGGCGCATGGTCGTTCATGTTCAGGGTGGTAAAGGTCGCCAAGATCGCGATGTCATGCTGAGCCCAAAGCTGCTCGGCGAGTTACGCAAACACTGGCATCGGTTAAAGCGAAAACCAAGCGAGTGGCCTCAGCTCATCCAACGCGCATAAGGAGGAAGAACATGGCAACCAACTCAATGGCCATTTCCCACGGTGTGGAGGCAAGAAGCTTTTCGCGAGGCGCAGTGGTCGTTTTGGGGTGGTTTTTCTTCGTCCTGATTTTCCTGATGTCGGGACCCCTTCATTTTTCCAAGCAGGAGGTCGCGTATGCGGCTGCCCAAGGAGTGCCCTTGGCCTCGCTCCTGGTTCCGTTCTCCGGTGTGCTGGCCTTTGCTGGCGGCCTGAGCATCTTACTGGGTTATCGAGCAAAACTGGGCGCCTGGCTCCTTGTACTCTTCTTGGTTCCAGTTACTGTAATGATGCACAACTTCTGGGCGGTCCACGATCCGATGATGGCGCAGGTCCATATGGCCATGTTCATGAAAAATCTCGGCCTGCTCGGCGGTGCCTTGCTGATTTCTCAGTTCGGAGCAGGACCTTTCAGCCTTGATGCCCGGCGGTCGCGCTGAACGTCTGGTCCGGCTCCTCTCGGTTAAGGGAACCTACCAAAAAGGGAGAACCAAACTGCGCAATCAATCTGAACCAACAAGTCTTGCTGCCATCAAAGCCCCGATCCCACAGGAGGCCCTCGGTCAGGTATTTCGCGAAGCGCGAACACACTCCACGTGGCTTCCCGAACCCGTGCAAGTGGAGCTGCTGCGCAAGGCTTACGAATTGGCGCGTCTTGGGCCGACCGCTGCTAACGGCTCTCCTGCGAGATTCGTTTTTCTAACCACCCCTGGCGCCAAGGCACGCCTCAAGCCAGCACTTGCCCCCGGCAATGTCGATAAAACCATGGCCGCTCCCGTCACGGTCATAGTCGCGTGGGACACGGAATTCCACGAGCAACTTCCCAAGCTCTTTCCACAGGCTGATGTCCGCTCCTACTTTGTCGGAAATAAACCTCTAATTGAGGAGCACGCCTTCCGCAACAGTTCACTGCAAGCCGCATACTTCATCCTGGCCGCACGCGGTTTGGGACTAGCCCAACTTCCACGGCAATCGGGGTGATTTCCTGCAAAAAACCAGCATCGTCTTGAAGAAGTGGTTTGTTTTCACAGCGCATTGCATAAATTGGTCAAAATAGTGACTAAAGTGACTGCGATTTCTCTTGACATTGTCACGAGACAATGCTACGTGTAGTGGCCAATGTACATTCGAAAATCAACGCGCACCTACAAGGGCAAAACCTACACCAATCACCTTCTTGTCGAATCCGTCCAAACCGCTAAGGGCCCACGCCAGCGCACGATTTGCTCGCTCGGAAGCCTAGAACCCGCTCCGGTCGAAGACTGGCTGGCACTGGCGCACAAACTCCAATCGGCGCTGGCGGACACAAAGCCTGGCAGGTCAGCGCACGTAGTGACGAAAAAAATCGTAAGTTATAGAAAACAAAGCCTCCGACCGTGAAAACCGTGGAAGTTGGGCTAGACTGCGGGCCGATGTCCGGTTTCGACGCAGACAAACTCAATGCGGAATTCTTTCCTGACGGCAAGTGGAAGGTCAATCTTCTCTGCAACCTAGGCTATGGAGGCCCAAGCAAGCTCCACCCACGCAATCCTCGGCTGAATTTTGAGGAAGCAGCTGTAATTCTGTAGAGGCCGAAAATCGCCAAAAAAGATTGGGCGTGGCACGAACGGAACACAAATGAGAGGCCAGACAATCGGCGCACCCTGAAACCGCGGATTATGGCATCGTCCGCCTTCCTCAGAAACTTGCAACAGCCGCAGTTTCGGTCGGACACGTTTCGAATATTGGCAGCAGCCGGGCAATTTCCAACGCTTGCCTCAAGTTCTGGCCGAGATTACAAAGCTTGAGGCCTCCGCTTTTGGCTTTTTTCTTTCGCTGAATTTCGATGAGTGTGCCGAGGCCCGCGCTGTCAACATAATTGACTTGCTCCAGATTAATGACAATCCGTGTGGCGCCGGATGCGAGGAGATTGTCGGTCATTGTAAGCAAACCGCTGCTCTCCTGTCCGAGCACAAGACGCCCTTTGAGCGCCAGAAGGTAGATTCCATTCATCTCACGCTGCGTTATTTCCAAAGGCATCGTTTGGCTCCCCAAGGACCATTACGCGGGTTCGAGAATGCATCCATAATAGCCTCCGGATTCACGATACCAAAGGCTCGTCAATGACCCGTTCCTGAGAACAGGCACTTGCCAACTAGCTGGTCATAAGCCTGATATCGACAGGCATTCGAATGGTCGAAACTTCGACTTGATAGCCTTGGATTTGAACCCCAAACTATTTCCTAGCTCTTACACGCGTCGGTTTAGGCGGGGCTCAGGGCAGAGACTTAATCGACCCTCTTTTCGAATCGAAAGTTCCGAATGCGGCCGGCGTTGAGGACCAAACCGGAGATGCGCTGCCTCGAGTCACGCGTGAAGCGCACTGTGCCAATGTCCCCGGTAAAAACGTCGCGCACAGCTGGCCGAAGAACCTCTGTTTTCTTCTTCAGCCTCGTCAGACACAAATTCCCGTCCTGCAGCACAATGCGGTAAACCGGGTCGATTTCTTCGCTGACGTAAGCGCCCACATACTCACTCAGTTCCGTGCCGCTCGGCGTAAACGCCGTCGCGGATTCAAATATGTCCGGCTTTTCACCCCCGAAGCTCTGCTCCAATCGGCGCGGCTTTTCCGAGCTGGCGGGCAGGAATCGTATCTCCACCTGATCGCCCCAGGGAACGTCGGCAACGTGGAAGCTGGTTTCTCCGGCGGGCTTCAGCGTATGAAACTCGTCGCCGCCAACGTTGATCTGCAGCTTGCCATCCTTCACCAGGATTTTATGGAAGTCATCATCTTCCCGGTTCCAATAAATCCCCGCGAGCGCGGCCATCTGCTCCGCGCTAAGTGGCGGTCCACTGCTCTTTGCAGTCTCTTTCGCAGGGGTTGGTTCGAGAGCCTTGAGGTCCTTGGCGAGAAGGATGTCTGTGACCTGTCGGACCAACGCAGTCGGATTTGTATCCGCCGCGTTGCAGAGCACCGCTACGGAGAAGTGTTGCTCCGGGAATCGCGTCATGTCCGAGCGATACCCGGCATCGCCGCCGGCGTGGTCTACCGTTGGCAGGCCTTTGTACTTGCCCACCACCAACCCAAAAGCATAGTCGAGCTGCTCGCCGTTATTGAGCTTGCCACGTTCGAGCATTTGCTGGAGGAACGCCGGCCCGCCAAGCCGTGGGTGATAGAAATTCTCATCCCACAGTTGGAGGTCCTCCACCGTAGTATGCAGACTCGTTGCGCCCACGGTGTCGAAGTTCGTAACGCTCAGCCGGAAGGGCTTGTTTTTATCTTCCTGTCCGTATCCCAGAGCATTGTGCTTAACGATCTCTGCGTGGTCTTCTCGGAAATGCGTGTGCGTCATGCCCAGCGGCTCGAAAATATTCTTGGTCGTAAACTGGCGCAGCGACATTCCGCTTACTCGTTTCACGATCAATCCCATCAGCGTGTAACCCGTGTTGCAATAAACGTGCTTCTCGCCCGGTTTGAAGTTCAGATCCTTCTCCCGCGTCAGCACGGACATCACGTCGTCATCCGTAATCAAATCCAGCGAATAGCGCCACCCCGCTAGCCCAAGCAGCGACCACTGATCGCGCAGCCCGCTGGTGTGATGAACCAGATGCCGAATCGTAATCAGCTCCCCGAAGTCAGGCAGGTCGGGAATGTATTTGCGCACATCGTCATCCAGTGAAAGTTTTCCCTGCTGCGCTAGCAACACGATCGAAGCAGCCGTAAACTGTTTCGACATCGACGCCACATGGAACACCGTCACGGGCGTGATCGGCACGTCGTCATTCAGATTGGCCATGCCGTAGCCGTGCTTGTAGATAATTTGCCCCTCTCTGTAAACCCCCAGCGCGCACCCTGGCGAGTCGCTCTTGTCCCACTTTTCGAAGACCTTGTCCACCTGCGCTTTGACATTTGAAGGCAGCGGTTGTGGTTGTGTCTGTGCGGCCGGTCGGCCACAGAGTATGAGCAGAAAAAGTACGACAAGAATGAAACGCCTCACGTAGGTCCTCCCACCAAATCGCCGGTCAAATCATCAGCGGCAGCGTACTGCGTCGCTGGTTTGGGGTAAAGGCCCAAAGGCGTGGACGGCCACCTGGCAGCTTAGTGTCGATAAATCCGCTTTTCACGGCCTTGCTCCTGCCACAGGGTCGAAAAACCCTGGTCGCAAATAAAATCGTGCTGAAATCAAAGGAGTTAACATCAATAGCTCTGACTTGCCTGACATTGCGCAATTTTCATGAAGAGGCCCTAAATTTGCCCTAAATGACAACTTACAAGATACGCGGGGACTGCCAAACGCCGCGCAAGTCATATAAGACATACCAAACTGTGGGTCGGGCTGTGGGTTGGGAATTTTTAGGGAAAACTGCCCTGAACGCTACCTTGCGCGGGCAATGATGAAGGCTCAGAACGAGACTCTACGCGCCGACCGCGCCATGGTTGCCATGCTTCTCGGGTGCGGTCTTCGGCGGTCCGAACTCTTGTCCGTGAATATGAAGACAATCCAGCAGCGTCAAGCACCATTGTCAGGCAGTCCCGCAAAGAGAATTAGTGAGAGAAAGCTATAGTTTCATCACTTTTTACTTTTATGTACTTTCGCTCGAGTACCCGCAGGCGCTTTCCTCTTCAATTTGATCTGATTGTAATCAACGGCGGCACGGACGAGATTTTTTAGAGCACGCTCATTAATCTTGCCGCCCTCGAACAAATCGATCGCGCGCCAGGCGTTGCCTCCAAGGCCCGCGTTGAAGAGCTTGTCAGGATCTGGGAGGCTCGCCCCGTGGGAAAAGGTAAGCTTCACCTTATCTTTGTGGGCGTTGCCGACCGCGATGATTCCGTCGCGAGACCACACTGGGCTTCCCATCCACTTCCATTCCTCGATTATGTCCCGGTCGGCCTCAAGGATGGTCTTGCGGATGCTGGCGAGCGTTTTGCCACGCCAGTCTGTGAGTTTTGCAATCAGCTCGTCAATACGTTCCGATGGATTCATTGGATCTTTATGCCTCCAATTCTTGCCCCGTTTTCGTGCCGGTAGTTTTATTGGGTAACCTTTAGGGGAAAGGGTAAATTTGAGCCTTTCTATCAGCGGTAACAGGTTGTGCTCTACGCGCCAACCGCCGCATGGTTGCCATGCTTGTCGGTTGCGGTCTTCGGCGGTCCGAACTCTTGTCAGTGACTGTGTTGATTAACTGAAATGATTTTTCTATCCGCAGGTCTGAAATACCACGATATTACAGTCAGGATTAGAAGTAACAACGCGGGAACATTTTGAGTCATGGAATCACCCGATGCGATATGTGAAAATACCGCTCCCGACATGGCAAAGAAAAAGCCTGCATAAGCCCATTCCTTTAATAAAGGAAATTTAGGAATAAGCAATGCTACAACTCCCAAAATTTTCCAAACACCTAGTATTGTTAGAAAATAGACGGGATAGCCCAAATGGGTAATACCATATACCCCGGGCGGCGCCACGGCTCCTTCCGCTTTCGCTTTGAATAACTGTAATGTTCCAGTTGCCAGCATTCCTAATGCAAGCCAGATAGTAGAAATCCAATAGATAATTTTATTTCTCTTTGTCATAGATCCTCCTCGATTCACGAATTTTGAGCCGCCTTAGGCGGCCAGTTGGGCGTTTCAATACCGAACTGCTTAGCGTACTCCGCGTTCAGCCGCTGCCAGCCGAACTTCATGGCCTCGGGGCCGACGATGCGGCCGATGGGAGTTCCGCTGAGAAGGCGATCCAGAACATCGAAACAAATGTGCCACCCGGCAGCACCCATTGCGATGAAGCGGTGACCGATGTTGGTCCACAGCGTCAGGCGTGTGCCGCCACCAAAGGCTTCGAGTTCCCACCGCATATCGAAGCCACCCCAGTTGTACTCAAGAGCCTTGGGAGCATCGGCTCGCGCCACTGTTGTTTCGGAAACACGCGGAGTGGGTGCTCCCACCGTGGTGAGCTTCACCGTGGCTCCAGCCGTGCCTAGGCTCCCATCGGCGTCGAAAGGCGCCCACTCACGCAGATGCGCTGGGTCAGTAAGCGCCTGCCAGACTTTTTCCGGCGAGTGGCGCAGTTCTCTGACGAGAATGAGCGTCCACTTCTCTCCGTCCTTTCGTATCTGCGCCCCGCTGGCGGGACCCGGTGTGTACTGCTCGAGATAGGTCACGTTCTTCTCCTTAGCGTGAATAGCGTGCCAGCTGGGTGAGCTGGATGAGGTTGCCGCAGGTGTCGTTCAGCATCGCAATGGTCGAGCCGGTGACGTCGGTGGGCGGCATGGTGAACTCGGCGCCGCGGGCCTTGATCCGCTCGTAGTCGCCCTTGACGTCGTCAGTGAAAAACATGGCCGCGGGCTGGCGCTGTTGAAAGATCGCCTGCTGATACGCTTTGGCTGCAGGGTTGCCGTTCAGCGCCAGCTGCAGCTCCGTGCCGTCCGGCTCCTCGGGCGAGGCCACAGTCAGCCAGCGAAATGGGCCCTGACTGAAATCGACCTTCTTGGCAAAGCCCAGTACCTCCGTATAAAAGCGAAGGGCCTTGTCCTGGTCGTCCACGTATACGCTGGTCACTTTGATTTTCATTTCGTTTCTCCTGTGCGCCGGTTAAACCGGCGAGGTGTAGTGAATGCAAAAGTCATACGAATGTGAAGTAGCGACCCACATCGGCCCCGAGTCATGCGGAGCTGCTCGCAAGGGCGGCGTCGAAGCGTTGACAGGGGGACGTGCGGGCCGGGTATTCAGCCGCGTAAGAAACTCACTCCGGGGCGCCGACGCTGTAGGAGAAAGCGGAAGGCTCCATCGGGTGCACCGATATCGCGAGGTGCGCCAGAGTCCCGCGCGGTCAGAGACCCCGTGCACGTACCGAGACACCTCGCGCGGGAACCGGGAGACCCCAAGTCCGCCCAGGGCAGCAGTTGCCTCGGGACGTATCGGGAAGTCCAAGGACGTACGCCGATGACGAACGGA
>DATHIB010000115.1:0-22058 GCA_035490055.1 Candidatus Limnocylindria bacterium | reverse complement strand
TTTGGCTGCCGCTGCACTACGCTGCGGCTCGCTACGCTCGCCTCCGCTCCGTTCCGCGCCAGCCAAAGCCCCCGAGGAAAGAACACCAAGAGAATTTCCGTTCATCTCTTCCTTTTTCTTTCTCGCCCTGCTCATTAATTAAGAGTACTAAAACGGTCTCAGAGATGTTGGCACGGAGGGCCCACGAATATTCCCGGGTCCAATCATCCCTACTTTCATGGCGTATTACTCCCTGAACATGGACGATATCGTCGAAGGTGCGCTCGCTGGAAATGGGCTAGCCCGGTTGCGCTCTACAAGGCTTCACCTCGATCATGCTTTGCTTCCGCTGCAATCTGGCGCTGCTCTTCCATATCACACGCCGACCGGAACCAATTTCTTGGAAGCCTTCCAGAGCTGCCGGTTCATGAACCCGGGTGCCAAGCGCCGCATCAGTGCGAGCAGATTGGCTTGTCCCGGCCGAATCTCGAGCTTGCCCTTCTTGAAAGCCGCAAAGGTCTGCTTCAACAACTCATCTGTGGTTATCAACGCGACCAGACCTCCTTCCGGAAGATCAGCGGATAGAGCCGTCTTAATGGCTGGGGGCATGAGCTCGATGACCTCAACACCGGACTCCTCCAACTGAAATCGCAGGGATTGAGTATAGGAGTGAACCGCCGCCTTGGTTGCACAGTAGATTGGCGCAGAGGATAGAGGTACGAAAGCGAGCCCAGAAGATACGTTGATCAGGGTACCTTTGTTGGCCGTGAGAATGTCGATGAATGCAGAAGTGGTACGGATGGTGCCGCTCAGATTGATGTCTATCTCGGTTGTCAACCCGTCGAGGTCGGCTGCAGGGACCTTGAGGTTTTTGTGGAGCATGATGCCCGCGTTGTTCATCAGGACGTCGAGCTTTGGAAATTCAGCCTTCACACGCCTTGCAAGGGCGGCGACCTGCGCGGGATCTGCGACGTCGCTCTGGATGGTGTGGAGTTTCGGATAGTTTGCCTTTAGCTCATCGAGAACCGACTCACGGCGACCGGTGACGATGACCTGGTTGCCGAGTTCGAGAAACTTGAAGGCAAACGCGAGACCAATACCTGCAGAGCCTCCGGTGATCAAGATGGTGCGATCGGTCAGTTTCATAAGAATCCTTTCGTGAATATTGTTTGCAGCATGTTTGCCATTTTGGTGGCCCGGAGAATCTTGATGCTGCCTTCTCCGAAAATTCGTTCCGCTATGCACGCACCGGCACGGCCTGCGCCTTATCGTTCGGGGCTGCCGTCGGTCTTACCCGGAACCACATTGAATAGAGTGCAGGCAGGAAGATAAGGGTCAGCACCGTACCCACGGCAGTCCCTCCAATCAGGGTGTATGCCATCGAACCCCAGAAGACCGAAAAGGTCAGAGGGATGAAAGCCAAAACGGCGGCAAGAGCCGTAAGGATCACCGGACGTGATCGCTGTACCGTCGCCTCGATGACAGCGTGATAACTATCAAGTCCTTCCTCCTGATTTGTTTTAATTTGACCGATCAGGATCAGCGTATTACGCATCAGGATGCCGGCTAACGCGATCAGTCCGAGGATCGCATTGAACCCAAACGGTTGATGAAAGAGAAGCAACGTTGGCACGACACCAGCGAGACCCAGAGGCGCTGTGAGGACCACCATGAACATTGCAGAGAATGACCGCACCTGGAAGATGATCACCGTGAACATCAGCACGATCATCGCGGGAAACACGACTGAAAGTGCCCGATTCGCTTTTCCAGACTCTTCTATATTGCCGCCCGTTTCGATCCTATAGCCCTCGGGCAGGCTGGCGATAATCGGTTGAATCGCCTTTTCAATTTCCGCAGAGACCTGTGGAGGTTGAAGTGATTCGTCGATGTCACTCTCTACCGTGATCGTCGGCACGCGATCACGGCGTTTGAGGATCGGTTCCTCAGGACGAATTTCGATGTGGCCGACCTGGCTCAAGGGGACAGCCTTCCCCCAGTGATTCATCAGAGTCATGTCGTTCAGCTTGCTGGGATCGAGGCGGTCTGTTCCCGCACTTCGAGCGATTACCTCCGCCGTTCGGATATCTTCACGGACCTGCGTCACCGGCGCGCCCGTCAGAAGAAATTGGATCTGTTCGGCAGCTTCATGGGAGGAAAGACCAATCAGTTGTAGCCGAGCTTGGTCGAGGACAAAATGCACAGTTGGCGCGCGTTCGCTCCAGTCCTGGTTCACTTGTCGAGTATGGGGATTCGCCAGCATTGCAGCTTGTACCTGTGCCGCAATCGCGCGGTCCCTTTCCAGGTCGGGGCCTGAGACGCGAAACGCTACAGGCCAGGGTGAATATGGTCCAAAAACGAGCTGCGAGGCGCGCACACGTGCTTCAGGCGCAAGGCCCTGCTCAACCCGTTCACGCAGCCTGAGCTTCAAATCGACTCGGGCCTTCTCGTTGGCCGTCAGGACAATGATCTTGGCAAAATTAGGGTTCGGGAGTTCTGGATTGTATGAAAAGAAGAAGCGCGGAGCGCCCGCCCCAACGTAAGCCGAAACAATCTTTGCTTCGGGCTGTAGCCGCAGCCACTCCTCGACTTTTTTCGCACTCGCGTTAGTGGCTTCTATGCTGGTGCCTTGTGGTAGCGTCAGCTCTACCAAGAGTTCAGGCCTATCGGATTGAGGAAAGAACTGCTTTTTGACAAGTCCCATGCCTGCAACGGCGACAAGAAAGAGGCCCAGAACAATGCAAGCAACCAAAGCTTTCCGGCGTACCGCCCAGGCAATTAGCCGACGAAGCTTCTCATAGCCGGGTGTCGCATAAATGGCTGCATGGCCGCCGGACAGGGCTTTAATCTCGGGCAGCATCTGCACGCCAAGATAAGGAGTAAAGGTTACGGCTACGACCCACGAGGTGAGCAGTGCAAAACCCACTATCCAAAAGATGTTTCCTGCATACTCGCCGGCGGTCGATCGAGCGAACCCCACCGGCATGAGACCAATAACAGTGACAAGCGTGCCTGCAAGCATGGGAGCCGCAGTATGACTCCATGCATAACCGGCGGCCCGGATGCGGCCCCACCCTTCCTCCATTTTGACCACCATGATCTCGATGGAGATGATCGCGTCATCAACCAAAAGCCCAAGGCCCAGGATTAGAGCGCCGAGCGTGATGCGATCAAATACTCTTCCGGTCAGAAGCATGATGACGAAGACGGCCGCCAACGTCAGCGGAACGGCCGCTGCCACAACGATTCCTACTCGCCAACCGAGGCTGAGAATGCTAACCAGCATCACGACGGCAAGGGCAACAAAGAACTTCAGCATGAACTCATCCACTGCTTCGCGGATGTTTACCGCCTGGTCCGTCACTTTGCTGAAGCTGATGCCTGCAGGGAGGCCAGCGGAAATCTTCTTCTGTTCGGCAACAAGGGCTTTGCCAAGGTCCAGACCGTTCCAGCCCTCCTTCATCACGATGCTGAGAAGCAAGGCTGGCTGGCCATTATGGCGGACCAGAAAAGTTGCGGGATCTTCGTATCCGCGCTTCACATCAGCAATATCAGACAGCTTTAGGCTGCGCCCACCTGACGCGACCGTCGTATCCCGAATCTTCTGAAGATCATCGAGCGCGCCATCCAGGCGAATGTAAACCTGTTGAGCATTCGTATCGATTGATCCAGATGGGGTTACCGCATTCTCTCGAATCAGTGCATCGAAAATATCTCGTGCGCTTACTCCCAGCGTAGACAGCCGTTCGTATGAGAACTCGACAAAAATACGCTCTGGCCGTTCTCCAACGATGTCAACCTTCTTCACGCCAGGCACATGAAGCATCCTCTGTCGAAGGGTTTCTGCTTCACGCGCAACCTGGCGAGGAGCAAGGTCTGGAGCCTCGACGGAGTAGAGCGCGAACGTCACATCCGAGTACTCATCATTGATGAAGGGACCGAATACGCCCTGAGGCAACTTCGGTACTTCATCGCCTAGCTTTTTGCGAGCCTGGTAAAACTCTTCCGGGACGTCCTCTGGGCGAGTAGTGTCCTTCAGACTCACCATCATCAGCGCGAGCCCGGGCCGGGTGAAGGTCTCTACGCGGTCGTAGTCGCGTAATTCCTGCATGCGCTTTTCCAGCGGCTCGGCAACGAGGTCCTGCATCTCCTGTGCTGTCGCTCCGGGCCACACCGCCGCAACGGTGAACACCTTGATCGTGAAAGTAGGGTCTTCTGCGCGTCCCAGTTTCAGGAAGGCAAAGATGCCAGCAGCAACGATCGTAATGAGCAAGAACAGAGTGATCGACTTTTCGCGCACTGCGAGCGCCGACAGATTGAGGAACCCCTTCGCCGCATGCTCGCGAACCTCGGGTCCAGAGATGCCGTGTTCCTGGAGCGATTTCTCGTTTTTTTCTGATGTATGGTGCTGGCTCATTGAATTGCTGCCTTGTTCTCTACGCGCACACGTTGGCCATCGCGAAGGAGATGAACTCCAAGCGCTACGACCTGTTGTCCTGGGTGCACGTTCCCGCTGACGGTTGCTAGTTCTTCACCCAGACGGCGTACTTGTACCGGTTGAAATGAGACTGTGGATGTAGAAGGGTTCAGTAACCAGATACCAGGTCCCTTCCCCTGATCGAGAACGGATGCGATCGGTACTTGCAATGTGTCAGCCCCTACGTCGCCGGAGAGATGGACTGTCACGGTGGCTCCTAACGGAGCATTCGCGGCAGCGCCTTCGAGAACGTAGCGTGCTTCAAAGGTTCGGGTCTGCGCGTCAGCAGCGCCGGAAAGCTGTCGCAATCGAACTGGAACTCTCATCGTGCTGCCGTAGAGCGTTGCGTATGCGGTCGATCCAAGGGCCGGCCTCAACGTCTCGGGGAGATTCACTGCGGCCTCTCGCGGACCGGAATGGGCGAGCTTCACAACCGTTTGCCCGGCCGTCACCACTTGTCCTGGCTCGGCCAAGGTCTCGATCACGATGCCGTCCGCGTCCGCAATAAGTTGTGAGTAGCCGCCCTCGTCTCTCGCAACCTGCTCCTGAGCGGTAGCAGCAGCGAACTCAGCTTGTGCCGCATCCGATGCAGCCTTGATCTGATCGTAGATTGAAGCGGAAACCGCGCCCCTCTTGACCAAAGGGCGATAGCGGGCCTCATCGGCGGCAGCTTGAACAGCCTTTGCCTTCGCCGCAGTGACGGTTTCTGCTCGCGCGGTAATGGCGTGTGCATAATCGGTTCGATCAATCGTCATGAGCGGTTGTCCAGCGCGGACAAACTGCCCCGTATCTACCAAGCGGCTCGTGATCTTTCCGGGAACTCGGAAACCAAGATTGCTTTGAACACGCGCTGACACCACGCCAGTGAACGCGGGATCTGCACCGGACGACGAACCTATTTCCACTATGCGAACCAGCTCCGGCTGTGTTCTTGGGTCTAACTCCTGCTTCTGGCCGCAACCAGTCAAGCTGACTGCGAAGCCGACAACGACCAGGACCAGGGCGGGATAACTGAAATTGATCCGTTTCATATATGGGCTCTTCCTTTATTTGGTAGTTTTCGATTATGGGAGCCAGCCGCCCCCGAGAGCGCGATAGGAACCGATCACCGCACGCGCCGCACTCTCTTGCGCTACGGCCAAGTCATCCTTGGCCTCAAGCAATTGACGATCCGCGTCGAGCACGTCGGTGAGTGCGATGACACCGGCGGCGTAGGACTCTTCGGACAGGTCGCGCACACGCTGCAATTCAGCGATTTCACGAAGGATTTCATTTCGGCGGTTCTCCGACTGGACGAGTAAACTAAAGGCGTCTTCAACATCCTCGGCTGCGTGAAGGGCTGTGCTGCGATACTGGAGTAAGGCTTCGGCATTGGCGCCTCGCGCTCGCTTCACTTCCGCAGCGACAGCGCCGAAATCGAAGAGTCGCCACCGCAGACCTACTACGCTGATAGGTTGAAATCCTTGCTGTTCGAATAGATGGGCGGGCGCGACCGCTTGAGATCCGACGATCCCTGAAAGTGAGAGCTTTGGATAATATTCAGCGAGAGCCTGACCAATATGAGCGTTCGTGGCAGCAACCATTCGCTCGGCGGCGATGATGTCGGGTCTCCTGCGTAATAGGTCCGTGGGCGTCGCATAGCCAGAGATTTCCGGTACGTCGGGAATGTCCGCGACAGAGCTCAACTCCGCTGCGTACGTTCCCGGCTGGGCACCCATGAGCACGTCCAGCCGGTTCAGCTGTGCTTCGAGAGCGACTGTGAGCAGTGGAATCGTCGCCTTTGCTTGCCACAGCAAGGCTTGCCCCTGAGCGAGTTCGCGGTCGGAGGCGACGCCCGCATCCTTGCGCTGTTGCACCAGTTCGAGGAGATGCTGGTCAGTGGAGATCTGATCTTTGGCGAAGTTTAAGCGCGCCTGCGCGCCCCGTATCTGCATATAGGCATCAGCGGCTTCCGCAGCAACCGTGATGCGAGTTCCCGTCTGGAGAGCTTCGGCCGCCTGAGCCTCGGCCGTAGCAGCCTGAGCTCCTTTCTTCAAACCGCCGAACAGATCGGTTTCCCAGCTCGCAATGAATCCGAGATCGTAGTAGTTCTGATGGCGATCATAGCCGGGTAAGTGTGAGGCGGGGCGACCGGTCATACTCTCGGTCGATTGAGAAAGTGTGGTCGTCGAAGCGTAAAGGTTTCCTGATGGCATGCGTCGCGCTCCTGCTCCTTGAGCAGCGGCACGCGCCTGTTGCACCCGCGTTATGGCAGCGGCGAGGTCAAGATTCTGTTCCAGCGCCCGCTTTACGATCAGTGTCAGCTCAGGATCACGGAAGCCGGTCCACCACTGGTCCAGGGACGGTGCCGGCAACGAGGTGGTACGAGCTTCGATGGAGGGAGCGTTGTGAAAGGGCTGCAGCTTCACCGTCGGGCGTTGGTATTTTGGCCCCACGGCACATCCGCTGAGGCTCGCGCCTAGAGCGAGCGCAAGGCTCATTCGTCGGATGAACGTCCGAGCGGCGGGCGAGTCCTTGTCAGACAACCTTAAGGAGTTCATTCATGTGCTCCAATCCGGCGCAATCGGCGGGCGACCTGTTTCAAAATTTCGTTCGTAAACACACCACAGCCTCGGCATCTGGCCCCCTGTTTCATCAGTTCCAGAAGCACGTTTTCTCCTTGTTGGCTGATCGTCGTTAGGTTCTTCAGATCGATCACGAGTTCACGGCCGTCAAGTCCCGACCCCGCCCTTTCGCAGGCGGCTTTCAGCTCGTCGGACCACGGTGCGACGAGCCTGCCCTCTACCACCAGCCGGCGCTGCTTCCTTCCTTCGACAATCGAGATCTTCAACATCCTGTTTTCCTTTGTGGCCGAGCGACAATAGAAAAGGCAATGCGGATGCCAGAGCGTGGCGCGCCACCGCATTTGAGCAACTCATTCATTTATCTGGAAATAGTCGCCAGCCTGAGAGAACTCAGATGGAAGTGTCAGCGTGCGAGTGCCAGCGAGCTGGTAGCCTGCCAGTTTCCTGGCACTAACAAAAAAACGCATTTGGAGCGAGCGCCTCTCGGAGGAAAAGAGGTAAAGGCGACTACGAGGAATGACGTGAGATGCCGAGCTTGCTCATTCTCAGCTGGAGGGTGGACCTTTTCATTCCGAGCTTCGCTGCTGCGCCCTTGGGACCAGCCACGACCCAATTGGATTGTTTCAAGGCTTTGAGGATTTGTTGACGTTCTGTCTCTTCGAGCACATTGTGCAGGCCGTGATTTGTCGATCCCTGAGCAGAACTCTTTTCTGCTGGAGATGAGGATCTAGAAATCTTCAGGTCTGCCACATCTACCTTTAGAACGGGGCCGGCGGAAGTAATTACGGCGCGCTCAATGATGTTTTGGAGTTCTCGTATATTGCCAGGCCAATGATACCGGGACAGGGCATCCATGGTGGCGGAGGAGATCGTGTCAATCGTTTTGTTCATTCTCTTAGAAAACTGCTGCGCGAAGTGGCGGACCAGGAGCGGAATATCGCCGTGGCGCTCGCGAAGCGGCGGGACCTGGATTGGGAAAACATTCAGCCGGAAGAACAGGTCGGAGCGGAATTTCTGTTCCGCGACCATCGCTTCCAACTCGCGGTTTGTTGCGGCAATCAATCGAGCATTGGTACGCAGCGTCCGCGAACTGCCCAAGCGTTCGAATTCCCGCTCTTGTAGCACGCGCAGCAGCTTGGTCTGCAATTCGAGCGGAATCTCTCCGACCTCGTCCAGAAAAATCGTCCCGCCATTGGCCACTTCGAAGCGGCCGATGCGTTGCGCGATGGCTCCCGTGAAAGCACCTTTTTCGTGTCCGAAGAGCTCGCTTTCCAGCAAGCCAGTCGGTATGGCAGCACAGTTGAGTTTCACGAAGGCCTTTGATTTCCGCGTGCTCAAATCATGAATCGCGCGCGCTATGAGTTCCTTCCCAGCGCCCGTTTCCCCGCAGATCAGCACCGTGGAATCTGTGGGTGCCACGGTTTCCACTCGCTTCAGCACTTTGCGCAGGGTGGAACTCTTCCCGACAATCTCTGCGAAGTTCATCTCCGAGCGGATTTCTTCTTCCAGATAGAGCTTTTCCTGCGCGAGTTTGTCTTTCAGCTCGGAGATCTCACGGTAGGCAAGGGCGTTTTCGATGGCAATAGCGATCTGGCCCGCAGCCTGGCTGAGGAAGTTGATGTCTTCTGCCGTGAAGGTTCCCTCCGTTGCACGCACAATCATCAGGTCCCCCAGAGCACGGCCGCGACTTACCAGCGGGATAAAACAAGCGCTCTTCATGCCTTCCGCCGCTGCGAGTCTGTACCCCTCGCCGCCGCCGGGCCAACCGATCTCCTCAACCGTCGCGACCATCGGCTTCATCGTCTCGAATGCTCGTTTGCCGGGATCGTTCTCGGCCGGAGTGATGATCAGATCCTCCTTGGCGAAGCCCTTACTGCCGGGCGAATCGAGCGCATATAGCTTGAACGTTCCCGCCTCTTCGCCGGGCAACCAGACCCCGGCTCCGTCGCAGCGCATAGCCTCGCGAAAGTTGGCAGAAATCGCGCGCAGCACTTCGCGCAGGTCGAGATTCGAGGTGATGCGGGTTGTCAGGTTCAGGAGCAATTGCAGGCGTTCGTTTTGTCGCTGTAGGGACGCCTGTGGATCTTGCGCCCACCCGGGATCCAGATTGTCATCATCACTTCCGCTCATGTCGTTTTCGAAGACGGCGCCCCATTATTCGGGACAGTGTATCTCAGAATACATGATGGAATCATCTCGCATCAGGTTGCAGAGTTTTCAGCCTGCGCGCCCGATCTCTCAGGGTAATTGACTGTCGGGAAGCATTCGACATTTTCAACTTCGACAGCACTGAAGCCCGGGACGCCGTTCCATGGGGTCAGCGCGAATGATCCCGTTACGTTCGCGTCGATCGCGCTAGTGCTTATGGGTGTAGCCTTACTGGCGAGCTATTCCCCTGCACGACGGGCAACCAGGGTCGATCCGATGACTGCGCTGCGATTCGAATAACGTCCATCGATGCCAAGAATGCTGAACTCAAAACTGTTGTGGCATGCTCTGACTGCGCAGCGTCCAGCCCTTCCGAACTATACGACGCGGACGACATCCTTCATGAGCATAATACTATGCATATAGCACCATAAAAGCCCCTGATAAGGGCGAGGTCGGTGGTTCAAGTCCACCCAGGCCCACCATTCAAATCGCCAGTAAATACGCGGCGATTCTCACTTTTACCCTTTCGGAGAATATCTCCCAAAAACCATTTTGCCAAAAATCTGCCAAAAGTCCGAGTAGGTTACAGCTGCCGGTTCGGGTCCGGGTCGCGACCTATTGTGAGCTATCCAAAGCCGCGATGTACTGTTTCAGGGACCCGGCCGCACGATCCCAGCCGAAGTGCAAGGCGTCGCCGCGAAACGCGAGGAACCACAGCGTTTCGCGTTCGCTTTCGTCACTAGTCACTCGCCACTCTAGCCATTAATCACTCACCATTACAGGCCTTAGGCCATCGGCCTCGGGCCTGTCCCCTATTCCCTTCTTCCCCGCACCAATCGGTAGCGAGCCTTTACAATGCTATACTTGGCTATACGGGCTGAAACGAGGAGCTGAGTTATGGCGTCTACCAGCGATGTGATCGTTCGGGATCCCGAGATTCTAGGGGGAACTCCTGTGTTTCGCGGAACGCGCGTGCCTCTCCAGGCACTGTTCGACTCGCTCGAAGGCGGAGAGACGCTGGAAGAATTTTTGCAGGGATTTCCTTCTGTGACCCGCGAGATGGCGATCGCCGCTCTGGAACAAGCTCAGCAACTTCTGTCCGCCAAATCCTAAATGCGGATTCTGCTCGACGAATGCGTAAATCAGAGACTGCGAAATTATCTTCCTGGGCACGATTGTGAGTCAGCCGAGTACGCCGGTTTTGCTGGCCTCAAGAATGGCGAGCTTCTGAACGCCGCCGAGTCTGCCCATTTCGATGTTTTGCTGACGGTGGACCGCGGCTTGGAATACGAGCAAAATCTGGCGGGGCGGAGAATCGCCGTCGTCATTTTCCGGACGAAATCGATCGCTTTGCAGGAGCTATTGCCGCACGTGCCCGCTTGCTTAGCTGTCCTCGCTTCCATCAAACCGGGCGAGATCGCAAAGGTCCCGGAAACCCGCACTAGCCGATAGCTCGCGTCCGGCGTGTCCCGCTAATCACTACAGGCCTTAGGTCATCGGCCTCGGGCCTCGGCCCATCTCCTATCACCTATCCCCTAATCTGCTGTAAAATGTGAATTCAGAGGCCCTGATTCCGCTTGGACGGGAGGCACTCTGATGGCAAAACAGCAAAGAAGAATCAGAAAAAAGAGGACCGCTCCGATCCTTCTTTCTGTCGCTTGCTTAGTGATCGCAGCCGGATATCATACCGGTCGCGCAACCTCGACGAACTGGAACTCCAAGGAAACCGCTTTTCTTTACGCCTGTAGGGCCAGTCACAGACTGAAGAACGCTCCGGACGGAGCTGTGCTCGCACTGCGTCTGCCAGACGCCGAGATTCGGTGGGACAGAAACGATGCGAAGGAAATTCCGCTCGCGGCGGTGGTCGAACGGGAACCGTATCCTGTACTGGGAGCCGACGAGTATGAGGCGTGGTTGAAGACAATGGTGGCGTTCGGAGCCGGAGCAGGAACAAAAATGGCCTGGGACGTGATAACGGATGCGTCGGAGCTGGAGGGATTCGAACGAGTGTTAGCGGAGGAAAGAGTCTTGCTCTCCGTGGTCTCGATCGGCTCGTTCGGCGGAGGTTATTTTCTCGGCCACGGGTCTCAGCCGAGTTTCGATGGTCCTGAATTCCGTGATGCTCTTCGCGACAAAAATGTCTGGAAGAGGATTCAATCCTGTAAAGATCAACTCGCCCGGACAAAGGCGTATCTCGACGAAACAAGGAAGAACCTCAAGGCTGTCCAGGATCCGGCCGCCCCTCCGGATAAGGAAGCCGTGGAAATGGAAAAGCGCATCAACCAACAGTACGCCACTGTCCTGAAGATGGACCCCGACCTAAAGAACTGACCTAGCGCTCTCTCTCTTCGACGCCGTTGTGTCGCCGTCAACCTTCTGCGTACCTCTAACGTTTGAATTCTCTAAAATGAGTCGAGGAATCGCTGAAAGGGCGTAGTTATGCCACGATCACCCATACTCCAATTTGACGAGGCGATATGGCGCGCCGCCCTTGACGCGGCGCCGGAAAAAGCCGAGGGACTCTACGCTCGCGTACGGCACATCAAGTTAGAATTTCAACAACTCGCCTACACGATGCTTGTCCAGGGCCTGCGTCTGCATCTGGCCGAAGGGTTGCGAGGCAGGATAGGGTGGCTGTTTGCTCTATCGGATAAGCAAATGAACGGGGCGATTACATCTATTCATGATGAGCCGGCACATGATTGGACAGTCGAGGAGTTGGGGCAGCGTGCCGGCATGTCCCGATCGACCTTTGCGCTGAGGTTTAAAGAGACGGTTGGGGTGTCGCCGATGGAGTACCTGACGCGCTGACGAATGTTGCGAGCCGGGGACAGAATGGCGAATACTAGCGATTCCATTTCCCAAATCGCGCAATCCCTCGGCTACGAATCCGCAAGCGCCTTCACCAAAGCTTTTAAGAAAATTATGGGTTGTTCGCCGCGGCAATACAGCCGTGGCGAGAATTCGGTTCCCTTTGCATCTGGCGAGGGCGAGGCCGCCCGTGCCATCCGCTCCAATCGCTAGATACTCCTTTCATCGAGCCAAGCTGGAACATGGGTCATAAGATAGTCAATAAGACTCCTTACCGACGGCAGCATTCCCCGCGGGGTTGGGTAAACCAAGTGCAGAATATTCTTCGCACCAAACCATTCCGACAACACTCGTTCAATAAGCCCCTCTTTTAGCGGTGCAGAAACCACTTGTTCTGGCAGCAATGCGATGCCAATGCCGTGTATCGCAGCTTGAAGTCTCACGCGCAGATCACTTGTTACAAGTCTCGGCTTCAACTCGATCTGTTGCGCCCGATTATCAAGATTCGTTAAGTTCCAGCGCGCGCCATCGTCGAATATGTCGTCGATGCTGGCGACCGTGGCGAACTTTGGCAAGTCGGCTGGATTATCCGGATGCCCATACTGGTCGAGAAAGGATGGACTAACGACCAGCACGCGCTCGGATTTTCCAAGAGTTTTCGCCACCAACCCTGCAACGTCCTCAATTACTGGCTTTGCACGGATGGCGATATCAAACCGTTCCTCAATCACATTTACGGTCCGGTCCGTCGCCTCGACGAAGACAGAAACTTTTGGGTGCACCGTCATATAGCCGGGGAGTGCATGAGCCAGACACCTTTGAGTCAGGAGTACCGGGCAGCTGAGGCGAACGAGTCCCGCCGGTTCCCTGCGCAATTCCGCCACGCTGTCATAGGCCGCCTGCGCTCCTTCGACGGTCGCCACACATCGCTCAAAGAAGCGTTGTCCGGCTTCTGTTAGAGCGAGGGCCCGAGTGGTGCGCTGGAGTAAACGGACACCGAGCCGTCTCTCCAGTGCGGCAATGCGGCGGCTCAGGCGCTATCGAGAGATTGCACATACCCGCGTACAACTGGTGGAGTGAGGCGCTGCACGGAGTTGCCTCCAGCGGCACCACGGAGTTTCCGGAGCCGGTCGGTCTGGCGTCTACCTTTGACACAGACGCCATCCACCGCATGGCCATCGCTATCGGCATCGAGGCACGCATCAAGCGCGCGCAGTTTGAGCGCGCCGGCCACAGCCGCGCCCAGGAAGGTCTGGACTTCTGGGCGCCAAACATCAACATCTTTCGCGATCCACGGTGGGGACGCGGGCAGGAAACGTACGGCGAGGACCCATTTCTGAGCGCCCGCCTGGGCGTGGCGTTTGTCACCGGCATGCAGGGCGATGATCCCAAATACTATCGGGTCATTTCGACCCCCAAGCACTATGCCGTCCACAGTGGGCCCGAGGCCACGCGCCACACGGCCGACGTGAAAGTCAGCAAGCACGACGAACTCGACACCTACCTGCCCGCGTTCCGTGCCACCGTCACCGAGGGCAAAGCCGGCTCGGTGATGTGCGCTTACAACAGCATCAACGGGCAGCCCGCGTGCGTCAGCGAGTTTTTGTTGCGGGACCAGTTGCGGGGTAAATGGAATTTTCAGGGCTACGTGGTCTCTGACTGCGCCGCGATCATCAACGTTTTTCGCGACCACCGCTTCACCAAGACGCAGCCCGAGGCTTCCGCCCTGGCCGTACAACGAGGCATGGATAATGAGTGCCTAAATTACGCGGACAGCAAAGACGATCACGACTACAAGCCTTACCTCGACGCTTACAAGCAAGGCTTTCTGAAAGAAAGCGAGATCGATACCGCACTGATCCGGCTGTACACCGCGCGGATGAAGGTGGGCATGTTTGACCCGCCAGAGATGGTTCCGTATTCAAAGATCGACGAAAAGGAACTCGCCAGCCCCGCGCACCGCGAATTGGCGCGTGTGCTGGCGAGTGAATCGCTGGTGCTGCTCAAGAATGACGGCACTCTGCCGTTAAAGAAGAGCGGCATCAAGATCGCCGTGGTGAGTCCACTCGCCGACCAGACCAGATACCTGCTGGGCAATTACAACGGCAGGCCGACACATACAGTTTCGGTGCTGGACGGAATCAAAGCGGAATTTCCCGACGCGCAGATCACCTTTGTGCCGGGAACTCAGTTCCTGCGTTATGAAGGCGATGTCGCGCCGGCATCGTTCCTCACCACTTTGGAAGGCCGCCCTGGGCTCACCGCTGAATTTTCCACCGGAGAAATGTGGGGACCGCAACGAACGGTCCTGGCGGAACGGCAGGTGAACAATCTCGATCTAAAGGCGGAGGACATCCCCCAGGAAGCGTCTGGCAAATATCCGCTGCGCATCGAGTGGAGCGGCTTCCTCGCCCCAACTGAAACGGGAGACTACACCGTCGGCGTACGGCTGCAAGGCGGGTTCGCGCGAATTGAGGTCGATGGCAAACCACTGGCCCACGGCTGGGTCGGCGGCGATGAAGCCCCACAGGTGCGAGCCGGCCACGTTCACCTCGAGCAGGGCAAAAAGGTCTACCTCAAAGTCGGTTACGGGCAGCGCTGGAGCAGTGCAGGCGCAGTTGATTTGGTCGAAATATGATCCGCGCCCGAGTCCTGAAACTATTCAAGCGGCAAAGAATGCCGACATCGTCGTCGCGGTTCTAGGCATCACCAGTGAATTGGAAGGCGAAGAGATGCCCGTCAGCGAGGAAGGATTTAACGGAGGTGATCGCACGAGCATTGATCTTCCCAAGCCTGAGGAGCAACTGCTCGAAGCTGTGGCGACAGTTGGAAAGCCGGTGGTGCTCGTGCTCGCGAACGGTAGCGCACTCGCGGTGAATTGGCCCAAGGAACATGTAAATGCGATTCTCGAATCCTGGTACGCGGGCGAAGAGGGCGGCACGGCGATAGCGCAAACGCTCTCCGGTACGAACAATCCCGCAGGCCGCCTTCCCGTCACCTTCTACACGGGAATCGGGCAGTTGCCTCCGTTTGAAGACTACGCCATGAAGGGCCGCACCTATCGCTATTTTGAGGGCACGCCGCTATTCCCGTTCGGCTATGGCTTGAGCTACACCACCTTCTCGTATCGTGGACTCCGGCTCCCGAAGAGAACAATTAATGCGGGCGATCCTCTGGCTGCGGAAGTAACCGTGGCCAACACAGGCAAGCGCGAGGGCGACGAGGTCGTGCAGCTTTACCTCAGCTTCCCGAATGTCCCGGGCGCGCCGCTGCGCGCTCTGCGCGGATTCAAGCGCGTGCATTTGAAGCCTGGTGAGTCGCAGAATGTGCGCTTTGAACTGAAGGATCGCGATCTGAGCATGTTCACCGAAGCCGGCGAACCGATCATCGCCGAAGGCAAGTATTCGCTGTCGATCGGGGGCGGTCAGCCGGCCACGGGCGCTCCCACTGTGCTGGGAACGTTCCAGGTTAAGGGAACGAAGATTCTGCCGGAATAGGAACAGAAGGCAATGGGACCGTGTATTTGAAAGCGAGGAAATTAACTCTCAAGAGGCAGTTAATCAAGCACGATATGTTCGCGATATGTTCGCGAAGACCATGCACAAGGTGGACCCTCGATCACGCTGATTGCTGGCGGCGCGATGCCCGACGTGGTGATCGGAGCGAACCAGTCCAAACGTATCGGCGGCAAGTTCGTTCCGGATTATCTATCTATGGCGGACTGGAGCGGCCACATGCTCGCCCACTGTCTGGACAACATCGACATGCTCAGCGAGCATTTCTACTCTTCAAGCAATATGCACACCGATCGTCCGTTGTCCGGGCACGAGATCTTGCCAACGATTGGGACGCATCCCGAGGGCCGAAAGAGGGCGACTCAGCGCGGCCTTCACCGTAAGATTGGCCGGAATTAGTGCGACGCCGGCCCGAATGTGACGCGAAGCGCGTAAGCGTATTTCGTAGGAGCTTGCGCGGGGAGCCGAACGTGTAAGCCGTCGCCACTCTGCTCGAACTGTAATTTCGCATCACTGCCAAGCAGGGCGACGGATTGCACGTGTTCACTGCCCGTGGCCTGCGCGAGAGCGTGAATTACGGCTTGCGCATTTGCCGGCCAGCCGAGTCCGATTACATAGAGCGCCTCACCCTTGGTCGTAAAGCGAAAATCCTCCGGCGTGTAATGTGCCGTGTCGGTGTCGTGAAACGAGCCGGACGCGACTTTGGTTGGTCCTTCACCGTAGATCCTCCACGCTCGCGTCCCGTAGATGGCTTCGCCATTGACTTTCAGCCAAGCGCCAACGTCCAGTAGCACTTTCTGAACCTCATCTGGAATCGTGCCATCGGATTTCGGTCCGATATTCAACAATAAATTTCCGTTCTTACTGACGATGTCAATCAGCTGGTGCACGACGAACTCAGGCAATTTGAACGTGTCGTCCCTAATGTACCCCCAGGATTTGTTGCTGATGGACGTATCCGTTTGCCAGGTTAATGGCCGAATTTCGCCGAGCTGTCCGCGTTCCAGGTCGAGCACAGCGGCGTGCTCCTGCATCGCGTAGTCCTTGTAGTTGATCACTCCGACGTGATCCCCATATTCCAGCGAACGGTTGTAGTAGAACGCGGCGAATCGCGTGAGATTCGGCCGGATCGAAGGCTGGCCGATCCACCAGTCGAAATAGACGATATCGGGATGGTATTTCTCGACGAGTTCTGCGCCTCGCGCCAGCCAGTCGTCCGCCCATGCCGTCGAGACGTAGGTGAAATCGTTGCTTACCGGAGTGCCCCAGGGAGCCGCAAGCCATGGATGTGCCGGGCCGTAAAACGCGGCGTATTGCGGATCGTTCACGTCGGACGGGATGCTTCGGCCCACTCCGAGAAAGAAATTGTGCTCCACACGATGTGAGGACACACCGAAATGCAAACCCTGCGCCCGCACCGCGCCGGCCAGTTCGCCGATGATGTCGCGATGCGGTCCCATCTTCGCCGCGGTCCAATCGCTCACTCCGCTGTCATACATCGCGAAGCCGTCGTGATGCTCCGCCACCGGTACGACATATTTGGCGCCTGATTTTTGGAACAATTGTGCCCAGGCAGCGGCATTGAAATCCGCGGCCTTGAACATCGGAATGAAGTCCTTGTAGCCGAACTTGTCTTGCATGCCGTACGTTGGAATGTGGTGTTTGTATTCGTCGGAACCCGCGTTGTACATGTTTCGGGGATACCACTCATTTCCGAAGGCTGGCACCGAATAGACGCCCCAATGGATAAAGATGCCGAACTTCGCGTCCTTGTACCATTCGGGGACCTCATATTTCTGGAGCGATTCCCAATCAGGACGAAAGGGGCCGTGATGGTCGGCAGCATCGACCTGTTTGAGCAGCGCGGCGCGTTGGTTGTCATATTTGTTGCTGGCCCTCTGCCAGATAGCGTCAATTGTTTCCGGGTCGATAGAAGGGGTTGGAGCCGTCGGACTCTGGGCCTGCGCTCCAGGAAGTGCGAAGAGCGCGAGCAAAAATCCACCAAGTGCAATCGTCAACAGCGAACGATGGGGAAGCATGATTCCTCTCTCCTGCAACTAGAATAAAGTTCTCCTGCCGTCAATCCACGGAGACCATGATTTTCTTGAAGCTTGCCGGATTCTCGCTCCACGATCGCAGGGCATCCGCCGCCTCTTCGAGCGGCACCACCAAACTCACCGCCTGGTCCACAGGAAGCTTTTTCCCCTCGAGAAGATGGATTACCGCACGAAAATCTTCCGGCAGCGCGTTTCGCGAACCGAGAATATCCAGCTCCTTTTGCACGAAGAGTCGCGTCTCGTAGCTTACCGGTTCCTTGGCGTAGCCGATGTACACAACTCTTCCTGTAAAGGCAACTTCTTCGACAGCAGCTCGAAAGGTTTGCGGTGTTCCGATCGCTTCGATCACCACATCCGGGCCGCGACCTTCCGTCAGTTCTTGCAGGCGATCGTGTAGAGATTCCGTCGCGGTGTTGATCGTCTCGGAACCACCCGTTGTTCGAGCCAGAGCGAGCTTCTCAGCGTCCATGTCAACGCAAATCGTGCGCGCGCCGCGTGCGCTCGAAGCAGCGACTGCTCCGAGTCCCACGCCGCCGCATCCCAGGATGGCGACAGTGTCGTCTGCTTTTATTCTGCCGCGCGCCACCGCATGAAATCCCACCGTCAGCGGTTCGACCAGGCACAACTCTTTCGTCGTGAGTTTTGCCGGATACAACTTCTCTCTAGGCATCGCGACGAATTCTGCAAGCGCTCCGTCCCGTTGCACGCCGAGAGTCTGATTGAACTGGCACGCATTCGAACGTCCCCTCCGGCACGAAGCGCACCTGCCGCAGCTCGTATATGGAGAAAGAGCTACATCCGTTCCAGCAGGCAGCGCGCTGTCCCCCTCGATGACCGTGGCCGACACTTCATGTCCTAGGATCCGCGGAAAGGTGATGAGTGGATTTCGTCCGCGAAATGAGTTCAGATCGCTTCCGCAGAACCCAACCATTCGGACTCTCAGTAATAATTCTCCGGGTGCGGCGACCGGATTGGGAACCGTTTCGACGGACGCTTTGCCCGGTTTCTTGAGTACGAGTGCTTTCACGCTGGAAGTAGCCTTTGGAAGAATTTACGACAGCACCCACACTGGACTTGAGTGTCCATTGTGTTCGGGTCCATCTTGAGAATGCGTGGTAGATTGTCCATCGCCACACCGAATGTATACTACCCGTTTCATAAACTGAACTCTGAAAGACAATTGCACAAACTGTTGGATATCAATCCGGCGCAAACCTAGCCGAACCACAGAGAGAATAACAAATGGCCCAAAAACTTGCTTTCAGACCTTTCCGATCAATTCAGTGCCAAATCCTGCGCCAAGCTCAGGTCCGTCGGACATTCCTGTTTGCGCTTCAAGCGGGATCTCCGCTCGTGCGTTCACTTTTTGCCAGCTTGACTCTGCTCATTGTGGCTACGGCTGCGCCAGTGGCGGCCGCACAGAAAGTCCAGATGTCCATTGACGTTTCCAAGCCCGGCGCGAAGATTGACCGCAACATCTTCGGCCAATTCGCCGAGCACCTCGGCCACGGTGTCTACGAAGGCATCTGGGTTGGTTCCGACTCCAAAATTCCAAACACACGCGGAATCCGTAACGACGTCGTTGCCGCGCTTAAAGCGCTGAAGGTGCCGGACGTGCGCTGGCCCGGCGGGTGCTTTGCAGACGAATACCACTGGCGAAAAGGCATCGGTCCGCAGCGAACGGTAACACTCAATCCCAACTGGGGCGGCGTCATCGAGCCGAACACCTTCGGAACGCATGAGTTCCTGGACTTCCTCGACCAGATTGGCGCCGAGGCCTACCTGTCCGTCAACGTCGGCTCCGGTACTCCACAAGAAGCAGCTGAGTGGTTGGAATATTTAACCACCGCTCAGCCGACGACTCTGGCAAAAGAGCGCGCGGCCAACGGGCATCCTGCTCCTTATAAGGTTGCGTTTCTTGGCATCGGCAACGAAAGCTGGGACTGCGGCGGCAACATGACGCCCGACTACTATCTAAGCCAGCTCAAGATTTACAGCCGCTTCGTCCGCAACTTCAATCCAGCACAACAAGACAAACAACAGATGCTCAAGATCGCTGTGGGCCCCGGCGGCGGCGAATCCCGCTGGACTGAGTGGACCGAAGCCATCATGAAGGCGTATCAGAGCCACACCTGGAGTTGGGACATGAATGGGCTTTCGATGCACTCCTACACCGTTGTGAAATGGCCGCCTTCCTATGCTTCGGTGGGGTTCGGAGAGAAAGAGTACGCGCAGATTCTCAAGTCCACGATGGAGATGAACGATCTCATCGCGAAGCACTCGGCCATCATGGACAAGTACGACCCGGAAAAAAAGATAGCGCTTGTCGTGGATGAGTGGGGCGGCTGGTATGCGCCGCTTCCCGGCAGCACTCCCGGCTTCCTGGTCCAGCAAAACAGTTTGCGCGACGCCATTCTTGCTGCGCTTAACCTGAACATTTTTGCCCAGCATGCCGACCGCGTTCGCATGGCCAACATCGCGCAGATGATCAACGTGCTCCAGGCCATGATCCTCACCGACAAAGAGAAAATGGTTCTCACGCCGACCTACTACGTCTACAAAATGTATGTGCCGTTCCAGGATGCCACCTTCGTGCCAGTCACTTTCGACGCTGGTACATTCACACATGACGGCATCACCCTGCCGCGCATCGACGCCATCGCAGGGAAAGACAAAGCCGGAAAATTGTGGCTGGCCATCACCAACGTTGATCCAAATCAGCCTGCTGAAATCAAAGTTAGTCTGGCCGGCATTAATGCCAAATCGGCAAGCGGAGAAACTCTGACCGCGCCCAAGGTCGACAGCGTAAATACATTCGACGTGCCCAATACGGTTGTGCCGAAACCCGTTTCCGCGAAAGCCCAAGACGGCAAGCTAACTCTCGAATTGGCTCCCAAATCTGTAACGCTAATCGCAGTCGAGCAATGAAATTAGGTAGAAGCATCGTGCATGTTTCTCAGCGATGCTGTTTCAAGAAAGGGTCACAATGACAAGGGCGAAATGGTTCGGCGGGATTTTACTTGCGATAGCGGCTGGACTAGCTCCTCAGCTCGCCGCGCAATTGCAAACCGATGTGCCTCCGCCAGTTGCCGGTGCAAAGCCGGTGACGGTCGAACATATCAAAGTTCACGGGCCAGCTCTGGAAGGCAATTTGGAAGGAGACGCGGTTGATCGCGACGTGTTCGTGTTCCTTCCTCCGAGTTATGCCCAGGAAAAGTCTAGGCGCTATCCGGTTGTCTACGCTTTGCACGGTTTCTCCATCGGCGCCGAGCAATGGACGCATGAAATCCATGTGCCGCAGACGATCGAAGGCGCCTTCGCGCTCGGCGCGAAAGAAATGATCGTGGTGCTGCCCGATTCCAAGACTGTGCACAACGGCTCCATCTATTCGAGCTCGATCACCACGGGAGATTTCGAACACTTTATTGCCCACGACCTGGTTGCCTATATCGACGCGCATTATCGCACGATTGCCGACCGGCAGAGCCGGGGCCTGGTCGGACACTCCATGGGCGGCTACGGCGCGACACGGATTGGCATGAAGCATCCCGATGTGTTCGGCAGCCTGTACATCATGAGCCCGTGTTGCTTGTCGCCCCGGCCAGCCGGGCCGCCGAACCCCGAACTCGCCAAGGCCCTGGAAGCGGTGAAGACTCCGGAAGATTCGGCAAACCTTCCTTTCTTCGCCCGCGCCCAGCTGGCCTCGGCTGCGGCATGGTCACCCGATCCGAAAAATCCCCCTCTTTATCTCGACCTGCCGACGAAGGGCGGCCAGCCTCAGCCCGATGTCCTCGCGAAATGGACCGCCAACGCACCGCTGGCTTTCGTGGATCAATACATCGGGAATCTCCGCCGGTATCGCGCAATTGCAATCGACGTGGGTGACCAGGATGGTTTACGGATCGATGCCGGTAAGCTGCACGATGTTCTGGATAAATATGGAATCGCGAACAGCTTCGAAGTGTACCAGGGCACGCACACGAGCAAGGTGGCAGACCGTTTCCAGAATCACGTGACCCCGTTTTTTAGCCAGAGTCTCTGCTCTAGCGCAGGAAGGTGACGGCCACAAACACCGTAGGGCAAGAGCCCGAAGTTGAAGTGCGCGAGCAGCAACTGGTATCCGATGTCCGTCCCTGTGTTTCGCCAAAACGCCATCCACCGTCGAAAACGCAGTGACGCCTCACTGCAAAGGTAGAACACGGTGGTGCGAATCGAGTTCGGAAGGGTCGCCCACGACAAGACAGTTGAAGCAGCTGCCTGTGATTCAGGCTGACATATATATAGGGACGGATTCCGGATGTGTGCGGAGCAGACCCTCTTCGTCGGTGTTACTTTCCCGAGTCCGAGGTGTGTGCGGTCCTCGTGGTACGAGTCGACAACGCAACACCCATAATATTGAATCGCGAGAAGTCCGTTACCCCTGGCATCCTTGGCATGCTCGCGCTGTGGCGGTCCACGGAGCTTTGACCAAGAATGGTCGCGGTGTGTTCCGGTGCGGCATCGA
>DATHIB010000114.1:0-14594 GCA_035490055.1 Candidatus Limnocylindria bacterium | reverse complement strand
TCGAAACCAGCCAGGCCAAACAGGTGCGCAGCGGCCGGCGAAAAGGCTGTGGAAAAGACGCTCGCTTCGCGAGCTTGGAAATTCCTTCGGGATTCCCACTTTCCCACAGCCACAACAACAACAAGCGCTCTCCGGTTACATTTCAAATGGCTCGACGGGGATCGCTAGGGTTACATTTTTTGATGGCTTGACGGGCTATTGGCATACCAGATGCTCCCGCTCTGCGAACCCTCGGCGCGCTCTGCGTCTCAGCGTTATCTTTTTCCGGCCTTGTTCCCTGCCTCTCGCGTCCGACCTTCCAACCTCATTCTCCCGCCGGACGATAAGTCACCAATCGCGAGTTACCTGCCTACCCCTCTGTCCCCTTACCTCACTATCCCACTATCACCCTGCTTCCTCTTCAAGGTTTCTTCCACTGGCGCGGTTGTGATTTCGCGAACGCGTTCGCGCAACGCCGGCACATCTTCCTTCCTCAAACCCTTGGTCTCGATGGTGTCGTGCAGAAGAACCGTGATTTTCGCGGGCCAGAGCATCCAGCGGCCCGTCCGGTGATGCTGAAAGGAACCAACTAGACTCACGGGCACGATGGGAATTCCGAGCTGCTGCGCGACGCGGAAGCCGCCGTCCAGGAATTGATCCACGTGCCCGTCGCGCGTCCGTTTCGCCTCGGGAAAAATGATGAGGCTGGTGCCGGCGTCG
This sequence comes from Candidatus Limnocylindria bacterium, assembly GCA_035490055.1. Lineage (GTDB taxonomy): Bacteria > Acidobacteriota > Terriglobia > Acidiferrales > UBA7541 > Acidiferrum. The sequence continues at coordinate 13,895 of DATHIB010000114.1, read as the reverse complement.
ACGGCGTCCTTCGTGAGGCGCCACATGCGCTTCAAATCCGACGGCCGCCGGACATCCGGCACCGGGACGTTGCCGAAGCGCTTCATCAGCCATCCGTATGCGGGAATCCTGAAGTGGGATTCCAGCTCCCATCCGCGGACAAACTGCGGGATCGCGCAGTAAAGCATGAAAGGATCGAAAAGATTGACGTGATTAGACATGAAGAAAGAAGTCCGGTCGGCATTGAAGCCGGCGGAGCGGCGGACCTCGACTTGCGCGCCGGAAAGAAACGCGATGCGGCGGCAGAAACTGCGCTGCAGCCAATCATGCTTGCGAGGATCGAGGAAGATGCCGAAAAGGATGAGCGCTGGCACGACGAGAAAAAAATGCAAGCCGCTGACGGTCCACAGAATCGCGCTGCGGAACACGAGCCATGCCCGTTTCATATATAGATGTCCACGGCCGCGGGAAGAATGTCGAGTGCCCGGCATTCCAGTGTCGCAACTTCACCGTCGATCATGATGTCCACGGGCGCGGCTGCTTTGAATTCGACGCGGCGCACCGCCCGGCGCGAAGCGAGCGGATGTTCGATATGAGAACCGTCGTAAAGACGCGGCAACGTGCGAAGCAAGCCCAGCCGGCCGATCGGGCCCCAGCGGACAAATTCAATCAGCCCGTCCGTAGGATCAGCGTGCGGCGCGATGAGCATCGTGCCGCCCGTATACTTGCTGTTGTTAAACGTCAGGAAAAGGGCGCGCCGCTCATCCCACTCCTGATCGTCATCGCAACGCAGGGCCAAAGATCGCCGGCGCAGCTGCACGACGCGCACGAAAACACCGAGCAAATAACCGAGATCGCCAAACGGCTTGAACATGCGATTGGCCAGAGCGGCGACATCAGCCGTAAAGCCCACGCTCAAAAGATTGAAGGAATAAATTTCGCCGGCGGCGTGCGTCAGGCGCAAAAGGTCGACACTGCGAGTGCGGCCTTCGAGGAGCGCCTGCATTGAAGCTGCGGCTCCGTCCTTTGTAAAATCGCGCAAGAAGGAATTGCCGGTACCCAGTGGCAGGAACCCCAGCGCGACGCGTTGAACCGCGGTGCGTCCCGCAAAAACGCCGTTGAGGATTTCGTGAGCGGTGCCATCACCACCGACGGCAAGAAAGCGCCGGTAGCCTTGCCCGTAGGCTTCGCGGGCAAGTTGCACCGCGTGGCCCGGACCCGTCGAAGCAATGACGTCGACCTTCAAGCCTTTCTCGAGCAAACGCGCGAGAGCTGGCCCAGCGAGTTTCGCTGAGCGCCCGCCACCGGCGGCGGGGTTGACGATGGCAAAGAATCGATTCATTTGGAGCGCCAACGAACTCGAAATGCTAACTCCCGGTCGACACAATCATTTCCAAACTGGCTTCACAAGGGCAGAATCGCGCCAGCACTGTCCAGCTTCGCGAGACGTTCTGCCAGAACATTGCGTTTGATCTTGAGAGAAGCCGTCCGGGGAAAGTCCTCGTCCAGCAGCACAGCCCCGTGGATACGCTTGTAGTTTAGCAGGCGACTGTTGCGTGCGTTGATGTCCCGTCGGAGTTTTTCGTCGTACTCCTGTCCCGGCTCTAGATGGAGCACCAGCACAAGTTTTTCGCCAACCATCGAACGGTTCGGCCAAATGTAGTTGGCGGCGAAAACGCAAAATTCCTTGACAGGAAGTGTCTCGAAAACAGTTTCGATGTCCTCGGGATAAATATTTTTCCCTTCTTCGGTGACGATCATGTTTTTTTTGCGGCCGGTAAGCTGTAAGTGACCGGCGTCGTCGAAACGCCCGAGGTCGCCGGTCAGCAGCCAACCGTCAACGATGGTTTCCGCCGTGAGTTCAGGCTCATTCAAGTAGCCCGCCATGACGGTCTTGCTTCGAACGGAAACTTCGCCAACGCCATCAGAGGCCGGATTGATAATGCGCACTTCCATCCCCGGTAGCGGCGTGCCAACAGTGTCCGCCCGAAAAGGTCTCAGATCGTTGACCGTGATAGCGGTGCCAGCTTCCGTGAGTCCGTATCCATTGGCGACAGGAATGCCGAGATCGTAGAAAAATTGCAGCGTTTGCGGTTCGGTGAAGGCGCCGCCAACGATGATGGCGCGAAGTTCTCCGCCAAACGCTTCATGGACTTGCTTGAGAAGGCGGCGGCTGAAGGCGAGACGCGGCTTGCTTTTGGCAAGCGCCTTGTTGATACGAACGAGCGTATTGAAAACTTTACGTCTGCCCGGTGGCAACGCGTCAAAGCGCGCTTGCAGGCCTTTCTGCAAGTTTTTCAAGACGAGAGGAACGAGACTCACATAAGTGATTTTGTATTTTGGAAAAGCTTCGCGCACGTATTCTGGACGCAACGTGCGCAAATGCACGACCGTTGCGCCGCACGTAAAAGGTCCGAAAAAACCCACCATGAAATCAATGGCATGGTTCGTTGGCAGGATACTGAGGTAACGCACGCCCGGCCAGAATGGATAAATCGATGTGAGCGCGACGCACTGCTCCAGATAGTTCTCGTGCGTCATCATGCAACCCTTCGGGCGGCCGCCCGTCCCGGAAGAATAGACGATGCAAGCCGTGTCCTGGCGTTTGCGTGCGATGAACACAGGCTCGTCTTCTCCGCGAAAATCTTCCCAGCGCCGCGCGCCAGCGAGATCGGCACTTGCCGGTGCTTCCGTCAACAGCACGGTTTGCACGTTCGTCGCGGCAGCGCGTCCAGCCGAGGTGCTGAGTTGCCGCCAGATCGGATATTCCGTGATCAGCAAGGTAGCGTTCGAATGCTTGAGCAGTTGCCATTGCTCATCCGACGTGAGTTTGTAATCCAGGGGAACAAGAACGCCGCCAGCAAAAAAAATGGCATACGCCGAAATCAGCCACTTCGACTGATTCGTCATGATGATGCTGGCGCGAGCGCCTGCGGAGAAGCCGCCTTCTTGCAAAGCTTTCGAAAGGGGATGCGCGCGTTCCTTGAAGTCGCGATAAGTCAGGCGCTCTTTCTCGCGCTCGCGGTCCGCTTCGATCAAGCACACCTCGTTCGAATACTGAATCAGTGCATCCCGCAGCGCTTCGCCGATGGAATGATATTTAGAAAGGTCCAGCATTACAGGCGGGACTGAATCCGTTCGGCAAGGGTCTTGAAGTCGCTGACACCCTGAACTTCGTAATCGGGCAGCTCGATGCCGAAATGATTTTCGAGGCGCGAAAGCATCTCGAGAGTCTGCAGGCTGTCGATCCCGAGTTTCCTGAAAAAATCGTCTCCCGGAGCGAGTGATCCAGCCGGCAGCTGAAAATGCTTTGCCGCCAAGTCGAGGACTTCCTGTGTGGTCTGTTCTAGCGTTCGCATGGAAAGGCCAATTTATCATCCCTTTGCTGGGAAAGAAAATTCATTTAACAGGCGGTCAGATTGCGCGGTGAATTGTCTTTATGGGTGGCCTAGAGAAGCACGAGACCGTGACGAATTCCAATGGAAACGCGTACGGCTGGAGGCGCCAAGTTTCCCAAGAATTGAGGCCGCGTGGATTTTCACGGTGTGATCGGAGATCGATAAGCGCTCGGCGATTTCTTTATTGCCGAGTCCGGCGGAGATCATCTGGAGCACTTCGTGCTCACGCGGCGTGAGTGGTTCCCGCAGCTCAACCACCGCACCACCAACGGCGGTCGGCTGCAGGCCGACATCCAGCCGGACGTAGGGAACAAGGGAGGAACCGCTCCAAGTTTGGCGTTCTGAAACAGCCAGGCTCACAACTCCCAACGCGGCCACGGGACCACTAGCTCGTGTACGCCCAACCACCAGAGTGATGCTGCCCGGTTTGATCGCCGCGGCATCGCCTCGCTCGGCGGATGCAGCGCCGGCGTCCGGACATTTCAGAACCGCAAGATCGGTCGAAGGATCACGTCCTGCTAATGTTGCGGGCACGACACGGCCGTTCGGCAGCGTTGCTCGGATTTCTTCATCGCGACGAAGGGCGTGCTCTGCCGTAACAATGACGCCAGGGCGCCAGATGACGCCGCTGGACGAACCGCGTGCTTCCGCGTGAACTGCCACCACGGACGCAGCAGCACGGTCGGTCGCGCGAACCAATGCATTCGAAAGTTCAATGAGTTCTGCTGACATTTCCCCACCTCCATGAACAAGATGCAACAGCGGCGGGGGCGTATACATCCGCCAGTTGGCTAGGTTGGGTCTGGTATTTCAGCCAGGTGAGGAGTGGTTCAGTTCGAATCTAGGGCAGATAGGGCATGGGGCCGGAGTCTTCGACAAATTTTTTCAGGGCGGCCATGACGGCAGGACGAGTAAAGAGTTCGCAGAAGAGGTCGATCTCGCGCCGAAGCTCATCGTGTAGAATTGGCTTAATGAATTTTTTGGCGGCGGCACGCGTGACAGCGTCGTACTTGGTGATTTGCGCGGCGGTCGAGCGGGCGATGCGGAGGACTTCGCCTTCACCGGCAAGTTGCGCTACGAGGCCCACGGCCTGCGCGCGAGTCGCGTTGACCGTTCGCCCGGTGAAAAGCAAATCCCTAACGAAAGCATTGCCAAGATCGCGCTTCAGGCGCGGGATGCCGCCGAAGCCAGGAATGAATCCCAGGCGCAGTTCGGGAAATGCAAACCGCGCCATCTTGTCGGCGACGATCATGTCACAGGCCAGGGCCAGCTCAAGTCCTCCACCAAGACAAGCGCCATGAACGGCAGCGATGGTGACAAATGGGGCGGCATCTATCGCGTTCAGAACGGCATGGACGCGTTCAAGAAAGGCGCGCACGCCTGCGGAGCGTTCTTTTGCGGGAACGGCCGCCGCGGTGGCATACAACTCGCGCAAATCGCCGCCGGCGGAAAAAACGGACTTTCGCGCACTCGCAAAAATGCAGACGGAAGTCTCCGGTACAAGCACATCAAATGCAGCAACAAATTTCTCCAGCTCCGCAAGCATGGCCGTGCCAATTTCATTGGCAGGCTCATGATCAAGCGTCAGTTCGACCACGCCTTCGCGCCATTCCCAACGCAGCGTTTTGCCAGTGAAAGTTTTCACGCGTGTTGCCTGCTGACCGCCTCACGACTGCCTTTCGAATCGTACATGGCATTGATTTCAGACGCATATCGCGCATTGATGGCGTCGCGGCGAAGTTTGCCGTTGGCGGTGAGCAGCCCGTTCTCCGGTGCAAAGACATCGCGGATGATCGTAAAATTACGGATCTGCCGGTAATGCGGGAGTTCAGGATTCACGGCATCGAGCGCCGCCTGAACGGCGGCAGGTTCTATCGCGCCGGAAACCAGTGCGCAAAGATAGCCGCGTCCATTTCCGACTACCACGACCTGCTGCGCCGCAAGAAGAAGCCGCGCGATTTTCTCCTCGATCGGTTCGGGCGCAATGTTATGCCCGGAATTCAAGATGATCAGATTTTTGATGCGGCCGCTGATGCGCCAATTTCCGCGAACGTTTACTTCGCCCTGGTCGCCGGTGTGGAACCATCCCTCTTGCAGCACGCGGGCAGTTTCCTCCGGGCGGTTCCAGTAGCCCGGGAAAATGTGCGGCCCGCGCACGACGATCTCTTCATTTTCGGCCAACTTCATCTCGATTCCGGTAATCACCGTGCCGACGTAGCCCGGCTCCACGGGCACGCGCGGGTCATCCAGCGTGCAAATGCCGGTGGTCTCCGTGAGCCCGTACGCCTGCAGCACGGGAATGCTTAGCATCAGGAAGAACTGCTGTGTCTCGGGAGCAAGTGGCGCCGAACCGCAGATCAACGCGCGCAGGTGGGTGCCGAAGCGTCCTCGAATCTTTCGAAAGATGAGCCCGCGGCCGAGAGCGAGCCACAACGCATCGAGTGCGCGGCCGACGCCAACGTGCTGCCGCTGCCAGGCGGTGCGGGCCCTCGCAAACAACCAACGGATGACCGCAGGCCGCTTTGCAATGGCGTCTTCGACGCCACGCCGGACACGCTCCAGCAGCGTGGGGACATTCAGGAAATAGGCCGGTGATGCCAAAGAGATTTCGTCTGCCAGGCGATTGAGATCTGTCGAAAGGATAAGAACGCTTTCGCGCGCCAGACAGGACAGCAGCAATATCGTGGATGCCGCAAAATTGAACGGAAGATAATGGAAAACACGGTCGGGTTCGTGTGTCGCACCCATCAGTTGATCGAGGCGTTCGGTCGTACAGGAAAGCATGTGCGTGAGGTTTCCTACGGTCAGGCAAACCCCCTTCGGTTCTCCCGACGTTCCTGAAGTATAGATGATGGTGACGATATCGCTGTCCGGGCGAGGATGGGGTGCATCGGCAAGCGGATTTTGCGGCGCTGATTGCCGCACGACTTCATCGAACAGCACACGGCGCGGTGCGTCGGGCCACGTCTGAGCGACGCTTTCACCGAGCGCGGCATCACTAACAAAAATCAGGCGCGGCTGGCAATCCGTCATCATGCCGGCGAGTTCGGCGGGCGCTTGCCGCGAATAGAGCGGCACGACGATTGTTCCCTCGGCCATAAGCGCCAAATGGAAAGCCGCCCAGCGAATGGAATTGGGCGCAAGAAGGGCGCAACGGTCCCCGGACTGGACGCCGGAGTTTCGAATGAACAGGCGGACAAGCTGGATCTGGTCCAGCAATTCCCTGCCCGTCACACTAGCAAACCGATCCCCGCGAATTTCGCGAAGAACGACGCGGCCATCCGCGCGCTTCAGTTGGGCAAGAATCGTCTCAAGGAAATTGGGCATGAAGAATCAACGAACCGCCGCGAGCGCGGCCGGCGAAGAACCGTAACGCCCCGCGAGCTGAAGCAAATTATTGCTCAGCGGCGGCAGATACTCTTCCCAGGAAAATACGCCGGAACGCAGAGGAAATTCTGGATACGTGCGCCGGACAACATCTTCAAGAAACGTGCCCATGCGGGCCATCACTTTCAAATTGCGGACCACCGTCTCGCCGATGCCTTCGCGGACGGAATCGGCTTCCGCGACCAGCGTCTCCATGATTTGGAGAAGTTTCGTCTCAAGATCGGGGTCATCGACGGTAAGCAAGAGATGCTGATGTCCCCGCTCGCGCATCAGATTGCGGATGCGCTCGTCCATCGTGACGCCCGCCGAGGCCACGAGGCTAGCCATGCAAGTCACAATTCCGTGGTAGCGCGAAGAAACCATGTAGGAACACGCGCGCAGAATGGAAACAAGCTCGAACATGTCGAAATCGTCGGAGGTGAATACCGGCGTGCCGGGTATTTGCGCGGCCATGTCGCGGCAGGCGACCGCATCGAGCCGCTCCATCGCGACCAAGATCGGAAACACGCGATGTCGCTGAATGAACGCTTGCGTTGCCTTCGTAAACCCAGAGATGTAGTGGCGGTATTTCTGGTCCACTTCAAACCCGGATTCAAAAAAATAAACGGAACGGTACTGGCTGTTTTTGTAGGCGCGGGTCGTGACGCGGGCAAGATACTTCGCAATCGATGCTTTCACAGGCCAAACAAAGGGATGGATGGGGCAGAGAACGAGGATGGGTGTCTTTTCATCCCAGCCGGCTTCCCGCAACACCTTGCGGGCGTATTCGGGAGGATGTGGCTCAAAGGTCCAGGCGGTGTCCGTGCCAAGCTCCGTCGGAATTCCCATCGAACTCAACAGTGTCCGCGATTCCACATTGCGAGTGATGACCATCGAATCATGGACGTACCGAGCGCACATGGATTGAATGAGACCGTCCATGTGACCCGCTTCTCCCCCATAGGCGAGAGAGAGCTTATTCTCCGCCGAAGCGAGCCCCAGCGAACCGATCATCATGGTGGTCAACGCGTTGGCAAACTTGCTCTTGAACATCGAGCCTTCGCAAGCGATGACACCGTGATTCTGCCGGACCTCGCTGTAGAGGAACGGGGGGAAAGCGTTCGGGAGGTAAACCTGCCGGGTACCTTCAAAATATCCGCGCGTGCGGTCGAAATCGAAGGACATCACGCTAAAGTTTGTGTTGTCCGCTCCCAGGACGTGACGTATCTGCCGCAGCATTTCCTGCACGCGCACATCGCTTCCAGTGTTGCGCGTGCCGTTGTAACCCGCAAACAGGAGCTTCAGTTTTTCGCCGGGACACCAGCGTTCCCCGAGTCCGAGCATCCAGCCGAAACGCCGAATCTCAATCAGGGCGCTGACCCAGGCGACAAGGAGAAAGTCTGTCATGCGCGGGACCTCCCTGCCGCGGCATTTTTCTCCGCGCCTGAAGCGGAAGGCCAGGGCTTGGCGGGAAACTGGAATTTATTTTCGCGGCTGTATTTCAAAAGAGGAGCTGCATAGGCCGAGAATTTTGCGGGCGTTTCGCCGAGCTCCCCGGCGATGCGCGAATTGTCAAAAACGGTGTTCCAGTCGAGATACGGCCAGAAAACTTTGAGAAGCGAAGCGCCGTACCCTGCCGCACCGCTGCGATTCGCTACCCAATTGACGGTACTGGAAAAAGGGCCGCCGAGAGAGGGCAAAAACATCGGCCGAAGCATGCCTCCGGCTTGCGAAATCGCGTCGGTCAATTCCTGATAGGTCTGCGAGCCCGTGCCGGAAGACAGGTGATAGATGCCGTGCGTAGGCGCTTCTTTTTGATGAATGGTCACGATGGCTTTGCCGACGTAATTCGCCGGCACGATATCGATTTTATCTTGAGGGCGCAGGGGAAGAACAGGCATCTGCGCCAGAACGTGGAACGCTTGCACCATATCGAATTGCGAAGTTTCCGGGCGGCGGCTGTCGCCCAGAATGATGGCGGGGCGGAAAATCGTTCTGGGCACATCGGGCAGGAGCTGATTCGCCATGTGCTCGCAGAATTTCTTGGTGCGCGCATAGGGGTCGTAGTCCGAGCGCGACCAGTCGATCGAGGCGTCCTCGGTTACCACCTCGTTTTTTCTTTTGCCCGCGACGGCAACCGTGGAAACGTGCGAATAACGGCGCAAGCCGTTGCGATTCTGCGCGCGGCGCGAGAGTTGAATGACTTCGAGTGTGCCCCGCAGGTTGACGTTCAGGCACTGCTTCTCCGATTTGCGGTTCAGCGATGCGGCGCAGTGAATCAGGGAGTCCGTGGTGTCCACCAGCGCATGGTATTCGTCATCGGAGAGACCAAAACGCTCGCTGGTCAGATCGCCTCGAAAAATGCGCACTCGCGTGTTCAGGTATTCGGCGAATTCGGGAAACTCGAAATGCAACTGCAGGGAAGTCCAAAGCCGTTCGCGCCCTTCCTGTTCGGATTCCGCGCGAATCAGGAGATTCAGCTTGTCGCGGTACCCGATGAGGAGTCCTGCCGCAAGATAACTGCCCAGATAGCCGGTCGAGCCGGTTACGAAGATCGCCATAAAGGGTCGGACGGTGTCGCGGCTTTGGAGAGCGCCGCTCCACGCGCGGGTTCACCGGACCAATCAAGCGCTCGCGGCTCGCGCGACTCGAGCGGCCGGCCTTCCATCAGCGGATAGCACCAGCGGCGCAGCGCGGGGATGTGCACGTTAATCCAGTAGTCCCACCAGTCGATCGATTCCGGCGCGAAATCGAAGAGCGGACGCTCCTCACGTGGCAGCGCGGCGGAGAGCAGGCGCGCGTTCTCGCATTCGAAGACGTGCTCGTTGTGAAGAATAAAAGGCTCGTAGAGCTCAATCAGCTTCTCGGCGCGGATGAGGTCCCGCTCCGCCCGGGCAAGCGGCGGCTTCCTCATATGAAGGGAGATGGCCACGCGGTTGATACTGGAGATGACGGCCTTCTGCATGGGAATCGAGAGACGCTCGTAGCGCTGCTTGGAGACCGGGATGGTCTCAAACTTCACCTTAAGCCAACTGTCGATGCTCTGCGTCGTCCGGTAATGCTTGCGGTGGGCCAGCCCGGTGAGCTCGATGCTGCGTCCCATATTGACTGGATTGATCGCGGAAGTCGCAAGGTGGTACATCCGGGCATGGCGTCGCGCGACAACTGCAGCTGCAATGAGCGTCATCCCCCGACAGACCATGTCGACGGGAATGACGTCGAGACACTTCCGCTCATTCGAAGGCAGCTGGCGGAAATTCGTGCCCAGAAGGTAAGAAAGCGGCCCGGACGTATTGATCCCTTCATTCCACCCTGTGAAGGGAGAGCGCTCCGAGCTTTCCACGATCGACGGGCGCACGATGGCGATGGGCAGATCGCGGCCACGACGCGCGAGGATGGACTCGCCAAGACTCTTCGTGAAAGTGTAGGTATTCGGCCAGCCCAGATGTTGCGCCCGGCGCAGGCCGACGCGCGCGAGCTTGTTGCGCGCCCAGCGTGCTCGATTGCGTCTCAGAACGCCGGCGAGCTCTCCCGCGGGCGCGGAAGCTTCATTGCCGCCGCGTCCCAGCGCCTGGCGGCGAAGCGCCTTGTCGAGTTCCGGCCCTTCGGCGCGTTCTTCGACGCGGCGAATGGTCTCGCGCAGCGAATCGATTTCTCTTGCGGCGTCGAATTGCGAATCACTGGCGGGATTGTAATTGTCCTGCAGCTCTTCGGTAACACGGCCGTCGCGCATGCCGACAACGTAGCAGGTCGAAAGATGCATCAGCCCGGCGTGATTGCACTTTCGCAGAAAGTCGAGCAAGTTGATCGCGGAATCGACATTGGAAGAGAGTGCATCGCGCAAATCAGGATTGAAGTCCGTCAAGCCGGCGCTGTTCACGATGAGGTCGACTGATTTCGCCAGCCGCGCTTGGGTCGCCTCGTCGAGTCCCAAGCCCGGCAGGCCCACGTCGCCTTCAACGACTTCCACTTTTTCTCGCAGAAATGCGCCGAGCTTCCGGCCATGGCGCTCCTGGAGCGTGTCGATGGTGGGGGATTCCTCGACGATCTTTTCGAAGCGTCGCAGCGCGGAAGTTGTGCGGTTGCGGCGAATCAGCAGCGTGATCTTGCCGATTTTGGGAATATTTTCTAGCAGATCGACAAGCCAGACCTTGCCGATAAATCCAGTTACGCCGATCAGCAGGAGGTGTCGATTCGCGAGGTTCTCACGCACCGAGAGGCGCTCGACTCGCGGACTCTCCCCAAATAGCGCGACGGACCTGCCCGGCGGAATTGTTGGACGGACCGTCGTCTGCATCGCGCTTTCAAGCAGCTCGGGCTTCCCCGTCCAGCCAAGCCGGCTTAGAAGTTTTTCGCGCGGGATCCGGCCGTCCGCGCTGCCGCTCGCGATCCACGCCAAGGGGCCGCGCGGGCGCACGATCGGATCAAGCAACCGTCCCGTCGCCTTGCCGTCGCGAAATTCCAGGCGGTTCGAGATGATCGACTCAACTCCAAAATGGTGCGCCAGCGGCCGAAGTACGTTTTCCAGGAGTTGCCCTACCAGGACGACACGCTCGCCGTTGCGGACCTCTTCGATTAACTTCTCGGCGGCCTCGCGGCGCAATTGCGGCTTCAGAACATAGTGAAAGTACTCTTCGCCGAGGAGATCCAGGCGATCGCGGCTGACCCCGCGAAGTAATATGTGCATAAACCGCGTGGCAAACGTGCGGCTTGCGAAATAAGCGAAGGGTCTCGCGAGCGCCATGCCTGCCATGCCCGCGCGCCGCGCCCAGCGCTCCGCAAAACTCCGCGCGTTCCAGGTGAAAAAACCAACCGGGCGCATGGCGCCAAGTTCGAGCAAGGAGCCTTCCACCCGCCAATAGGAGACATTGCCGGTCACAGTGGCAGGCAAGACACCCTTCGAATTGGATCCGGGCTGCGCCATAGGGAGCTTACGACGAACAGCGACCAATCCGCTGTGAGAATAGCTCAAGAAAATGACGATGGGTAATAATGTTTCTCACCCTTATGGTCAAGCTGCTCTGTAACGGATTCGCACCCCGCGCCCTCGTCCACACCGCCGTGTGGCCCTCGGCTCTAGTCGGCCGCAGGCTGCTTCGGAAAGTGTAAAAGTAGCATTCTCAGCGGCTTCTAGCAAGGAAGCCCGGCTGACGGTGGCGTTGCCGCTCGGAACGGGGGTCGATCGTCATGAAAAGGCACAAATTGCAGCAGGAGGCAGGTAACTCTACACGCCCCAGCCATAGCGCTCGGCGTGTTCGAACGTGCGTTGCATCTCTTCCCGCAGGATTTCCGTAAAGACAGAGCCGCCCACGGCGCGCGCACCTGGCTCAACGATATCGGGCGTCCGGTAACCCCCGGCGAGCACTCGTTGCAGCGACTGCTCGACCCAATCCGCTTCCAACGAAAGGCCGAAGGCATCTCGCAGCATCATCGTGGCGCTGAGAATCGAGCCGATCGGATTAGCGGAGTCCGTCCCGGCCAGGGACGGCGCCGAACCATGAATGGGCTCAAAAAGCGGCGCGGACGACCCAAAACTCGCGGATGGAATCAGCCCAATCGAGCCTACCAGCGCCGCCGCCGCATCGCTCAAAATATCACCGAACATATTGCTGCTCAGCATCACGTCAAATTGCGTCGGCCGCAGCGTCAACTGCATCGCCGCGTTGTCCACGTACATGTGCTCGAGTTTCACCGCGGGATAGACGGCGCTCATGGCCGTGACAGTACGGCGCCAGAGCTGCGAGCTGGTCAATACGTTCGCTTTGTCCACGGAGCATAGCCGCCGCGAACGGTTCTCCGCGCGAGCGTAGGCAAACGTCGCGATGCGTTCGATCTCCGGCGTCGAATACGACTCCGTGTCCCAGGCGCGCTCCACGCCCTTTCCGGTGGTGTGCCCGCGCTCGCCAAAATACATGCCTCCGGCAAGTTCGCGCACAATTTCAAGATCCAGGTCCCCTAGCCGATTCGCCTTTAAGGGCGAGATTCCTCTCAGCGGCTCGAGCAGTTTTACCGGACGAACGTTAACGTAGAGCCCCAGCCCTTTTCGCAGATCAAGCAGTCCGCTCTCCGGGCGCTTCCCGACGGGCAGCGCATCCCACTTCGGCCGGCCGACCGCTCCCAGAAATACAGCGTCGGCTTTGCGGCAGGCATCCAGCGTTTCGTTGGGAAGCGGCGTGCCGGCGACATCAATGGCCGCCCCACCGATAAGAAACTCCGCGAACTCGAACTGGTGGTTAAATTCTTGCGCCGATTCGCGCAAAATGGCCGCTGCGGCCCGGGTGACTTCCGGACCAATGCCGTCTCCTGGTAGCAGGACGATGCTCTTCTTCATGGTAATCCCCGAACACAAACAAAATCCAAGCAACCCATACGCGCATCGCAGGAAGATGCAAAATGGTGCGTACCCGGTGTTGGCAATCTCTTTGGCAGCAGACAGATCAGGCTGCCGGCGATGATTCCGCGGCCAGTGCCGCAGAACGCCGTCGAATCACTTCGTGGGCGATGGCGACGATGTCTCGCGGGCGCACCTGCTTAGCCTGATCGGCCAGCGCCGTCACCCGGCTGTAAACTTCCGCAAGCTCGGCATCGCTCGCCTCGTAACCCAGGTCTCGCAGCGTCGACCGCAGTGCGTTGCGCCCGGAGTGCTTTCCGAGAACCAGCGAACGCGCCGGCACCCCCACTGACTGAGGCGTCATGATTTCGTACGTCAGCGGGTTCTTGATGATCCCATCCTGGTGAATTCCCGCTTCGTGCGCGAATGCGTTCGCGCCCACGATCGCTTTGTTCGGCGCCACCTGTGCTCCCGTGATTTCGGTGAGCATGCGGCTCGTGGGAAAAAGCTCTTCGAGCCGAATGCCCGTTGTAACCCCGAAGCTGTCCTTGCGCACCGCTAGGGCCACGACTACTTCTTCGAGGGAAGCGTTTCCCGCCCGTTCACCGATTCCGTTGATCGTGCACTCAATCTGCCGCACGCCCGCGCGAATCGCCGCCAGCGAGTTCGCCACCGCCATACCCAGGTCGTCGTGGCAATGCGCGCTGAGCGTAATGCCCTGCGCATCCCCCAGGTATTCACGGACTCTTGTGAACATCGCTCCGTACTCTTCCGGCACGGCGTACCCCACCGTGTCCGGCAGATTCAGGACCGTGGCGCCC
>DATHIB010000113.1:0-15142 GCA_035490055.1 Candidatus Limnocylindria bacterium | reverse complement strand
ATCTATGCGACGCTGCAGATACCGGCGGAGGTCATGAAGCCGGTCAAGACTTGGCATGAACCGGCGACATAGTGACGGAATGAAATGACAACCCCTTGCAAACAAAACAGTTCGCCCCAACGAGCGCGGAAGTTAGGTTAGAGGTTGCGGATCACACGCCATCCGAATCACCGGCCATCGGTCACGGAACATGGATCGCGATTCACTCGGATGGCAGAATACGCTACGCTCTGCGGTACAGATTTTCCGTCTTAATTTAGTCGAGGCCAACGAACATTTCCGCCATACCGAGCAAGACCAACGCCGCGCGAGCGGCCGTGCGCAAGGCCGCCTTGCTTCCCTTCGTGTTCGTGATGTACGCCTACGCGACGGGCGGGCCGTTTGGGCTCGAAGACATGGTGACGACGAGCGGACCGGGGCTGGCGCTGCTCTATCACCTGTTTATTCCATTGTTCTGGTGCATTCCGGTTTCGCTTGTGGCGGCGGAATTGACCACGGCGATTCCCGTCGAAGGCGGATTCTACCGCTGGGTGCGCGCGGCGTTTGGCGACTTTTGGGGATTTCAGGCCGGTTGGTGGAACTGGAGCGCTTCGTTCCTTCTGGGCGGCACGTACGGCGTTTTGACGGCGGACTATCTGACGTTTTTCTTCCCTGGGCTTGTCGGCTGGAAGCACTACGCGATTGCCGTCGTCGTGATTGCGCTGATCGCCTACATCAACGTGCGCGGCATCCAGATGGTCGGCGCGGTGGCGACGGTTCTGGAAATTTCTATTCTGCTGCCTATCGCGGCGCTGTGTGCGATCGCGGCAACGAAGTGGCACCACAATCCGTTTTCGCCGCTGGTGCCGCCTCATGTTCCGCCGTTCCAGGTTTTCGGCGTGGGGCTGGCGCTCGGCTTGTGGCTCTATTCCGGCTACGAGCAGGTGTCCAGCGTCGCGGAAGAAGTGGAAAATCCCCAGCGAAATTATCCGATTGCGCTGGCCATCGTCGTGCCGCTTTCCATCGCCACGTATTTTCTGCCCACCGTCTTTTCGCTCGCCGCGCTCGGCGATTGGCAGAAGTGGCATACCGGATATTTTTCCGATGCCGCGCAACTCGTCGGTGGGCCCTGGCTGGGACATGCGATGACTATCGCAGCGATGATCACCAATCTCTCGCTGCTGAATGCGACTGTTCTGACCAGCACGCGCATGCCTTCGACGATGGCCGACGACGGCTATCTTCCAGCGGCGTTTTCGGCGCGCCACCGGCGCTACGGCACGCCGTGGATCGCCATCATCGTGTCTTCGATGATTTATGCGCTGCTGGCGCAGAAGACGATGGTGCAGCTTCTGACCGTGTACGCGTGGCTCCGCATCGGCGTAACGATTCTGACGGTGCTGGCCTCGTGGCAACTGCGCAAGACGCAACCGGATTTGGCACGGCCGTTCCGCATTCCCTGGGGCCGCGCGGGCCTGCTTTACGTCATCGTTGCGCCGCTGGTGATGAGCGTCGTGGCGCTGGTGGGCAGCGACCCGTTCGCGCGCAAGTGGGGGCCGCTTCCAGTGCTGCTCGGTCCCGTATTTTGTGCTTCGGAGAGGCAAGTTGGCGGCGTGAAGCTGTCTCTACAGGGCGAGACACAATCAGGTAAGGAAATCAAGAATCTTGTACCACGCGCCGGCGAGAGGAAGGGCCCACGTGTTGCCGCTGCGCAGGCCAAGTGGCGCGCCGCGAAACGGTATGCCGTCGAAGGGAATGTCGTTGGAATCGCCGCAGATGAGGCCGGCGAGTTTCATGCCAAACCAGGTGGCGGCGGCGACGCCGTGGCCGGCGAAGCCCGCGGCGAAATACATGCCGTCGATTTTTCCCGCGTGCGGCATGACGTCGAGCGTGAAATCGAGCGTGCCGCCCCAGACGAATTCGACCCTGGCGTCGCGCAATTGCGGGTAGACGCCGGTCATCCCGCGGCGAAGAATTTCCGCGCTCTGGCGCACGGTGTTCTCGGTTTCGGGAAAAAAGGCGGCGCGGCCTCCGAAGAGCATGCGATTGTCCGGCGTGAGGCGGTAGTAGTAGAGGAAATGTTTCGAGTCGTAGATCATGCGGTTGCGCGGGCTGAGTTCGCGGGCCAGATCGGCGGGCAGGATTTCCGTGGCGATAATGAACGAGCCGATGGGAATGATTTTTTTGCGGAGCGCAGGAGTAGCTTCGGTCGTGTACGCGCCGCTGGCGAGAATCACTTCGCGCGCGGTGAGTGTGCCCTTTGAAGCTTTCACTCGAAACCTGCGCGCATTGATGTTCTTCTCTAGCTCGACAGAGGTGACGCGCGTGCGATCGTAAAGGCACGCGCCGGCGCGCTGTGCCGCATGTGCCAGCCCGGCCACGTACCGTGCGGGATTCACGCCCGCGCTGGTTTCGTCCACCATGCCGCCGAAATAAATGTCCGAGCCGATTTCGCCGCGCAGCTCGCTTTTCGGAATAATGCGCAATTCGTGATTGAATTCGCGCTTGACGAACGCAGTGGATTCTTCATAGCCATCGAAGTGCGCCTGCTTGCACGCGACTTCGAGATGGCCGCAGCGCGAGAAGTTACAGTCGATGTTTTCCTCGCGGACGATCTGCTCGACGCAGTCGATGGAGTCGAGCGAGGCGGTGTACATTTTGCGCACGGCTTCCCTGCCGTAGCGTTTGATGAGCGTAGGCACAGGGAGCTTCATGCCGCTGAGGACCATGCCGCCGTTCCGCGAGCTGGCGCCCCAGCCGAAAGTTTCCGCTTCGAACACGGCAACTTTCATGCCGCGTTTCGCGAGCGTTCGCGCAGCGGAAAGTCCGCAGAATCCCGCGCCGACAACGGCAACATCGATGCTGTCCGGCAAATCGCGCGCCGATTGCGACGGCGGCGTGGTCACCGTCTCGATCCAGTAGTTTTTTTCTTTGATCGGCATGAAGAGCGGCAAGAAGCGCAGGGAATCTTAGCATCACCCGGCCCAAGGAGAAATACACGGAAAGAAGCAACCTAGGCAAAACAAAACAGAAAAATGGGCAGCAGAAAGCAGCGATTCTTGCTTGGAAGTTGAAAAATAGAAAAGACGGCAGGGCGTAACCTGACTCTGCCGTCTTATTTCTCTCCACGTGCTTGCTTTTCTGAAAAACAAAATACCGTAGACGCTACTCTTCGTCGCCGTCGAGTCCGTCCGTAGGAGTGAGCGTGCCGAACAAGCCGTCCTGTTCATTGTTGATACCGGCGGTGAAGAACAATGTGTTCGCAGGGCCGGCTCCCCCATCGTTCCCGAACGTGAGCGACCACAAACCGTCGATGGTCACGAGCGAATCATCGGGGTTCTTCAGGAAGCCGATGAATTTGTAGGTGAATCCGTTAAAGGCGGCGATCCAACCACTGCCGAAGTTGCCGACTAGAATGGCGTTGCTGAACTCGCCGAAATCGCGCGTGGTCCAAACAACTCCCCAGGGCGCATTGAACCAAGTACCATGCTGAAGACGGCCGATGTGCTTTCCGGTGGGCGTATAGATTTCGGCGAAACCCAGACCGTCGCCCGCCACATCATCGTGTCTGGCGGCGTCCTGCTTGGCATAGGTGACAAAGAGCGTGCCGCCGATGTTTTGGATGTTGAAAGGAGCAAAACCACGAGGAATTTCCTCGGCATTGAAGGCATCTTCGCCGAGGTGCACACGTTTAAAATTCGTGTCGTAGACCTCGACTTTTGCGGAACGGAAATTCGTTACATAGAGAAATTTGTTGCCATTGATTTCGCCGGAGGTTGCGCCTTTGTAGACGGCACCATTCGAGGAACCGTTATCAGAATTGTCGACAAGGAGGACGGCATTCTGTCCGCCGTTCCAGCCCGAGATGGTTCCATCTTCTGTGGCAAAGATGAAGTGGGCGGATTTGCCGGGAGCAACCAGAAAATCAATGGGGCTGCCATTGAAAACAACGCCTGTGGGAGTCGCTTGCGTTCCTGCCGGCGAGCCATTCGGAGGCGGAACGGTGACGGTGCCAGTGCCGTTAATTGGGATGATGGCTCCGGTGCCCGTGTAGAGGGTGGAAGTGCCGGAATTATTGTTCCCGACCCACCAGGGGCTGCCGGAGGAGCGCGTGAGACCCCAAGGATTCTTAAGATTGGGGTCCTGGACAGGGGCCATTCCGGCGATGTTGGAGACGAGGTTCGTTTGTTTGTAATGTTGCGCTTGTGTGACACCGGGGAGCAAGAAAAGCGAAAAGACAAATACTGCCGGGAACTTCCAATACTTCATATTGAACTTCATTGGAGAATCCTTCCAAAGCGAGATTTTCGACGCAAAACACGTCCCACGCGTTCACAGACGAACTTCTGCTGGCTGGACTCAGGTTGGTTTGATGCAATCTGCCTACCAATAAACACAATATATATCGTGCCTGATTCGAATTGAGAACAAGCGACTTGGGGCGGGAAGTGAGGCTGAGGAAGAGCCCGGTTTCTAAAAATTGAATCCAGAAGACTAGAAGGATACGGAAGTCTGGAGATTCTGATTCCAAGGCGCCGGGGAACGTACACGAAAAACTGATTTCCAGCGGCGTCCCCGGCTAGGCTCGCCGAAGAACGATGAGACTGATCTCGGGAGGTACGCCGAGGCGTATTGGGGCGCCGACCGTTCCCAGGCCACGATTCACGTAGATATGGGCCATGGGAGACGATGGCGAGGCGAAGAGCGAGGGGCTAAAAGCTCGGGTGGCGGAAGCGTTCGAAGTAGCACGTTCATTGGGAGCAGGCGCAAAGAGCGGACGCTGGTAGAGGCCGGCGATGTAGTCGGTGATGAAGCGTGCGGGACTCAGGCGATGGTCGAGGATCTCGACCTGGATCTGTCCTCCATGGGTGTGACCGGCGAGGGAAAGCTCTATGCCGAGTTCGGCGGCGCGATTGAAGGTGTTGGGATTGTGCGAGAGGAGGATGTTGGGCATATCGCGGCGGACGAGCGGCTCCACCCCGGCGAGGGTCTGCTGCCGCTGGCCGCGGGGAGTGCGTTCGCGCTGGTAATCGACGCCGAGGAGATTGAAGGAGGCGCCCTTGAAAGTAATCTGAGCGTTTTCCTGGCGAAGGAGTTTCATGCCGGCCTGCGCGTAAAGATAAGCCGCCTCGTCTTCCGCGCGCGCATAGATTTCGTGATTGCCGTTGCAACCCCAGATCCCCAGCGGAGCGTGGAGACGGCGAATCTCGTCGACACAATCGGCGATCGAATCGCCGCTCCCGGTGATGAGATCACCGGTGACCACGGCGAGATCGGCGCCAAGATTATTGGCCATGTCCACGGCGCGGCGCACCTGCGTGCGGGACATGTAGTTGCTGAGGTGAATGTCGCTGATTTGCACGATCCGCATGCCGTCGAGAGCGGACGGCAAGTTGGGCAAGGGAATCTCGACGCGGCGGACCTGGTAGTTCAGGCGCTCCGCAGCGAAACCGTACATAGCGCCGAGGAACGGAGCGGCGCCGGCGGCAGCAGTGGCAGCGCGGAAAAAGTAGCGGCGGCCCGGGTCAGCGACGGTCTCCGCATGAGCGGCGTTGGACGGCGCGGTAGATTGCCGGGTGACGGCTTTTTTGGCGGTTACGGCGTGCAGCCATCGCCAGAGGCGTTCCAGTCCGTGAACGGTCTTGACCGCGAGATAGGCGAAGATCGCGCAGAAAAACCAGAGGCCGGTCACAACGGTCATGATTGAGCTTTGGCGGGTGAAGGCTCCGCGGCCAAAGACCAGACCTTGGGCCATGGTAACGACTACCAGCAGAAGAAGAACAATGTAGGTCAGCCGGACGCCAACTCGGAGCAGTCCCCGACCCCAATGCGAAGTGACGCGCCAGAGGGCGCGGTACCAGAATCGCTGCGAGAGATATAGAAGCGTCAGGATACCTAAAGCGATGGCAATGCGCAGCAGAAGAAAGCCCCAATTCACGGTGATGGCGCCCCCAAGTCTAAAATACGAGTTTAGCATGCGGGGCTTGGGAATTCGCATGACGGGGGCGATTTTACTGCGTAAGATGAACCCCCGCGGAGGGCCGGGTACCGCAGACCAAGCAAACGCCGGTTGGGGGAAACGCCTGGCGGAGTGGTGCGTCTGAAGGAGAGAACGCCCCGACCGGGTTGGGGGCGTAACGGAGGAAAGAAAAAATGAAGATGCTTAAGTGGGGGGCAGGATTAGCATTGGCCATGGGGTTGGCGGCGCTACCTGTACTGGCACAGGATGCGGCAAAGAAGGAACCGCCGAAGCCGCCGCAAAGTCCTTCGGCGGAGGTGCTGGAGCAGTGGAACGAAATCGGCAGGAAACTGGTGGCGATTGCAGAAGACTTGCCGGAAGACAGGTACGACTACAAACCAAACCCTGATTCGCGGACGTTCCAGGGAGTGCTGCTGCACGTTTCAGCATCCATGTACTACTTCACGGACCCGGCGCAGAACAAGAAGCCCCGCTATGCGGATGATCCGAAGCCTGCGGACCTGAAAATCAGCAGCAAAGCGGACCTGGTGGCGTATGTGAAGCAGTGCGTGAAGGACGGCGCCGACGTGATCAAGGCCAAGGGTGACAAGGGAATGAACGAGGCCGTGAACGCTGGCGGACCACGGCTCAACCGAGTGGGCGATTTGGCTTACGGGTTGATTGAGCATTCCGGGGAGCACTACGGAAATTTGGTGGTGTATTACCGGATCAACGGGATGGTGCCGCCGGAGTCGAGGCCGAAGAAGTAATGAAGTAAAGGAAGGCAAGGAAGTAGAGAGACGAATCGAAGTGGTGTCAAAAGGCGGGCGCGATGATTTTTTCCTCGTGCCCGCCTTTTGATTTAGCTTGACAATAAAGAGACCGGACTGATTCGTTTGGACGGAGGCAGTATGAAGGGCAAATTCGTGGCGCACGCTGTGATTTTGAGTTTGGCAATTCTTCTGAATGGATGCGGACCTATCGCGTCCTTCTTTTCGCTATACAAGGCTGATGACAAGGCATTTGAAACTGGACTGCTTGGAACTTGGAAGCTGGAGAAGCCTGACCCGAGCAATCCAAACGACAGAAATACCAGATGGACTTTCGCGAAATCCGAGGACGAGAATTTTTACGACTTCAAATGGGGAGCCGTGGGAGCAAAAGGGGGATTCCTGGCCAAGACGCGACTCGTGAAAATCGCGTCTACCCTGTTTGCTGACTTTGAAGGAGACACGGGCAACAAGGTCATGGACTCGAAAGATACCATGATGCCGTTTCCTGTGATGTCGGTACATGTGATGGGACGAGTCTGGCTGGGGAAAGACAGTCTGGAGATTCATTTCCTCAAAGATGACTGGGTGAAGGAGCAGATCAAGGCAGGTTCGTTCCCGCTCTCGCAACTGGGAGAAAATGGGGACCTGATCCTGACTGCGAGCACGGATGAGCTTCGAAAGTTCATGCAGGAACACGCGGAAGACGAAGACGCGCTGTCAGGAAACTACAAATTTGTGAGGGAGAAATGACTTAGCTACTGCATTGCTCGCTGGCCGAGGCTAGCAGGCGGCTGCGGTTGTTCCCGTGCCGCTGAGCAGGATTTTGAGCTGCTCGGGATCGCTGGTGGGAGGGAAACAGATCTTGCCGGAGCAAACGACGGCGAGCGGTTTGCCAGGTGGGAGATGCGAAAGAGTTTCCTTGAGAGCGCCGGCCAGGTGCAGTTGCGGCGTTTCCGGCGTGATGCGGAGGACGGATTTACCGAGACGGAAGACACGGTGGGCGGCGGCTTCTAGGGCTTGGGCGGCGGGATCGTTCGAATCCCCGGTGATTACGACTTGTGGCGGGTGATGAACGAAAAGCGTGGCCGCCAGGCCATAGGTGGCGGCGAAGAGGCCGTACTGGGGGGCGATGCCGGCGAAGGCTTCGAGCGCTTTTTGGGCGAAGGCGTGGTAGCGGTCGTCGCTGGTGAAGGCGTGCATTCGAACGAGCGCGATGGCGGCGACGGAATTCGCGCCGGGCGTGGGGGAATCCTGAAAGGGCTTGCGGCGGACGTCGAGGCCGCCCATGGGCGCGGCGTCGGAAGGGCGATCAAAGAAGCCCCCGCCTTCGGCGTCACCGTAGCGGGTGATGGCGAGGTCCATGGTTTTTAACGCAGCTTCGAAATAACGCGGATCGAGCGTCACTTCGAAGGCGTCGAGGAGCGCGAGAACGCTGAAGACTTGATCGTCGAGCGAGCCTTCGAGAGCGGGACCGCCGATGCGGTGGCCGAAGCCGCGACTTTCGCTCCAGACTTCTTTCAACATGCGGTCGAGGGTTTTCAAAGCGAATGCGCGGCAGTCCTTGCCGACGCCGTTCTTCCCGCTTCCAAAGACGCGAGCGGCATCGAGATAAGCGGAAACGAACATCGCATTCCAGGAGACGTACATCGTTTTATCAATGAACGGCGTGGGACGCGGGATGCGCGCGGCAAGCATCTTCCCTTTTGCCTTTGCGATGATCAGGCGGACAACGGTTTCGTCAAGACCAAGCCGTTTTGCGATATCAGCCGCGTCGCTGGCGATCCACAGAACATTTTTTGCAGGATTGTGATGCATTTCGCCCTGAGTCTCGACGTCGTAGTACAGCTCCATGACGCGGGCTTCGTCGGGGAGGAGCGCAGCGCGGAGTTCGTCCAGGCTCCAGGTGAAATAATCGCCGTCGTCGTCGAGGGAATAGTCAGCGTCCTGGCTCGCGTGGAAACCGCCATTGTCCTGATCCGATAAAACTTCGTCCACCCAGCCGATGATGCCTTCGGCAGTCTCGCGCAGAAATGGGTTTTGTGTGAGCTGCCAGCCGTGGAGAAAGTTCTTGAGCAGCTCGGAATTGTCGTAGGACATTTTTTCGTAGTGGGGGACGAGCCAGCGCTCATCGACGGAATAGCGATGGAAGCCGCCGGCGAGCTGGTCGTAGACGCCGCCGCGGGCCATTTTTTCGAGGGTGGTTTCGGCCATCGCTAGCAAATGCTTTTCTTTTGTCTGCTGGTAGCACTCGAGGACGAGATCGATGGCGGACGAGTGCGGGAATTTCGGGGCGCGGCCGAAGCCGCCGTTCTTGATGTCGAAAAGCTGGGTGATGGATTTGATCTGCGCTTCGACGACGCCGAGGTCGAAATCGGCGCGGGCGCCGGTGAAGACTTCAGCTTGCGAGACAGCGTCGGCGAGGGAGTTTGCGGCGCGTTCGAGCTCGGCGCGCTTGTTGCGATAGGAATCGGCAACGGCGAGAAGAACGCGGCGAAAACCGGGGCGGCCCATCTGGTCTTCGGGCGGGAAATAGGTGCCGCCGAAAAAAGGTTTGCCATCGGAGAGCAGAAAACCGGTGAGCGGCCAGCCGCCTTGGCCGGAAATGGCGCTGACGGCGGATTGATAGCGGGAGTCGACGTCGGGACGCTCGTCACGGTCAACTTTTACGGCGACGAAGTGTTCGTTGATGATCTTGGCAATTTCGATGTTCTCGTAGCTTTCGCGGTCGATGACGTGGCACCAGTGGCACCAGACGGCGCCGATGTCGAGAAGGATGGGCTTATCCTCGGATTTGGCGCGGGCAAAGGCGGCGTCTCCCCATTCGTGCCAATCGATGGGCTGGCGGGCGGCGGAACGCAGGTAGGGGCTGGCGGAGTCTTTCAGGCGGTTTTCGGGATGGTCGGTCAAAGTCGCTCACAGTTTGAGCCGGCGAAGAACGGGTAGTTGAGGTCCTTCGCTTCGCCCAGGATGACACCAGAAAGAAAGCACCGGTCTTCCCCAGCAGGGGCGGGACGCCAAGAAGTGGAAGACCGGCCACGACATAAAAATTACTGAATGGTGTCGCCGGGGCCGAGGTCGCGCGGGTCGAGCGGTTTGCGGCTCGAGAATCCTTCGTCCTGGCGATGGTAAAAGCGGATGCGATCCTCGCCGAGCTTCCAGCAGAGATAGACATCCTGTTTATTGATGACGGCGGGAAAATCGAGCAGGCCGACGTCGAGGTCTTTGATGAGGCATCCAGTTTCGAGAATGCGGTTGAGCGCCGACTTCAGCGTTTCGGCAAGCTGCTCGTGCTGCATGCGGACGGCGGCCAGTTTTTCGTAGGGGACGATCAGGCCGCCCATCATCATGATGCGCGCGGAAACCGCGGAGAGTTCGTTTTCCAGACCAGAGAGTTTCTTGCGAGAATTCATGGCCTCGACGAGAAAGGGTTCGAGTTCCCGGCGCGTACGCTCGGCTTCGGTCAGCGTGAAGAGACGCTGCGGTGGATCCGGAGTTTCGTCCTGTTCCTGATCGTCGTCGTCGTCTTCGTCTTCGTCGTCTGCCATTCTGTTTCCGTTCGCGGGGTGATTCGCGCCGACAAAAGAGGACAGACTAGTCTGTCCCACTTGATGCTAGCGCAAACTTAGCATGCGGTCGAGAGCAACTCGCGCATGGTGCCGAGTGCGTTCGTCGACAGAGATGCGATTGACGACGTTGCCCTCGCCAAGATTTTCGAGCACCCAGAGGAGATGTTGCGGAGTGATGCGGAACATCGTTGTGCAAACACAGACGCTGGGATCGAGCGAGATAACTTTGTGGTCCTGCAATTCCTTGCTGAGACGGTTGACGAGGTGGATTTCCGTGCCAACGGCCCATTCGGTGCCGGCGGGAGAAGCCATGATGGCTGTGATGATACCCTCGGTCGAGCCGATTTGATCGGCGGCCTCTGCGACTTCGAAGCGGCATTCGGGATGCGCGATGACGCGAATGCCGGGATGCTCGCGGCGGACGCGCTCGACCTGCTGCGGCGTAAAGCGCTGGTGCACGGAGCAATAGCCCTTCCAGAGGATGATGCGCGCGCTGCGGATCGCTTCCGGCGTGTTTCCGCCAAATTCCTGATAGGGATCCCAGACGATCATTTGTTCGAGCGGGATGCCCATGCGATAGCCGGTGTTGCGTCCGAGGTGCTCGTCGGGAAGGAAGAGAACTTTTTCGCCGTTCTCAAAAGCCCAATTCATGACGCCAGCGGCGTTGGAACTGGTGCAAACCGAGCCGCCATGCTCGCCGGTAAAGGATTTGATGGCCGCGGTCGAGTTCATATATGTGACAGGGATGACTTTGCGCGAATCGAGGAGAGAAGAGAGCTCGCTCCAGCAGGCTTCCACCTGGCCGATGTCGGCCATGTCGGCCATCGAGCAGCCGGCGTTCAGGTCGGGAAGAATGACGGTTTGGTGCTCGCGGCGGAGAATGTCCGCGCTTTCGGCCATGAAGTGGACGCCGCAGAAGATGATGTAGCGGCCCTCAGCCTGCGAAGCCTGGAAGGAGAGCTTGAGGGAGTCACCGCGGAAATCAGCGAACTTGACGACTTCATCGCGCTGGTAGTGATGGCCCAAAATCACTACGTCACGGCCCAGGCGGGCCTTCGCGGCAGCGATGCGGTCATCAAGAGCGTTGTCCGACACAAGGAGGTAGGAGTCGAAGTCGCACCCCACTCCGGCTTCGATTTCCGGCGTGCGGATGGTGGCCGGCTGGTCTGCGCCGATGAGGGTGCTGCTATCCGAGATGGATACTAGGTTGCCCATGAATTGTGTTTTGTCTGCTTAGTGGCTATTGCTAAGCGGTCTCTGATCCCTACTTGGAAGCTTCATTTTCTCATATTTCGGCTAATTTTCCACTATCCGCCGATAAATACCATGGTGCGAGAGGGTTGTACGAAGCCCGGTTCATTGATGCGATGGCCCTCTTCTTTTTCCATGACAATGGAGCTGATATACGCGACCAAATCCTCGTCTGACGCACCTTCGCGAAGCATCGCTCGCAGGTCATGGTCGTCCTTGCTGAACAGGCAGGTGCGGAGCTTGCCGTCCGCAGTGAGCCGGATGCGGGAACAATGGCCGCAGAAGGGCTGCGTCACCGGGGCGATGAGGCCAATCTCACCGGGTGCGCCGTCGGCAAAACGGTACTTGCGAGCGGTCTCGCTGCGCTCGTGCGGAATCTGCACGAGAGGCCAGCTGGCGTGGATTCGCTGGTGGACTTCCGCGGCGGGGACGACGACGTCGCGCGTCCAGTGGCGGTCGGCATCGAGTGGCATGAATTCGATAAAACGCATGATCACGCCGGTTTCGCGGGCGAACGAGGCGAAAGCTTCGACTTCGTCGTCGTTGAGGCCGCGGACCAGGACGGCATTCACTTTGGCGGGTGCCAGGCGTGATTTCTGCGCGACATCGATGCTGTGCATCACGGTTGAGAAAGACTTGGTTCTGGTGATGCGTTCGAATCGCTCGGGATCGAGCGAATCGAGGCTGATGTTGATGCGGCGGAGGCCGGCGGCAAGGAGCCGGTCGCACCGTTCGGCCAGCAGGTGGCCGTTGGTGGTCATGGAGAGGTCAACGACGCCGAGGGCGTGGAGACGCGCGATGTAGTCCTCGACGCCTTCGCGGACGAGCGGCTCGCCGCCGGTGATGCGGATTTTGCGTATTCCAAGGCTAAGGAAGATCCTGGCGATACGGTCGAGCTCGGGCCAAGAGAGAATTTCATCGTGATCGCGGTAGTTTTCCGGGTCGGCGGAGCGGCAGTAGACGCAGCGGAAATTGCAGCGGTCCGTGATGGAGATGCGCAAGTCGGTGATCTGGCGGCCGAATTTGTCGTGAAGAGTCATGGTCCGTGCTGCTTGTTGGATGCTGCTCCCCGCTACCTTGGCGCAATGAAGCTCTAAAACAAAACCGCCCGATCCAGTGGTGGGAATCGGGCGCTCACCGAAAATGTACCCATTTTCGGTGTCATCGCTCCTTTCCAAGCACGGGAGGCCCGGGCGTTTCCGCCCAAACCCTCAGCCCCGATAGTTTCTCGGGACATCGCCCCAGCAGCCGTGGGTTATCTCTCCCGTAGGCTTCAGGGGTCGGAGTTACAGCCATAGTGTACGCTCCAGACTCGAGGGGTGCAATTGGTGCCGACGCGCAACCCCGGCCCAAGAGGCGTCATGGATTGTGATAGAGTTTTGGCCACGCCATGCGGATCTTCGTTTTAGGGGCCGGAGCGACCGGTTCTCTTCTCGCGCAATTGCTGGAGCGGCAAGGACATACGGTCTGGTGCGGGGACCGCGATCCAGAGCGCGCGCGGCGCTTCCTGGGCAAGAAAAGCACCATCCCTATAACCGAAGTAAACGCGCGAAACCTGCGCGGAATCGTGAAGGCCGCAAAGGGCTGCCAACTCATCGTCAACGCCTCGGCGTCGGTGTTCAATGAGATTGTTCTCCGGGCCGCGCTGCGGTTGCGCGCGCATTACGTCGATCTCAGCTCGCACCTGAAGCGGCATCCTTTCAAGGCCGAGCAATTCCGCTACGCAAAGAAATTCGAAGAAAAAAACCGCGGGGCGCTGATCAACACCGGTGCCGCCCCGGGCTTGACGAACTTGCTCGCGAAGCGCGCCGCCGACCTCCTCGACGAGGTCGAAGCGGTGCACATCCGGCTGTATGAAAGCAGCGAGAGCGACGATCCCATCTCCCAATGGTCGCCGGAAGTATCGTTCGACGAGGCTGTCTCGCACCCCCAGATCTATCGAAATGGAAAGTTTCAACTGGGAAAGCGCTTTTCGGAGATTGAGAAATTTCGCTTTGCCGATCCTATCGGCAAAGCGCGCGTGGTGCTTGCGGCACAAGACGAAGTGGCCACGCTGCCGCACTTCATTCCCATGCGGGAGCTCGACGTAAAGATCGGCGGGAATGAGATCGACCGGCTGCGACGCTGGCACAAACAGGGGAAACTGTCCCGGTCACGCGGGATGACCCGGCATCGCTTTCCTCAGACTTCTTCTCCTCGGATAATTGCCAAGCTGATTCGCCAAGGGATTCTACAGAACGCCCGCTTCGCTGCGGCCGCGCTGGTGAAGGGAGTCAAGCACGGCAAAAAGGAAGACCAGCACCTGCTGATCCGCAGCGATTGCACGTTTCCCACGCTCTATCAGATTCGGCAGCAAGGGCGATTTACGACGCCGGTGGCGTACGCGACGGCTCACGTCGCGGCGCTTTTCATCAAATATCTCCCGCGTGATCTCGCAGGAGTCTTTGCGCCGGAGATGCTGCCCGCTGAAACCCGCCGGGCCATTCTCGCCGGACTCCGCAACCACAACATCCGGATCACGCACAAAACAACGGTACTGAAACACCCCAGTGAAGACGAGGAAGAATTCTAGCCAGGCAGCAACGCTTTGCCGGAAAGCAAAGCGTTGCTGCCTGGATTGATTTGAGCCGAGGATCAGTCCGCGGAGGCGGGCTTTGCATTTCCAGAAAAGTGGATGGTGATCAGGAACCCATTCGTCCCGTCGTAGGAAAACTTGTGACCGTCCCCTTCGAAGGCTTCGTGCTTGCTCTTCCACATGCGGAAGCCGTCGTTGGACTGCGCCCCCCAGTATTTCAAGTTGTGCACGACAACTTCATGGTGGGGATCATTGCCGCTGACGCGCTCGAGCGTGACCTCGCCTTTGCCGTTATCCATCTTGGCATGGGCCACACCAGTTTTTGCGTCCACGTTCCATGAAAACGCAGCGGTATCCACCGCCTTTTTCTGCCACGGAATCGGATAAAGCTGGCCGAGGATGTCGCCAAGCGCGGCCTGCTGCTCCTTGCCGACACTGGGATCGAAATTCACCACCAACCAGGAGTCCTTGCCCGTGCTCCAGTCACTGCCCAGATCAGTAGCGATCCAGACCTTGGCGCCATCCAGCTTGGTGTCTTTGTAAAATCCCTTGTCCACTTTGAGGACGAGGTTGGCGCGGCAAAAATGTTGGTCCATATCATGCTCACCCATGCCCATGTGGTTCGTGGAATGAGTGTTGAAGTAGCAGGGACAGAACATGTCGCAACTGCAAGCTTCGATGTAGCTGGCTGTCATGTCAAAATCGGGTTTGGAAGTTTTCTCCTGCGCGGAAGAAGTGAAGTAGACAAGGCTAGCGGCAAGCGCAAAGAGAGGAAGCAAGAGCGGACGAGGCATAAGTCGCATTTAACCCTCCTGAAGAATCGTGATCTGAACGGCCCAACCGGGAATAAGGCGAGTTTACTCTCGCGCCGGCGCCTATTCAAGAACCCAAATCCCAATGGGTGTGCGACAAATTTGTAGGTGGATGTTGTGTTTTTCTTTTTTTGGGCTGATAATCTGAATGAGTATAGACATTCAGATAGGAGGCTCCGTGAACCAATCGCTGCACGATCTGGAGTTGCGCCGGAAAGACCTGTTCC
>DATHIB010000112.1:0-104874 GCA_035490055.1 Candidatus Limnocylindria bacterium | reverse complement strand
CTACGGTGGCGTGACCAGATCGGCCTCACTCACGGTGGCGCCTGCGCCTCCTCCACCGGCTACTCTTTCGTCGCTGACGCTGAACCCGGCGAACGTGATTGGCGGCCTACAAACTTCCAAGGGCACGGTAACGCTCAGCGCGCCAGCTCCCGCAGGTGGTGCAACTGTCATGCTTTCCAGCAGCAACGGCGCCGCCCGCGTGCCTTCCAGCGTGTTCGTTCCGGCCGGAGCCACCAGCGCGACCTTCACGGTGAACACGTCCATTGTTCTCCTCTCAACTTCCGCCACGATCTCGGCTTCCTACAACGGTACGACTCGGACGGCGGGTCTTTTAGTGCTCTTGTAGCGGGCCGCGCCTAGATAGATGAGCGGCGTTTATATCGGCAGGGTCGGGTTATGTGGGGCCTTTGGCCTTTATTCCAAAGACTCGCGACGCGCGGGTGAAAGGAAGCACAGACAAGAAGTCTGGCTGGGCCGAAGTAGAGAGCTACGACGAAGCCTGCTGCACTTCGCTTTTGGGAACAAATCTCGAAACCGCGAAAACGCCGCGTTGCCTTGCTATGCTACATTGGCGCTCAGAGGCGGATACGCGCGTGACTCGCTACGGCCGCCTCCGATTGGGGCAAGGCCTTGGCTTCTGCCGAAGAACTCGTTGCGCGGTTGACCGGCAACAAAACAAAAATCCTTCGCTACGCGTGGATCCCGCAAGTGCTCGCTGGACTGTTTCTCTTGAGCCTTGGCTATTTCATGGGCCACGCTCATTTTCATCTGATCCGCGAAGGCACGAGGGTGCCCGGAAGGATTGTCGGCTATAAGCAGGAGAATTTCCGCAGCTCCTCGGGATCATTTTCTTCGACAGGGTATATGCCCATCGTCGAATTCCACACCAACGATCGCTTCGTCCATTTCCAGGATTGGCTGGGAAACTCAATCGCAGGAAGCGAAAATGTTCCAGTGATTGTCTTGTACGACCCCGCCAATCCGGCGGTAGCCATGATTGATCGGCCCGTCTGGAATTGGATCCCCTGGGCGCCCATTTTCGCCGTCGGCCTCCTCTTGGTTCTTTCGGCCATGAACGGTTTCTTCAAGTCGCGACGCACCGTTGAGACCTCGTGACACTCCTTGTAGCGGCGGGTCTTCAGACCCGGTCTTTATTCTTTCACTTCCCCGCACTCGCCAGCGATTTCAGCCGTTCCTTGTTGATTTTCAGCACAATGCCGGCGTTGCGGTCAGCCACCTCGCTCACCTTATATTCTGCTGATGTGCCCAGCACCTGCGCCACCTCGGACGGCGTCAACTTGTATTCGTCCGTCAGCCACTGCGCCATGTTCGCGGTGGCTGTGCGGAACGCATCATCCAGCGACCCGTCCAGCCCCATCGCCATGATGTGCGTCGCGGACTCCACGCGCGGCCCCATGATCCGTTTCCCCGGAATCACATCCACCGTGAACTCCACGTCCATCGACGTTTCCAGCGCGTTGCCGTTGAGCTCCCCATCACCCTGCATGGCGTGCCCATCGCCCACATACAGCAGCGCCCCCGGCACACTCACCGGCAGATAGACTGTCGCACCCTCCACGATCTCGTTGAAGTCCATGTTCCCGCCGTAGCGCCCGGAGTCCCCCGCCCCCGGAGCCGCTTGTGCCACGTTTGGCGCCACTGCCACGCATCCCAGCATTGGCCGCAACGGCACCGCGTATCGCGTCAGATGCTCCGCCGGTTTTTCCGGCGTGGCCACTCCGTGTTCCGCGTCCAGATGCCAGCGCACCGTCTTCCCTCCGTCCTTCATCTTCACCGCCAGATCGCTGTCCAGCGCGCGCCCCACGACAAAGTCATCGCTCTCGGCCCAATCGCGATTCAGCCGTAGCCGCGTCAAGTGCACCACCAGCGTGTCTCCTGGCGAAGCCGTCTCCACGAAAAATGGCCCCGTCTCTGGATTTCCGCCCAGGACGCGCGTCACGCCCTTTTCATCCGTTCCTCCCGCATCCACTGTCGTCGTGTGCACGCTGTCGCCGGGTGAGATCGTCAGCACCGGTTTGTTGGCCGCCGAAAATTGCCGGTAAAAAGTGGCCGGCGTGAATTCATGCCGCTGCGGCGTTCCCGCCCGCCGCGCCGGAACGAGTTCCGCCGTAAACTTGTGCGTCTCCGGATGTGCAGCATCGTCTGCGTGCGTAAACACCACTGTCCCGGTAATGGTCCCGCCTTGAACTGTGGCTTTGCCTTCGTCCGTCCCGCCCTGTTCGTCCTTGGCCAGAAAATAGATCGAGCTGCCTTTGAGCGTTCCCTCCAGCTTGTCCACATCAAAATTCCCGCTCAGCTTTTCTCCCTCCTGCTTCAGCTCCATCCGAAAATAGATCGTCGTCCCGTAAAAGTCCGTGTTCACCACCCAGCGCCCGGAAACATCCCCGTTCGCAGTCCGCGCCGGTTCTTGCGCGCTGCACGTCAACAGAACTCCCGGAACAAACAACAACAAGAACAAGACTTTGCGCATGGTTCTCTCCTCCGCCACCGATTCTAGACGAGCGCGCATGCTGCTGGTTAGCCTCTTCTGGCGGCGAGTGGCACAGGCAGACGATCGCGAAGACAAAGACTGCTTGCGCGGTCGCGGAAAAGACGCAATGAAGAAAAGACACACTAAGGAAAATAGGGTACAGGGCGCAAAATTCGGCAATCCCGCAATCTTTGTCGGCCTGGTGGAGTGGGCCGACCGCATCATTACGGAGTGAATTCTTTGCTGCGGCGACTCCCTATCGATCGTGGCGTTAGGCTGTAGGTTGAACCAGGTTGATGAGGTTGCCGCAGGTGTCCTCAAACAGGACGGCGAGGATTGACCCCATGCTCTTCGGTTCATCACGGAAGCTGACGCCAAGCGCCTTTAGCCGCCCGTACTCCGATTGGATATCGCTGGTTAGGAACGCCGTGGCTGGAATGCCAGCAGCAAACAGGGCCTTTTGATACGTCTGAGCAGGCACGAAACCCATAGGCTCCAGCACTAGCTCGACGCCTTCCGCGCCCTCCGGCGAAGACACGGTCAACCAACGGAATGGACCCATGGGTATGTCCTTGTTCTTCACGAAGCCCAAGACGGCGGTGTAGAAGCGGAGAGCGTTCTCTTGGTTGTCAACCATTACGCTGGCTAGCCTGATCTGCATGGAAGGCTCCTCGTTGACGTGGTTTTAGCGCAGTCGTCCGAGATGTACGGCATTCTAACGGAATTTCGGAAACGCGTCCACAGAGGCATCATCCTCACTCACACACTCTTAGCACGGACGGTAGAACCGGACGCTTACGGCGATACGGCAAAAAGCAGTTAAGACCGCGCCACCCGCCGGAAAAATGGAGAATCTTTAGAGAGGAGGAGGAAAAAAGAAGATGGAGCAAAAGTTAAAATCAGCACTACAGAGGTTTGGCCACCTTTCTTCACCAACTGGCGTCAGAATCTTCAGCAAGATTTGAGCCCTGAGAGCCATTCGCATGCCGAGAAGGCTGTTCGCTGTGATGCTAGCTGCTAGCTCCACCTTCGTTCAGGCGGAGCAATCGTCCGCACAAGAAATTTCCGCCGCCCAAACACAACAGCTACCGCAGCCTAGCACCCAGCAGAGCGAAGCCCGAACCAAGATCAGCGTCAATTCCGATCTCGTCGTCCTCCCTGTCACTGCCAAAGATCGCCACGGCAATCTGGTTCCTGATCTTCATAGGGAAGAGTTCCGCATCTACGACGACAACGTTGAACAGTCCATTGACGTTTTCACTGCCGAAGCTTTTCCGCTCTCGCTGGTCGTCCTCATCGACGACGATCTGAAAGCGATGGATGCCGCACAGATGGCTCCCACTCTGCGCGCCATCACCGCTGGAATTAGTCCGAGCGACGAGGCCCTCATCTGCCGTTTCGACCTGGCTTTCTATCGAGCGGAAGGATTCACCGGCGATCTCAACAAGCTATGGGCAGACCTGAAGGATGCCCAAGACCACAGCGGTCCTTCTACAGCTGGCCCCGTCCCATTCGTTTCCTCGCCATCGAGCCATCCACTCGGAGTGGGGGAACCGCCCCCGGGGGCGCCAACTAACTTTGGGTCCCGCCCAACCAAAGCGCTCGACGACGCCGTCCATTCCGCCGCTGAGTTGCTCCATGATCGCGGAACCAGTCGCCGCAAGATCATCCTTCTGATCTCCGATGGTCTCAACGGACCTCCATTTAACCGTGATACCTATTCCGACGCTCTCGAGACTCTCCTTCACGACAATGTATCCGTATACAGTTTGGCTGTCGGCCATTCCTTAAAGCGAAAATTCTCCCGCCTGCTCAATTATGCGAACGACTCGGGCGGCGACATCTATTACGCCGTCCAAAGCGCCGCCATGGAAAGGCTCTATTCGCGAATAACCGAAGAAGCTCGCCACCAGTACACCCTGGCATACGTGCCTCACGGCAACAACCGCAACGCTAGTTATCACCAGGTGGAAGTCCGTACCACGCGCGAAGGCGTCACTATCAAGACTCGCCAGGGCTACTACACAGGCCCTCTCGTGATTCCGGCAAGGCAGTAACGCTTGCTTTAAATTGTGGCATCGGCGCCTCCCATCCCGCAGAGTTCCAAACCCCTCCTCTCCGTTCTCCGAACTTCTTGATCTTCCCCGGCGTTCCCCTTCAGGATATACCCCTCTCGACAGCCTGCTACAATCGGCCTGTGCCGGCTGAGACCCAACCCGAGATTCATGAACTTCTGGCGGTAGCTACCGACGCTGGGACGCGGCTCGACCGGTTCGTGGCCGCCCATTGTCCGGAACTCTCGCGCTCGCGCGTGCAAGAACTCATCGATGGCGGGCTTGTCCTTGTCAACGGCAAGGCCGCGAAATCTTCCCAGAAACTTCATGGCGGTGAAATCATCACCGTGCGGGCCCATCCGCGGCCGGCGACTCACGCCGAAGCGGAATCGATTTCGCTCGATGTGCTTTACGAAGACGACGACGTTATCGCCATCAACAAGGCCGCTGGCATGACCGTTCACGCCGGCGCCGGCAATGTTTCGGGCACACTCGTCAACGCGCTTCTTGGGCGCGGGCAAGCGCTTTCGCAGTCCGGCGATCCGTTGCGGCCGGGAATCGTACATCGGCTGGACAAGGAAACCTCGGGGGTGATCCTTGTCGCCAAGAACGACGCGGCGCACGCCAAGCTGGGCGAAGCTTTTCGCCAGCGAGCCATTGCGAAAACGTATATCGCGCTGGTGCAGGGCATTCTCGGAGAGAAGAGCGGGCGAATCGAGCTGGCCATTGGGCGCGATCCCATCCATCGCACGCGCATGACGACGCTGCGCAAATCCTGGCACGGAGCGGACATCGCCAATCCCCGCGAGGCCCGCACGGATTGGAAGGCTCTCGCCAAGATCGACAGCACGACGCTGGTGGAAGTCCAACTCCACACCGGGCGCACGCATCAGATTCGCGTGCACTTCTCCGCACTGAAGCATCCCGTAGTGGGCGATACGCTCTATGGGGCGGCAAGCGAATTGCGCGCGGGTAAAACAACATTGCCGCCCCTGGGACGCAATTTTCTGCATGCCGCAAAGCTCGGCTTTGCGCAGCCCCGGACCAGCGCATGGATCGAAGTTCGCGCCGTGTTGCCCGTTGAATTGCGCGAATATTTGAAAAAACTTTGTGACGCTGCTGGAGAACCGCAGAGCCGAATTGACGCTGCGCTGGCGGGGTACCTATAATCGATGCAAATGCGACGGACAATCACTTCGATCTTCTTGGCGTCCGCGGTGTTGCTCCTTCCGCTGACCGAGCGGGCGCAACAATCTTCACCGGCCAAACCTCAAGCATCCTCCCCGGTCACTAATCCGCAGACGTCCTCGCCGGACACGAAGCCTCAGACGCCCGCACTGGCACAGTCAGCAACACCGAAACAGGACCCCACCCAGCAGAGCGATCAAACGATTAAGACGGTGGTCAACCTGGTCGACGTGCTTTTCACCGTGCTCAACCGCCGCAACAAA
The DNA here is from genome assembly GCA_035490055.1 of Candidatus Limnocylindria bacterium. Classification (GTDB taxonomy): domain Bacteria; phylum Acidobacteriota; class Terriglobia; order Acidiferrales; family UBA7541; genus Acidiferrum. Next base: position 98,878 of record DATHIB010000112.1, on the reverse strand, counting down.
CTCGTCCCCGAACTCGAAAAGGGCGACTTCAAGATTTGGGACGACAAGGCTCCGCAGGAAATCCGTTATTTCAGCAGGCAGTCCGATCTGCCTCTGCGCATCGGCATGTTGCTGGACACTTCCAACAGTATCCGCGACCGCATCAAGTTCGAGCAGGACGCTTCCGTCAATTTTCTGTTTAGCGTGCTTCGCCGCAATAAAGATGAAGCTTTTGTGATGACCTTCGACGACGAACCGCAAATCGTCCAGGGCTTCACCGGCGATGCCGGAGCACTGCGCGACCAGATCACCAAGACGCGCGCGGGCGGCGGCACCGCAATTTACGACGCGATCTACGAGGCGTGCGTGAAAGAGCTGAGCCATCCGCCGCGCCCGCCGGGCGATCAGCCGGACGTGGTGCGCCGCGTCATGATTCTCATCAGCGATGGCGAGGACAACTTATCGACACACACGCGCGCGGACGCCATCGAAATAGCCCAGCGCACCAGCGTGGTCATTTACACGATCAGCACCAGCACGCAATGGATTTCCCTCTCGCAAACCGATCCAAGCAAGATGGGCGACCGCAAATATCACCTCACGGACGGTGACAAAATTCTCCAGGAACTGGCCGAAGAAACCGGCGGCCGCGCGTTTTTTCCTTATCACGTGGACGATCTCGATCAGTCGTTCCAGGACATCGGCGACGAACTTCGCAACCAGTATTCCATCGCCTATCTTCCAACGAACTACGTCCTCGATGGCCGCTACCATAAGATCCGCATCGAAGTGCCCGAACACAAGGGCTACCAGGTCCGCGCGCGCCGCGGCTACTTCGCCCGCGCCAACGCGAATGTTCCCACGACGCCCAATCCTGGAGGCGCGGAGACCAAGTAATCGGTCTTTGATTTTTCTCTGCCGGCTTTGATTGTTTTCTACTGAGAGGCGTCGCGAAGGAGCACTGCGTCGGACTCCGTGTGCCCGCGTTCGATGGCGATTTTCGCGCCGTCGGGAGAATACCGGAAAGCATAAATCGATTCCGACGTGAAGTGCGTCAACGGGCGGCTAGGCGATCCATCCACGGGACGGGCCCAAAGATTATCCACGGCTTTTTCCCGCACCACGTAGGCGACCGATTTTCCGTCCGGCAGAAACGCAAATCCCCGCAGAGCTCTCTGGTCGTATTCGATATAGGATTTTTTCTTTTCCTCGATCGAATAAAGCGCCAGCATCAACTGATGGTCGGAATCGCGCACTTCGTCCTTCACGATTGTTTTTCCGTCCGGAGAAAGCGCGTAAAGACCGGTGGGCGCATAGACGATAGTTTCCGCAAGCCCACCTTCCAGATAAATCCGTTTCAAATAACGGTTATCGCCGCGATCCACGTAGTAGACCCATTTTCCGTCGAGCGAACATTCCGGATCGGATTCGTTCAATCCGAATGTGAGCTGCTTGAGGTTGGTTCCCCCCGCATCTATGCGCCACAGATTTGTGGCCACGCCACTCACCCCACCGAACTGACGGAACACGATGTACTTCCCGCCGCCGCAGGAAGCCGCCTGGTCCGGAGGATGCCGCATATTCGAGGCCACGACGCTCTCGCTTCCGGCGGTGCTCACGATTCGAATGTCAGGCCCTTGCGGGATGACCAGACGCCCGTCGGGCATCCAATCCCATCGCCAGATACTCAATCGAGACGACAACGGCACCGGTTGCACGGAGTCGGGCGAGGATGCGGGGGCCACGCCGAGCTCGAATTTGAGCTGCGCCTGACTGGCGGCAATCGTGCGGCCGTCGGACGCCAGGCTCGGGTGCAGATAGCGGTTGGTGTCCGTGGTGAGCAGGCGAAATTCTCCTCCCGGATATGAAACGATTCCGAGTTGCGTCCGTTCGAAACCGGTTTCCGCAAGAGACGCGGAAACCAGGACGCCGTTGCCGTCCGGCATCCACGAGGGATCGAAGTAGGCGCGGTCCTTCGCTGGCGCGGCCAGCTTCTGCTCTCCGCTCGCGGCGTCGACCGCGACAAAGCCGCCGAAGTCATTTGGTGTCGGCTGCACCACGGGGATCAAAATCGTTTTTCCGTCCGGCGACCAAGTGAGGGTGAGGCTGTCCGTCGAAATTGGCTTGTGATTGAATAACGCGCGGTCCGGAGAACCATCCTTGTGGACGAGATACAAATCCATCAGCGAAGAATCTTCGTGCTGGTGGAGATAGGCGAAGTGCTGCCCATCCGGGGAAAATGCGATGGGGCTGTCCACGTCCTTGATCATCAATCGCGGCGTTCCGCCCAGCAGGGGCGCCAGATACAGAGAAGCGATCGACTGCTCCTCTTCATCGCGGCGCACGAAATAGATGTAATCTCCGTCGGGCGAAAATGTCAATCCCGCATAGCGCGTCGCAAATGGGGCGACCACCTGCGTATTGCTGCCCGTGGGGATATGCCGCAGCCAGAGCGACTGCAGCCCGTTTTCTTCGCTGACGAGCAACAAATATTTTCCGTCGGGAGAGAGCCTTGTCAAGAAGACATGTCCGCTGTTGGTCAGATTTTCGATCTTCACTTTCTCAAAAGGCAGATGCTGCGTGCGCCACACCAGCGAGTAGATGCCGAAGGCGGCGGCGACGAACAAGAGGAGAGCAGCTGCAAGTGCCAGGCCGGTGCCGAATTTGTTCTTGCTGGCGGCGGCGATCAGGACGGAACTGCTTGAAGGCGAGCGCGGTGGCTCGGCGGGTTGGGCGGCTGGCGTGGACAATGGCGTTGAGATGCGACCTGAAGAAGCGGGGACGGGCGTGGCTTTCCTGTAGTCCAATTCGCGTTGGAGGCGTTTGAGGTCGGCGCGCAATTCCGCGGCGACCTGGTAGCGGACGTCGCGGTCTTTTTCGAGGGCTTTGTTGAGGATGCGCATGAGCTCGGAAGGGACGTTGGGATTGAGGGTGACGGGAGGCATGGGAGCGTTGTGCAAGATGTTGTCGAAGACGACGGCGCTGGTAGTGCCTGGAAAAGGCTGCTTGCCCGTAGCCATTTGGTAGAGCACGGCGCCGAGGGAGAAGAGGTCGCTTCGAGCATCAAGTTCCTCGCCGCGCGCTTGCTCGGGTGACATGTAAGAGATGGTGCCGACAGCGGTGCCGGGACTGGTGAGGAGCAGAGTCTCCGGATCGTCGAGGGTTTCGCCGGCGAGGTTTGCGTGGTGTTCGGGGAGGAGTTTGGCGAGGCCAAAATCGAGAATCTTGACGGCGCTTCGCTCGGTGACGAAAATGTTGGCGGGCTTGATATCGCGGTGGATGATGCCTTTTTTGTGGGCGGCGTCGAGGGCGTCGGCGAGCTGGATGCCGATGTCGATGGTGCGCGGAACCGGAAGGGAACCCAGGGGGATCAATTTGTCGAGAGTCTGCCCTTCGAGCAATTCCATGGCGATGAAGGTCCGGCCATCGTGTTCTTCGATGGCGTGAATGATGCAAATACCGGGATGATTGAGCGCGGAGGCGGCGCGGGCTTCGCGGAGGAAGCGTTCGAGAGACTGTGGATCGCGGTGGGTGGCTTCCGGGAGAAATTTCAGGGCGACACGGCGGCCGAGTTTGGTGTCTTCGGCTTCGTAGACGACGCCCATGCCGCCGCTGCCAAGCTTGCGGAGGATTTTGTAGTGGGCGATGGTCTCATTGAGCATGGGCGCGGAGCGAAACGAGGATGGTAGACGGTCGGAGGATTGCGGTCAATTGGGTTCGGGGAATGAGTATTGAGCTAGCCTCCGATTTTTGCGTTCATCAGGCGAGTGACCGCGTGAAGGCGGCGCAAATCCCAAGCCGACCTGCACAGCCAACGGCTATGATATAAACTTCCACTCGGTTGCTGTTTTGGACGAAAGCAGTCTGTCTCGGTGCGGCAAACCTCGAAGCGGTTCTAAGCGTGACGCGCTCCGAGCAGGAGGGAGTTCGCATGACACAATCTGATTCCTGGCCAGCGCTTCCGCTCGCCGAATGGAAGGATACCTACGCCACCCTGCACATGTGGACCCAAATCGTTGGGAAAGTCCGTCTCGCGCTTAGCCCGCAGATCAACCATTGGTGGGGATCGACTCTCTACGTCACCGCTCGCGGTTTAACGACCTCACCGATACCCTATAATAAGGGAGTTTTTGAGGTTAACTTCGATTTCATCGCTCACACCCTGGAGATTACCACCAGTCTCGGGGAAAGCAGGGCTTTCCGCCTCGTCCCCCGTACCGTTGCCGCATTCTATTCGGAATTCATGGGCGCGTTGCATGCACTCGGCATCGATGTGAAAGTGTGGCCCATGCCCGTCGAAGTGCCTCGGCCTGTTCGATTCAATCTGGATGAGAGTCATGCGGCATACGATGGCGAATATGCGCATCGCTTCTGGCAAATTCTCGTTAGCGTGGACACCGTTTTTTGGGAATTTCGCTCACGATTCATTGGCAAGGTCAGCCCCGTCCATTTCTTCTGGGGCAGCTTCGATCTGGCGGTGACGCGCTTTTCCGGGAGAAGTGCGCCGGAGCGCCCGGGCGCGGACCCGATCACCAAAGAAGCCTACTCCCACGAAGTAATCAGCGTGGGGTTTTGGCCCGGCGATGGTGAGATAGTGAGGGATGCGGCCTTCTACGCGTATGCCGCGCCGGAGCCGGCGGGACTTAAGGAACACCGGGTGCGCCCCACGAAGGCTTTCTATAGTACGGAGAAAAGCGAATTCTTTCTGATGTATGACGATGTTCGATCGTCGGACACTCCCGGGCAATTATTGCTGGAGTTTTGCCAGAGCACTTATGAAGCAGGAGCAATTCTTGGAAATTGGGATCGTTCGAATTTGGAGCGGGCCGCGGTAAGAGCTCGTAACGCATAGCCGAATCCGTTCCACCGACGCCATCTTCTCCTATCGGTGGGAGTCTGTGTCTCGGGAATTGCTGACCTAGTTCTGAGGACGTCGAACAATCGGAAACCGGCCCACTACTGGGGAATGGAAGCAGGGAGAGGATGGAAATCAGAAATCAGAAAAAAGGGCAGCCAGAGGTGTGCCGGGCGCGATTCTAGCTGATTCGATGGTAAATTCAGGCGTGCAGCCGCTGTTTGAGGATGGTCATCTATAGAGCATGCGATACCTGGTGCGAGCTCGAGTGAAAGATGGTTGCCGGGGCACGCTGCTGGAAGCGATTGAGCGCGCCACATTGGGGGAAGGCTCGGTCGCCGCGGGCGAATACCTGCGCAACATGAACGAGGCGAGGGTTTGTGCCGACCAGACGGTCGGCTGGGTGGAAGTCTGCTACTGCCCTACACCGCTGCAGGAAGAGCGTCCTTACTGGGAGGAGTATTTTGAGCTGGTGAGGGTGCGAGACGCCCACGACCGCCGCAGATGCCGGGACGAGAACGGCTCCGAGCCCTGGGCCTGCGGAGATTGCGACTGCACCGCGCGGCTCGAAGAAACGTTGAAGAACACTGGCAAGCCATTCCTGGAACTCCTGCACAATTCTGTCAACGATCCCACTCGCTAGGGCAAGGGGCGCGGGACGGAGAAAGTCAAGGTCTTCGCAGGATCAGGAGCGAATGGTCATTGCGAGCAAACTCGGAAATGCGAATCGCGCTGGTGCTGATTAGCCGAGCGGCGACAATCGTCGGATAATCACAATTCTCCAAGATGATGACTTTTGGCGGGTGCCCGAGTGTATTCGCCATCATGACGAAATCTCTGTCGGCGATTATGATCGCGAAGCCGTTCCGTTTGGCGTAATCCCAAATCTCGCGATCAGGGGTGCCGAAGCTCAAGCGAACTTGAGTGACGTGAACCGCACCAGGGAGAAGATCCTGGACAAGCTCCACCAACCTCCGGGAAAGATCCTCATCAAGAAGGAGCTTCATTCAGGCTAACGGACAACGGTATTGTCTTTCAAAGCAGCGGCCCACTGAAGTGCGGCGAGGATGTCTTCTTCCGTGAGCTCCGGGTAGTCGGTGATGATTTGTTCGTGGGAGGCGCCCGTTCCGAGCCATTTGAGAATGTCCCAGACGGTGATACGCAAATCGCGTATGCAGGGCTGCCCGGATCGTAACCCAGGGGTGATGGTAATCCTCGAAAGCAGACTGTCCACGACGCAATCTCCGGCTGCGTTCACTAATATTATGCACAATTATGGTACGGACCAGCGGGCCCGCGAAGCAAGGACAAACGGAACAGCGTTAGAGGTGATGGAGGTGGGAGAAAAAAAGCGCTTGACACATTCCCATATAGGAATGTATTGTTGAGCCCATGGCACGAGCAGCGACAACGTCGGATGCGTTCAATGCCGTGGCGGAGCCGCGGCGGCGGGAGATTCTGAACTATCTGGCGCTGCAGGAGCGGCCGGTCGGGGAGATTGTGGATTCGCTGGGGGTGGCGCAGCCGTCGGTGTCGAAGCACCTCCGGGTGTTGCTCGAGGTGGGCCTGGTCAACGTGCGGCGCGACGGCCGCCGGATGCTCTATCGAACCAACGCGGAGGCGATCCGGCCGCTTCACCAATGGACGGAAACGTTCGAGCGCTACTGGCGTCATCAATTAAGCCGCGTCAAGGAACGCGCCGAGCGCAAAAGCAATCCGTCAAACGACGCGGGACCGGGTTTTAGTTCAAGGAGGAAAAATGATCTCGACGGCAACAAGAATTGAGGATTTGACGCTGGGCATCACGGAGGAAATCCATGTGCGCGCGCCGCTGGAGGCGACGTTTGCGGCGCTGTTGGAGCAACTCGGACCGTTCAACGAAACGGCCGAAGACAGGCCCATGCCTATGAAGCTCGAGGCGTGGCCGGGCGGCAGGTGGTACCGCGACCTGGGCGACAACAACGGCCACTTCTGGGGAGTGGTGCAGGCCATTAAGCGGCCGACGTTGCTCGAGATTACGGGGCCGTTGTTCATGTCCTATCCGGTCGTGTCGAATCTGCAGTACCGCTTGAGCGAGAAAGATGGCGGAACACTGCTCGCTTTTCACCACACGGCGCTTGGACTGATTTTGGAAGACCACCGAAAAGGAGTCACGGGGGGCTGGAAGCATATCCATGAAGGCGTTCGGAAGCGGGCGGAGGCGTCGCGTTTGCGGTGAACGGTGATGCGGTGGGCGTCGTCCCGGCGACGGGAGGAAATTATGTGTCCATTTTGCATGGCCAGTGCAGCGCTGATGGTCGGCAGCGTGCTGTCGGCGGGCGGATTGACCGCGCTCGTGGTCAAGAAGCTCGGCGCGAAGAAGGGCCCAAAGAAATTATTCCAGAATTCAAATCCAAAGGAGGAAACAACATGGGTGAAGTAACGAACGAACAAGTCAATTTGATGTTGCGTCTGTTTGAGGACCGGCGTGAGCCACGGTTGCGCGAAGCGCGGGAGTGGTTCTCGGCCAACTTCCACGTGAAAAACGAGGAGGAGTTGATGCGTGTCTGTCCTCCCGGCAGCCAGGGAAACACGTACATGCGCATGGTGCTCGGTTATTGGGAAATGGTCGCGAGCATCGTAAACCGCGGCCTCATCGACGAAGAGTTTTTTTTCGAAAGCAGCGGGGAGCAATGGGGCGTGTGGGAACAGGTGAAGCCGGTGATCGTCGCGTGGCGCGCGATGTTTAGCAGCCCGAAGTTCCTCGGCAACCTCGAACAACACTGCAATCGCCTCGAATCCTGGCGCGAGAAGCGCAACCCTGGGTCCAACGCAGCCATTCGCAAAGTGCTCGCGCAAATGCAACAGGCAAGCCAAGCGCCCAAGGCACAGGCGGCGGGCAACTAGAGAGCAGGTTCGAAACCCGTTTTGTTTTCCAACTGATCATTCAGAGAATGCGCGAGTGGACATAGAAAAAAGGAGAATCAGTTATGTCACAGAGCACGATTGAACATCCGAAAGTTGTCTCGCAGGCGGAATGGGTTGCGGCGCGCAAGGAACTCTTGAGAAAGGAGAAGGAATTCACCCGTCTGCGCGATCAGTTGAGCAGGGAACGCCGCGAACTGCCCTGGGAGAAAGTGGAGAAGAAGTATGTTTTCGATGGACCTGGTGGAAAGGAGTCGCTTGGCGACCTCTTCGGCGGGAAAAGCCAGCTGATCATTTATCACTTCATGTTTGGACCGGAGTGGAAGGAGGGCTGCCCGAGTTGCTCGTTCAATATGGATCATACTGACGGCGCACTCGTGCACCTGGGTCAGCGCGATGTGACGTTTGCAGCGATTTCACGAGCGCCCCTGCCGAAGATCCAAGCGTTCAAGGAGCGCATGGGCTGGCGCTTCAAGTGGCTGTCGTCGTATCAGAATGATTTCAACGGCGACTACCACGTCTCGTTCACCAAAGACGAAATGACCAAGGGCAAGGTGTATTACAACTACGACATGCTCGAATTCCCGAGCGAGGAAGCCCCTGGACTCAGTGTGTTCTACAAGGATCCTATTGGCGATATCTTCCACACCTATTCCACTTATGCGCGCGGCACTGAGATGGGGGTCGGCACGTACAACTACCTCGACCTTGTGCCGAAAGGCCGCGACGAAGACGCCTTGGCCTTTACGATGTCATGGGTTCGCCATCATGATCGCTACAGCGATGGCTATCTAGCTGACGCGAATAAGCCGTACTGGCCCGCAATCGCCCAAGACTCCGCGAGCGATTGCTGCGAGCAGCACCGCCCGTAAATCTTTCTGGCTGCTTCGAATTCCATCCGAACGGCCTCGGAGGCAACACCAATGCAGCGCAACGCTGACGGTCGTTGCCGTGATGTTAACGAGCGGATTGACCGCTTTGGTGGTGAAGAGGTTTCGTTCGAAGAGCACACGAAAGGAGAAGTTATGAGACTTGCAGATTCCATCTTGATGGAGATTGACCAGGAAGCACAAACGACGAAGCGAGTGTTAGAGCGAATTCCGGAAGACAAATTCGCCTGGAAACCCCACCCGAAATCCTTTTCGCTGGGCCAGTTGGCCCTGCACATTGCGTCCTTGCCGGGCAGCGTCACGGCGGCAGCGGTGCCGGACAGTATGGAAGCCCCGAACTTTTCACAGCCGGAGGCGAAGAGCCGCCAGGAAGTCCTGGAAACTTTCTCCAAGAGCCTCGAGAGTGCGAAGGATACACTGAAAAAGATGGACGACGCTCGGCTCACCTCCATGTGGAGCTTGACGAGGAACGGAAAGGTCCTGATGTCCGTACCGCGGATCGCATTCATTCGCTCAATCCTCATGAATCATAACTATCACCATCGTGGGCAGCTTTCGGTCTATCTGCGGATGCTGGATGTTCCAGTGCCGTCGATTTACGGACCGAGCGCAGACGAAAATCCGTTTGCCTAGTTCCAGGAAAATCGAACCAAAGACGCAAACGAGAGGAGATGAAGATGGAACCCAGACTAGAGAAGAGCAAGATGGATCATCCAAGAATCGTGTCACAGGCGGAGTGGCTTGCGGCCCGCAAGGAACTCTTGAAAAAGGAGAAGGAATTCTCGAAGTTGCGGGATGAACTCGGCCGGCAACGCCGGGAAATGCCCTGGGAGAAGGTAGAGAAGGCATACATGTTCGATGGGCCGAAAGGTAAGGAATCGCTGGCCGAGCTTTTCGGCGGCAGGAGCCAGCTGATTGTGTATCACTTCATGCTCGGTCCGGACTGGAAGGAAGGCTGCCCGAGCTGCTCGTTCATTTCCGACCATATCGACGGCAGCGTGGTGCACCTGGCGGCGCGAGACGTCAGACTGGTGGTGGTTTCGCGGGCGCCGCTGGCGCGGATCGAGGCGTTCAAAAAGCGGATGGGCTGGCGGTTCCATTGGGTGTCGTCGAGTGTGACCGACTTCAACTACGACTACCAGGTGTCCATGACCAAGGAGGAACTGGAGAAAGGCCAGGTGTACTACAACTATTCCATGCAGCAATTCCCAAGCGAAGAACGACCGGGCACGAGCGTGTTCTACAGAGATGGGTCCGGCAACATCTTTCACACCTATTCGAGCTATGCTCGCGGGCTGGACATCCTCATCGGGGCGTACAACTGGCTGGATCTTACACCAAAGGGGCGCGACGAAGAGGGGTTGAAGCATGGCATGGCGTGGGTGCGGCACCATGACAAGTATGGCGAAGGGTATCAGGTGGACGCGAAGGCCGAGTACACCCAGCCCGCCAAGATCTCGGGCGCCACAGGCGATTGCTGCGAACATCACGGCACATGAATCTTTTGCGGAGTTGTCGTTAGCGTTTTCTCATATGAATTGTACGTGCCTCAGCTTGATACCGTCCGCACGATCCTGGGCAAGGTCATGATGCGCTTGTTTCGTGAACCAGCTTTCGGCGCGCTGCGGCCAAGTTTGCGAGAACGCCGCAGCGAGCAATGACCTCTTTGATCATGGACAATGGCGATTGGAGGAAGCTACGCCCTCGATTTGGTTAACTCGGCTAATAAAGTAAATCGAGGTTATTCTTTCGGGTAGATCAGCCTGAGGTACCCGCGAGTCGTCTCGAGGCGAATTTTGTCCCGCTTGCTTTTGTCTTGCGAAGTGGCAGAGGTGGGCTGGTAGGTTAACCGGTAAGCGGACTGTAGATCTGAGGCAAGCCGCTGAAAGATCATCGCCAGTTGCTTTTGCGACTCCGGAATCAGGACTTCCCCGCCAGTTTCATCGGCAATCTTATGGGCTTGCTCACTGCTGCGCTTTTCGTTCCGCTTTGAATAGCCGCCACCGAAATCCACACTCAGTATCACGGGGAAAATGGAGACCCCACCTCTACGCGCGACATCGAGAACGTCCTTAGCTGAATGCCTGCTGGCATTGTCCTCAAAATCGCTGAGGACGACATAGACCTTCCGGCCGGGAATGTCGGCGAGCTTCTCGGGTTTCAATACCAAACAAAGAGCGTCGTAGAGGGCAGTCGAACCCCAATATCCTCCGGGGATTTGCTTTAATCCCTCGTCGATCTCTTCTGGTTCATGTGTGGGCTGAGTGACTACGACCACTCGCTCGCCGAACCCCACAAGGAAGGCTGTATCTCCTGCGCGCCAAATGGAGTGTACCAACTCGTTCGCCAATCTTGTTTCGTCCTCTATGTACTTGTCGGCACGGCGGCTTCCACTCACATCGAAGAACAGTCCGATCGTGAGTGGCTCGCGAGCGGCGGGAGAAAGAGATTTGATCTTTACCTCCCCCTTATTCTCAAACAGCCGGAGTTCTTCGGGTTTGAGATCGGCGACAGGCCGACCGTCCTTGTCGAGGGCAATCAAATCCAGCACTCGAAGCCCTGGAGCAGCTTGGTTTTGGTCCTGAGAAGCGGTTGAAGGTCTTGAAACGGTCGGCGCTTGTGCGACCGCTGTTGATGGCCACAGACTGTGCGAACAAAGAGCACAAAGCAATAGAATTCGGAAGCCCATCCGAATCACGAGTTTTTATCCTTTTGGCGCGTAGTAGCCTTTGCGGGCGAGGACCTTCAGGTCGTGCTCGGTCGTTTCCACTTTGACTTTGCGAAATTTTCCGTCCTGGGCCGAGTTGGTCGGATAGTAGCCCAGCGTATACTGGCTGCGGAGCTCCTCGGAAATCTCGTCAAAGGCTTCCGCGAGCTTTTTTTCCGACCGAACGGAAATCATGCGCCCGCCGGTCTCCTCCGCCAGTTTGTGCGCCACTCCCGGGTTGCCGCCATATCGCGGGTCCACGACGAGCAGGATATGAATCACCGTGTCCGTGCGCTGGGCCGCTTCGATCGCTTCTTCCAGCCTTACCTTGCTGCCCGTGTCCTCCGCGTCGGTAACGATGACAATTGCTTTGCGTCCGGCTTCCGAAGCTAGTTTTTCACCGCACGCCAGATAGATCGCATCATACAGAGCGGTGCCGGTGATTTGCCGCGACCCGATGGGCCCGGGATTTCCCGCGATGGTCCCCTGATCCGGCACATTGATCCTGCTCTTTCGAATGGCGCGTTCCAGTTGGCCATGCTCGTCGGTGAAATCCGACAGCAGATCGACATTCGAATCGAAGGACATCACCAGCGCCTCGTCGCCTTTGCGGATGACGCGGGCGATGAACCGGCTCCCCGCGTCCTGAATGGCGCTGAGCATGTCCTGCTCGCTGCCTGAGGTATCAAGCAGCAGCGCCAGCGTGATCGGCAGGGCCACCTCCCTCGAGAAAAATGCGATTTTCTGGTCCTGATTATCTTCGGAAACCCTGAAATCTTCCTGCTTCAGAGTGGGCACGATCCTCTTGTTCTTGTCGCGCACGGTCGCAAACAGGTTCACCAGGCTTACCTGCGACTTGATTACCGGCGCTTGTCCGGCAGGCTCCTGGGGCATCGCCGGAATGGCCAAAATCACCGCAACCGTTGCCGTCACGCATTGCATCAAAAACTTGTGCATCGAACGCATGTATACTTTCCTTGGCGAGAGATGCCCGGCCGGAAAAAACTCGCGGGGGTACTGCCGCTCTGTAGGATGCCGCGAAGCGGTGCGATGGATGCGTGGCCGAAATCATTCGCGGGGATAATTTCAATACGAAGTTTGGCTTGAGGACTATGAAAAGTCTACGAAAAACGTTGTTGATGGCGGTCACATTGCTCCTGCCCGCATCTTTCGCTGAGCTGAAGGCGCAGCCGCCTCAGGGCAGCGCCGGCAGCGCTTCCCCTGCGCAGGATACGCCGTCCTCCGCGCAACAGACCGGAGTGCAGACGAGGATCAGGATTCCGGTGGATCAAGTTATCGTACCCGTGACGGTGAAGGACGTGGGGGGAAGGCTCGTCCCAGACCTTCGGCGGGACGAATTTCGCATTTTTGAAGACAACATCGAACAGAAAATCGCCTCCTTCCGGGCGGATGTGGTTCCCATTTCCATGGTGGTGCTCATCGACAACGACCTGAAATCCAAGGATGCCAAGCAGGTTGGGGACAGCCTTCGTGCCATTGTTGCCGGCCTGAGCCTGAACGATGAAGCCTGGGTATGCCGCTTTGACCAGTTCTTCCACCCAGGCCAGGGTTTCATCGGCGACCAGGACAAACTCCTCACCGAGCTGAAGCGCACGCGTCTCGACGAGGAAACCTCCGCCGGGCCTTCAAGTCCGGCCATCAATAATGGACCCTCGATCAATGGTCACTCCGCAATGGGGGATGCGCCGAACATCGCGGGAGGGCTTGCGAATATCAAGGGCCAGCCGACCAAAGCGCTGGACGATGCGGTGTATGCCGCGGCTCAGTTGTTGAAGGATCGCGACCGCGAACGCCGGAAGATTATTTTCTTGATTTCGGATGGCGTGAACGGGGCGAAGTTCAATGTGAATAACTATGATACCGTGCTGAAGGAACTGTTGCGCTACAACATCGCGGTCTACGGTGTTGGCGTGGGCAGCGCTTTTTTCGAGCGGCGATTCGAACGGCTTTCCAAATACGCTCATGATACGGGCGGCGACGTCTATTATGGCCTGAAGAGCCGGGCGATGGAGGGGCTGTATTCCAGGGTCACGGAAGAGGCTCGCAACCAGTATACGCTGGCCTACGCGCCTAGCGGCACGGACCGCGGCGTGGAATACCATTCCATCGAGGTTCGTGTAAGGCGCGAAGGGCTGACCATCCTGACCCGTGAGGGTTACTACGCCGGGGCCACCCCCAGATAGCCGGTTTTTCTCTTTTACTGCAAATTGTCTTGACTCTTGCGCGGGCCGCCCGTATATGGAGTCAAGGCGAGTGCCAGGCGTGACGCCCGTCATCCGCTGAACCTGAGGAGGAAATTCGAATGAAGAAAAAGGGCAAGAAGGACGAGAAAAAGGGGCCGAAAAAAGGGAAGTAGGGGTCTTCAACAGGATTCGACGGCTCGGGCGCCCTGACGCAGGTTGGGGCGCCCTTTTTCTTTTGCCGGGCACCTGCTGATAAAGTGATTCCATCAGCTCTTGGCCGCCGGTGTTGCCTCAACTGCTCCTGGTAATCCTTCCAGCGCGCGTTCGTTCAGGCGCTCAGGGCTTCTTCATGTGCTGGGCAGATGGGCTGGTAGGCGCAATTGCGGCAGACGAAACCTCGCTTCGCTGGGAATTCTCCCGCGCGAATGTCCGCAGCGGCTTGTTGCACGACTCGCTGTGCTTCATCCAATTGCTTGGCGTCCCGCGTGGTTTCCTGCCGCTGATTGTTCTGCAAATAATGAAAAACCAGCCGCACGGGCTCCAGCTCTAAAATCTCCTTCACCGCCAGCGCATACAAGCTCAGCTGTAAATCTTTTTTCGCGTCCGCATCCTTTTTCGGGCGTCCCGTCTTGTAATCCACGATTTCCACGTCTCGCTTGTTCCCCAATGAATTGATCTGGTCGATGCGCCCCTTGATGATGACGTTGTTGTCGATGGGCAATTCGAATGTCTTCTCCTGCTCCAACGCTTGCGGGAGTTCCGCCATCACGCCCGCATGAAACGCGCGCAACTGCTCCAGCCCGTCCTTCTTGTATTCCTCTTCCTGATATTCATCTTCATATCCTTTCGAATTCCATTCCATCTCAAAAATTCTTTGCACTTCGTCGAATGGCAGCTTAACGCCCTTGCGCAGTTGGTCCACAAAACGTTTGATGGTCGTGTGCATCACGGCCCCAAAAGTCATCGCCGCTTTCGGCCCCTCCCGCAACGACCACAAATACCCGAACAGATACTTTTGGGGGCAGGTCCGGTAGCCGCTCAGCGCCGAAGGGCTGAGCGGCAGCGGCTCCGGTGACGGTGGGTGAAACTCTTCCGCCCAATCCGCAATCCGCGAAAAAATCTTTGCCGGTTCCGCCGCGGCGGGGAAGAGCTGCGCATCTTGCCAGTCGCCTTGCGGCGCCCGGTCCTCTTTTCCCTGAGCAGGCAGCTTCGGCATGATTTGGCGCACGTCCTGCCGCTTTATCGCCGGTTCCATCACGATGTCCTCGATGAACACCGGCACTTTTCCTTTTTTCTCCGTCACTGTGGTGATGGTCAGCCGTTCTTCCGCGCGCGTTAGCGCCACGTAAAACAGCCGCCGCTCTTCCTGGATATGAAACTGCTCCGCGGGGGCGCCCTCTTTCATTAGCTCCACCGGGAATTCGAACACACGGGACCTCTCGGTTGCCGGAAAGGCGCGGTTGTTCACACGCAACAGAAACACCTGCGGAAACTCCAGGCCCTTCGCTCCATGGACGGTCATCAATTGCACCGCGTCTACCGGCGCGTCGTCTTCCAGGCTCACCACTCCCCCAGCCTGAGCGTAATAATCCAGATACTCGATAAACTCCCCCAGGCCACGCGTTTCGCTTTTCGGTTCCCACTCCTTCATAAACTCCCTCAGCCGCGTGACATATTTTCGGTCGTGTTCCTTCGCGCGCTGCGGTATCTCCAGCCACTCCGTCAGACTGCCCAGAATCTCCCGCGCGGTGCAGCGCTTCAGAGTTTTTCTCTGCGAAGAAACCAATTCCACCAGTTGCCCGAGCGCCGCTTGTGAGCGGTCGAACGCCAATTGTCCCTGGGGCAGTTGCAGAAGATCGTAGATCGCCTTTTTCTCTTTTCGCGCACGGGTGGCCAGGCGCACCAAATCCCTTGCTTTCAGGTGCCATGCTGGCGCCGCCAGCACGCGCGCGCAAGCAATGTCGTCGTAAGGCGCGGCGATTAGCCTCAGGTACGCAAGCACATCCCTCACCAGGGGATGCTCTAGAATGGAGAGTCTCGTGATTACAAACGGAATTTTTCGCCGTGATAGCTCCTCCACCAGATGATCCCGATGCGCGTGCTGGCGGTAAAGCACGGCAAAATCCTTCCAGCGCCGCCCCGCTCCATGAATGCGCTCGAGTTCGCTCGCCACCCATCGCGCTTCCTCTTCCGGAGTTGCCAGCTCCACGATGCGGATCTTTTCACCCGGGGGTTTGTTTGGAGAGAGAACTTTCTTTGGAAAGTCGGCGCTTACGGCATTTTGCCCGATCACCTGCATCGCCACGCGCAGGATGTTTGGCGTCGAGCGATAGTTCTCCGTCAGCGCCACTCGGAACGGTGTGGAGTCTTGGCCTTCTTTCCACCCGGCAAAACGCTCCAGGAATAATTTGAAACTCCCGAAGGAAGCTCCTCGGAACCGGTAAATCGCCTGGTCGTTGTCGCCGACCGCGACGACACTCTTCGTGGGCCCGGCCAGCATCTCCAGCAAGCGGAGTTGAGCGATGTTGGTGTCTTGAAACTCATCGACCAGGATGTAGCGGTATTTGTTTTGCAGAGCCTCGCGCAGTGGCGCGTCCCGTTCCAGCAAGGCCACCGCTCCGGTGATCAGCGAGCCAAAGGAGACGCGGTTTTTTTCGCGCAGCAGTTCTTCGCTGGCCCGGTATGCGCGTGCAAGCTCCTGCTGTAACGCGATCGTCTCCAGGCGTTCCGCGAGAGTGTCTTCGTCCAGCGTTTCCCGTTCGGCTTCAAGGCGCGCCGCCAGCCCGGCGGCATACTGTTGATAGTCTTCGCCGGACACCAGTTCGTCCTGGCAACGCGAAAAAAACTCCACGAAATCGTTGAGAAATTGCCCGGGATCGGCCAGTCTCCTGTATTTGTCCAGACGCAGCCGCCGCAGGTTGCGCCGCAACAGGATCCAGTGATCGAACTGGTCCAGCATCACCCGCTGCGGGTCGGCCTCCGCGAGTAACGTCTCGCAGAAGGAATGAAACGTCGCCAGCGTCACCGCTTTGCCGCGCTCGCCCGTGGCCTTCACCACGCGCGCTTTCATCTCCCCGGCTGCCTTTTTCGTGAATGTTAACCCGAGAATATTTTCGCCGGAGAGCGTTTCATCCGATTGCAGCAGGTGCCGGATGCGTTCCGTGATGACGCGCGTTTTCCCAGTTCCCGCCCCGGCAATCACCAGCAGCGGTCCTTCGCCGTGCGTGATCGCGCGCCTCTGCGCGTCATTGACCTTCAGCCCGCTCTCCCCAAGCGGTTCCATCTCAAACAAAGTTGCCATCGATTAGAAGGGTATCGGATTTTTCGTGCAAGGGGAAACGGGCGCTATTTTTGTAGTCTGCTCATGCTACCGCTGCGAAAATTCGCGGGATGCCACTTTCGCGTTGAACTCGGCCGATTTCCTTTTCGGAATCGTCAGTGTTTGCCATTTGTCCCCAGCGAGGTGCCGCGCAAGATAAACTATTTGCCCGACATGATAGGAATAGTGAGCGACCTGGCGGTTGATGGCTTGCATTACGGAATGCGGCTCGGTGCGGATGGTAATCGTGCGGGTTAGATCCGCATCGCTCAGTGGCTCCAGCGCGCCAAAGAGGTGTTTCCACTCGCGTTCCCACGTTTCCATTAGCGCCGCGCGCGTTGTTGGCGGCGCTTCAAATTCCATGTCGCGATTGCGGTCAGGCTTTTCTCCATCGCTGGTTAGGAAATCCGTCCAGCGCGAGCGCATGTTCCCGGCCATGTGTTTCACGATGATGGCAATGGAATTGGACTGGCCATCGAGGATCGTGAAGAGCCCCGCGTCCGGGCACTGGGCTATCGCCCGCTCCGTCAATTTCTTGTAATACTGAAAAACACCGATGGAATCTTTTATGTAAGACGTGGAGAATTGGTGTGCCATGCTGCCATTCTCTTCCGTCTTCACTTTCTGTCAAGCCCAGTGGCCAGGGCCGGCGCAAGTTCGAAGTGACCAATTTGGACGTTCGCGCAACTAAGCAGGGCAGAGCAGCCGAAGTTGGAGAGCGTGACCAGAAAGTGGATGAAAATGTGCTTGACAATTCGCTTTTTATTCGCCTAGTATCGGTGCGCCCGAATCACAAACTTCGCAAGGGAGGAAGTCATGACCATTGGACAGATGATGCTTGGTGAGTTCGACCAAGAGATGCAGAGCACGCGCAAGACCCTCGAACGCGTTCCCGATGACAAATGGAACTGGAAACCACACGAGAAATCCGGAACCGTCGGCTGGCTGGCCAGCCATGTCGCCACGATGGTGGGCTGGCTGCCGATGACGATCAACACACGGGAGTTCGACTATGCGCCCGTGGGCGGCCCAGTATTCGAACCGCCGAAGATCGGCAATCGCAAGGAGCTGCTCGCTGAATTCGACAAGAATGTCGCCGAGACTCGCGCCGCGCTTTCCACCGTGAGCGATGCGGAAATGATGAAACACTGGAAACTGCTTGCCGGCGGCCAGGAAATTTTCAACATGCCGCGCGTGGCCTGCATTCGGGGGATGGTCCTGAATCACCACATCCACCATCGCGCTCAGCTCACGGTCTATTTCCGCCTGCTCAACGTCGCCGTTCCGGGCCTTTATGGCCCGAGCGCGGATGAAACTCAGCCGGGCACGGCCGGAGCGGCCGCGAATTAGTATCACTCTCCGGGGGCGGAGCGTTCCGTCCCCAGAGTTTGGCTTGCCGCCGCAGCCTCCTTCCTTGCATCGCGGTATAATGAAGCTCGCCGCTCCTCCGGAGGCTTACCATGAGCACCGAAACTCCCGTCATTCTCTCCGCCGTTCGAACGCCCATCGGAAAATTTCAAGGCGGTCTCGCCGGATTTTCCGCTCCCGAACTTGGCGGGAAAGCTGTCGCCGAAGCGATCCGCCGCGCCGGCCTCGATTCGAATCAAATTGACGAAGCCATTCTCGGCAACGTCGTGCAAGCTGGCCTCGGACAGAATCCCGCCCGGCAGGCGGCGCTGAAGGGTGGCTGCAATCCCCGTGTTGCCGCGATGACCATTAACAAAGTTTGCGGCTCCGGTTTGAAGGCCGTTGCATTGGCTGCGCAGGCGGTGCAGCTCGGCGAATCGGAAATAGTCGTGGCCGGCGGGATGGAGTCCATGTCCAATTGCCCGTATCTTCTGCCCCAAGCGCGAACCGGTTACCGCATCGGCGATGGGAAACTCGTGGACTCGATGATCGCCGACGGATTGTGGGACGCCTACGAGAATTTTCACATGGGCATGACCGGCGAGCTCGTCGCCGAAAAATATGGCATCACTCGCGAAGAGCAGGACAAGTTCGCCGTCGCAAGCCACCAGAAAGCGGTGCGCGCGCGAAAATCCTGTTTCTTTGAAGCCCAGATTCTGCCCATCGAAGTGCCGCAGAAAAAGGGCGAGCCGATCATCATCAAGTACGACGAATCGCCGCGCGAAGATACTTCGATGGAAGCTCTCGCGAAATTGAAGCCCGCGTTCAAAAAAGACGGCACAGTCACGGCGGGGAACGCGCCCGGCACCAACGATGGCGCGGCGGCATTGATTGTTAGCAGCGAGCGGAATGCGTCACGCATGGGTAAGCAGCCGCTTGCGCGAATTGTCGCGCAAGCCGTCAGCGGCGTCGAACCGAAGTGGGTGATGATGGCGCCGGTGGATGCCGTCGAAAAGTTATTGAAGAAAACCGGCTGGGACCGCGACAAAGACGTCGACCTTGTCGAACTCAACGAAGCTTTCGCTGTCGCTGCCATCGCCGTCACGCGCCAGCTCAAGCTCAATCCCGAAAAAGTAAACGTGAACGGCGGCGCTGTCGCCCTCGGCCATCCCATCGGCGCCAGCGGCGCGCGCATCCTGGTCACCCTGCTCTACGAATTGCAGCGCCGCAATCTCAATCGTGGCATCGCCGCCCTCTGCCTCGGCGGCGGAAATGCCGTTGCTCTTGCATTGGAACGGTATTAGATAAGGAATCCGTGAAGTATTGCCCGCTGTGCGCAGCTGAATACCGCGAAGAAATCGAGAAATGCGCCACCTGCGGGGCCGCATTGGTTGCCGAGCTTTCTTCCCAGAAGGTGCGCGCTAATCCGGCGCGGCTCCTGTGGAGCGGCCGCGACCTGGTCGAGTTTGACTCTGTAAGGGACACTCTTTCTGAAGTCCGGATTCCCGCCCGTTCGGAGCGTGCCCTTGGCGGCCTGATTGGCGCCATCACGCATCGCGCATCCACGATTCGCGTGCTTACCAATGATTTTGATCGGGCCTTGAATGTTGCCGCAGCCTCGTTGGCCGCTCGATCGACCGGGTCCGCGCCGACGCAGATCTGCTACAACTGCTCGGCCGCTTGCTCCGCATTCCTCTCTACCTGCCCCGGTTGCAAAGCGCAATTGATCGTCGAGCCTCTTCCGGCAGAGGATTCCATTCCAGGAGAGTCTCATCCAACCGCACTCAAGTACTGTCCCACTTGTGATATCAAGTATGGCGCTGGTTTTGAGCTCTGCACGGTCTGCGGCGTGTCGCTCGTACCGGAAGACCTTCGCGGCCGTCCGCTGAGTGAAAAAGCGCGTAAGGAGCACCTCGAAGCGGCTTGGCGAGGCGGCGACCCTGTTGCCGTCAGCAATGCCATTGCCACGCTTCGTGAACAGGGAATTCAGCACTATGTGCAAGCCACTAGCGATCATCTCGTTTTTGAACTTGCCATGCCCCGTCCCAAGTACATCATCCGTGTGTTCGCCAGTGATCTTCCAAAGGTCAAGGAGCTCCTCGCGGACATTCAAGACAGTCCATTCTTCGGTAATGAAACCAGTCCGGAATTATCCGAAAGCAGCAACGCGTCGACGATTCCCGCCCGGCCACGTTGGAATCCTGCCGCGGCCACTGCGGAAATCTGGTCCGGGGGAGACGCTGCCCTGGCGCAGGTCCTTGAAGATTGCTTTCTCGAGAACCGCATTCCCTATCGCCGCCAGGGCCGCGCACCGGGAATGCTTCGCTACTTCGTTCTTCCTTCCGATGAATCCGCCGCCCGCGAAATCATCCGCCAGGTCACGCAGGCTACCCCGCCGGAGTAGTCGCTCACTTCCGGAATTCTCTGTGTCCTCCGTGTCCTCTGTGTTGAAATCCTGCCGTCAGCCGGCACCCCTCAACTGATCGCATTCGGCGACGCAATCGAAGGTTGCCCTTCGGCAAGTTCAAATGCGCAGTAGGGGCAAAACTTGTCAGTTTCGGCGACTTCGCGCTTGTACTGGGGGAGGGGCACAGGTTGCATTTGCAGTTGGGCCAGAAGTTGAACCGGGCTCCCACGATGTTGCCGCAAGCAGGGCAGGGATACGCCCAGCGGCGCGCGCATCCTGGTCACCCTGCTCTATGAATTGCAGCGCCGCAATCTCATGCGCGGCATCGCCGCCCTCTGCCTCGGCGAAGGCAACGCCGTGGCCCTCGCCGTCGAGCGGTGCTAAGTCTTCAGAGATATAAGTCCTACTGAATAAGTGTGCTCTGGCTGGCGACGCATTTCCATTGGCCGTTTTGTTTGATCCAGGTGTCAGTGAACCGCGCGCGCCTGGTGTACGGCTTTCCCTTTGTGGTGCCTGTTTCCCGGTACACGCCCGTGACCACTCCAGCGCTGCTGTAGACATGCACCTTCATTCCCTCGTCGTGCATATGTTCGGGCTTGGCGGTGGGGTCTGCCACGGTGCGCAGGTACTGGGCTTTGTTCATGAGAGACCCGTCGTAATCGACATAGACGAGCGTGTCGTCGAACAACGAGACGATGGCACTCGAATCACGTCCCATTTCGGCCTGGTTCCAAGAGCGTTCGAGTTGGATGAGCTGGGTTTCGTCGTCGGCTGCCTTGGGAAGTCCTTGCATCCGCGCGGCTAACCCGAACGCGGCGATCGCCAGGAGCAGGGTCAAGATTTTTCTCATGAGAGCGTCCTTCCATCAGCTAAAAGGTACAGCAACAATGCTATCGGGCAGCTCGGCCGTCAAGAAGAAAGGAGGCCATGGAAGCGGCCAAGCGCAAGTTCGGTAAATTGTTCGAGAAGTTCTCGAGGCCACGCCGCTAGCATGGGCGGTTGAGAATCGCTCGGTGGTTTGACGGGTTAAAGGGCTCTACACTGAATTTTGTGCCGAAACTTCGACGACGTCCGTCGTCGCTTTCAGGTCATTTCCGCAAAAGGGACAAAACTTGTCGGTTTCGGCGACTTCGCGCTTGCACTGCGGGCACGAGGGATGCAAGTTGCATTTGCAGTTGGGGCAGAAGTTGAAGCGCGCGCCCACGGTGTTGCCGCAAGCAGGGCAGGGATACGGGAGCGGCTCGCGCATCAGCAAGTAAATGACAAAACCGATGAACCCCCACGCCGGCAGGAGAATAGTCACCAGAATCGTCCACAGAGCAGCGCTCATTCCGCGGCGCGAGGCATCGCGGTTAACGTAGGCGAGTAATAAAATAATGGTCGCCAGGCAAAGACTTGCCGCGGTGACGATTCCTGCCAACGCTAACGATGCCAGCGCCGGATTGTCCCGCAATTCCCAAGGGAACATTTCATTCCCGTTGGGATTGTGCGCCTGCGCTAGATTCACGGTAGTGGCGATCACCAGCGCAAGTACGTAAAGGATGGCCACAAGCGCCATCAGCCAGCGCGGAATAATCCGAAGCTCTTCCCAGAACCGGAGGTTTTCCTTTTTTCGACGCAAGCGGATGAGCCGCTTCCTCTCGTTGAATGAATCTGTCACGCGCTGCGGATAGTCCGACATCATTTTCCTCTCTCTCCACTCGTTCCGGTTAGCTTCCCTGGCTCATCCAATCGGGCTGATCGCCTTTCCGCGAATTCTCCATCAGCAGGACGGCTGCCGCAAACAGCGCGGGAATCGTCCACCACAAACCGAAGCCGACTTCCCAAACCAGTTTCGGAACGCCGGTGCGCTCGCCGAACCACGCGAAGAGCCGCCAGACGTAAGGCGCGCTGGCAATCCCGAAAGCCCACGAGAGCGTGCAGGCGAACCACAGCGCCCGGCGCTGCGGCGCTTGCTCGCGCAATTCCTGGGCGCGCAGGCGCACGCGAAATTGTGTGCGGCTGGCAAGCCCGCGGGGGAGGGGAATCGCCGCTGTGCACATCGAGCGCAGCGCTTCACCCGTTTGGCGCGCGAGCTCGGCGCAATGCGTGCAATCTTGCAAATGTGCGGTGAGCCAATCGCGCTCGGCTGGCGAGATGCCTTCGACGCGTTCCTGCGCGACCAATTGTTTGGCGCGAGCGTGCTGGTCTGTGCTCATCTGGAGATTTCCCCTTGTAGTGGCGCAGCATGCTGCGCCACTACAACCACAACCGCGTATGCCGCGACGGCATTCCGGTTTCGCTTCATGCGGCGCCTCCCTGGAGTGCTCCGCGAAGGGCTTCGAGGCCGCGGTACAGGCGCGATTTCACTGTGGATAGGGGAATGCTGAGCATTCCCGCCATCTCGTCGATCTGCAATTCTTCCTGGAAGCGCAGCACGAGCACCTCGCGATAGATCGCGGGGATTTTCTGCAGCGATGCCTGGACGGTTTCATCATTCTCCTGGCTGAGAACCTGTTGCAGTGGCGAGGCTTCGCTTTCATTCACGAGCTGCAGCGGATGCTCCTGTTCGGGATCGGTCAGAGTATCGAGGCTTTGAGGTTTCTTTGACCGCTGCCAATCGATGACCAGGTGCCGCGCGATGGCGAAGAGCCAGGCTTCGAATTTCGACTTGCCGTCGTACTGGTGGCCGCGCTCGAGAACGCGGATCCACGTTTCCTGAAAAAAATCTTCGGCGCGCTCTTTGTTTCCGGTGACGTACACCAAGTAGCGGAACAGGCGGTATTGGTACTGCTCGATCAGGCGGTCGAGCAAATCGGGGTCGCGCTTCTGCAGGCCGCGCGCGATGGCCTTCGCTTCATCGCCCATCAGCGTGGAGAAAAGCAGGGTTGGACAGGGTATGGCGGGGATCCCGAAGAAACCGAACCGTTGTGGGGTCACGCATGAGATTGAGGCGCTCATTCTAACGGGTATACGGAGGTGAAAGGAGAAAAGACTCAGGCAGATCGGCCAAAGGATGCGCACGTAGCTAACAGGCGAGCTCTTTCCGGGTAGCGGATGGAGGGAGTACGCCTCTGTTTTTTGCGAAAGAGTGCTGAAACGCTTGAAAACAAAAGAGTTGAGTTTTGCGCGGGCGCAAAAAAGTGCAAAAAGTACGCAAGAAGATGTGAAAAGAAAGGGGATAGATAAAGTTGAGATTAAATTTGGGGCGAGCGTGAAGCTGTGGGTGCAGCGGAGAGATTTCTACCCGTCGCCGGCCAGTCGGGAGTTCGAGGTGTAGTAGACTCTGCGCGCTATGTATTGTCCACAATGCAAAGCGGAGTACCGGCCGGGATTTACACGTTGCGCCGACTGCGACGTAGAGCTGGTGGAGAATTACGCGGAGGCGGTCCGCCATCCGTTGGCGAAAAAAGTGGCGGTGACGGAAAAATATGGTGCGCGGTTGTGGGGCGGAAGCGATCCTTATTTTTATATGGAGCTATTGTGGAGTCTCTGGAACAAAAAGGTCGCTTGTTATGGCGCGCCGGAGAACCCCCCGGTTCCCAAGGCGATGAGGGGGTCGGAGCTCGGCAGCTCGGATCATGGCGGATTTGAAGTTTGGGTTTCGGAAGAGGAATTGCCATTGGCAAGATGGATTCTGGACTCTGCCAGAGAAGAGTTTGAGAAAAATCTGCCCGAGGATCGCATGGCAAACGTAGCGGAGCGCGAATTATCTCCCGGGACCACGGGAATTTGCCCTTTGTGCTTTGCGGAATTCACTACGTCTTCTCCGAATTGTCCAAACTGTGGCGTTCCTCTGCGCCTGCCGCAGCCGGATAGGGCCGTCGAGGATTCGGCCCGTTTGCTGTGCAACATCGATCATCCAAAATTCATCGTGGACTTGAGGAAGGCGCTCGAGGCGGCAGGCATCCCGTACAATAATGCGAATCTCACGAGCGGCGGCATCATACCCGGCGTGTACTACACGCCAAATTACACGGCTGTGGTTTTGGAGCAGGACTTCGAGCGCGCGACGCAGGTAATGTCGCAAGTCTTGCAACACTGGGAATTCGAACCGAGCGCAGGTTTTCATATTGGGAGAGATTCGTTCCTCGACTACTGGCCTGAGCGGGCGTGGCAAAACGGCTGGTTGCCCGAGGACATTTCAGCGCTGGTTTGGTCCGGTGAGAATATCGGGCTGGCCGGGGGCATCGGTTTTGCGCTCCAGGAACACGAAATCGCTTACTGCATAGAGACCCTGCCATTAGGGACAGCCAAAGTATTCAGTCACCCAGAGGACGAAGCACGAGCAAGGGAACTCGCGCAGGAAGTCATTGAAGGCCCGCAGCCGGAGTAGGTGTTCGCAATGGGTCATTTGAAACAAGCGGCGATTGGGTTTCGTGTGCATTCGGGGTGGGCGGCGGTTGTCGCGGTGTGCGTGGATAGAGGGGCGCCTGTCGTGCTCGCACGGCAGAGGGTTCACCTCGTTGAAACTTTCACGTATGAATTCCGCCAGCCGTACCACACCGCAGAAAAGATGCTGGAGGGTCAAGCTCGCCAATTCATCTCGCGGATGCGGACCGAGTCAAGGCGTCTTGCCTACCGCGCAGTCCAGGAGCTTGAATCTAGAACGCAAGAACAGGGAGTGAAACTCACGCGATGCGGCCTGCTCCTTGCTTCTGGCAGACCACTTCCTGTGCTGGAAAAAATTCTTGCTTCGCACGCGCTGATTCACACTGCGGACGGAGAACTTTTCCGGGAAGCGCTGCTTCGTGCGAGCGCTCGCCGCAGGCTGCGTGATTTTACAATCAAAGAGAAGGAACTCTTGGATCGCGCTGGACAAGTGTTTCGCGCCAAACCAAACGAGCTGATGCGCCGCGTTACCGAGCTTGGACGCCCTTTTGGCGCGCCGTGGTCTCAGGATGAAAAATTCGCCACACTCGCCGCGTGGCTCGCCTTGGCAGCTCCTTCGAAGAGCATCTTCAAGGAACTGAAAAAGTTCTCCGCAGCTTGACGATTCTGCGTGTCTTGTGTTTCCGTTGCCTCTGGTGTTCTCTCGGGAGGCTTTTTGAACCTTTCTGATATTAAGACTATTGCAGTGCTGGGTGCGGGGACGATGGGGAATGGGATCGCGCATGTGTTTGCGCGGTCGGGGTACAAGGTGATTTTGCGCGACGTGGAGCGGTGCTTTCTTGAGCGGGGGATGGAGACGATCGGCAAGAATCTCGATCGGGAAATCAAGAAGGGCAAGATTGCGGCGGAGAAGGGAAGTGTTCTTGGGCGTTTGCAGGCCGTGACGGATATGGCGGCTATTGCGGCGGCGGATTTTGTGGTCGAAGCGGTGCCGGAGAAAATGGAGATTAAGCGGGCTGTGCTTGGCGAAGCGGACGGCATTCTCCGGCCCGAGGTCATCATTGCGAGCAATACATCGTCGATTTCGGTGACCGCGCTGGCGGCGCTGACTAAGCGTCCGGACCGGTTTGTGGGGATGCACTTCATGAATCCCGTGCCGGTGATGGCGCTGGTGGAAGTGATTCGGGCGCTGCAAACGAGCGACGCGACGTTTGAAACGACCATGAAGCTGGCGGAGAAACTGGAGAAGAAGCCCGTGGCGGTGAATGATGCGCCAGGTTTTGTTTCGAATCGCGTGCTGATGCCGCTGATCAACGAGGCGGCTTATTGCGTGATGGAGGGCGTGGCGACGGCGGAGGCTGTCGACGCGGTGATGAAGCTGGGGATGAATCATCCAATGGGGCCGCTGGAGCTGGCGGATTTCATTGGCCTCGACGTTTGCGTGGATATCCTGCACGTACTGCAAGAAGGGCTCGGCGATCCGAAGTATCGTGCTTGCCCCTTGCTGAAGAAATACGTGGCTGCCGGATGGCGCGGCCGCAAATCCGGGAGGGGATTTTACAGCTATGATCGATGATTTCTTCAACTGGGAATCCGGTGTGAAGGGGAACTCTAAATATCGCGGTGTCTGCGGCAGTTCCAACCACCTCGTGCTGCGTAACCAGGAGATAATCTGATTGACCCGGTTTTGTGGCGGGCAAGTGCGGCGCGAGGCATGGAGCCAATGAAATCCTACGTTTTCAAAGTGGCCATCGAGCCCGATAAATTTGAGGATGGCCGAGACGCCTGGCATGCCTCCTTTCCAGCGCTCAAGGGTTGCCACACCTGGGGCCACAGCTATGAGGAAGCACTCGCAAGTATCCGCGAGGCCATTGACCTTTACGTTCAAGATCTTCGCGAAGCCGGGCAGGCAATTCCAGTGGATCAAGGCACCATCGGGCTGGCGGAACCTGCCGTTCTTGTCAATGTTTGACGCGTGTCCCACGCGGCCTGTCGGCTCGCCGCTTCATCCGGGCTTTGGAAGGCGACGGATTCGCGCTTCAACGAGTACGTGGTAGTCATCGCATTTACCGGCACGCCGACGGGCGTCGCGTCGTGGTGGCTTATCACGCTCTGAACGACACATTTCCAATTGGCACACGGGCGATGATCGCGGACGCAGGCTGGCGGGATGGCGATTTGCTGAGATTTGAGCTTATCGAATAGTTGGGGTGCGTTCGAGGGCCAGGTTCATAAGCGAAGAAAAGGCGAAAAATAATGTTTGCTTTTTGTTCGCCATGATGGTACTTTGCTCCTCGTCGTTTTCAACAGATCGGGTGCGGATGGCTAAAAAGAAGGATGGCACGAAGATGAATCGAGTGGTAAGCTCCACACTTCGTTATGTCTCTGGACAAGGACGATGCGCTTTCCCGGCGCAGAACCCAGGCCATCGGCCCCACAGGCCCAAGTTTTTACTTTCCTCCACCGAGGTGTGACATGACAGACGAAAAAGAAAAATTGCTGGCAGCGGCGATATCGCAGATTGAAAAGGACCACGGTAAGGGTGCGATCATGCGCCTGGGCAGCCGGGACATTCTGGTGCCCGTAAGCGTAATTCCCAGCGGATGTCTCTCGATTGACGCGGCGCTGGGCGTCGGCGGTTTTCCGCGCGGGCGCGTGATCGAGATTTACGGCCCAGAGTCCGGCGGCAAGACGACCATGACGCTGCACGTGATCGCCGAAGCGCAGAAGCTCGGCGGGCAGGCGGCGTTCATTGACGCGGAGCACGCGCTCGATCCGGTGTATGCGCGGAAGCTCGGCGTAGACGTGGACAACCTGCTGGTCTCGCAGCCGGATAACGGAGAGCAGGCCCTCGAAATCGTCGAAACGCTGATCCGTTCCGGCGGCGTGGACATCGTCGTGGTGGACTCCGTCGCCGCGCTGGTTCCCAAGGCCGAACTTGAGGGCGACATGGGCGACCCGCAAATGGGTTTGCAAGCGCGGCTGATGTCGCAAGCGCTGCGCAAGCTCACCGGCATCGTTTCGAAATCCCGCACCTGCTTGATTTTCATCAACCAGATCCGCGAGAAAATTGGCGTCATGTTCGGCAACCCGGAAACGACGACGGGCGGCCGCGCGCTGAAGTTCTATGCGTCCATGCGCGTGGATATCCGGCGCATACAGGCCATCAAGGAAGGCGATAAGGTCGTGGGCTCCCGAACGCGCGCGAAGGTGGTGAAGAACAAAGTCGCTGCGCCTTTCCGCGAAGCCGAATTCGATATCGTCTACGGCGAAGGCATCTCGCGCGAAGGCGACCTGATCGATCTGGGTGTTGAAAAGGGCGTGCTGGAAAAGAGCGGCACGTGGATCAGCTTCGGCGGCGAGCGCATGGGCCAGGGCCGCGAAAACGCCCGTGTCTTCCTGAAGGAGAACAAGGACATCCGCGACAAGCTGGAAAACGTGCTGCGAAAAAAGCTAGAAATCCCAATGCCCGGCAATTCGAACGCGGCCGGGGCCGGAACGAACGGACACGCGGCTCCTGCACAAGCGGAAAAGCCGTCCATGAAGGCCACCGCGGCAGTCGCCGGCGCGGACGCGTCCAAAGCCCGCCCCGCGCGTTAACCGCAACGGTCCGATCAATGAAGACGGCCCTTCTGCCAACCGGCAGAAGGGCCGTCTTTTTCGGGCGACGGGTGCGGTGCCTGCCTTCAGGCCGCGCCAACAACCCCGACTGTGCGGAGGTTCAGGCTCCTGGCCTGACGGTCAGCTATTCAAAACAAAGCACATAGCCTCGTACTGGGCCTGTCAGGCTATTGTGTAGGAATGCCTGAAAGGCCAAAATATGTCTCACACTGAGAGAAATAGTTTCTCTTGGTCAGTGAGACTGCCACTTGCGACGGCCGTAAGTCGCATCAAATGAGCGGTGTCATTAAATGGTAGATGGGATGCAATAACTCCCTGCAGCACGTCCGCTGGGGCGAGCAGCAGGTAGCGGCCACGAGCGGTCTTTGTGAATGATTGTTGACCGTAGGTACGGCGTAAGGTAAAACTCTGACCCTGGTGGTTTTTCTTGGGCGGGGCAGGCCAGGGCGGATTGACCGGTTGGCGGTCACCCTGAAAAGGTGGAAACAGTGAAGCAGTTCGGAAAAGCCACTCTCGCAATACTTTTGTCGATAGTCTTTGCCTTGCCTCTGCCGGCGGCGCCACCCGCGGGAACGCCGGTAAGACGCGCTCGCAAATACGCAACGCGTTACCGCGGGGTCCCGACGTTTGCGGATTCTTCCAGCAGGGACGATGGTGCGTACGATGATCCCATCGTTCGCGCAGCCGCGGTTTCCGCACTTGGCCGTTACAACGGGGCGGTCGTCGCGGTTGATCCGAGCACCGGCCGCATCCTCACGGTCGTGAATCAAAAAATCGCATTTGGCGAAGGCTACATCCCTTGCTCCACGATCAAGCCGACCATCGCACTTGCCGCGCTCGAAGAAAACGTCATCACGCGCGACACCATGCTCAAAGTTGGGCGCCGTAAATATATGAACCTGACGGAAGCGATGGCGCATTCGAATAACGTGTTTTTTGAGCAGCTTGGGTCGCGTATGGGATTCGAAACGGTTTCCAAGTACGGCCGACTGCTCGGCCTGGGAGAACTCGCCGGGTACAACCTGCCTGACGAACATCCGGGCTCGTTTCCGACCGTGCCGCCCGCCTATGGTGGAGTCGCGCGGATGTCCAGTTTTGGCGAAGGGATTCAGGCAACCCCGCTGCAACTTGCGGCGCTCTCCGCGGCGTTCGCGAACGGCGGAACCCTTTATTACTTGCAGTACCCCCACAGCCAGGAAGAAGTTGAGAATTTTACGCCTCGCGTGAAGCGTGAATTGAATATCGGCACGATACTTCCAGAGATCCGCGAAGGCATGCTCGCCGCGGTCCTGTACGGCACCGGCAAATCAAGCTTCGACCGGGGCGGCGACGAGATGCCGCTCGGGAAGACGGGGACTTGCGACGACCACACGACGCCGTCGAAAATCGGCTGGTTCATCAGTTACACGGACGACGCGCACCCGAAAATCGCGCTTGCCGTTCTGCTGCGCGGAAACACGCGCACCGTGAAGGGTCCTACCGCCGCCGTTGTCGCAGGCCGGATCTACCGAAAGCTCCGCGAACAGAATTATTTTGCGGACTCCGCGCACGCCGTAGCCCTCAAGACCGGCAACTAACTCAGCTTGGCATTTCGAAGTACTGGTTTTTTCGCGCTGCAGAGGATCTCCGCAGGGTTTCTTTTTTTCAGGCGGGCGGCAACGGCTTTGACCGATAGAGGCGCAGCCTGATGGCAATGAGTGAGGGGCAGTACTTTGTCTAAGTAGAGGCAAGGATTGGTCCAGGGAAGTTCCGCCTGATTGGAGCGCCGGCAGCGAGTGGCTTTGGGGGAATCGTGAATCGTTGTTTCTTGTTGTTAGTACTGTTCGTATGCGCCGGCGAAGCTAAATTTCTCGGCAAATACTCAACGGTCTACTTTGCGGCCGTCAGTAGATGATCGGGAGTTTCGAAAAGTCGGAGGATGTATCGTCGGTCACTCGCAGCACGACCAAGGTGCGATCGTCGTGAGGTGCAGTGCCCGCGCCGCTGTGGCCATCCGTTGCAGCCAGGATTCGTTCGGAGATATCGCGAGCCGAATCTCGCTGAGAAATAGCTGATAGAAGAGCCGTCAAACGTTCCGGGCCGAACTCTTCCTGCACGGTATTCTCCGATTCCAGGATGCCATCCGAAGCGAAAAGAACGACGTCTCCCGGATCCAGGTCGATGGTGGTCTCATCGTATTGGGTATCGGGAATAAGGCCGAGCGGCACGCCCTCCAGGCGGATGGCCCGCACCTGACCATTGCGGACCAGCAGGGGATAAGGTCCGCCAGCGTTGGCGAGCGTGAGTCTCCGGGTGGATGCATCGTAAACGGCGAACAGCATGGCAATGAATCGCGAATCAAGCCGCGCGCCGAGCAGCCGCTGATTCAAAAGAGCGAGCATGCAAGCCGGCTCGCATGCGTGATCCACAACGATTTCTCGAACGGTGCCGATCGCCAAGGAACCATACAGCGCTGCCGCCGTCCCCTTGCCGGAAACATCTCCGAGCATAAATCCGAGGCGGCCCTGTCCGTAGGGCAGAAAATCGTAAAAGTCGCCGCCCAGCTCGCGTGCGGGCACATACCCGGCAGCGAGATCGAGACCCGGCACTTCCCGTGCACCGGTCGGCAACAGTTGGAGCTGGATTTCCCGTGCCGTATCGAGATCGTCCCGAAGCCGCCGTTCACTCTCGCGGGCTTGTTCATAGAGCCGCGCATTCTCGAGTGCGATGGCCACATAGGAGCCGAGAGTGGATAGCATGCGTTCGTGTTCCAGGGTGAACGCATGAGGTTCCGTGCTCTCCAGATCGAGAACACCGATGAGGCGGTCTTGTATGAGAAGCGGCACGACGAGTTCGGAACGCGCTTCCACGCCGGTCTCACAGCGGATATAACGCGGATCTTCGGTGACGTCGTTGATCCGCAGGATGCGGCGTTCTCCTGCGGCCGTGCCCGTGAGGCCATGATGAAGAGGGAGGCGAAGGCGCGCCGCAATCGAATCGTTGCAGCGCATGGCGAAAACGCTCTCCAGCAGCTGCGCCTTCTCATTCCAAAGCATGACGCTGAAGACGTCATAATCCACAATTTTCCTGACGCTTTCGGCGACGCGGCGGAGAAGCTCTTCGCGATCAAGAATCGAGGTCAGCTCGCGGCTCACCTCATACAGCAGCTTTAATGTCTTAGCCTGCTCCGGATAGCTGACCAACAGACTCTGCGGCACGGGGTCCGCGTCACCCAGCAGGGCAAAACCTCCGAGTTTTGAAAGCTCATCCATGGGCGGGCGCTCGGCGCCTAGTACTTATTGGATGTAGCAAATCGTTCAAGGTTGCACTATTCAAATCCCAAAGAATGAACAAACATTCCAGGAAGGGCCCGGACTGGGAGGGAGCCTTCCGTGTGGACGCACCTTTGCGGACAGTGCTGATTTCGCGGAAGAACCAGCGTTTCGGCCGGTGCCAGCAATTCAAGTATTGGGCGAGGCCGTTTTGATTTCAGTTTCCTTATGAAACAGCGCCTCGCTGCAGCCGCGCAATGACAAAAGCTCCATTTCCTCCAGTCCATAGCGCCCGATGGCTGCCTGGTAGCCCTCCCAATTGAACCGGCGATGGCTTTTGGCCATGGTCCGGAAGAACCGGTCAAAGAAGTAGAAGCCGATGCCGAAGTCGGTGTCCATGAAGCCTTCGCAGTTCACGCTGCGGTGATGAATGTCGTGCAGTCTTCTGGCTCTCAGGAACCACGATCTAAGGAGAGGAACTCGTGTCATCCAGAAGTTCCGGATGTGCATTCTGTCGTGCAGGTAGCTGAACATCAGGATGGGCCAGCCGAGCAACGGGCACAGCGCGAGCACCTGGTACGCAAGCGGCACGCCGAGCAACGCCATGGCTCCCCAACAAAACAACAGAATGATTGCGGAGGGCGCCAGCCATTTGACCCCCACGTTGCCGACGGAAGTGCGATTATCCGTCGCGTCGAGGTACGCTCCGGCGCGCATGGATTGCCGGGGACCGTAGATCAGGAAATGATGAATCAGATGGCCCCGACTGAGGGTCGGGAACTTGTCGCTGTGCAGAAGCCGATGCAACCAGTAGCCGGCAAATTCCGCGACGACGACGGAATCCACCAGAGTGGCGACGACTCCGACGAATGTGACGTGCAGGCGTTCGTAAATCATGGGCGCTTCTCCTTCCACTTCTTCCCGGCGGCTCCCGAAGCCAAACAGGATGCCGCTGGTGAGATGACCCTACGCAGTGCGAACGCGCTACTCAAGCGACAAGGCACGCCAAGCCGGCGAGGAGGGGAGATGTCGCACAATGTCGTGGAGAGGCGACCCCGGGCGAATTGAAAGGAAAGGACTTGTGAGAGGAAAACGATCGCACACTGAGCAGGTGGTTTTTCTGGGATCGAGACTCAGACAACTATCTTCAGGACAAAAGAGTAGAGCGCCGAGGACTGCGGAGTATCGGCGCTCCACCCTGGTGCTAACGAAGAGGTGTTGGGAAGGAAGCGGGAAGTTATTTCACTTCCCAGGTGTCGCCCGCGCGAAGGAGCTTGCCGAGGTCGCCGCGGCCGCGCTTGGCGATAACGTCTTTGATCTGCTGGTTCATCACGTCTTCGTAGCGTGGCACGTCGCCCCACGCACGGAAGACCCCGATGGGTGTTGGGAAGTCCGGCCGGTGCTCCATGTGCGAGAGCTGGAAGGCGTATGCCGGACGCGGATGGTGCGCCTCGTGAACGATCAGATCAGACTCGGTGATGCCGTTGCCGAGTTGGACGACTTCGATGTCGCCGTCCGGTTTCCGGCGGATACCCTTGTCGCGGTTCTTGCCGAAAACCATGGGCTTGCCATGTTCGAGCTGGAGGACGTGCTCGCTGCGGGCATCGCGGTCCGTCAGCGAGAACCACGCGCCGTCGTTGAAGATGTTGCAGTTCTGCAAAATTTCTACGTAGGCCGAACCTTTGTGTGCGGCCGCGTGTTTCAGCGTCTCCTTCAAGTGTCCCTGGAAAACGTCAACGGACCGGGCCACGAACGTGGCCTCGGATCCGATAGCCAGAGAGACGGGATTGAAAGGCCGGTCCAACGATCCAAAGGGCGTCGATTTCGCTTTCTTGTTGAGTTCCGAAGTCGGCGAGTATTGCCCCTTCGTCAATCCGTAGATCTTGTTGTTGAAAAGCAAAACCTTGATTCCAACATTCCGACGCAGCATGTGGATCGTGTGATTGCCGCCAATTGAGAGCGCATCTCCGTCGCCCGTTGCCACCCAAACTTCCAGGTCGGGGCGAATGGCTTTGAGGCCGGTCGCCACCGCGGGTGCGCGGCCGTGAATCGTGTGAAAGCCATAGGTGTTCATGTAGTACGGGAAGCGACTGGAACAACCAATGCCGGAGACGATGACGAAATTTTCTTTCTTGATGCCGAGTTCGGGGAAAACTGCCTGCACTGCGGAGAGAATCGCGTAGTCGCCGCAGCCGGGGCACCAACGCACTTCCTGGTCGGTTTGAAAATCTTTTTTCGTGAGAGGCGGTGGCAGCGTCGCGGTGCCCATGGTCGATTCTCCTAGAGTTCCAACATCTCCTCGATTTTCTGTTCCAGCTCAGCTTGCTTGAACGGCCGTCCCTGAATCTTGTTGAGACCGACCGCATCCACGAGAAACTTTGCGCGCAGAACCCATAAAAGCTGACCCATGTTGAGTTCCGGCACGAGAATCTTTTTGTAGCGCTTGAAGATATCGCCTAGATTCGACGGAAGCGGATTCAGATATCGCAGATGCAGGTGGCCAATCTTACGGCCCTTGGCACGCTGTGCCTTCAGCGCCGCGGTAATCGATCCACAGGTCGAGCCCCAGGCGACGATGAGCAAATCGCCTTCCAGATCGCCGGCGGGAAGCACATTGGGAATTTCCTGCACGACGGCTGCGACCTTCGCCGCCCGGATACGCACCATATTTTCGTGGTTCAAGGGCTCATAGTTGATGTTGCCTGTGGGGTCCTGCTTCTCGAGGCCGCCGATGCGATGTTCGAGGCCGGGAGTTCCCGGGACGGCCCACGGCCGCGCCAGCGTCAGCGGGTCTCGCTTGTAGGGAAGGAAGCCCTTCGGATCGCTCGCGAATTTCACTGGGAAATCCGGAATCTCGCTCAACTCCGGAATCCTCCACGGCTCCGCGCCGTTTGCAAGGTAGCCGTCTGAAAGAATGATGACGGGCACCATGTACTTGACCGCGATGCGGCTCGCTTCGATCGCGACCCAGAAACAATCTGCCGGACTCGACGCCGCCAGTACGGGAATGGGTGCCTCTGAGTTTCGACCAAATAAAGCCTGCAGCAGGTCGGCTTGCTCGGTCTTGGTCGGCAGGCCGGTTGACGGTCCACCGCGCTGGATATCGCAAATGACCAGCGGAATCTCGACAGCCACTGCGAGGCCCATCGCTTCCGTTTTCAGCGCCATGCCCGGGCCTGAAGTCGTGGTAATCGCAAGCGCGCCGGCGTACGCCGCGCCAATCGACGAAGTAATCGCCGCGATTTCGTCTTCGGCTTGAAACGTCATGACGCCGAAGTCCTTGTATTGCGAAAGTTCGTGCAAGATATCCGACGCGGGGGTAATGGGATAACTGCCCTGAAACAGCGTCAGCCCTGCTTTCTGCGCCGCGGTGACAAAACCGAGCGCTAGCGCCTGGTTTCCGCTAAGGCTTCGATATAAACCCGGTGTGAGTTGCGCCGGCGGGATCTCATAACTGATCTGAAACGCTTCCGTGGCTTCGCAATAAGAATACCCGCCCTTCAACGCGAGTTTGTTTGCCTCCACGAGCAGCGGCTTGTTCTTGAACTTTTCCTCAATCCAGCGGACCGTGGGCTCCATCGAGCGGTTGTAGAGCCAGTAGCACATCCCCAGCGCGAAGAAGTTCTTGCAGCGGTCCATCGTTTTCGCGTCGAGGCCTAGATGTTCGAGCGAGCGCCGCGTCAAACGCTCCAGCTCCACCGAAAACAACCGGAACTTATCGAGGGAATGATCTTCCAGCGGATTCGAGGTCATCTGCGCTTTGCGCAGATCGTTCTCCTTGAAACTGTCACTGTTGACGATCAAGATCCCATTGGCCTTGAGGTCAGCAACGTTCACTTTCAGCGCTGCCGGATTCATGGCGATCAGCACGTCGATGGCGTCGCCGGGCGTGTAAACTTCATTCGAGGAGAAGTGCAACTGAAAGCCGCTGACGCCGGGAATGGTCCCTGCAGGGGCGCGAATTTCGGCGGGGTAGTCCGGAAACGTGGCAATGTCATTGCCGTAGAGCGCTGCGGTATTTGTGAACTGGCTGCCGGTAATCTGCATGCCGTCGCCGGAGTCGCCCGCGAAACGGATGACCGCCCGATCGAGCACTTCGCGCCTGTGTTTTACCGGCGGAACCTCTGCGAGTGTAGACATACTTGTCCCCAGCCTCCGCTGCTCGTTGAAATCCCCCTACCAAGGGGAGTGCGGCTCAATCAATAAGGATGAGGCGGTGCGGTGAAAGGATGGCTTCTAAGGCAGCCCGCCAGGAGCCGACATTCAAAGGATATCACATCGGCAGGCGCCCGGTGGGCGGAGGGCGCCTCGCAATGCGATGTGTCTTATCGAGAACGTCAACTCGACCGCTAACTTCAGACAGCGCGCGGATGGGTGCGTCGTCATGGGGCAGCACCGGCTCTCGAAGCCACTTCGAGGAAACGTGGCCGGTAATAAACGAGCAAACCGAGGACTGCGCCGGCGAAAACGAGTCCGCCAGCCATCATCCAGCCGTAGTGCTGGGCGAAGTTAAACGGAGAGGAGTGTGTGTCAGGCAGATGAAAGGATGCCTGCACCTCCTTCATGTATGAATCCATCAAGGCGCCGTAGTTGGGAGTGAGAGCGCTTACGAGAGCGCTGGCGAGCCAGAATAGCTGAAGGCCGATAGTCAGCGAGTAACTCCACGGCTTGAGCTTCAACAGGCCGATGCCCGCGATGGCAAAAGCGAGGCTGCTGAGCAGCAACACTGCCCCACCCGTGCTCCCGGGAAGAACGCGCCCGAATACGAATAGCGGCAAATGGAATGAAAGCAAGGGAAGAAAGAGGAGGTTCAAGACCGAGGCGACGTAAAACCAGGCGAGCACGGCGATGGGAAGAGGACATGCAAGTTTCCGCGGCCCTTGATCGGCAGACTCTCCCTGCCTCGCAAACTGTGCCTTTACACTCTTGCGGTTGAAGAGGATAAGCCACCAAATACCAATCAGAAGGGGAATGCCGTAAATCCCGAGCAAAACCCAGCGAACCACTTGCATGCTCTCCGCCGGCAAAGCAGGAGAACTCGGATTTGGAGGAAACTGCGTGAAAAATGCAATCGGGATCCCTATGAGCCCGAAAAAGACCGAAAAGCCACCCCAAATCAGGACGGAGATGCGCGCCCAGTTGTGAAGATAAATGAGTCCAATGCCGGTTGCCATACCGAAGAGGGACAGACAGATCAAAAAGCCCTGAGCCCCAATGGCGAGGGTTCTCACGGACGGCGGAAGCTCGGGGGCGGTGCTCGGCAACTTGACAAGCAGCAGACCGAGCAATGCGACTGAAAAGCACAGAAGAAGGAAAAGGCCGCCCAAGATAGCCACGACCGCCGCGGCAGTCACAGAGGTAGAGCGTTCGGGAGGGGAATCCATAGAACGTCTGTATATCACTTCCAGACGCACCGCGGAAAGCGAGCGGTGAAAGTAACGCGAAACAAAAATCGGGCTTGACGTTCGCTTTCTTTTCGCCTAGAGTGCCTGTGGAAATCATTAGCGAGTGGAGGCAGCGAATGGCACTTACCAAACGGCAGAAAGAAGTTCTCGATTACCTCGTGGCGTTTGAGACCAAACACGGCTATGCACCCAGCTTCGAAGAGATTGGCAAGGGCCTCAAGCTCACCTCTCTGGCTACCGTGCACAAGCACATTACTACGCTCGAGAAAAAAGGGTTTATTCGCCGCGGCTACAATCAGAGCCGCTCCATTGAGATCATCCAATTGCCAAAGTCGGTCAAGGATCAAGTCAGCGATCGCAAGATGCAAGAGCTTCCGCTTGTGGGAAGGATCGCGGCGGGGCGTCCACTGGAGGCTGTTGAAGAACGCGAGACGATTTCGCTGGGCGATTTCGCGCGTGGCGGCAATTCCTTTGTTCTGCAGGTCAAAGGCAGCTCCATGATCGAAGATCACATCATGGACGGGGATTTTGTCGTTTGCGAGCAAACCCAGGTCGCCAATGCCGGTGACATCGTAGTGGCGCTGATCGGCGGGGAAGAAGCAACGCTCAAGCGCTTCTATCGCGAAGGCGCCGGCAAGATACGTCTCCAACCGGCAAATTCCGAAATGGCCCCCATCATGGTTGCCGCGAACGACCTCAAGATTCAGGGCCGTGTCATCGGCGTCCTTCGCAAATACTAGCCCTGAATCATCCGACGGTGCTCCTCCGCCAAGCACTGTCAGTGTGTCTTTGGACGGTCTTGTCCTTTGGGTAGTCAAGATTCATCGGTTTCCCCGTCACCTTTCCGCGGATAAATTGTTAGTGCCAAAATCCAGTTGCGTGCATCAAAAACATGTCCACGTTATTCTCGTGAGGCCGGTGAAGCATCTTGGCAGGGAAGAAGAAGCCGAAGAAAGGCTCGGCGGGACATCTGAAACGTCTGAGGTCGCGAACTTGCCCTCGAAACGCCAAAGCATCCTGATTGTTGATCCCGATTCGGCCTCGCGCGGCCGGCTAGAGGAATTGGTGCGCTCGGCCGGTTATGACGTGGCCGTATCGTCCTCTCAAACTGAAGGATTCAAGTTTGTTCAAGATGACGGCATCGACCTTTTGCTTCTCTCCGCCGACCTTGCCGACGTCCAATGCTGCGATGCCCTGGCCGAGGTCAAAGGCAATGCGGCCACCGCAGGGACACGCGTGATTCTCCTCACGCAGGGTGGGGGAGCAGAGCGAGCTCGGGGCCTCGATCTCGGCGCGGACGAGGTACTTACTTCCCCGTGGGAGGCGGCGGAATTGCTCGCGCGTGTTCGTGTTCAGTTGCGCGAAAAACGCGCGTTTGACGAACTGCTGGAGAAAACCCGCATCGCCGATGAAGGTTACGATATGGCGCAGACCGCTTTCCAGGCGCTCGCGGTCACCGAGAAGATGACCCGCGATGCCTTTTCGCTGGGGCGTGCTTTGAAAATCGGCGTGTCCGCCCTTTTCGCCATCGCCATTCTGATCGCCGGAATCTTTCTTCTCTTTTCCCGGCGCGCCAACAAGGAAGCAAGCCGCGCTTACGCCGCGATCGCCCAGCTCGAGCGTGGCGCTCACCGCCAGGAGCAATTGATGGCGGATGCCCGCAGCGCGCGCGCCGATCTCCGGCAATCCGATGTTCTCGAGCAAAAGCACCAGCTCAAGCAACAATCGGATGAGTTGCGCCAGAAAATCTCGGGCGCCGGGTCCGGCGACGTGTCCGCATTTCGCAAGCAGCTCGAAGAAACGACCGCCCGGCTCAAACGCGTGGAGAACGAGTCGCAATCCGCGGAAGAAGTGATCCGTGCTTATGCGCCAAGCGTGTGCCTCCTGCATGTATCCGTTTCTTTCATCGACCGGGCTTCCGGCCGCCCGCTGCGCTATGGCGGGATCAATCCGGATGGCGAGCCGCTCCACGACAGTGATGGCAACCCGGTGTATACGTTGGAAGGCCGCGCACCCGAAGTTCGCGCGGATTTCTTCGGCACCGGATTCATCGTCGGCGAAGGCCGCATTCTCACCAATCACCACGTGGCGCAACCCTGGTGGAAGAATGATGAGCTTGCCGCCGTTGTTAGCCAGGGGCTTAATCCCGCCGTTGCAGAACTTACAGCCTATTTCCCTGACGCGACTGCCGGCGTTCCCGTCAGCATTTCCGAGATTTCCGAGGAGGCGGACCTCGCACTCGTGAAAGGCGATTTGTCCGGTTTGAAAGAACCCATCTTGAAAATGGATGCGCGCAAGGAGGCGGCGGTCAGTGGCCAGCCGCTGCTCTCTCTCGGCTACGCCACCGGCATCAGCGCGATTCTAGCGCGCGCGGGAGAAGATGCCGTGAACGAAATCGCCAAGACCACAGGCGGAAAACCGAAAGAGGTTGTCAACGAACTTCTCCGCCGTAAACTCATTCGCCCTCTGGTTACTCAGGGCCATATCGGCGACGTTCTTCCGGACAAAATTGTCTACGATGCGCAGACCACTTCCGGTGGGTCGGGTGGGCCGCTCATCAATCGCGATGGAGAAGTGATTGGCGTAACGTTCGCGGTAGTCAGAGGTTTTGGCGGTTCGAATTTTGGTGTTCCCATTCGCTTCGCCCAGCCGCTCCTCAAGCCATGAGGGCCCGTTTTGTTTTATGCTAGGTCGTGGACCCGAAACGTCGTTTTCCGCCGTCAGCTGGAATCATGCATTGCCAGCTTGCTCGCACCCCTGTGATTGTCGTTTGCTTGATCGCCGTTCTGCTGGCCTTGCCGGCTCCCGTTCACGCCTACGCTGTCCTCTCTCATGAGGCCATCATCGATGCCGCTTGGGAGACGCACATCAAGCCGCTCCTCCTGAAAAAATTCCCGCAGGCAACCGAGGAGGATCTGAGCAGGGCGCAAGCCTACGCTTATGGCGGAGCCATCATTCAAGATATGGGCTACTACCCTTACGGCAGCCCTTTTTTCAGCGACCTCACGCATTACGTCCGCAGCGGCGATTTTATCCAGGCGCTGCTGCGAGACGCGAAAGATGTAAACGAGTTCGCTTTCGCCGTCGGCGCGCTCGCGCACTACGCCGCGGACAACGACGGTCACCGCATCGGCACCAACCGAGCCGTTCCGATTCTGTATCCGGGGCTGCGGAAGAAATACGGCGACAGCGTTTCGTTTGAGGACAACAAGCTCGCGCACGTGAAGACGGAATTTGGTTTTGACGTTCTCGAAATCGCGCGGGAACGCTACGCTCCGGACAGCTATCACGACTTCATCGGTTTCGAAGTTTCCCGCCCGGTTCTCGAGCAGGCGTTTCGGGAAACCTACGGCCTCGAACTGAAAGATGTGCTCGTGAACGAAGACAAAGCTCTCAGTTCTTACCGCCACGACGTCGGCAACCTCATTCCGAAAGCCACTCGGATCGCCTGGCACCTCAAGAAAGACGAGATCAAGGACGACATTCCGAACGCAACGAAGAGAAAGTTTCTGTTCAATCTGTCCCGTTCAAATTACGAGCGCGAATGGGGCAAGGATTACCGCAAACCCAGCCCATACGAGCGTTTTCTCGCGTTTCTCTTCAAGTTAATCCCCAAGTTCGGTCCGCTCAAGATCCTGCAGTTCAGGACGCCTACGCCGCAGACCGAACAGATGTTTGAAGCCAGTTTCAATGCCACGCTCGACCGCTATCGTGGACTCTTGACGGAGGTTCGCGAAGCCAGGCTGGACCTGCCCAATAACAATTTCGACGTTGGAGAGAGCACCGGTCCCGGAAAATACCGATTGAACGATGAAGCGCATGCGGAATTGCTGGATAAGCTGGCGGAAAATAAATTCGCGAGCGCCACATCAGACGTGAAAGCGGAGCTTCTGCACTTTTTTGCCGAACCGGACGCGCCGTATGCGACGAAACGCAACGCCAAGGCCTGGGCGAAGGTCCAAACCCAGCTGCAACAGTTGAGATCGGCGATGATCACCTCTAATCCCGCGAATTCCGCGCAACGGGCCGTGCCCGAGG
Organism: Candidatus Limnocylindria bacterium; assembly: GCA_035490055.1. Lineage (GTDB taxonomy): Bacteria > Acidobacteriota > Terriglobia > Acidiferrales > UBA7541 > Acidiferrum. The sequence continues at coordinate 57,640 of DATHIB010000112.1, read as the reverse complement.
GACCAACCAGTCCATAGGGCGGCATGCATCCCGCGGGGCGTCTTCTCTCGGCGCACAAAAACAAACAGTTCTCTCGAAAAAACTGCTACTGAGTCGCATCGTCACCATGAAACAATGTAGAATTTCGCGCGACCCATTGAGCGACTCTGAGATGAAGAAAACCAAAGCGATCCGCAAACTACTCGCCGCCAATCGCAGCGAAATCGCCATTCGTATATTTCGGGCTGCCAACGAGCTTGGCTTGCGCACCGTGGCCATCTATTCACAGGAAGACCGGCTCGCGCTGCATCGCTTCAAGGCTGACGAAGCATATCAGGTAGGCGCCGGCAAGGGTCCCGTGGAAGCCTATCTGGACATTGCGGGAATCGTCGCACTGGCGAAAGAGAAGGGCGTCGACGCCATCCACCCTGGTTACGGTTTTCTTTCCGAAAACCCTGCGCTAGCGCGCGCCTGCGAAAAAGCCGGCATTATTTTCGTTGGTCCACCGCCGAATCTTCTCGAATTGCTGGGCGACAAGACTGCAGCTCGCAGGCTGGCCGCATCGGCTGGCGTTCCTGTGCTTCCGGGAACCGAGAATCCGGTCAAGTCGGCAGCGGAGGCGCAAAAAATAGCGCGTGAAATCGGCTATCCCATCATTGTGAAAGCAGCGATGGGCGGGGGCGGCCGCGGCATGCGCGTCGTTCATGACGCCGCGCGGCTCGATGCCTTACTCGAAGAAGCTCAGGGCGAAGCACGCTCCGCTTTCGGGGATGCATCCGTTTTTCTCGAAAAGTATTTGCCGCGCGCGCGCCACCTCGAAGTACAGATTCTCGCCGACCATCACGGCAACCTGCTCCATCTTTACGAACGCGATTGCTCAGTCCAGCGCCGCCACCAAAAAGTCGTTGAGGTTGCTCCGGCCGCCAATCTCGCCGCGAGTATTCGTGGCGAACTCTGCGATGCGGCGTTGCAACTGGCGCGCAAGGCAAACTATCGCAATGCTGGAACTGTCGAATTTCTCTACGACGTGGATTCGCACAAGTGGTATTTCATCGAGGTCAATCCCCGCATTCAAGTCGAGCACACCGTGACCGAAATGGTCACGGGTATCGATCTCGTGCGTTCGCAGATTCTCGTCGCGCAAGGTCACAAGCTGCATGAGCCGCCGATGGCGTTGCCGAATCAGGAGAATGTCCCGCTCAATGGCGTGGCTCTCCAGTGTCGCGTGACCACCGAGGATCCGGAGAAAAACTTCGCCCCTGACTACGGAAAAATTTCCACCTATCGTTCTCCCGCGGGTTTCGGTATCCGTCTCGATGGCGGCACCGCTTATGCCGGCGCGATGCTCGCCGCCTATTACGATTCGCTGCTCGTCAAAGTCACGGCCTGGGGCGCAAATCTTCCCGAGGCCTGTCAGCGTATGGACCGCGCCCTCCGCGAATTCCGCATTCGAGGAGTAAAAACGAATATCCCCTTCGTCGAAAACGTTGTGAATCACCTGAAGTTTCGCGCCGGCGAAGTCACGACCTCCTTCCTCGACGAGTTGCCCGAGCTTTTCCATTTTCCCAGCCGCGGCGATCGCGCTAGCAAGCTGCTTTCCTATCTCGGCGACGTCATCCTTAACGGGAATCCGGAAGTGAAGGACAAGCAGATCCCGAAAGAAATCGAAGCAGCAGTCATCCCCGCAACGCCCGCCGGCAAATTGCCGGCCGGCACCCGCCAGCTTCTGCAAAAGCTTGGACCGAAGAAATTCGCGTCCTGGGCACGAAAAGAAAAACGCCTGCTCATTACCGATACGACCTTCCGCGACGCGCACCAGTCGCTTATGGCCACACGCGTCCGCACGATCGATTTGCTCGCCACTGCCAGCGCCGTCGCGCATCGCCTGCCTAAACTTTTCAGCCTTGAGATGTGGGGCGGAGCGACCTTTGATACGGCGATGCGTTTCCTGCACGAAGATCCCTGGCAACGATTGCGCGAGCTGCGCGAGCGCATTCCCAATATCTGTTTCCAGATGCTCCTCCGCGGCGCCAACGCCGTGGGCTACGCCTCCTATCCCGACAACGTCATCATCGAATTTGTACGCGAAGCCCACGCCCAGGGAATCGACATTTTCCGCATCTTCGATTCGCTCAATTCCATCGAAAACATGCGCGTTTCGATCGATGCTGCACTCGAAACCGGCGCCGTTTGTGAAGCTGCGATTTGCTATACCGGCGACATCCTTGACAAAGGCCGCCCGAAGTACTCGCTCATCTATTACGTCACGATGGCCAGGCAATTGGAAAAACTGGGCACGCACTTCCTGGCGATCAAAGATATGGCTGGTCTGTGCAAACCATACGCGGCATTCGAATTGGTGAAGACGCTGCGTCAGGAAGTTGGCATTCCGATCCACTTTCATACCCACGACACCAGCGGCATCAACTCGGCCTCCGTGCTGAAAGCGGCCGATGCCGGAGTCGATGTCGCCGATGGAGCCATCGCCGCCATGAGCGGAGGCACCAGCCAGCCCAATCTCAATTCCATCGTCGAAGCGCTCCGTCACACTCCTCGCGACACGCAGCTCGACGTCGACACGCTCAACGAGTGCTCCGACTATTGGGAAACCATTCGCACTTACTATCTTCCGTTCGACTCCGGTCCAAAGGCCGGGTCGGCGCGCCTGTACCAGCATGAAATTCCCGGCGGCCAATACACCAACCTGCGTGAGCAGGCTGCCGCCATGGGCCTCGGTCATCGTTGGCGCGAAGCCGAAAAGATATACGCCGAGGTGAACCAGCTGTTCGGCGACATCGTCAAAGTCACGCCATCGAGCAAAGTCGTCGGCGACATGACGCTTTTCCTGATGGCCAAGGAGATGCAGCCGGCTGACATTCTCAAGCTCGACGAAAAACTCGACGTCTCGTTCCCCAATTCGGTTGTCGAGATGTTTTCGGGTGTCCTGGGTGTGCCTCCCGGCGGCTGGCCGAAAAAGCTGCAAAAGATCATCCTGCGAGGCCAGGCTCCCCTTCGCGGCTGCCCAAGTGCGAGCCTGCAAGCTGTGAAATTCGAAGAAGAGCAAAAATCCCTCGAGAAAAAACTCGGTCATGCCGTTCGCCGTGACGACCTGCTGAGCTATCTGCTTTATCCCGACGTTTTCACTAAGTACGACAAGTTTCGGCAGACTTATTCGGATGTCAGCGTCTTACCCACGCCCGCATTTTTTTATGGTTTGAAGCCCGGCGAAGAAATCACCGTCGAAATCGAATCCGGAAAGTCTCTCATCATCAAGTTTCTGACCATCAGCGAACCGCATCCCGATGGCACACGCACGCTCTTTTTTGAACTGAACGGACAGCCCCGCGAAGTAAACGTCCGCGACCGGGCCCTGCGCGTGGTTGAGCGCGCTCATCCGAAGGCCGACCCCGCCGATCCTGGACAGGTAGCCGCTCCAACCGCGGGTGTCATCAGCGGTATCGCCGTGCAAGCGAATCACACGGTGGAACGTGGCGCAAAACTTCTGACGCTCGAAGCCATGAAAATGCAGTCCAATATCTATGCGCCAATGTCAGGGCGCATCGTGAAGCTGCTGGTGACCTCCGGGCAGCACGTCGAAGCGAAAGATCTTCTGGTGACGATCGCACCGTGAGTTCCGGAGAGCTCAGCAAACACGAACAATTTCGCTCGCGCTTTCTCCGCAACCAGCGCGACCTCATCGTTTACACGCCGCCCGGATACGCTCGCCAGTCCTTGCGCCATTTCCCGGTCCTCTATCTTCATGACGGCCAGAATCTGTTTGATGGCGCCACTTCCTTCATCCAGGGGCAGGACTGGCACGTCGGGCAGACCGCGGATCTTTGCATTCAAGCGGGCACGGTCGCCCCTCTGATCATCGTCGGGATGTATAACACAAGAGCGCGGATTCGTGAATACACTCCCACCGAAATTCCCAAGCTCGGCGGCGGCCGCGCCGACCGCTATGCAAAATTTGTAATCGAAGAAGTGAAGCCGTTCGTCGATCGCGAATACCGCGCGCTCTCCGGCCCGCAGCACACCGGCATCGGGGGTTCATCGCTGGGCGGCCTGGTCTCCCTCTATCTAGGACTCCAGCATTCGCGGATTTTTGGGAAAATCGCCGCGCTCTCGCCGTCGGTCTGGTGGAACCAGCAGGTCATCCACCGTTTTGCCCGGACAGCAACCGTCGAGCCCCGTCCGCGCATCTGGCTGGATATCGGCACACGCGAAGGCCCGCGCATCGTGCAGGACGTTCAGAAGTTCCGTGACGTGCTTCTCGAAAAAGGCTGGAAGCTCGGGAAAGACTTGCACTACGAGCGCGTCGAAGGCGCGGAGCACAACGAAACGGCTTGGGCGCAACGCGTCGGACCGTTTCTGCGATTTCTATACCCCGCGCGCGAGGCCGCTGTATAATCCGCGCTCTAGTCACTTGGTTTCCAGGGGGCGTCGAATGCTGGAGGGCCGGCCTCTCACCATTCTCTGTGTCAGTTCCTACGAAAAGGGCCAGGAATTCATCCGCACCTGCAAAGCCATCGGCTGCCGCGTTCTTCTACTGACCGTCGAAAAACTTCGCCACGCAGCGTGGCCATTCGAATGTATCGACGAAGTATTCACCATGCCGGAAGAGCTTCCGCTGCAAAATCTGATTTACGCCGTGAGCTATGCTGCAAGGTCGCAGTCCATCGATCGCATCGCGGCTCTCGATGAATTCGACATGGAGAATGTCTCCGCCCTTCGCGAGCATCTCCGTATCCCCGGCATGGGCCTCACTGCCGTTCGCTATTTTCGCGACAAGCTGGCGATGCGCGAGCGGGCCCGGGAAAAAGGCATCCTCGTCCCCGAATTCGTCCACGTGCTCAACTACGATCATCTTCGCGAATTCATGACCCGGGTTCCCAGTCCCTGGCTGCTTAAGCCCCGCTCGCAGGCCTCCGGCATCGGCATGAAAAAAATTCATTCGCAGGAAGAGCTCTGGCCATGGCTCGACCAGCTCGGCGATCAGCAATCGTTCTACTTGCTCGAGCAATTCGTTCCGGGCGCGGTCTATCATGTCGACAGCGTGATTTGGGAGCGCGGTATTGCCTTCGGTGAAGCTCACGCGTACGGTACGCCGCCGCTCGATACCTCGCATCACGGCGGCGTATTCACGACGCGCACCCTTCCGCGTGAAGCGGAAGAAACCAAATCGCTCCTCGAAATCAATCGCAAACTAATCGAAGGCCTTGGCCTCGTGCGCGGCGTGGCCCATGCCGAGTTCCTGCGGTCGCACGCCGACGGCAAGTTCTATTTCATCGAAGTGGCGGCTCGCGTCGGCGGGGCCTATATCTCGGACGTCATCGAGACCGCAACTGGCATCAATCTCTGGCGCGAGTGGGCACGGCTCGAAATAGGGGCAGGGAAACATGCTTATCAACTTCCGGCCAAACGTTACGACTATGCGGGCGTGATTCTTTCTCTTGCCCGCCAGGAGCACCCCGATACTTCCGCATATGCAGACCCCGAAATCGTTTATCGCGTCACGAAGTATCACCACGCGGGTTTCATTCTGAAGTCCCAAAGCCACCAACGAATTCAGCTGTTGCTCGATTCTTACGCCCGCCGTTTTCACGGCGATTTCGTTGCCACGCAACCGGTCCCGGACAAACCAAACTATTAGGCTCGGCCCTCACGCCGCACGCCGCTTTACATTTGACGCGGATTCCTTCAGTATTTTTGTGGACTGCCCTCCGGCCCTGGCACGCCCTGTCCTGAAGTCTAGTTACTGTCTGGAACAGCAGCTACACACTTTGTTTGCTGCGCGCACTTCCGAGGAATACAGTTTGCAGTACCCCGGCCGGAAATCTGCGTGGCGTGGGGCTGTCCCTTGGGAGGTCCGATGTGGGGCAATAAGAAACCGGATGCACCGCAAGCCGGGCAACCGGATGCAAGAAACTTACAAACGAATCAGTCGCCGAAGTCCGCTCCGGCGACTTGGGAGGATAAACCCGCGATGAGTACAGATGCGATGCGTCCATTGGGTGCAACCGCGGACCGCGCCACGGCGCGGCTCGGGGCCAGCCTGCAAGTGAAAGGTGAGATCTCCGGCAACGAAGATCTGTTGATCGATGGCTCGGTCGAAGGACTGATTACGCTCGATGAGCGGAAGCTGACTGTCGGGGCCACCGCGAAAGTGACCGCCGACATCATTGCCCGCGAGGTGGTGGTGTACGGCAACGTGAAGGGAAACCTTCGCGCGAAGGATAGAATTGAAATCAAGAAGGATGGTTCGGTCAACGGTGACCTGACTACTTCCCGCATCATGATAGAAGATGGCGCCTACTTCAAAGGGTCCATCGAAATCGACAAGAGTCCAGAAAAGGAATCTGGTGGGAATGCATTTGCCCGGACCTCCTCGGCGGGCGCGGCGGCAACCAAGACCATCTAGCTTTCGTCACATTCACCTTTAGTTTCGACGAGCGGCGCCCCGGCTAGGCCGGGGCGCCGCTCGTTTGTTTGTTAGCTATTAGATTCCCGGGAAGCCGCTTTCATCGCCAACCAAGCGAGTTCTTGTCTTTTTTCTTTCCTCCGGATGCCTTCTAACTTTTTTTGCGGTATGTTCATCCAACGTAAAGAGGGTGAATAAACAGATTCGCTGCGCGGCAAGTTCGTCCAGCGCGCGTCTCGGGAAGAGCGGCTAAATGGAAACGCGAAAATTGGGAAACTCGGATATCAAAATTACTCGTGTCGGTTACGGCGCCTGGGCCATCGGCGGGTCAGGCTGGGAATTTGCCTGGGGTCCGCAGGATGATGCGGATTCCATCGCGGCGATACATCGTTCGCTCGAACTTGGCGTCAATTGGATCGATACCGCCGCCGTCTATGGCACCGGCCATTCGGAAGAAATCGTAGCCCGCGCGCTGAAGGAATGGCGCGGCCCGCGCCCCTATGTTTTCACCAAGTGTGTCCTTCGCTGGGACGAAAAAGGGAACGTCAGAAAGGAATTCAGCGCTGCTTCGATCCGCGGCGAATGCCAGGACAGCCTGCGTCGCTTGCACGTAGACGCGATCGATCTTTACCAGATCCATTGGCCCCCGGACGACAATGGCCCCGGGCTCGAAGAAGCATGGCAAACGCTTGCCGCGCTCAAGAAAGAAGGAAAAGTTCGTTGGATCGGCGTTTCTAACTTTAATGCACAGCAGATTCAGCGCGCCGAAAAGATTGCCCCGGTAACATCTCTTCAGCCTCCTTACTCGCTGGTCCGGCGGCAGATCGAAGCGGAAACTCTGTCTTACTGCGAAAAGCGAGGAATCGGCGTAATTGTTTACTCTCCGATGGCCTCCGGCCTGCTCACCGGAGCCATGACCCGCGAACGTGCCGCCACTCTGCCGGCCGATGATTTTCGCAGCCGCAATCCGGAATTCCGCGAGCCGCGACTCTCGAAGAATCTGGAGCTTGTCGAGCGCCTTCGTCAAGTTGGTGCGCGTCACGGCGGCACGCCAGGCGAAGTGGCCATCGCCTGGACCTTCGGTCATCCTGCAGTGACCGGCGCGATCGTTGGCGCGCGCAATGCCAAACAAGCTGAGGGCGTCATGAGCGCCGGCGAACTGAAGCTTACCGCCCAAGAGATCGCGGGAATAGAAGGCGCAGCTGCCGTTGCCACGGCCCGATAAAAGTTCTTAATAGTCAAAGTGGAGCCAAGAAGTGGACCTTGGACTCAAAGGAAAAAAAGTTGTCATCTCCGGCTCGACCGCGGGCATTGGCTTCGCCATCGCTGCCGCACTCGCCGCCGAAGGCGCGCAGGTCATTGTCAATGGCCGCACAGACGCAAGAGTGACGGCTGCCCTTGAGAGCATCCGGCGGCGTGTCAAGAATGCCGATGTCCGCGGGATTGCCGCTGACCTCGGAACGGCCCCGGGTGTTGCGGCATTCTTGCAGCAAGCACCGGAGGCGGACATTCTGGTGAACAACCTCGGAATCTTTGAGCCCAAGCCATTCCTGGAAATCCCCGATTCCGGCTGGCTCCGATTTTTCGAAGTGAACGTCCTGAGCGGCGTTCGACTTTCGCGCCACTATTTACCCGGCATGCTAAAGAAAAACTGGGGCCGCGTGATCTTCATCTCCAGTGAATCTGCGCAGCACATTCCTGCCGAAATGATTCACTACGGGATGACCAAGACCGCCCAGGTGGCTATCGCCCGAGGCTTGGCGGAATCCGTCGCGGGCAGCGGCGTCACCGTGAATTCTATTCTCGCCGGTCCCACCGCATCGGAAGGTGTCGGTGACTTTGTCGAAGGCATGGCTAAACAGCAGGGCGTAACGAAAGCAGAAATCGAAAAGCAGTTTTTTTCGACCGTGCGCCCCTCTTCGCTCTTGAAGCGCTTCGAAACACCTGAAGAAGTCGCTGCCGTGGTCGCGTTCATCGCCAGCACTCAAGCCACGGCCATCAACGGTTCCGCCGTCCGCGCTGAGGGAGGCGTGATTCGCAGTATCTTCTAGGAATCCCGTAGCTTATGCTCTCAGGTAGTCCGGCCTCCACTGCTTAATCAGTTGCTTGATCGCTTTGCGTTCTGTCACTTTTTCATCCAGCACTTTTCGCGCCAGCGCCGGTAGCTCCGCGTCGCTCGCAAATCTCAGCGAAACAATTTGTCCAATGGTGAGCTCGCCGGATCTTGCTTGAAGCTCCGCGGGCAGCACTCGCGCGTACCGCAGCTGCTCTTCGAGCCGTATGACGCGGTCCTGCACCGCTAGCGCAAATAGTCGCGCCTGGAAGACCAGGACCACGAGGGCCGCGGCCAAAATCAATCCAAAGATTCCCTGGAAGGAAATCCCCAGCTTCTTCAGCCGGTACAGCGACCACAGGAAATTGATCAGAAAAACTGGCACGGCAAAAAAATGATACGAAGGTACAGACTTTCCATGGTTTTCAAGATTCTGCTCGCTCATTTGCTCTTCCTCCATTGTGGCGGCTGATTGCAGCAAACCCCCGTCGCGCTTCCCCCAAGAGTCGCTTTGCGCCGGCTTCTTTGTTTCGAAGCGCAGGTCTCTTTTCCGTTGCGCACGAATTTCTGAGCCGATTCTGCCACCCGTGCATCTAATCGCTGGGGCAAGTTCATCTGTCCGGCGGCAGCCCGATGTAAAGCAATCGTTCTGCGCCGGAGGGGTACAAAATGGCCAAAGCATCCTGGGGCGGAAAAACCATCGCGGAAAGCAGCGCCACTGTCGTTGTCGAGGGCATCCAATATTTCCCGCCCGAAAGTGTCAATAAAGAATTCCTCAAGCCCAGCAATCACACTACGGTCTGTCCGTGGAAGGGCACTGCCCACTATTTCCATGTTGCAGTCGACGGCATGCAGAACGACAACGCTGCTTGGTACTACCCCCAGCCGAAGCCCGCAGCCGCTGAAATCAAGGACCGCATCGCATTTTGGAACGGCATCGGCGTCAAGCGTTGACCCCTGCGCATCCCCGCAGCTTCCTACTTCGCGATCTCATTCTTGAACACCGCTCCATCGTGCATCACAAACCGCACGTGCTCCAGTTCTCCGGCAACCTTCAGCGGATCTCCGGACACCGCGATCACTTCCGCGTAGGCGCCGGGAGCGATCACCCCGATCTCTCCTTTCATGTCCAGCATCTCCGCCGCTCGCGATGTCGCCGATTGAATCGCGTCCATCGACGACATCCCCAAAGAGACCATTCTCTTAAACTCTTGCGCCATCGGTTCCGTCCACGGAATCCCGCCCATGTCCGTTCCATAAACAATTTTCAGGTGCGCCTTCAGCGCCTTTCGAAACGAGGTCTCGTGAACCATCGCCCGCGCACGGTCGCGCTTTCCCTCCAGCGTGTCCGCCGGCGCCCAATCGTCGTAATACGGCGAAAGCGTCGGGCAATACCACGTCCCCTGCCGCTGCATCTGCGCGATCTGCGCGTCGGTAATCTCCAGTCCGTGCTCGATCGAATCGCATCCGCCATCCAGGGCCCGCTGCAGTCCGATTCCGTTGTACGCGTGACACGCCACTTTTTTCTGCCATCCGTGCGTCTCGTCTACGATCGCCTTCAACTCCTCGACCGTTAGCGTCGGCTGCGAAACCAGGTTTCCTTGCTTGTCCACCCACGACCGGTGCGTCATGTACACCTTGATCCAGTCCGCGCCGTGCTCCAGTTGTTGCCGCGCCGCCTTCCTCGCTTCCACCGGTCCATCCACAAGTTGCGCGCCTTTGGGCATTTCCAGTTCTGGCGCATAACCTTCCAGGTTGTATCCGCCCGTCGTCGATATCGCCCGCGTCGCGCCGAAAATTCTCGGTCCGGGAATCGTTCCCTCTTCTATCGCTTGCTTGATCTCTATGTCGCCGTATCCCGCGCCCTCCGTCTCCACATCCCGCAGCGTGGTAAAACCTTGCTCCAGCGCCCGCCGCGCCGCATAAGTAGCCCGCGCCGCCCGCAACGCGATTCCCGCTTTCAAAATATTCGCGTCGTAACCGCCTTTCGCCGGGTCCTCGCCCCACAGGAAAATATGCGTGTGCGCATCGATCAGCCCCGGCAAGACCGTTGCGTTCGAAAGATCAATCAACGTCGTCCCCGCCGGGATCTCCGCCGAACCGTCCGCCACTTTTTCAATCCGCTCCCCGCGCACGAAAATGAGCTGATTCTTCCGCGGCGCATCGCTCACCCCGTCGATCAACATTCCCGCGCGAATCACCGTCAGCGGCGCCGCGGTTGGCGCGCCGCTCTGCCCAATCAAAACACTCCCGCTCATCGCCAGCATTGCAACCACGCACAGAATTCGCTTCCTCATCCATCACCTCCGCAGCCCGGCTAGCTTGCCCCAATCCTGCGGCCCTTTGCAAGACACCCGCACCCGAGCGCATCGAACCCGCACGGTACAAGAAACGGTGCTGGTTCAGCTTCCGGTTTGTCAGGATGGAACGGCCGGCTCGGATTCGCCGCGCGTGGGTTACGCACGTCTATCAGTTATTGGGTTCATCTGCTGGTCGGAAACTCTGGTCCCGGCTCCACAAACCGACCCGCCTCTCAAGAAAGCCCTAGCTCCGTGACTTGTGCCCAAAGTCTGCTCTCAGTAGAATGTTCACTCTTCGTTTCCCACAGCTTTTCATTTTCTGTTGACGGCTTTGCGATCGCAGTTGGCCATGGTCGTTTCGCGGTCGCTCTCGACGGAGATATACCGGAGTCATACCGAATGGGTGAGCACTACGACGTCATCGTCATCGGCGGCGGCCACAACGGCTTGGTCAACGCCGCCTACCTCGCCAAAGGAGGGAAGAAGGCCGTCGTCCTCGAACGCCGCCACGTGCTCGGTGGCGCCGCCGTCACCGAAGAAATTATCCCCGGCTTTCTTTTCTCCGAATGTTCTTACGTCGTCTCGCTCCTTCGCCCCGAAATCATCCGCGAACTCGATCTCCCTCGCCACGGCCTCGAGATTCTTCCGCTTGATGGCACCTTTTCCCCCATGCCCAGCGGCGACTACCTCTGGCGCATGAACGACCACGCCAAGTCCGTCCGCGACATCCGCCGCCATTCCCGCCTCGATGCCGAAGCCTACGACGAATTCTCGAAGATGATGACGCCGATGTGCCGCTTCGTGAAGCCCATGCTTTCCATGGTGCCGCCTGACCCCACCACGCTCAATCCGAAGGACCTTAAGCAGCTTCACTTCCTGCTGCAGCGCTTCCGCGAACTATCCTCCGACGAGCGCTACACCCTCGTCCAGCTCATGACCATGAGTTCCGCCGATTTTCTCGACCAGTGGTTCGAGACCGATGTTCTGAAAGCCACCATGTCCGCTTCCGGTATCATCGGGACGTTCCTCGGCATTCGTTCGCCCGGCACCGCTTACGTTCTCCTTCACCACTATATGGGCGAAATCGATGGCGCGTTCCGCTCCTGGGGCTTCAGCCGCGGCGGCACTGGCGCCATTTCGAACGCCATCGCGGACGCCGCCCGCGAAGCCGGCGTCGAAATCCGCACCAAAGCATCCGTCGGCAAAATCCTCGTCAAGAACGGCCGCGCCGCGGGAGTCGTTCTCCAATCCGGTGAAGAAATCTTCGCAAACGTCGTCTCCTCCAGCGTCGACCCGCATCTTACGTTCGAGAAATTCCTCGAACCGCGCGAGCTCCCCGCAGATTTTCTCGAAGGCGTCCGCCGCTACAAATTTCGCGGCTCATCCGGCAAGGTCAATCTCGCCCTCGACGCGATCCCCAATTTCAAATGCCTCCCCGGCCCGGGCGCGCATCTTCGCGGCGCCATCTCCATTTCTCCTAGCATGGAATATATGGAGCGCGCTTACGACGACGCCAAATACGGCCGCTACTCCCGCAAGCCATACATCGACATGGTCATTCCCAGCCTCACCGACCCCAGCGTCGCGCCTCCCGGCAAACACGTTCTCTCTTGCTTCGTGCAGTACGCACCCTACAAGCTCGCCGAAGGCACCTGGGACGATCGGAAAGAAGCCTTCGGCGACAACGTCATCAACACCATCGCCGAGTACGCGCCCAACATCAAAGACATCATCATCGGCCGACAGGTCCTCACCCCGCTCGATCTCGAGCGCGAATTCGGCCTCACGCAAGGCAATATTTTCCAGGGCGAGCTTTCTCTCGAACAGCTTTTTTTCCTTCGCCCCGTCGCCGGCTGGGCCTACTACCGCACGCCCATCCCCAACCTTTATATGTGCGGATCCGCCACCCACCCTGGCGGCGGCATCATGGGCGCCAACGGCCGCATCGCCAGCCAGGTCATCCTTAAAGAATGGAAGGGCGGTTCTTCGCGCTCGACTGCGACCGCGTCAAAGGCGGCCAACTAACCATGCCCATCGGACAGCGCGTGGTTCTCATCGGCGGCGGGCACAACGCACTCATCACCGCTTTTTATCTCGCCAGGGGTGGCTTCAAGCCCCTGGTCCTCGAACGGCGCGAAATGGTCGGCGGTGGCGCCATCACCGAGGAATTTCATCCCGGCTTCCGCGCCTCCACTCTCGCGCACACGCTCGGTCCGCTCCGCGCCGATGTCGCGCGCGATCTGCAACTCGATAATTTCGATTGTGAAATTCTCTATCCCGATCCGCGGGTCTTTGCTCCGACGCCTGACGGCAAGGCGCTCCTTTTCTACAACGACGTCGCCAGAACCGCCGCCGAAATTGCCCGTATCTCCGCCAAGGACTCCGCCAAGTACGCCCAATTTGCTTTGTCGCTCGAAAAAACCGCCCGCTTTTTTACGCAGCTCACTTCCATCACGCCTCCCGCGATCGATAAACCCACTCCCGAAGATCTCTGGAGTTTCCTCAAGACCGGCCGCAGCGTTCGCCGCCTTGGAAAGTCCGGCATATTCGATCTGCTCCGATGGGGTCCCATGGCCGTTGCGGACTTCGTTGCCGAATTTTTCGAAACCGAACTCCTTCGCGCCGTCATCGCCGCGCGCGGCATTTTTGGCGCCGCGCTTGGCCCCTGGTCCGCCGGATCGACCGCCGTCCTTCTTCTGCGCGCCGGCGCCGATGCCCATCCCGTAGGCCCTGCCGTATTTCCACGCGGCGGACTCGGCTCCTTCACGCGCGCTCTCGCCGAATCCGCGAAACAAGCCGGCGCTGAAATCCGCACCGATGCCGAAGTCCGCCACATTCTCGTCAAAGACGGCGCCGTCACCGGCATCGTTCTCGCCGATGGCGAAGAAATCGCCGTCGAAGCCGTCGTCTCCGGCGTCGATCCCAAACGCACCTTTTTCCATCTCGTCGATCCTACGCAACTCGACCCCACCTTCGCCAACCGCATGAAAAATTTTCGCTCCAATGGCACCGTCGCCAAGGTCAATCTCGCCCTCGGCAGTCTGCCGACTTTCACTGCGCTGGACGCGACGGAGGGCTTTCTCAAGGCGCTATCCGGCCGCATTCATATCGGCCCCGAGATCGATTACCTCGAACGTGCCTTCGACGCCTCCAAGTACGGCGAATTCTCGAGAGCCCCTTGGCTCGATGTCACCATCCCCACGATTCTCGATCCCTCGCTCGCTCCCGATGGCAAGCACGTCCTCTCCGCCTGCGTCCAATTCGCCCCATTCAAGCTGAAAGAAGGGAGCTGGGACTCGAGCCGCCACGACCTGGGTCACACCGTTGTCAAAACCCTGGCCGCTTACGCGCCGAATTTGCCCAATCTCATCGAATACATGCAAGTCATCACGCCGCTTGATTTCGAAAGATCCTACGGCTTCACCGGCGGCCACATTTTTCACGGCGAACTCGCTCTCGATCAGCTCTTCACCATGCGCCCTGTCCTGGATTGGGCGCGTTACAAAACGCCCATCCGCGGCCTTTTTCTTTGCGGCTCCGGCACGCATCCCGGCAACGGCCTGACCGGCGCTTCCGGCGCCAACGCTGCTCGCGAAATCATCCGCGAACTTCGATAGCACCCGGCTGCCTTGCCACCACTTCAATCCATCACACCGTCAGCGTGACGTTGCTGATTTTGCGCTTATAATCTAATCAGAGCGCAGCCATTGCAAAACAATCCACAAGTGATTTCCCTGCGACGTCGCAGGAATACGCGAGGCTTCTAAGAAAAAGACTGTTCCTACGGAAAAATCGATACGCCTTGGCTATCCCGCCTTTCTTTTTCGCCATGCTCCTTGCTTTTCGAGTGTTCCCCAATTCCTCCAACGGCTTTGCCAATATTGTGCTGGGAGCATCATTAGGTTGGGCACTCCTTGTTGTCTTATACGGGCTTACAGTTGCGGCCCGCGTGCCATTTGTTCGATGCCCCAAGTGTGGTTGGCGTTTTGGCCCCGCTGACCATTGCAGCTCTTGTGGCCTTCCTCGAAGTGTCTAGGTTTGGGATCCATTTGTTCCTACGCAGGCAGCGTAACTACCCAAAATGCTTTCAGCTCGGTGATGCAATCGTTACTTTTCTTCTTTCGGTGGCACTTGATGATTTGCAGCATTGCGATTATCGTTTCCGGGCGCGTTCTCCCATGACCACCATCGACCGCACCAAACTGAAGACTCTCCAAACTCGCGAAGATTCCCGCTTCCTCGCCGATCACCCCAAATCAGCTGCTCTCTACAATCGTGCCCAATCCTCCCTCCTCGACGGCGTCCCCATGAACTGGATGAAAAAATGGGCTGGCGCTTTCCCCATCTTCGTCAAGTCTGCCAAAGGCGCGCATTTTACCGACGTGGATGGCCGCGAATACATTGACCTTTGCCTCGGCGACACCGGAGCCATGACGGGCCATTCACCCGAAATCGTCGCCGAAGCTGTCGCGCGCCGCGTCAAAGAAGGCATCACCTTCATGCTCCCCACCGAAGACGCCCTCTGGGTCGGTGAAGATCTCCAGCGCCGCTTCCGTCTCCCCTACTGGCAATTTACTCTCAGCGCCACCGACGCCAATCGCTTCGCCATTCGCATCGCCCGTGAAATCACGCAGCGTTCGAAAATCCTTGTGTTCCACTACTGCTACCACGGCACCGTGGATGAATCTTTTGCCAGGCTCGAATATGGCGTGGTCGGCCCCCGCCGCGGCAATATCGGCCCGCCCGTCAATCCCGCCGAAACCACCCGCGTCGTCGAATTCAACGATCTCAACGCCTTCGAAAGCGCGCTCAAGCATCACGACGTCGCCTGCATCCTCGCCGAGCCCGCCATGACCAACGTCGGCATCATTCTCCCCGACGATGGCTACTGGAAATCCGCGCGCGAACTCGCGCGCCGTTATGGCTCGCTGCTTATCGCCGACGAAACTCACACCATTTGCGCCGGCCCGGGCGGTTGCACCGTCGAATGGAAACTCGATCCCGATATGCTCGTCTTCGGTAAAGCCATTGGCAGCGGCATTCCGGGCGCCACCTTCGGCGTCTCCGAAGAAGTCGCCCAACGCATCCATGCCCGCATTCATCTCGAAGACTGCGACGTCGGCGGCATCGGCGGAACCTTGGCAGGGAATGCGCTCTCGCTAGCCGCCATGCGCGTCACGCTCGAACACATCCTCACGCCCGCCGCCTTCGAACGTATGATCCCCCTCGCCAAGCGCTTCACCGATGGTGTCGCGGAAAATCTCCGCGCTACCGGCCTCCCCTGGAATGCAATCCGCCTCGGCGCCCGCGCCGAATATACTTTCGCCGCAAAACCTCCCCGCAACGGCGGCGAATCCGCCGCTGCCGCCGATTTCGAACTCGAACGCTTCCTCCACCTCTACGCCCTCAACCGCGGCGTCCTCCTCACGCCGTTCCACAACATGGCCCTCATGTCCCCCGCCACCACCGAACCCGACATCGACGCCCACACCAAAATCTTCGCCTCCGCCTCCCATGAACTTTCTTCCCGGTAGGACAGAAATTCCGGTCTGTCCGCTTTCTGTTCTCAGCGCTCTCCGTGTCTCCGGGTTTAACTCTCTTTTCTTTTAGCCATGTGTGTAGAATGTTCAAGCATCGCCTAGCAATAGCGGGATCTCCTTGTCCGTCAACATCGGGTTGGACCCCATGCCACCAAGACCTACATTCTTTCCCACGCCCGCAGACTTCCGCATCTGGCTCGAAGCCCATCATGACAAGCTCCGCGAGCAACTCGTCGGCTTCCACAAAAAAAGTTCCGAAAAACCGAGCATGACCTGGCCCGAATCTGTAGAAGTAGCACTCTGCTTTGGCTGGATCGACGGCGTTCGAAAGAGCATC
This sequence comes from Candidatus Limnocylindria bacterium, assembly GCA_035490055.1. Lineage (GTDB taxonomy): Bacteria > Acidobacteriota > Terriglobia > Acidiferrales > UBA7541 > Acidiferrum. The sequence goes on along the minus strand of DATHIB010000112.1, from coordinate 41,010 downwards.
GACGAAACTAGCTACACAATTCGCTTCACTCCCCGCAAGCCAACCAGCAACTGGAGCTCCATTAACATCAACCTCGCTCGAAAGCTTACAAAGCAGGGCCTGATGCATCCCGCCGGCCTCCAAGCCTTCGCCGCTCGCAGCAAAAAAAAATCCGGCATCTACTCTTACGAACAACGAAGAAGCGCCCGTTTCACTCGTGATCAAGAAAAGCAATTTCGCGCCAGCCAGCCCGCCTGGGAATTCTTCCGTTCCCAGGCCCCGTGGTACCAAAGGGTGTGCACTTGGTGGATCATCAATGCAAAAAAAGAAGAAACAAAACTCAAGAGGCTTTCCGTACTCATCGATCATTCGCGGAATCGGCGAACTCTACCCCGGCTCATTCCCGCAAAGAAGAAGTAACCTGGTCGCTCGCCATGTAGAATAGGGAACATCAAACCACAGAGGTGAGTGCCGATGTCTTCGAACTACCTGCTCAAGACTGAACCTTCAGAATATTCTTTTGCCGATCTTCAGCGCGACAAAGTCACTGTATGGGACGGCGTCTCCAATCCCACTGCCGTGAAGAACCTGCGCGAAATGCAGCCCGGCGCGAGGCTCATCATTTATGAAACTGGCGACCGCAAAAGCGCCGTCGGCACCGCCACTGTCGTCTCCGTGGACGCCTCCGACCCCAAGAATCCTGCCGTCAAGATCAAAGCCGGAAAACCACTCGCCAAGCCCATCACACTGGAGCAGATCAAATCCAACAAACTCTTCAAAGACTCCCCACTCGTTCGAATCGGCCGCCTCTCCGTCGTTCCCCTCACCGAAGCCCAATACAAATTTCTAGCAGGCGACTGATTTCTCAAACGCGCGTATGATGCGGGTGCGAACGAACAAAATCACGAGGTTGAATTCCATGAAACGCTCCATCCTATTTGCAGCCCTGTTTGTCGCCATCCCTGCTTTCGCCCAACAAACGCCCGAAATCCGTTTCCACTCCGTCCCCGACTTCCTGAAGCTTCCGCCCGACCTCCATCTCGGTGAAGCTACGGGCGTCGCCGTGAATTCCAAAGGCCACATCTTCGTATTCACGCGAGGCAATAGCACCGGTCCCGCCTATGGAGCGAGCGCCGCGCAACTCCTCGAGTTTGCCTCTGACGGAAAATTTCTCCACGAGATCGGCCACCATCTCTACGCCTGGTCCTTCGCACATACTGTTAAGGTCGACAAGGACGACAACATTTGGGTTACTGACAAAGGCTCCGACATGGTCATCAAATTCAATCCTGAGGGCCGCGTCGTCATGGTCTTCGGCCGCAAGCAGGAAGCCTCTGATGAAGGCACCGAGCCGCTCAAGCACGTCAAGCCGCCGCTGCCTCCCGTCGATGGCATGTTCCGCCAAGTTACCGACGTCGCGTGGGACGCGGCAGGCAACGCCTACATCAGCGACGGCTACGTCAATTCGCGCATCGCCAAAATCGACAAGGACGGCAACTGGCTCAAGTCCTGGGGCGAACCGGGCGACCAGCCCGGCCAGTTCAACACCCCGCACAGCGTCGCCGTCGACGCGCACGACAACATTTACGTCGCCGACCGCGGCAACCGCCGCATCGAGGTCTTCGACACCGATGGAAAATTCCTTCGCCAATTCACCATCGATGTTCCCGTCGATCCCAACGCCCGCCCCGCCATCGGCAACAAGCCTACCGCGACCACAGGCACCATGGCCCCCGGAGCTCCTTGGGCCATTTGCATCACGCCCCCGCCCAACCAAGTCCTCTACAGCTCTGACGGTTTCCCCGGCCGCATCTACAAACTCTCTCTCGACGGAAAAGTTCTCGGTGTCTTCGGCAAATCCGGCAAGCAACTCGGCCAATTCGGTTGGGTTCACGAAATCGCCTGCCCCTCGGAAAACGAACTCTACGTCGCCGAAGTTTTGAACTGGCGCGTCCAGAAACTCATCCTCGAACGAACTCACTAGCGTCGCGTCCCGCAAATAACTTAAGGAGCTTTTCGTGGCTTTTCCACTCTGTGTCCTCTGTGTTCTCCGTCAACTCTGGGTTAAGTATTTTTCTGCCTACCCGAAGGACACTGCGGCTATTCACCGTTATCTGCGGGACTCGCCTCTAGCTACCGCTAGCGTCGGTAACAATCGAATGCATGACTAGCGCGGCTTGTGTGTTATTCTTTTTCTCCGCACGCGGAGTCTTCACGGCAAAGCTCACAACACACGGCAACGATCTGCATCCCGATCTCGGCGTCTGAAGTGCCGCCCTGCTGATATTGTTCGAACGTGCTGTCCTTTGGGTCAGCTTGCACTGCACTGTACGTTTGTACTATGGCCGGCGGGCTCGCTTGCTGCAAAAATAGAGAGATGTCCGGGCCGTCTCGTGGACGGCTCTTCGCAGCCTGAGCTTTTTCTGGGGATGCGTCGCCCAGGCACACGAGGGACAATCCTATTTTGGCCACCGCAATTCACACCCGTCATCCGACTGCCTCGCCGCCGGCGAGCCCTTCGACAACGCCCAGGGCAAGCGCTCAGAACTCTCCAATGAAGAATCCGGTAGCTCACGAAGTGCCGGTGATCGCGACCGGCGCGCGCCCAGGAGAAAGCGGCAACCAGCGGGAGCTGTTTACGGAAGAGGCGAGCACGGTTCTGGTCTTTGAGAATGGCGGAGTGATTCGGCTCTCCGCAGCGGTGACCGTCGGGCAGCTGCTGTTTCTTACCAACGAGGGAACGAACCGCGAAGTCGTAGCGCAGGTAATGCGCAAACGTGACTTCCGGCCGACGAGTTGTTACGCCGAAGTGGAATTCAGCGAGCCTTCGCCCGGATTCTGGGGCATCGAGTTTCCCGAAATGCCGGGACTCTCGCCGGCAAACGCCCAGCAAAAAGAAGCGGCCCAGCTGGTGCAAGGTGCGGCAGCCATCGCTGGCGAACCAAGCGTGCCGGCACGCGCTCCCAGCGCATACGAAGTGACGGCGTTGAAGCAGCAAGTCGAGGCGCTGCGCGAGCAACTGAGATTGCTGCAAACGCAGACCGGGACGGAGAATTCATCCGCGCCCGCGGTGACTCACGATGCTCTTTCGGAATCCAAGCAGAAAGTTGCCACCAGCGGCCGATCGGGAGTGCTGCGGATCGGACTTGTTGCTGCTGCGTTATTGCTCGCAGCGGGAGGCGCGGCACGGTACCTGCATTGGCTTCCCCGGCTGCCGCAGCCGAATAGAATTTCTGCCGCCGCGGCCTCCTCCAACATTGCCGCTCACTCTGGTCCTACCGTGAGCTCCGTGATTCAGACGACCCCGGACGCGCACTCTAATTCCGGCACGACAACACGGGCCAGCAACGCTCCTACGCCTCCGCTGAGCGCAGCTTCCCAGCATGCGTTGCAACCTGCGCCTGCAAGAGGGGCGGGGCCTTCCTCACTCGCCGCGCCCGAGCTGCCCGCACCTCGTGACGCGACTGTAGCTGCGACGGTGGTGCAGGAAAAATCCGTGGTTGCCGCCTCCGTCGGGAAGCGACCTGTGCCGCGTCCATCGAGCACAGTCGCTCCGGATTCGGCAGCGCCTTCTTCAGAGGAAGCAACAATCGTCACGCCAAAACTGATCAAGTCGGTCCGTGCGATTGCTTCGCCGGAAGCGCTGCGGGACTTTGCTACGGGCAACGTGACGCTGGACGCCGTCGTGGACCCTTCGGGACACGTGAAAACGATGAAGGTGCTCACGGGGCCGCCTTCCTTGCAAAACGCCGCCATGGACGCCCTCAAGCAATACCAATACGAACCCGCGACGCAAAGAGGCAAGCCCGTCGCCGCCCACGTTACCGTCACTGTCAAATTCTTGTTCGAGCCATAACCCGGCTGATTCACGGCTATGCTCCTTGCCTTTCTCCCGTAGTTGCTGGCACTCACTGGCGGTCGAACAACAGGGGAAAGAACTGCCCGCCCATCCGGTCCCCGCGAGGAATTACGGGAACGCCCGCGAGAAGTGGTTCATTAGAATCCGACATGACGCCATCACAAAAGACATTAATAACGGTGGCGCGGCGCGGCGCGGGCGTATCGTTCGCGCGCGAACCGTGCATCGTTCGGGCATGGTGAAACGAGCTTTCACCCTTTTTCAACTCAATGGCAACAGGCTCGAATTTATCTTTCAGCTCTTCGGGCAGAGTGTCGCGGAGGCCATCCATTTCCCCGGTCAAAACGGGTTTGGGCAAGTCGGGCCATTTGTGGCTTCCTGGAATGTAGTTCAAGCAACCGTTTTTCCGGGTTGAATCGTCCAAGCCAATCCAGCAGGTGAGATGGGCCAAAGGCGTGGTTCTTGTCCAGTACGAATAATCCTGGTGCCAGGCCACCACACCGCCATGCCGCGCCGGTTTGCAGAAAAGCTGGTCGTGCCAGAAGCGCACTGGACCGTCCAATAACTGCGATGCCGGCACCAAAAAAGCGGGGTTCCAAAGCAGATCGTGAAAGCCGGGCAGAACGCGCCAAGCGCCCAGGGCGTGAAAAACGACGCGGTTCGGATCTGTCGATTCGTTGGAATGGTATTCGTGGAATAAATGCCGGCCGGCGTGCGCCGGATCCATCAGTTGTTCCAATTCCGTGCGCAGAGCTTCCACCTGCTCGTCGCTCAGAATGCGAACGCCTTTTAGGTATCCATTTTCGCGGAAAAATTCGAGCTGCTCCTCGCTCAGTCGGTACCGGTCCCAGTCGACGGAGTTGCGTGAGCGGGCAAACAGGTTGCCGACCGGGTGATGGTAACGCGATAAGTCTTCGATCATGCTAGAACTCAGGGCGACGAAAAATTTCTGCATCTAGCGCCGGCCTATGAACAAAATAGGCGGCAGTCGCGAACTTGAATCTTAATTGAGTCACGCGGGAAAAACAAAGTTCCGTCCTCATTCAAGAGCCGCGTGACACTCCAATTCAATTCCCAGGATTTACCCTCGGCACTCCCTGCGTTGGGAATCCGCAGAGTCATTTCTGACCGGCGATTTCATTCCATTCTCGCTGGCCGCGTTCGAGCACTGCCGTCAAGTCTTCCCGCAACAGAAAACGTTCCTTAATCAAGTTCATGGCCGCCTCGGCAAACTTGCCCATATATTGTTCGCGTGAAACGTAGCGTTCGGCGACGGACCGCCGCGGGTCGCCGGATTTTTCGCGCTCTGATGCGTCGCGAGCAAAAGGGAGAAAGGAACCGAGGAAGCTGAGACGCAGATCGGGAGCGCCGATGCTTGGATCCCGCAGATTCCAGCCGGTGTATGTAGCGAGAGGTACTTGCAATTCCGGCAAGCGCACGCCTCCCAAGTCGTTACCATCGGCATCCGTTTGTGGAACCAAAACGGAAAATGTTTTTCCAACTTTGGGAGGCTCGTTGGAAATGATTCCCCATCTCCACTGCGAACCGAAGTCGAGATGGTATGCCAAATTCATTTCATGAGGTGTATTCACGCCAGGAATTCTCGGGAATGTCCATTTGCTCAGAGGAACCAGGGTGCTGTCTGCAATTTTAGGATAGGTGTTCGGCGGTGGTGGCGTTCCGTCTTTCACCCACTGGTCCAGGTCGGTGATCAGCGCGCGCCAGAACCATTGGACGGGATTCGGATTGTGTCTTTGTTGCGCGGTGGAATCCGGCGAGCCAGTCGTGGCCTTCTGCGGCGGAAAAACGGCGGAAAAATGCTGTAACCCGGCGAGCAAATAGATGCGGGCATTTTCACCAGGCGCCGCGTCTTTCAAACCGTCGGTTGAAGTGTGAATCAGGGAGGCGGATCGGCCCCAGTATTCGTAGGAAGTATTGGTGAAGAAAATCTTTGGCGCCGTGTGCGACCTGCTCGCAGCATCGAGAAGGCCTGCGGTTTCACCAGTCTCCGGGTCGGCTTCGGGGAGGTCGGTGTAGGGAAACAGATCCGTCGGGAAGAAGATACTGGACAGGGGTTGCGCGTCACGCGAAGGCTGCGCGAAGCGATGATTGAAACTGCCCCGGCCGGCCCCAGCCACGTGCGCAATGACACCGTCCATGACCTGGCGGCCTTGCTCATCGGCGTTGAAGTCCTGGTAGAGGAAATGGCGGAGGAAGCGGCCACTCTGCGATATTCCTACCGCATAGACGCGGCGGACCGGAGCCGTGGCCTGGGGATCGTATTTAAGATAAGAAAGGAAATCGCGGACCGCAGCCAGCCCGGCACCTGCGACCGCGGGGTCTTTCGATTCATAGACGACCTCATAAATTTTGCCGGGCAAAAAACCGCCGTCCAAGTGAATGAAATGAGGATCGGTGACAAGCTGGCCCTCCACGGAATGGGCAAAGCTCCACCGCCCGCGAGGGATTACCTGCCGCGGGCCATCCGGCGCGTCGCGCACGGTGAGGACATTTTTCGGACTGGCAGGATCGTCGACCGGATAACTTTTTCCTCCAGCGGGGCCCAGCAGGATATGTCCCAGAGGCATCTCGTCTCTTTTTTGGGATGGCGTGAAATCGGAACGCACCAAGCCGCGAATTTCTTTTCCTCCTGGATCATGAGCAACGGGAGCGGAGAGACGGAGATTTTGTCCTTGGTCCGCGACATCAAACTGCCAGCCGAGCCAGGCAATCGTGTAACCTTCGCGCAGCAGAAATCCGTCTCCGAATTCGTTGTTTGGGTCGGAAGTATTTCCGCCGTTCACCAGACGCAGAATCCCTTTTCCGCCGCGGTTCGAGACTTCGAACAGCACGGCGTTGTTTCCCTTGGCCATGTCCTTGGGTTTGAAGAGATAGAGGTCTGCCGAAAACTCGACTTCCCCTTGGGCGTTGCGCGGAGCTTTATCCAGATCCACGATCGGGCGGTTGTGAATGTTTTCTGGATTGATGGCAAAGTAGACGCGGCCGATGATCCTCTCGTAGGCGCCCGCCAATCCGAAGGCCCGGCCATCTTGAAGGTCGGCGCGGGAAAGTATCTCGACGCGGGTGACATGGGCGTCAGCGGAAGAAGCAAAGAAAGCAATGAGGGTCAGGACCCAAGTCAAGCGCAGGCGTAGGGGACGCACGAGCCACCTCCGGAAGCGCCACAGCTTACAACATTTCGGGGAAAGAGGCTGGCGGGTGGGAACCCTATCGTCGCCAGTTATCTGTCATCCGCGGTCCTGTTGACTGTAGAGGTAATAGGGCAGGGAGGCGGGTAATGCGGAGACGAGCGGGTCTTTTTCATTGCTCGCACCGACGAAGCTTCCGCGACGCGTTGAAGAGAAGAGAGATTTCTCTCTGCCCAAGCCGACCGCTTCGCAGGAGCAAAGCGGGAAGAAGAAGTCGGCCTGCTCCCTTCGAAATGACGGTGTGGCGGGGCGGCGGGGAGAGTGACCGCCGGGAGCATTCTATCCGGCGGAGCGCCCCGGTAGAAATCGCCGAGATGTAAAAGACGCACAAAATGTGTATACTCGATGTATATACATTTGGAGGAGGGTTGCAGATGGCGACAGCCAAGGTGTTCAAGTCGGGGAATAGCCAGGCGGTGCGGCTGCCGAAGGCGTTCCGGGTGAAGAGCAAGGAAGTGGAGATTTTGCGGCGAGGGGATGAGATCGTGCTGCGGGAACGCAAAGGCACGATGGCGCGGGCCTTTGACCTGCTGGCGGCGTTGCCCGCGGACTTGGCGCTGGCGGGGCGGGAGAAGGACAAGCCGCAGAAACGTAAGGGGCTGTGATGGAGGCGCGCTACCTGCTGGACACGAACATTTGCATTTACGTCCGGCGAGAAAAGCCGGACCTGGTGCTGCGGCGGTTTCGCGGGCTGAAGCAGGGAGAGGCGGCGCTCTCGGTGATTACGTTTGGCGAATTGGTGTACGGGGCGGAGAAGAGCGCGCAACGCACGGCGGCGCTCAAGTTGTTGCGGGAACTGGCGCAAGTGCTTCCCTTGCTGGGATTGCCGGAGACGGCGGCGGGAGCTTATGGAACGATCCGAGCCGAGTTAGAGCGCAAGGGGCAAAGGATCGGGAATAATGATTTGTGGATTGCGGCGCATGCGAAAGCGGCGGGGTTGACGCTGGTCACGAACAACGAGCGGGAGTTCCGGCGTGTGCGTGGTTTGAAAGTGGAAAACTGGGCGGTGTAGAGATGCAGCGAATATAATGGTGGTTAATGTAGGAAGATGCGCTCGCTTTGAGTGTTGTACCCGGACAAGAGAAAGCAGCACAGCCAGGAGTGGCTGTGCCACAAAGGCGGAAGAGTGGGCGCAGGGGAGAAGTGCAAGAGGAGGTCACGATATATCGTGCCCCTACAAAGAAATGGATAGGCGCCACAAAGATCACTGCCCGCTGCTTGTCGGCCAGTTTGCAGGCGCAGTAGAATAGACGTTTGCACACCGAGGAGGGAATCCGCCATGGCCACTGCCGAACAGACAGTCCACGTTTCCGAGTTCACCAACGAGCCTTTTATTGATTTTAAGAAGCCGGAGAACCGCTCGCGGATGGAAGAGGCGTTGAAAAAGGTGAAGGCGGAATTCGGGCGCGAATACCCGATGTGGCTGAATGGGCAGAAGGTGACCACCACGGAAAAGCGCACGTCCATGAACCCTTCACGCCCGTCGGAAATCATTGGCGTTTTTCAAAATGCCACGAAGGAGATGGCCAGGCAGGCGGTCGAGGACGCCCACAAATACTTTGACACCTGGAAGAGAGTCTCCGCGCAGGAGCGCGCCAAGTGTCTCTTCCGTGCGGCGAAGATCGTGCGCGAGCGCAAGTTCGAACTGAACGCGCTGGTGTGCTACGAAGTGGGCAAGACATGGGTCGAAGCGGATGCGGACATTGCCGAAACGATCGACTTCCTGGAATTCTACGGCCGCGAAATGCTGCGATTGGGCGAGCCGCAAAAGCTGACGCCGATGCGCGGTGAGCGCAACTACCTTGTGTATATTCCGCTCGGCGTCGGAGTCATCATTCCGCCGTGGAATTTTCCCTGCGCGATCATGGCGGGAATGACTGTGGCATCGCTGGTTACGGGGAATACCGTGATCCTGAAGCCCGCGGCGGATTCACCGACCATCGCGGCAAGATTCATCGACATTCTGTACGAAGCCGGCATTCCGAAGGAAGCGGTGAACTTCATCACCGGGCCGGGCAGCGTGATTGGCGATGTGCTCGTACAGCATCCGAGGACGCGGTACATTGGCTTCACGGGGTCGAAGGAAGTCGGGCTGCGCATCAGCGAGCTTGCGGGCAAGGCCATGCCAGGGCAGATGTGGATCAAGCGCACCGTGTTGGAAATGGGCGGCAAGGACGGGATCGTGGTGGACGAAGAGGCCGATATCGACGCGGCGGTGGAAGGCACGGTGCAGGCGGCGTTCGGGTATCAAGGGCAGAAATGTTCGGCGTGCTCGCGCGCGATCGTCTCCGAAAAGATTTATGATACGTTCGTGAAGAAGCTAGTGGAACGCACAAAGAAAATCACGGTCGGACCGAGCGACGATCCGAACAATTACATGGGCCCGGTCGTCAGCCAGTCGGCGATGAAAACGATTCTGGATTACATTGAAGTCGGAAAGAAGGAAGGAAAGCTGCTCACCGGCGGGAAACGCGCGGCAGGAGACGGCTACTTCATCGAACCGACGATTATTGTGGATGTCGATCCGAAGGCGCGGCTGGCCCAGGAGGAGGTGTTCGGCCCCGTGCTCGCGGTGATCAAGGCGAAAAATTACGACCAGGCGCTGGAAATTGCGAACAATACGGAATTTGGCTTGACCGGCGCGGTGTACTCGAAGAACCCGGAAAAAATCAAACAGGCCGAAGAAACGTTCCACGTCGGCAATCTTTATCTAAATCGGAAGTGCACCGGCGCGATGGTCGGCGCGCATCCGTTTGGCGGGTTCAACATGTCGGGAACAGACTCGAAAGCCGGCGGGAAAGATTACTTGCTGCTGTTTATGCAGGGAAAGTCGATCGCTGAAAAAGTGAGCTAGGAGTTTTTGGCCGCGCTGGCATCGGCGCGCTGAGTGACCCACTTCAAGACGCGAAAAACGGGATAGCTCAACAGCAGCATCCCTAGCGCCAGCGGCGCGTTTTTCTGGTCGGTGATGATCGACCCGATCAAAAAAAGCACGGAAGCTCCCAGCGCGATTCCGGTTGTCCAGGGGTAGCCCCACGCGCGGTATGGCCGCGACATCTGCGGCTCTCTCCTTCTCAGCGCAAAGAGGGAAAAATACGAAAGCGTATAGTTGGCGACAAAAAAGAAGGAAAGCATCGCAATTACGCGCTCGAAAGCATGCCCGCTGAGGAACGAGATGAGGACAAAAAGCACGCCTACAATCGTGCTCAGAAGAAGCGATACCGTCGGTGTTCCCCCGGCATTCACCTGCGTGGCGCGGCGGAAAAACAATCCATCGCAGCTCATGGCGTAAAGAGTACGCGTGCAGAAAAGTTGATTGGCGTTCAGACAGCTCAGCATGGAAACGACCATGATCGAGCGGATGAGGGGATCGCCGAATCTTCCGAACACACGGTCGGCGACGGTGCCAAGCACAAAAGTATTTCCGGCGATTTCCTTCATCGGTAGGATGTACAGGGCGATGAGATTCAGCAGCAGATAAATCCCCATGATGGAGAAGACGCTGCCGAAAATCGCGCGCGGAATATCCCGCCCCGCGTCGCGGACTTCCTCGCCAAAATAAATGATGCCGTCCCATCCGTCGACGGTGTAAATCACGGCCTGCAGACCGAGCATCATAGCAATGGCCAGGGACCATCCCGTTGGCAAGGGAAGCGATGACGAGCCGGATTGCACCGCAGCTTTGTGAGCCGGGCCACCAACTAGAAAACAGGCGATCACCAAAATAAGGAAAGCGCCGGTCTTCATCGCTGCGGTAGAAAGTTGCGCGCCGCTGCCCCAGCGAATTCCGCGCCATTGCAAGACTCCAAATCCGCAGATGATGGCGACGGAAATGATTTCTATTTTTTTGGCGCCGGCCAGAATGGGGAAAAGGTGCCCACTGTATTCACTGATGACGATGGCGACGGCGGCGGCGGTGCCGCAAGTAGAAAGCCAGTCGCTCCAACCCACGATGAATCCGGCGTAGTCGCCAAGCGCGCGGCGAGAGAAATTGTACTGGCCGCCGCTGCGGGGAATCGCCGCACCGAGTTCCGCCATGGAGGAAGCGCCGGCAAATGCATAGAGTCCGCCGAGGAGCCAAACTCCGAGAAACATCCACGCGTTGGGGAGAAGCTTCGCGACGTCGCCGGGCGTTCGAAGGATGCCGGCGGCGATGGTGTTTCCGATCGCCGCGGCCATGCCGAACCACATGCCGAGGACCTGGAGCAGGCGACCGCGGCCGGCCGCGGGGGAAGAGTTAACTAGGGAAGAGGGCTCCAATGTAGCAGACAATGTGAGGTCTCGAGGGATCCGTGAAATGCAGCCATCATATCCGGGGGATGAGAAAATGCAAGCTGGAATTGGCGAGGAGAAAGAGTTATCCGTGATTATCAGTTATCAGTCTTCAGTAAGAGTCGAAGAAAATCTGTCTGGTGGGGGCGCCGTTGGCTTCGTTCGAAATGCAAAGTGGAGTGGCGGAATTGTTGACGGCAGCGAGAGTGGAACGAATCCGGAATCCAACTCCCCCCCCCGTCAATGTCTATCTGGGAGTGCCAACGAAGTTCCATTTGCCCCAGGCGAAAGATTCGTGCACCGGTAGAAAATGAGTCCGGGCAATTTTCTTGATAAGTTCGGGCTGGCCCAGCCATTGGTCGTAGGTACGGAGTTCGTACTCGATCATGGTAGCGAACGCGTCCATCTTGCTGGAAATGCGGCGGACCGGAGAGATTTCGGAAATAAAGTGCACGAAGGTCAGGAAGGAAGTGCGCCACGGCTCGACAAACATGACGCGGCCGTTTGTTCGAAGTGCACGCTGCATTTCCGAAAAAGTTTGGTCGAGATCGTCCGGCAAAGCGGGGAGATGATGCAAGCCGCCCTGGACGATGAGGACGTCCTTGCTGCGATCGGCGAAGGGAAGCCGCCGGCAATCGGCGACCGTGCACTTCGCAGAGCCTTTGAATTGCGCAAGCAGCCGGGGGGACAGGTCCACGCCTTCGAGCCGGGTGAAGCCGAGCCGCTGCAGGGCGACTAACCCGTTTCCGCGGCCGCAAAAGAGTTCGACAATTTCAGCGTCGCGCGGCCATTGAGGAGCGCCCAGCCGGGTGAGGCGCCTGACAAACTTTCGAATCTCCTCTTCCGGTGATTCGAAACGCAGGTACGCGGCTTCCCAGGGATTCAGGGATAGCTGGTCTTGCGTTTGCGGATTTGTTTCGTTTTCTGGCGTTTCTGCTGGTGATGGCGGCATCTTCGATGGGCGGAAGAGAGAATCAACGAAGGTTCCCATAGATCGCCGGTCAATATCAAGGCAAGGGTCAAGGCGCTGGTCAAGGAACGAGGCCCGCGGGTAAGGGGTAATCAGTTTTCCCTTAGCCGTTTACGCACCGAAGTGGCGGCGAATTGAGAAAAACTGGGTCGTTTACCGCAGGTAATTCGTCAAGGAAAAGATTTTCCCGAGTGAACTCGTGCGCGCCGACGGCCATCCTATGAATCGCGCGGGTAGTGTTTCCGAGCGTGGGACAGAGGGGCGCTGTAAGTGACGCCAAAAACAAACGAGTTGCGCGTTTGTTTTCCGGAGAGAGTGCGCCGTGACTCGACCGCAATCGGCTTGCCTGCAAGGCGCGAGACGCGCCACTTTTGTCAGCGTGGCTCCGGCGGTGCCGCTTAGCTGCCTGCGCACGTTCGGGCGCGATCAAGCAGTAGCTGGCGCTCGCGGGCGTTGCGCGTGAGCGCTGCCGCGCGCTCGAACTCTGCGCGGGCTTCGTCGAAGCGACTGAGCTTTTTCAGGAGGTCGCCGCGCACGCTCGGCAAGAGGTGGTAGCTCCTGAGTGATGGCTCCGCGGTCAGCCCATCCACGAGTTCGAGGCCCGCCGCTGGACCGAAAGCCATTGCGACTGCAACCGCCCGATTCAGCTCCACGACGGGGGACGGTGCAAGCTGGGCAAGCGCCTCGTAGAGCGCCACGATGCGTGCCCAGTCCGTTTCCTCCGGGGAAAGCGCTCGCGCGTGACAAGCGGCGATGGCAGCCTGGAGTGCATACGGACCCCGCATGCCGCCGAGCTTTTCAGCACGATCGAGCGCGGCGAAACCACGACGAATTAGGAGTTGGTCCCAGTGCGCGCGGTTTTGGTCGAGCAGCAGGATTGGCTCTCCCGACGAGCTCACGCGGGCCCTGGAGCGCGACGCCTGGATCTCCATGAGCGCGACCAGGCCGTGAACCTCCGGCTCCTGCGAAGCGAGCTCGGCCAGGATACGGCCGAGACGCAGCGCGTCCTCGCAGAGTGCAGGCCGCATCCAGTCGCCACCGGAGGTCGCCGAGTATCCTTCGTTGAAGACGAGGTAGATGACCTCGAGCACCGAGGACAGACGGGCGACGAGCTCACCGCCGCGGGGGACCTCGAAAGGGACGTGCGCTTCAGCCAGAGTCCGCTTGGCCCGGACGATTCGCTGGGCGATGGTCGGCTCCGGGACGAGGAATGCACGCGCGATCTCCTCGGTCGTCAGGCCTCCGAGCAAGCGTAACGTGAGCGCAACGCGCGCCTCGGTGGAGAGAACCGGATGGCAGGATGCGAACACGAGGCGCAGCAGGTCGTCGCCGATGTCATCGTCGAGCGCGGCGTAGAAATCCGGCACAGCCATCTCCTGCTGGGCTTGGAGCTCGCGACCAAGCTCCGCGTGCTTGCGCTCGAGCCGTTTGTTTCGGCGGAACGTGTCGATGGCACGGTGCTTCGCGGCGGCCATGAGCCAAGCGCCCGGGTTGTCCGGGATGCCCGATTCCGGCCACTGCTGGAGCGCGGCGACGAGAGCGTCCTGCGCGAGCTCCTCGGCAAGACCGACATCGCGCACGATCCGAGCGAGACCGGCGATGATCTTGGCCGACTCAATCCTCCAGACCGCATCGATGGCGCGATGTGTATCGGTAGCCGTCACAGCTTCCCATCACACCATCTTCGATTCGCCCGCGCAAGCCCGGGCGCACGGCGACTCCATGTTCGCGGACATTCGTACGCGCGAGAACTCCTATGCTTTGGGAGCGAAGTCTTCCGGCCCGAAGATCTGGCGAATTTCGGTCTCGCCTTCCCAGCTCGGCCAGTGTTTCTTGTGAAGTTCCATGAAGCGCGTCGCCCCTTCGATCGCTTCTTCTTTCGACTTCAACTCAAAGACCGCATACCCGCCCACGACTTCCTTGGCCTCGGTAAAAGGCCCGTCGACCGTAGTTACCTGCCCTCGAGAGAGGCGGACGCGCGTGCTCGCCGCCGTTGGCGAAAGCCCGCCGCTGTCGCGGATCGTGCCAGCCTCGACTGCCTCTTCGGCTAGCTTTGCCATGGCGTCCATGAGTTCCTTGGGCGGAGCGCCCTTGTTCTCAGCGGACTTGACCAGCATCATGAATCGCATCGTCATATCTCCTTTAGTTTCGTGTTGGCAGCTGGGCCTTCCGAACAGTTTCAACCGGCGGAACCCGGCCCCCATTTAGACGTCGAACGAGGACCTGGGAAATCGACGCTCGCGACAACAATTTGTCTATCGCGCGGCTAGGCACTTGCGGCCACATCGGCGCAAGTATCCTGGCCCGCTCCGAATAGCTGGCGAAGCTCGCATTCACCATCACCGGCTACCTGGAGGAAATTCTTGGCCAATTTAATAGCCTCCTCCTTGGAGTTCGCCTCAAGAATGGCGAGGTCGCCGACTACTTCTTTCGCTTCGGTAAAAGGCCCGTCGGTGACAGTCAGCTTCCCACCGGAGCTGCGAACGCGCGCGCCAAGCGCGCTTGGCAGGCACCCTTCGGTGGCGAGCAGCCAGCCGGCCTTCATCCCCTCCTCGACCAGCTTGCCCATCTTCGCCATTTCCTCTTGCGAGGGAGGAGCGTTCCTCTCAACAGTCTTGTAGATACTCAGGAATCGCATGGTGATCTCTCCTTCTACTCGTATTGTAGAGTTCGGCGCTCGATTGCCGGTTGCTCATGAGCGGGTCTGAATTTCCGCTCTATTGTACGACGTATGACGCTCCGCGAAATCGACATGGCCACTCCATCATTTTTGTCCGCAGCGGATCGGGAACTGTCGAATGCGAGTTTGACGAAATCAACACACTGCATTCCCGCCTCACTTGGATACCGGCACGGGCGCGTCGAGGAACGGGGTTACGACCGTGGCGAGTGCGGGGTTGGAGCTGATGTTGTAATGCGTGAGGCCAGGCAAAATGGCGAGCTGGTTCGCAGGCCTTCCAGAACCATCTAATCCAGCGTCCTTCTGGCCGCCGCCGAGCAGGCCGAAGAACTCGATGACGTGCGCGGGCGGACAGCATCGGCATCCGCGAAGGCGATCATCGTGGGGGTCTTGGTCGCCGCGACCTCTTTCGACCAGTCATAATCCTTCCGCAGCAGATCACCGAGCTTCGTGAATAATACGGCCCAATTGACATTGGGATAGAGCCTGTACAACGGCGACTGTCGGCAGTGCGCCCGTAGCCCTGCAACTCGACGGCGATGACCTTCCGCTTCTGGGACAGCGCATCCAAGTTCGGGCCGAACATGGTGATACCCACAACGCCGCCATGCAATAAGATCAGCGGTTCTCCTGCACCGTGGATTTCGTAATACATTTTAAGACCGTTCACCGCAGCGTAGCCGGTCTTGAAGGCACTGCCCGTGAGGGTCTGAGCGGATGCAAATGCCGATGCTGACAGAATGCTCCCGGCGGCGGAGATTGCGATGAAACTTCTTCTCGGCATCATGGTTATGTCTCCTTCTACCTACACGTCGAACGAGGGGTGTCGAAATCGACGGGTTCAGAAACTTATTTTCGGCCGGTGCAAGCCGGAGGCCTGTCGCGGCTACGGTCTCTTGGCGGCTGCCTGGGCACGCAGGCGCTCTTCCTGCGTCCTGAGCTCGGGAGTAAGCTCGGAACCGAAGTCCTCTGCCTCGAACACCTGGCGAATCTCAATCTCGGCTTCCCCTTCATGAGGACAGGGGCAGCGTTTGACCCACTCGATTGCCTCTTCCATCGATCTCACCTGCCACAGCCAGAAGCCGGCGATCAGCTCCTTGGTCTCGGTGAAGGGCCCGTCGACGACAGTCCGTTTCTCTCCCGAGAACCGGACGCGCTTGCCCTTCGAACTGGCGTGGAGCCCCTCGGCGGCGAGCAGCACGCCAGCTTTCACCAGCTCTTCGTTGAACTTCCCCATATCGGCAAGGAGCTTCTGCTTAGGCATAACGCCCGCCTCCGAGTCCTTGTCGGCCTTGACTATCACCATGAATCGCATTGTTAAGTCTCCTTTTGAGTGCGGGTTGAGAGCTGGGTTTCCTGACGGCCTCGACCGGGTGAAGCTGACCTCTTCTCTAACGTCGAACGACGGGCAGTGAGATCGACGGGTACGGTATCTTTTTTGGAAGTATTTGTTAAGGGTTCGCGAACCATAACGCCGCATAGTAGGTCGCCTACCATGCCTAGCCAGCTATGACGGAAAGCAGCGGCCAGATGGATGCCCCAATTTGTAGTACGTACTGTAAGAACTTTGAATCCTCACAAAGACACCCCGGAGCAGATTGCCACGCTACCAGGAGGACCGGGCGCAAAACCTCTAACGCTACCCATGCTGCCTTGTTGAAAAGGCTGCATCCTTGTGCCAGCACATCGAAAGTGGCAAGTACGAATCCGATGATGGCGACTTCCACGATTGGTTTGCTCTTCCGAAAGTATTTGTACTGGTCCTTCATCTCCGCCTCCTGTGTCACACCTTTTCCTGGCTCTACCTAGACGTCGAACCAGGAGCCACGAGATCGACAGGTTCAGTATTTTATTTGGGAGGTATTTTTCACGTGTTACCAGTGTTTTGACCTTTTCCGCATCACGGTTGTCTCGGGGACGAATGGTCGGCTGCTCTTCAGAAAACAAGCGCGTAAATCGTTTGTTTTCTGTCACCATTTACCGCGGCCAGCTGTCCCCTGCACGCCGGAAGCAGGAGTTTCCGGAAGATACGCGAGTGAAATGTTTGAAAGAGCGCGATATGATGTTGCCGCCGATGGGCACAGTGCTAACTTCCGAAGGGACGCAGCCGGTCAGACGCGGCGTGTCGCCAACCGTCGAAGTGTCCGTGGTCATTCCCTGCCTGAATGAAGCGAGCTCGCTGGCGTATTGCGTGGACAAAGCCATGAAGGCGTTCCGGGCGGCGGGACTGTCCGGGGAAGTAGTCGTCGCGGACAACGGCTCGACGGACAATTCGATTCGAATCGCGGAAGAGCACGGAGCGCGGGTGATTCGAGTGGCGGAGCGCGGCTACGGCGCTGCGCTGCGCGCGGGCATCGCCGGCACCCGCGGCCCTTTCATCATCATGGGGGATGCGGACGACAGCTACGACTTCAGCGACGTGCCGCGATTCGTGGAAAAACTGCGCGAAGGCAATGACATGGTGATGGGCAACCGGTTCCGGGGCGAAATCAAACCAGGGGCCATGCCGCCGCTCCACAAATACTTCGGCAATCCCGGTCTCACTGCTTTGCTCAATACACTTTTTCATGTTCACATCGGGGATAGCTACTGCGGGATGCGGGGATTCACCCGCAGTCTGTACGACCGCCTGGACCTGCGAAGTTCGGGGATGGAATTTGCGCTCGAGATGGTCATCAAATCAGCGCAAATCGGGGCGCGCATCGCGGAGATCCCCATCATTTTGTGGCCCGACAAGCGGGGTCGCGCGCCGCATCTCCGCAGCTTTCGCGACGGTTGGCGTAGCATCCGGTTCATGCTGCTCTACGCGCCGAACTGGCTATTCTTGCTGCCGGGCGCCGCGCTCGTGCTGGCTGGACTCTTTCTCGTGTTTTGGCTGCTGCCGGGACCGCGCCAGATTTCTCCCCACGTGGGGCTCGACCTTCACACCATGATTTTCGGCGTTATCTTTACCCTTCTCGGGGCGCAGATTCTCTCGATCGGGGCATTCGCAAAAGTATTCAGCTATGCGGAGCGCTTTGACCGCCGTTCCGTATCTTTGCGGCGTGTTCTGAAGCGCGTCACTCTGGAGACGGGTTTGCTTTTCGGCGGCGGGCTGTTTCTCATGGGATTCGCAGGGTGCGCTTGGGTCACCTGGAAGTGGGCCGCGAGCGGCTTCGGCGAGCTCCATGAAGTCCGCCAGGTTCTCTTCTGGTCGATGTGGCTTTTCCTCGGATTGCAGGCGATTTTCGCCTCTTTCTTTCTTAGCATGTTGGGCATCAGCCGCGAGACGTTTATTGGCGATTACGACCTGAAATAATCTTGAATTCCGAGGTTGAGGAGGCTCGAAGCGCGCGAGTGACTGGTGACTCGTGCAAAACACGTTCCAATGAAACGCATTGGGGCGTGGATTCAGCGCCGCGACTGCCGAGCAGGCGGCGGCTGTGGCGCTTGGTAGGGAATCAATTCCATATTGTCGATATCGGGATCGACGAGCCAGATCTGGCGATCCTTGAAATAAGCGAAGAGCTGTGCATTCTGGGCGGGATCGAGTTCGCGGGCCCAAAGAACCTTGGCGGTGTCGATCTCCGCTCCGTTGTACACCCACTCGTCGTGCAGATTGTGATTGTTTTCGTAGCGCACCATGATCAGGTGCTTGCCTGGGGTCTCTGAAAGCTTTTCCCCGATGACTGTGCGGCTGGGGTCGCCCTTGCAGGTCCATTCCAATTGGTCGCAGAGATGGCGCGACACAGAGAAATGAGCATCGATTGCGAGAAGATAAATGATGGCCCAGGAAAGCGCGAGGCCGATGAGGCGCGCACCTAGACGGATGGTGCGCAGGTGGCGAATGGCCTGGACGAGGAGCAGAAAAATCACACACGTCAGCGACGCGGCGTAGTGGGGCATCGACCAGATCAATATCAGGAATCCGGCTGCCCCAGGCAGAAAAATCAGAATCGGCAAGCGCATCTTGCGATCGAAAAAAACGAACGGCAGGCCAGGCAAAAGAAGGATGGCGCCCCACCAAAAGTAGGTGCTGCCGCTGCGCTTCAGTTTTTCAACGGAAACCTTTCGAACGTCCCGCCAGGTGTTTTGATAATCCTCGCGTTCCCAACTGTTGTAGAAATCTTTGAACGGCTGGTTGTGATATTCAAGCGGTTCCTTGGGATGGTCCCACAAGAACAACCCCGTCGTTCGATAGGTCCGCGTGTTCAAAGTATGCGGGAAAAGGAAGGCGTGTCCGGTCAGCCGCCAGTTGTAGTAGCCAATGAAGCCAATGGTCAGCGTGAGAACAGCGGCCAGTGGTGTGAAAATCCGGACGATGCGCGTTCGCGGCGTCAGGGTGGATTTTGTTTTTCCTGCAAGCCACCAGAGGAACCAGCCCGCCACCGGGATACAGAAAAGCAATCCCTCATAGGGCCGGGTGTTGGCCAGGATGGCGATCCCCAGGGCGAGCAGGAAAGCATCGCGTGTGCGCGCGCGGCGCACAATTCGCGAGATCGCACCCAGCACCAGCGCGCCACCGGTGGCTGCGACAGCTCCACCCCAGTAGCTGTTGATCCAATAGCTGGCAATTCCGAATTTCAACGCAACCAGCACGCCGCCGAGAAGTGCCCACCTTGCCGGAAGCCAGGCCTGCAACATCCAAAGAATCGCGGCGCACATCGCGGCAACGCTCAAGAGCACGCCGATCCATGGATGTCCAAGCAATTGACCGAGCGCCAGGACGGCCCCTTGCCCTGGCGGATACTTCGACGAATAAGTCGGAAACCAATTCACGTGAAACGATTCGAAGCTCATCCACATGGGATGAGGCGGATTGGCGAGACGGCCGTGGGCCAGGGTGTCACCAAGCAACAAATAGCTGTACTCATCATGGATTCCCGGAACGGGCACCGGCAACTGCGCCAGAAGAGCAAGCCGGACGCCGATGACGATGAAGAAAAGGGCGACGACCGCCAGCGTCTTGCGCTCCGCCAAACGGGAAAGAAGGGACTCGATGGTGTGGAACACTCTTGGCGTCAGGCGCGGCAGAAAAATTGCAGGAAGCGAGAAGTAAAAAGCGATTCGAAGGACCACGCGGAGCGCGTGAGGCACGCGCATCAACAGAATGTCAATGAAGTCGCTCATCTAGGGTGCGAGTTTTCTGCTTTGGATTGTGGCACGTACGGGGCTGAGTAGAAAGATAGATACTTTGCGCCTCCACCATTGAACTCTAGTCCGCATTCCCCTATTGTGACTGGAGTACACAGGCAGTGTCGGTGGTTCGGTGTACACCGTTTTGCAGCGAGGCGTGGAAATGTTTCTCTATTGGTTGCTATTGGCCGTTGTTTTCGGTTACCCGCAGCCGGAGAGTGCTAAGACCGAGGAGCAGGATGCCGCGCAGCGGCAAGCCAGTCTCCACTACGAGCGATACCGCCAACAAGCCATTCGAACGAACGAGCTGGCTGCCCACATCAACTCTGAGGCCGACGCGCGCGCATTCGTTGATGCTGTCGCGGACATGTTTGCTGACAGCCTGCCCCCTTCGTGGGCCACGCGCGGGATTCGGGAACGAATCGCACACGCCGAATTTGAGGCCGTTTCCGATCCGTTACGGCAGATTCCCGAACAGCGGATTGCCAATGTGTGGAACAAGTACGTTCGAGAAATCGGCGCTTCGGAAGAGGCGGTTGTTACCGTAGCGGAGATTCACGGCATACGCGACGCGGCGTTTGCGGTTGGGCAGGTGATGTGGACGCGGGGAACGAATCAGAGCGCGTGGACGATGCCGAATTATTTCGCCGTTGGCGAGGACGGCAAAGTGGCGGAGGGGTGCCGTGCGGTGG
Organism: Candidatus Limnocylindria bacterium; assembly: GCA_035490055.1. GTDB lineage: Bacteria > Acidobacteriota > Terriglobia > Acidiferrales > UBA7541 > Acidiferrum. The sequence continues at coordinate 20,234 of DATHIB010000112.1, read as the reverse complement.
AGGCGCTTCGCGTTATCTATGACCTGGATCGCATGTTCGACAATCTACGAAGCGCACGCGAACGGCTGCGGAAAGGCATTGTTGCTTCCGATGCGATCAAGAAAATCCTGGAAAATACGAGTACAACCCCAAAGACGACCGCCCCCGGCTGGTGGTGCGGATAGACACCAATCCGCTTCGGCCCGCCGAATACAAGTACGTGCACGAGCATGGGGCGGATCACCTCATCCAACTCGTGGTGATGCTTGCTGAGGAGTTGTTTCCCGGGAACCAACAAGCCAGTTCAAAGGCCCCGTAGAGGGGCTCACCGATACAGAGTAACTGATTGTAGCGGTCAAGCTGTAGCGTTCAGGGAATAGTCTGAGATATAGAGAGTGCTTCAAGCAGCCAAGGCAGGCCGCAGGCTGTTGAGAAAACATTCTGGCGAAGTGGATATACCCTGCTGCGAGTGATTACCGCTCGATCTCGATTTCGGTGGTGCGGTTGGGGTCCTGGGCGGCCGGCTTGCTGGCAGCAGGCCGGTTAGGACGCTCATCGAGGAAATCGGCCATTTCCAGACGCAAATTTCCAGCATTAGTTGAATAGGATATTCCGGTTTCGAAATCGACGATGCCCGCGCGAATGAGCCTGTCAATCTCGCCATCGAAGTACTGCATGCCTTCGGTGCTGCCATCGCGCATGGCATCGAGAAGTGACTTGCCTTCACTTTCTCCTTTTTCAACGTACTCCCGCGTGCGCATCGTGGACTTGAGAATTTCCACGGCGGCGATGCGCCCCTTTCCGTCCTTTTTAGGAAGGAGGCGCTGGGAAACAATGTAGCGGAAGGCTTTCGAGAGGCGCGTGCGAATGCTCTGCTGGTCGGCCATGGGGAAAACACCAACGATGCGCTCCACGGTTTTCGATGCATCAATGGTATGCAACGTGGACATGACCAGGTGGCCCGTTTCCGAAGCTTCCAGGGCGATCTCAATCGTTTCCCGGTCACGCATTTCGCCGACGAGAATGACTTTCGGGGCCTGCCGGAGCGCCGCGCGCAATGCCAGCGCAAAGGTCGGAGTGTCTGAGTGCAGTTCGCGCTGGTGGATCGTCGCTTTCTTGTGACGATGAAGAAACTCGATGGGGTCTTCAATCGTGAGGATGTGGTAGGCCTTCTCCTCGTTCATTCTGTCGAGTATGGCTGCGAGAGTGGAAGATTTCCCGGAACCGGTGGGACCCGTCACAAGCACGATGCCGTTGCGCAGATCCACAATTTCCTTCAATGCCTCCGGCAGATTCAGCTCCTCGAATCCGGGAATTTTGTCCGGAACGACGCGCATCACGATGGCACAGCTTCCGCGCTGCTTGAAGATATTCACGCGGAAGCGCCCCACGCCGGGGATTCCGTAGGAAAGATCTGCTGAGCCATCCTCTTCGAGCTTGCGGATAGGCGTCTCGTTTTTTCCCATGATGTCGTTGGCAATAGAGCGCGTGTCCTGCGAACTGAGACACTCCAGTCCTTTAAATTTGAGCTCCGTGAGCTGGCCGCTGACCTCGATTTGAGGAGCGCGGCCCGGCGAGAAAATCAGGTCGCTGACGTGCGAGCTGGACTTCAGCATGGCGGCGACGAGCTGGGCGGTGTGAATGGTCCTTTGCGGTGCGGGTGCCGATGTCGGCGCCGGCACTTGCGCGGTCAGTGGCGGTGCGGTTTGCGTAGGTGTCCCCATGAATTAACTTGTGTGCTTGCGAGGCCCGAGAAACGGGGGGCGAATCGCGTGAACAGCAGCTAAAATGCCTTTCTTCGTGACTCTCGTATTGTAGGCGAACTGCTACCTGCGGCCAGGGATGGGTTCACCTGCAATTTCTTGAGGGTAACTATCCGGATTGGCAGATTGCGCGAGACAAGAAACACGCCCGCCACCAGGAGGTGTGATGGCGGCCGCGATACATTCTCGAACTACCTGAGGTTCCGTTCGAAGTGGGAGACTATGGTTTGGAAGCGCCATCAATAAAGCTGGCGACATTGGCTTTGAGCTTTGTCAAATCTTCGTCGCGGACGTACATCATGTGCCCGGCCTCGTAATACTTCAGGTGAATGTTCTTGCGAAGATTCTCCGCCAGCCCCAGGTGGTCCATGGTGTATTCGGTGGCCAGAAATGGCGTGGCCAGGTCATAGATCCCGTTTTCCACTTCTATTTGGAGGTGAGGATTAGAAATCATGGCGCCCACCAGGTCGCCCTCGACATTCGGAGAGCCGGGGAAGCCAAAGTTCTCGCCACCTTGATGCTTCCAGTCCCATTGGCGGCCCGCGCCTTCGGCGGCCACGCGGTAAGTCTTGTCCTGTCCGAATTTCAGGTCTTCGCGGACGTATCCGTTGAAGGCGGCCACAAATGCGCCGCTGATGGCCGTCTCCTGGGGATCGTACTCGGCAAATTCACCGAGCAAATCAAACGTCGGGCCGCTGAAGCGCGCGTCCAGCCGGCCGGTGGTGAGTCCGCGGCTGCGCTGAAGTTCCTTCATGAACTGGAAGAGATTCACGCGCAGGTTGGCCTTAACCAGATAGTCTTCGCCGAGACCCGTGAAACGCGCGAGCTTCTTGGCCACTTCGGCTTTTTCCGTTGCGCTCAGAGCAGCGCCCTTCATAAGAGCGTTCGAATAGTCCGTCTGTGCAAAGTTCCGGGCTTCATCGAGAAAGGCGTTCAAGTTTTCCGGCCGGTCCTTCAGCATCTTGTGGTACCAGGCGGTTGCCGCGTAGCTGGGCATGTAAAAAATATAGGTGAAATCCTGGCCTGGATTGAAGGAGATGGTCCCGAGATCGAGCACGGAAGAGATAAGCACGATGCCGTTGAGATAAAGATTGTCGTGATCCTGCAAGTAATTCCCGAGGGCCGCAGAGCGGAACGTGCCATAGCTTTCGCCGATCAGGAATTTCGGGGAATTCCAGCGGTTGTTCCGCGTGACGTAGATGGTGATGAATTGGGCCAGCGATTTAACGTCCTGATCCACGCCCCAGAAGTCCTTGTCCTGCGCTTTGCCCACGGCATGGCTGAAGCCCGTTCCAACGGGATCGACAAACACAAGATCCGTTTTATCCAGCAGGCACTCGGGATTGTCCGTAACTTTGTAGGGAGCCGGGGGAGTGATGCCGGCGTTAACCGTCACGACGCGGCGGGGCCCCACGGAGCCCATGTGCAGCCACACGGATGAAGAGCCCGGGCCGCCGTTATAGAGAAATGCGACCGAGCGCTGGCTGGGATCCTTCACGTCGCTGCGCGTGTACGCGGTGGAGTAGAGCAACGCCGTGGGCTCACCTTTATCATCCTTCAGCAAAATTGTTTGCGCGGTGGCCTTGTAGGGAATGGTCTGGCCGCCGATCTTGATGCTGTGGTCCGTGACGGAGGATTCTTCCTTGGGCGGGGCAGCAGCGGCGGGCTTATCAGCAGATTTGGCAACTTGATCCTGCGCGCACACCCCCGTGGCAATTGCAGTCATGGATAGAGCAAGCGCCGGCAACACGGTCAGGCTTTTCACACGAACCATCGTTTCTCTCCTCGGAATAAACTCATTTTTTGTAGTTAGACAGAGTTGAGATTCTACCTGTTTATACAGATTCATGCGGAGCCCAGGACTATTTTGTTCGACGGCCGATGAGCAAAAACCTTTGGTCAGCCGCCGAAGAATCCAGAAAGAGTTCGGCGCAGTTATCCACGATCCAGTCCGCGCCGGCTTGCTGGAGTTCGGCGTCGCTAGCGGTAGTTCGCAACGCCAGGACGCGCGCTCCCGCTGCTTTGCCGGCGCGAATTCCTGCGGGAGCGTCTTCGACTACGAGGCAGTCGGCCGCAGGTACGCCGAGGACTTGCGCGCCTTTCAGATAAGGCTCAGGGTCCGGCTTGCCATGCTGCACATCGGTCGAGGTGACCATTTGTTTCGGCTTCGGCAGCCCCGCCGCACCGATGCGCACGGCCGCCAGCGCCAGCGTGCAGGAGGTCACGATTGCCCAGCAATCTAGAGGAAGTGCCTGCAGCAACTCCATCGCGCCTGGCAAAGGAACGACCCCTTCGATGTCGGCGATTTCGCGCCGCTCGACTTCGCGATCCTCCGCAGCGTGATCCGCGTGCGGCAGCAGCTCACGGATCGTCGTGATGCTCGGCCGTCCGTGCGCTTTTCTTACAACTTCGTCGGGTTCGAACTCATGCTCGCGCGCCCACCACGCCCACACACGCGCCACTGCCGGCGTGGAATCCACTAAGACTCCGTCCAGATCGAAGAGTACGCCGCGACAACGGATGCCGGTCATGATTTATGATAGGCAGAAAGCGGCGAAATGCGAAATGCGGAGAGCGGATTCTGTCTCTCTCTTGCGCGTGCTTACAAGAGCGTGCGTCGCCCGGGGAGCAGCGAAATGGCGGGGAAGGGGAAAAACGACCTAAGTTGACTTAGTCTAGTGACTTAGTCTAGTATGACTACATGGAAAAAGTGAACACGCACGAAGCGAAAACGCAGCTTTCGCGGCTACTGCGCCGGGTGGCCGCGGGCGAGGAAATTACCATCGCCAACCGCGGGGTTCCGGTGGCCCGCCTGGTTCCCGTGCCGCACCAGAAGTCGCCGCGGGTCCTGGGGATTCTTCGCGGGCAGCTGATCGTCCCAGAGGATTTTGATGCGCCCTTGCCCGAGGACTTGCTTGATCTATTCGAAGGACGAAAGAAAAAGCGCGCGAGAAAAGCCAAGAAGAAGGCATGAAGTACCTGCTCGATACGAGCGTGTTCCTTTGGGGCGTGGCCGCCGAGGAGAGACTCAACGCCATGGCACAAGAGGTGCTGACGGCTGCATCTTCGGAGTTGTATCTGTCGGTAGCAGGCGCATGGGAAATCGCAATCAAGTTCGCCCTCGGCTCGCTCCCGCTTCCGAAGGCGCCTTCAGAATACATTCCCTACGCGCAGCGGTTGTGGAGCATTCAAACGCTCAATATCACCCAAGAACACGCCTTGCGTGCAGGCGAATTGCCTGCGCATCACCGGGATCCGTTTGACCGGATGATTATTGCGCAAGCGCTCTCGGAGAGGATGACTCTGCTCACTGCAGATCGTGTTTTGCAAAAATACAAAGTGGATTTGATCTATTGCGGGGAGTGAAGCTGGGGTGGGAGACGGGGATCGAACCCGCGACATTCGGTGCCACAGACCGACGCTCTACCAGCTGAGCTACTCCCACCATCCGCGAAACTACCTTAGTTTACGCTAATTCCCACGCATGGAAAAGTGGGCGGGGGGAGTTTCGGGGAGTTTCGGGGAGTTTCATCTAGGGCACGGCCCGCCGCTACTCGGAGCAATCCGGAAGCGCGCTGTTGCTATTCTTGATTCCACAAGAATGGCCACGTCTACATTGCCGGTGAAAGTGGTTGAGGATAGGTCTGCCACCCGTACATCGAACCTATTTGATCAGTACTTTTCGCGACTCGCATCTGGCCCACCAGCGCGCTGGAATCTGACAACCGCCGGCGGTCTTCTTGCCCTGATCATTATCTGGGCCGCCTCCCTGTAGGCAACCTGGACCACCTGGGGCAGCCTTACAGTGGACTCCGGCCGCGAAATGTACGTTGCCGCCGTCCTCTCCGAAGGGAAGATGCTCTATCGGGATGTCTGGTTTTTGAATGGTCCTGTCGCTCCCTACTTGAATAGTTTCCCTTTCCGTCTCTTCGGCGTGTACTTTAAATGTACTTTACTGGGCTAGCGCGGTCTCGGCGCTAGCTTCGGCGATTATTCTTTATCTTACCGGGGTGCGCTTGTCTTCCTGGCTGGCAGGTTTCAGCACGGGAGCCGTGCTGCTACTGGAGGCTTTCCACCCCACGATTTTCAAGCTTTCCTCTGCCATACAGTTATAGCGCCGTTTACGGATGCCTGAGCGCCTGTTTGTTTCTCTGGCTGGCCGTTGAGGCCGCTTCTTCCAGGGGATGGGGCTGGATGTTCGGTGCGGGAATGGCTGCCGCCGCTGCACTGCTGCTCAAATTGGAGTTCGGAGCAGCGTGCTACCTCACGCTGGGGCTCTTGATCGTGGCGCGCGGAGTTCAGGAGCGTTCATGGAGATCATTCCCAGAGATGTCATCGCCATTCTGCCAGGAGTGCTCATTTGCGCCTTGGCCATCCGCTGGATGATATCGATAGCGGGGGTCAACTTCATCCTGGAAGAAAACTTCATGACCTGGCCATCGTCTTATTTCATGAAAGTTTACGGTAAATTTTGGCTCGCCCAGACTGGCTTCATCCTGTCGCTTCGCGCATTTGCCGAAGCTGCGAAGGAAACACTGGTTTTTCTAGGATGCTGGCAAGGGCTGCATTTAATCCTGACTTGGAAGGGTACCGACCGGCGCTTGATTCGTTGGAGGGTGGTGCTCTTCCTTGCGACAGTCGCTTACCTCGTGATTTTCGTCACCGGGTATGACACGTTACGCGCGATCTTCTTTCCTAAAGATATGGTCCTGTATGTTACGGTGGCAGCCATGGCCGCTTTATTGTATTTCTTGCGGCAGCCAAGGCTCCAGCGCGCTCCCGGATTAATTCTCTTGTTGATCTTTTCCAGCCTCTTGGCGTTTCGATTCCTGCTGAGGATGACTCCCGGTGAGTACGCAATCTATTATAACGGGCCGGTGGTTCTCTCCTTTCTACTACTTCTTCATCCGCTTATTCCTCAGTCCGGCAGCGGGCACCGCTTTGTTTTCCCGGCAGAGTTGCTGCTATGCCAAGGGTGCTTGGCGGTGCCCCCGCTCTATATCAGAAAAGTCGTGACGGAAACGGCGGGCTGGGTGCCGCTGACGACGGAACGCGGGACGATCGTCGTCAAAAAGGTTTGGCGGAGCAATATCGCGCGGGCATTCGATTCATGAAGGAGAAGAACGCCAAAGGCCAAGCTGTTCTCTCCGTTCCTGAGGATGCCAGTCTGTATTTCCTCTCAGGGACGCATTGCCCCACTCGAATTCTTCAATTTACACCTGGGTCTCTGGTTCCCGGAAAAATGACCGAGGAGACCATCCGGGAGATTGATGAGAAACGGGTCCGTTATCTTGTCTGGTCCAATCGCCTCTTCCCGGAGTACGGTGTCCTCAGGTTCGGCACGGATTTCGAGACCCTGAAACTGATTCCGGGGACGCCCCAACCGCGCGCGAGTGATTCGGACGCAAAGCAAAAAACTTGTCTCCGTTGTTCCCGGCTCCTACAGCCTAGGCCGCCCTGACTCCGTCAAGTAACACGCTTGAACAGGGGCGGCAATCGATCAACCCACCTGGCGCCCGTTGCAGCCTGGAAACCGCGGTGCCACGAACTTCGCGCAGCTTGTTAGACTAAAAGCATAGGACACGCGTCCCCGCGCATGAGCTCCCATCAAACGGACCGGCACCATTTCGAGCGGCAGATCGTCTATGCGCGCCCGATTTTCATATTGCTAGCATTGCTCGCCGTTCTTGAGCAGCCGCCCTCGCGCGGAGCACACCGTTCCGCTTCTTTTCTAATTGCTTATCTGATCGCCGCGCTCCTCGTCACGCAGATTGAACGCCTCCTGCGCAAACGTTCCTGGCACCTGCCCTTGGCCTGCGATCTTCTCGCTCTGGGCTTCTTCATGTACATCAGCCCGTCCACGGTTGCGGTCTGGTTTCCGTACATGTTTCTTTGTTACGCCGCGGGTATTCGTTGGGGCCTGGAACTGACGCTGCCGCTGGCTGGTGCGCTTTCCCTGATTCTGGTTTTGCTCACCGCCGTGAAAGGGGACATTCATTGGATGCGCGTCGTCTCCTGGCTGGGCCTCACCACCGGCACATTTGCGGGTGGCGCGGGCCTCGCCTTTTTGGGCGATCGCAACCGCCGGTTCGCTTCGCAGATTGAGTTTTTCTCGCGCCTCAACGCAACGATACAAGTGGATCAGGGGCTGGCCGAATCGCTGCGCCTGTTCCTCGAAGAACTCGCGACCACCTTTGGTGCCGAAGAGGCTCTGATGTTGTACCGCGACACGGATCTCGAGCGCATTTTTCTCTGGCGCTTGAAAGCAGGCGAGAGCGAGCGGCTGGTTCCGGAGAGCATGCCCCTTTCCCGCACCGACGGCTTCCTCCTGGATGATATGGACGCCACCATTTGCTGGAACTCGCTGGCTGGATCAGGCTCTGGGTTTGGCTGGGACCGGCGCAACGGCCGGACCCTCAAGAACCTCCCTCGGCTGCCCGGCCCCGCTCAGCAGGAGCTGAAAGTCACTTCTTTTGCCACCGTAGCCTTCGATCAAGGAGGTCAGGCAACGGGCCGGATCTTCCTTCTCAACGGTCGCAAGCCATTCCAAAAGCAGGACTTAGCATGGTTCGAAAACATCGCCGCACACATCTCTCCCGCTCTGGAAAACATCTTTCTTTTGAGGCACTTACGCGCCCGCGCCATCGAGGCCGAGCGCAGCCGCATCGCGCGCGACCTCCACGATGGGATTCTTCAGACCCTCTTGAGCATAGAAATCCAGTTGGATGTCATGCGGCGTCGGCTTCCCGCCGCCCCTGACCAGGCCGTCAGCGGCCTGGCTAGCCTCCAGCAGACCGTCAAAAACGAGGGTGCAGAGCTCCGCCAGACCGTCACGGACCTCCGGCCGCTCCGCGTACAGAGCGCCGATCTGGTCGACCTAATGCGCGGATTTGCCGAGCGCTACCGCAACGAATCCACCGTCGCTCTTGATTTGCTGATCGATTCGGCTCAGTTGCGCGCTCCCGACCGCGTCTGCCGGGAGATTTTCCAGATTTACCGGGAAGCACTCAACAACATAAAAAAGCATGCCAAGGCTTCCCATGTCGTGGTAAAACTGTCGCAGGATGACAGCCGTCTAGTACTCGTAGTGGATGATAATGGCGAAGGGTTTAGTTTCGCCGGCAGATTCACAGGCGATGAACTGGATCGTCTGCGGTTGGGTCCCATTTCCATTAAGGAGCGCGCGCGTACCATGGGCGGGGTTTTGACTGTCGAGTCGAACCCGGGGCATGGAGCGCGTCTAACGATCGAAGTTCCTCTCGGTTGATATGGCCAAAACGAAACAGCAGATACGGGTACTACTAGCCGATGACCACGCGATCTTTCGCGATGGCCTGAGGAAACTTCTCGATGCCGACGAAGATATCACCATCGTCGGCGAAGCCCAGAACGGCGCGGAGTGCATCAAGCTCCTCGCCAAGCTCAAGCCCGATATTCTTCTCCTCGACCTGCGCATGCCGGATAAGGACGGCCTGGCCGTGCTCGAGGAAGTCAATTTCGATACGCTGCCCACGCGCGTCGTCGTTTTAACCGCGGCGGAAGATGATCGCGACGTGGTCCGCGCCATGCGTCTCGGCGCGCGCGGTGTTGTCCTGAAACAGTCCGCCACCGATCTTCTTGTGAAAAGTATTCATCGCGTGCATGCCGGCGAAATTTGGCTCGATAACCGCATGACCGCCGAGGTCATGAAGGCGTTTTCCAAGTCCTCCGAATCCGGGCCGCGCCGCGAAAAGCCGCTGCTCAGCGACCGCGAAAAAGAAATTGTCCAGCTCGTCGCGCAGGGCTTTCGCAACAAAGAAATAGGCGAAAAGCTCTTCATCTCCGAACAAACCGTCAAGAACCATTTGCACAACATTTTTGACAAGCTCGGCGTGTCCGACCGCCTCGAGCTGGCGTTGTATGCCATTCACCACCGGCTCATCGATCAATCTTGATGGCATTTACGCGCTTTCGCCCGAAGGTCAGTTGCTCTGGAAGGCGCCGCTGCCATTCGGTCCCGTTGTCGCGGCCCCGACACTCGCTCCCAGCGGCACGCTCTACGCCGCGAGCCAGTCCGGCAAGCTCTTCGCTCTCGACACTTCGGGAAATCTGATTTGGCAATCCGTCAGCACGAAGCGCAAATTTTTCACTCCGCCCGCCCTGGGAGACGGCGACGCACTCTACGTCACCGACGACTTTTCCGATTTGTTTGCGTTTGCCCCGAGCCTGGGCGCTAACATCGCGTCATGGGGTCGCCGGTGATTGACAACGCTGGAATCCTCTATTTCTGCGATTCCGATTTGATTAAGGCCCTCATGCCCGACAGCCGTCAAATATGGTATCTGTTTACCCCTTGCAACTCCGGCCCAGTCCTCGCCGCCGACGGCACGCTTTATCTCGGAACGAATGGTCCCCTCACGAAAAATGGCCCTCGCCAATCATTTCTTTCCGCCGTCACTCCCGATGGCAAACTCAAATGGAAAATTGAAATCCACGGAATGGTTCGCGACGCTCCCGCCATTGCCCCCGACGGAACCATCTTCTTCGCTACAGACCAAGGCTATGCCTACGCCGTTTCCGACGCCGGCTCTCCTCCCATGGACTCGCCCTGGCCGCGCTTCCAGCACGACGCGCAAAATTCCGGCCGCTCGCCCTTCTACCGCTGACATTCTCCGCCCCGGCCTCTCCACCGAAAGCAGACTCCGCGTTCCGCTTCACTCCAAAAACTCACGGCGAATAGCTTCATCCACCAAAACGAAGCCAACTCCAGGTACAATGCCTTGCACTTTTGCGATAAATCGCTGACGGAGCCAGGCTTAGCTCGTTTCCAGAAGCGTGCCTGGCTGGAGGACTGCCATCATGAAGCCGCTGCTGACTTGCCTGTTCGCTGTGTTTGCCTTCTGCATGGCGTGGGGAACCGCGGATTCCTGGGCCGCTACTCCGCCGGATCGCCAAATCGCCATCACCATTGACGACTTGCCTGCCGGCGCCGCGAATTCCATGTCCGCCGCGGCCATCACGGAGATGACCGTGAAATTGCTCGCCACCTTGCGGCAGCAGCAAATCCCTGTGGTGGGCTTCGTCAATGAAGGCAAACTCTACAAATGGGGTGAAGTCGACGAACGCATCAAAGCCCTTAACATGTGGCTCGACGCCGGTTTCGAACTGGGAAATCACACCTTCGGCCCCACCTCCCTGAATAAAGCCGGTCTCAAGGACTTCGAAGAATCCGTCGTGCGCGGCGAAACCCTCACCCGCCTCTTGCTCGCGCAGCATAAGATGCAGCTCCGCTACTTTCGCCATCCCTACCTGGATGTCGGCCGCGACGTGGAAACCCGCCGCGATGCCGAAGCCTTCCTCGTCGCGCGCGGCTATCGCCTCGCGCCCGTCACTATGGACGCCTGGGATTGGGCCTTCTCGCGCGTTTACGACGATGCCAAAAAACGCGCCGATACCGCGCTCCAGCAGGAAGTCGCCAGCGCTTATCTCTCTTATTCCGCCGCCATGTTTGATTATGAGGAGAAGCTCTCCCGCGACCTCATCGGCTACGAACCGAAACAAATTCTGCTGCTTCACGCCAATCCATTGGAAGCCGATCACATCGGTGAGTTGCTCGAGCTGCTTCGCAAGCGTGGCTATCGCTTCATCACGCTGGAGGATGCCCTGAGCGATCAAGCCTACGGTATGCCCGACACGTATGTCGGAGAAGAGGGAACTGGCTGGCTGGAGCACTGGGCCATCACACGCGGCCGTCCTCCGCTCGGCGCTCCCGTCTTCCCGCCCGCCATCGCGCAGCGCTCCAAAGCCCTCCCGCCTCCCCCGGGCGAAACTCCTTCTGGCGGTCCGGCCAACCCCTGAAATCGTCGTCGCGTCCGCACGGGGTGTGCCGAACTGGTCGGGACAAGTTCCGACTCGCCACCCCATGTTCTGGTATAAGTATATATGTTTAGTTATAGTTAGCGGGTTCTCGGAAAGCACGTTTTCTGCATCCTGGATGGGGTTCCCCCATCCCTTGGTCCCAATTTTTCGACCCCGTTCTAGTACGTCGGTACTTCTTAGAGTTGAATCGATTTTGTATCCGGAGTCCTATTGTTCCCTGGGTCCCACCCGGATACACTTTTCCTTCAATCAGGAGGACTTCTTTGACTGGTTCCGAACGCCGCACTACCCAGCGCTTTTCCATGCGCCTGCCGCTCACTGTACGTTGGACCACAGGGGCGGCCGTTGGTGAAACCAGCACCGAGTCACGGGACGTCAGCTCCCACGGTGTCTATTTCTTCCTTTCCAAGGATGTCAGGGAAGGCTCGCCCGTTGAGATTCTTCTGACTCTTCCCAATGAGATCACTCTGGCCGGACCCGTACGCGTCCGCTGCCTCGGCCGCGTGCAACGCACCGAGCCTCGCGAAGAAGGCGCCGTCGGCGTGGTTGCCGCCATCGAGCGCTACGAATTCCTTCGCGGTGACGAAGAAAAGTAGAAAGTTTCGGGAAGCCAAGTCCGCCGCTTCCTGGTTCACGGCCGCCCGATCTCTTGCGGGGGCAAAAAATCCGCAGGCTGAACTTCCAACGGATTTACTACCCTGCGGCAACAAGATTTCTTGAACTGCTTTCTGCCCTAGCGGCGGGAATCATTCTTGAGCGGTTTCTTGGTCCTGCGTTAGGAAAGATTCTTGACGAGTTTCTTGCTCGCTCACTGCGGAGGCGGGCAGGATAAGCCGGGGTGCCTTGGCCCCTCAGCGAAGCTACCCCGGCACTGTTTTTTTGTAGCCATTCGAATCCGGCATTTTTTCCATTCCCTTTTATCCGTGAATGTTTCGCACTAGCTGTATCCTCCGTGTTCGAATCCTCTCGCCTCGCTGGCCTCCAGTCCGCCCCCCGTTACCTCTGCGCCGCCTGTACTTGAGAGCAGGCGATTTCCACACTGCTGGTAGGAGAAGATGGAGACGGCCCAGCAGAGGCACGGCTGTAGACGGGGAATTCGAACCGTGCTTCGAATGCGAAGAATTCGAATGCCTTGAAAAGCGTGATGGCGCCAGCTCGAGAGGTTGAAGTGCGCAAGGATGCCCGAGAGTGGGCAGAGAGAGTAGGGGGAAATCGTTCGAATGGGCCTGGAAATAGACGCAATCAAAGAAATTGAAGAATTGAAGAGCGAAATCGCAACTGAGAATCCCGCCGCGGCGGACGTTCTGAGCGGGGGGGATTCCATTGGAATCTCGCTCCTCGATCTTGCCGAGATTCTGGACCAGCACAAAATCTGGGTGGAGTCGGGCGGAGAATCGGGCGTCAAGGCCGATCTCTGCGGCGTAAATTTAGCCAAAGCGGACCTGACGGGCGTGAATTTGCAGGGCGCGCACCTACACCGGACGAACCTTGCGGGCGCGGATCTTTCGATGGCAAATTTGCGGGGCGTAAGCCTGGTCCGTTCGAATCTGCAGAATGCGAATCTGCTGGGCACGGAACTGCGCGGTGCAAACCTGATGGGCGCCAACCTGTATGGCGCGGAAGGCCTGTGGTTTGGCCGGCTGGGGGGGACGAATCTTTTCGATGCGGTGCTTCCCGAATCGATTTCCGCGGTAGACACCTCGAAGGCGATCGGCGATGCGACGAAAATCGCGCGCTGGTTTTACTTTCTCACGGTGGGAGCGAGTCTGCTCTGCTGCCTGCTGATCGCCTTCACGACCGACGTGCGGCTGCTGCTGAATACGTCGGCGCTGCCCTTCATGCGACTGGGCAACGTGCTTCCCATGACTGGGCTTTATCTGGGTGGTCCGCTGGTTCTTCTGGCGCTTTCCCTGCGATTTCATTTTCTGCTGCTGAGGTTGTGGGGAAGCATGGCCGCGCTCCCTGCCGTTTTTCAGGATGGGCAAACGCTGGAGAAAGATGGCCCGTGGTACCTGATGGGGTTGGTGCGCAGACACTTTCGGTGGCAGGGGGAATCGCGCTCCGCGATGATCGCGTTCGAAACGGTGCTTTCGACGGTTCTGGCGTACTGGATTGTTCCCGCGACGCTCTTCCTCTATTGGCTGCGGTATCTGCCGCGGCAGGACTTCCGGGGGACACTACTGCATGTGTTTCTGATGACTCTGTCGGTGGCCACGGCGACGAGTCTGCCTTTTGTCGTGTCGCGAGTGCTTCGCCCGGGTGACATTCGTTTGCCAAAGTCGAAAAACATCCTACGAATGATATTGGGAACCACGCGCGCGGCACTGGCGACGGCGTGCATCCTTTTTCTCTTTTCTCTTGGTGTGAACCGGGGATTGCCCTTCGACAGGAGCACGGCTGCGGAGGAATCCACGGCCGATGTGAGACGCTGGGCGGCAATGGTCTTTCAATCGGTGGGCTACCGCCCGTACGCGGATTTGACGGAAGCAACGCTCTCAACGCCTCCCCCTGCCGGTCGGGTATGGACGGACGAGACGGTCGAGAAAATATCTGGCGCGCGGCTGAATCAGATGAATTTGCGGTTCGCGCGAGGGTACCGGGCTTTTCTGACCAATGCAAAACTGTGGCGCGCAAACCTTGAGGGGGCATATCTATCCGAGGCGGACCTGCGCGGAGCGAATCTGCGCGAAGCACTACTGCGCTCGGCAATTCTCGATCGCGCCCAACTGACGCACGCCGTATTGGTGTCCGCCAAGGCCACGGGTGCAAATCTGACGGCGTCGGATCTGCGTTTCGCCGATCTCTCTTACGGCACGTTTGAGAATGCGGTGCTTTCGAATGCGAAGGCTTCCGGGGCGTCGCTGTATGCAGTGAATTTGCGGAATGCGCAACTGCTGCGGACCGATCTTTCGCGCACGGACATGCGCGACACGAAACTCGAGCACGCGGTGCTCTCGTTCGCAAATCTAGAGCAGGCGGATCTGTCCTCCGCAAAGCTGGGGGAAGCGAACCTGACCGGCGCTATTCTGAAAGGGGCCATCCTGCTGGACGCCGACTTGAAGAAGGCGGATCTGCGCGGAGCTTATTTGACGGGCGCGGTTTTGCGTGGCGTGGAACTCGATGGGGCGAACCTGGCGAGCGCGGATTTGCGGGGCGCTTCAGGAATCACGGCGGTGCAGGTTTGTTCCGCCCTGCATGGCCGCTCTGCATTGCTCGACCCGGATCTGGCCGCCGAAGTGCAACTTCGCTGCGGATCTGCTCAGTAGTCCACAATCACCAAATTCGAACGAGGCGCGTGGTGGCGGTGTCTGGGTAAATGAAGGCGCAGAACGCGCGCTTCAAGGAGGACACCACCATGAAAGAGACCGGATTCGCCTTCACTTTGCTTGCCATTCTTCTCCTGAGCTGTGGCCCAGCGCAGGCGCAAAAGCCCGCCCCCAAGCCTGCACTTGTGACCCCAGCACCTGACCTATCGAAACTAAACATCGAAAAAGTGCTGCAACAGGTGCAGGCGACGAACATTCATCCGAACTCCCAAGAAACATCACCATTGCAGGTTGCAGCTGATTTTCTGCAACTGCGGCCCGGCCAGGTGAACGAGCTAGAGCAATTGTTGCAGGCACGCCAGACGACACTTGTACCGCTCTTTCAAACGGCACAAGCGCTGACCCAACAGCTGGCCGTTCTGCTGAATTCCGGCGGGAACCCGGCACAAGTGGGAATACTGGTGATCCAGATTCACGCGTTGCAGCAGCAGATGGCGCAAGCACAGCAGGCCTTTCTCGCGCAATTCGTGGCCATCCTCGACGCTGAGCAGTTGCAGAAACTACAGGCCGTGCAGATTGCAGCTCAACTGCAACCGATTCTTCCAGCGTTTCAGCCGATTTTTCTCTTCTGATGTAAGAGGACCGCAACAGGCCCGGCACAAGGACCCCGTAAGCGACTCGAATCGTTCGCCACGCACCGCGGATAAGGGTGCTATTTTCCTGAACGAAGGGCCGGGCCGCGGTGTCTATACGTAAAGGGGCAAGAGAGGCGTGACAGGCGCGTGCGTGACTGCGTTGATTGCCAGAGCCGAAGCGCATGATCCCGAGGCGGGATTTGACGAGCGCATTGCTGAGAATCAGCGGCGCGTTTTTCAGATCGCCTACGGCGTTCTGGGCAATTCCGCCGACGCGGAAGACGTCGCCCAGGAAGCGTTCTTGCGCGCTTATCAGAAGTTTGATTCGCTGCGCGAAAGGGAGAAATTCCGCGCGTGGGTGAATCAGATTGTTTTTCGGCTGGCTTTGAACCGCCACAGGAGTTACCGGCGGAGGCTGGCGCGAGATACCGCCTGGCAGATCACTGAAACGCAGGTTGCGGTTGACGGAGCAAAACACGCGGAGCAACGGGTGATGCTGGAACGGCTGCGGAGAGAAATAGAGCGCTTGCCGCAGAAATTCCGCAGCGTGCTGCAGCTTTCGCTGGTTGAAGAGATGGAGGCCGCGGACGTGGGCGCGGTACTTGGAATTCCAGCGGGGACGGTGCGGTCGCGGTTGCACACGGCGCGAAAATGTTTGTTGGATGTGATGAAATGAAGAGTGCATGCGAAAAATGGAAAGATCCGTTGCGGGAGGCGGCACTGACGGGGGCCACGGCAAAGGATCTTGAGGAGCATCTGCGAAGCTGCGCGAAATGCTCCGCTGAGCTGGACGAGGTTCGCGCGCGCGCGGCACGATTGGATGCGCTGCTGCCGCTGGTGACGCAGGGGGCAGAGCCGTCGGCGAATTTCCTGTCGCGAGTGCTAGCTGCGGCCGGGGCCGCGCGTGAAGGAAAGCGCGCGCGGCCGTGGCGAGTGTGGACGCTAGCCGGAGCGACCGCCGTGGTTGCGGTGATTCTGATGCTTGCGGCGACATTGCAACGGAGAACAGCGCGAATGATTCCGAGGGACGAACTTGCCGCCGCGCAGAAACTGGCAGAATGGCGGGCGCCCAGCGATGGTCTGCTGGTGACTCCGGGGCAGGAGATTTTGCGGACGATGCCGAGGCTCGGAGAATCCTATCTGAATGTTCCGTTGAAGACGGATGAGGAGGAATGAAATGAGAACGGGAGTTCTCTCTATTTGCGCGGCGTTTCTGTTCGCCGCGGGAGCGGCCCGCGCGCAACAACCCGATCAGGATCCGATCGGTCAGAGCTTCTTTGCTCCGGAACTTGTGATCCAGCACCAGGAAGCGATTGGGCTGAGCGCCGAGCAAAAAGATTATTTCAAGACGGAAATCCGCCAGGCACAGTTGAAATTCACAGAGTTGCAGTGGAAGCTGCAGGATGAAATGGAGAAACTGATCTCCCTGGTCAAGCAGCCACGCGTGGACGAGCAACAGGTTCTGGCGCAACTGGAAAAAGTGCTGGCGGCGGAACGGGAAATCAAGAGAGAGCAAGTGACATTGCTCGTACGAATCAAAAACAAATTGACAGCCGAGCAACAGGGAAAACTATTCGAGCTGCGAAGCAAGCCGACGAGCAAATAAAAAAGAGGAACAGATCGAAGCACGGGTCACGTGAGGCGAGTGGAGTTCGGCTTTGCATGGGCGCGCGATTTTGATGAATCCCGATCTGGCGGCGGAAGTTCAACAGCACTGCGCTCCCTCGCAATAGCAGGGAATCAAGAATCGCGCAAGACAAGCGAATTCTAATGAAGACCGGCGGCGTTTGCAAATGCCGCTTGATGTTCTTCCTGTCCCGTCGTTGATAGTTGGGCTTGACTGGGGGCAAGAGCTGTCGCGGTGGGATACGTGACGTAGAGCGCCATGCCGGTCAAAAGCGTTCCGCCAATGAGATTCCCGATGGTGACGGGAAGCAGGTTCCAGAAAAGCCATTGGCCTATGGAGATGGGCGCGCCAAGCATCATGCCGGACGGGATCAGGAACATGTTGACAACGGAGTGTTCGAAGCCGAGCGCGAAGAAAGTCATGATCGGAAGCCACATGGCGGCGATCTTGCCGACGGTAGACCGCGAG
Source organism: Candidatus Limnocylindria bacterium (assembly GCA_035490055.1). Taxonomy (GTDB): domain Bacteria; phylum Acidobacteriota; class Terriglobia; order Acidiferrales; family UBA7541; genus Acidiferrum. Next base: position 2,638 of record DATHIB010000112.1, on the reverse strand, counting down.
ACCAAAGCCAGCACCGCCCCAATCGTCACCATCCAGTTACAGAGAACGCCCTTCACCAGCGCGGTGGCCCAGCCACTTGGGCCCAATGTCACGTACGCCAAGGTTTTCTTCTGCGCAGCTACTTTCATGAGATCGGCAATCGCGCCGCCATTTCCGGTGCGCCAATTGGTGATCGCCAGATAAAAAAGCGCCGCATAGAGCACGCTGCCGATCATGTTTCCGGCATACACCCAAGCCCAGTTGCGTAGCAACCTGGTGACGCCCACCGTCCCGGCCATAACACCTGCGGGGAGCAAAGCAAAATTCCCGGTGACTAATTCCAGTCCTAGCAGTGCGAGCATCACGAACCCAACCGGGAAGAGAATCGCGCCCGCGATCGGAGGGAGACCCTGTGACGACACCATGAAGACAAGGGATGTCGCATACCCAAGAAACGCGCCGGCAAGGATTCCGCGGATGAGCATGTCACGAACGGGCAGATCGGACTTTCTCCTCGCCAATTGCACCGCCTCTTGTAATAACTCCTTAGGAGTCACGTAATCCGTCATCGCTCTTCCTCCCATACACAATTAATTGGTGTCCCTAAGTCCATCTACGGCAGGCGTTGAGTCTTCTACTGCCCCATGCCAGGCCATTCCGTCTGCATTTGTTTCAGGCCACCCGCCCGAGGGCGCCAAGACGCGAGGCGTCCGCCATGATGCCAATCCCGCTGTTGCGGCGGCTGCGAACAGCGGGTCACTCAGGCCCGCGTGTTCCTTTGCTTCCATCTCGAAACGATAGGAACGGATGACATTTGCTACGACGTCGGGCAAGCCTTCATCGCAGGGCACGGTCTCCAGAATCTCCTGGCCCGCAACCGCATGTGGACCGGTCCGGCCGCCTCTGTAGATCGCCACGGCATCGACAATCTTCCCGTCAATTTTTGTTTTGAACCCACGAAGACCGATGTCGGCAGCTTGATGATTGCCGCAGCCAGCCGGGCACCCGGACCAATGAATCGTCAGGGGATTCACGCCAGTACCCACCTTGGAATGGAGAGCCTGGGAGAGCGCGATGGCACGGCTCTTTGTTTCGATGAGAGCGAGATTGCAGTAATCCGTGCCGACGCAGGCGACCAATCCGCGCACAAAGGGAGAAGGACGAGGTGAGAGTTGTTTGAGCAGAGGTTCTTCCAGAATCTTGGCCACGCGATCCGCGGGAACACTGGGAACGATGGCATTCTGCCCTGTAGTGAGACGAATCTCGCCTTGACCATAGACGTCGGACAAACGCGCGAGCTCGTCCAACTGATCTGGGCTTACTCTGCCAGTGGGAATGCAGAGTCCCACAGCCACAAGTTTCGCCTGCTTTTGTAAGTTCACGCCGAGGTGGTCGGCGTGGGTGGAGCCGCGCATGTCTCTGCCCTGAAAGGCGAGCTCATGCCCGAGGCGCACGACAAGTTCCGTGCGCAACCGGCGAATGCCCCACTCCTCGATCAGAAAGGCAAAACGGCACTTGGAGCGCGCCTCGCGCGGGCCGTGATCGCGGTAAATCTTGATCAGTTCCACCACGACCGCAGCCGCCTGGAAGATTTCGACAAAGACATTCAGCGGCGATGCGATGGTGAATCCTCCGGAGCCCATCTTGCCGCCCACCAGCACGTTGAACCCGAGCCGGCTGGCCTTCTTCGCCGGGACGAGCGCGATATCCTGCGACTCACTATGCGTGCAGTTGTCCATGCAACCCGTAACCGTGATGTTGAATTTGCGCGGCAAGTTGGTGAACTCCGGGTTGCCCTTGCTGCCGACGATGATGCGATCCAATTCGTGGACGACCGGAGAGGCGTCAAACAATTCGTGAGGCGTCAAGCCGGCCAAGGCGCAGCCGTTGATATTGCGAACGTTGTCGATGCCCGTCTGGAGCGTGCACAAGTCCACGCCCCGAAGCTTCTCCCAGATTTCCGGCACGGAGTCGAGCGTGAAACCGCGCAGCTCGATCTGTTGCCGAGTGGTGATGTCCAGGACGCTATTGCCAAGCCTTCGGGAGAGCTCGGCGATGGTGCGCAGTTGGCCGCTCCTCACAAAGCCGTTGGGCATGCGAATGCGCATCATGAATTTGCCGGGCGCAGGTTTGCGGAAGAACACACCAACCCATTTCAACAATTCCTTTTCAGCGGGTGTAAGCGCTTCGGCGCCTCGCTCGATGATCTGCGGCAGTTGATTCAGGACGCGCAGGCCGTCGCCGTTCATCGAGGCTTTGTAGCCTTCGACAGCGTTGGTGCCAACGGGAACTTGTGCGGAAGCTGGCGATACCATTAAGCCCCTCGCGACAAACATGCGAAATGTTGCCACTCTCCAGTTGGCGAACGCCAACTCAAAATTTGCGTTGCTCCCATCAAAAATCGCCACGCGGAGCAGCCTGAGCATCGAGCGGTGAAGCTGGATGATTACGGGTTTTGTTTTCATGTCGGCCGTGATTGCGACCTTGCGTCTTTCGACCCTGTCATTTAGGGCCGGCTGGTCGGGTAGAGCGATGGCGCGTAGCGGGCTTCGAATGATGCCGACGTTTCCATCGCCCTCCCTAAAATTCCGTACGGTGAGTTTTCCCCAGTACGGCTTCAAGGTCGGTATGTCAGACGGGGCCTTCCCAATCGACACGC
>DATHIB010000111.1:0-57243 GCA_035490055.1 Candidatus Limnocylindria bacterium | reverse complement strand
TCGCATGTTTGAGCGTTGGCGACAAGAAAACTTCTTCAAGTATGTGCGTGAGGAATATTTGATCGATGCCCTGGCCGATTATGAGATCGAACCCGACGATGCGAATCGTTCCGTGCCGAACCCCGCCCGCAAGGCGATCGAAAAGGAATTGCGCCGAATGCGGGCCCAGCTCGCCAAGCTGCGCGCCAACTATGCAGCTATCACCCTCGCTGCGCGCCCTCGGCGGCTTCCCCGCACTGCCGCCCAGCAGGCCAAGGAGAAACTCCGCACCGAGATCGCCCAGGCCAAAGCCCGCCTCGAAAAACTCCAGGCCCAGCACCACGAGGATGGCACCCGGGTTGTAGACCCTCGGCAGGACTGGTATGATCTATGTGTTGCGGCGAAACTTGAATCCTATGTTTCCGCGAAGCGGCAGAACGGCCAGACATACAACAAGTACGTCGGGCTCAATCCGCACGATTTTAGGCGGAGTGCGCTTCGGAACATGACCAGGCGAGGCGTGACGGAAAAAGTAGCCATGACCATCTCGGGCCATTCGACCAGAAGCGTGTTCGATCGCTACAATATCGTGGACGAGACCGACCTGGCGGAGGCAACCCGGAAGATCGAGGCGCGCAATCAGCCCTCGATTTCGGCGGACGAAAGTCATACAAAACTCACACATGACAATGTGAGGGTTTCTTGAGTTTTTTGCTAAGCCGTTTGTTTCTAACCGCGGGGACGTAGTTCAGTTGGTTAGAACGCTGCCCTGTCACGGCAGAGGTCGCGAGTTCGAGTCTCGTCGTCCCCGCCATATTTTTCAATCACTTACAGCAAACCCAGAAAAAAATCTGGGTCCGTTTGGGTCCAATAAGCCTCGAAGCACTCCGCCCGCCGCGCATTCCCTCGAACGAATCCTAGAACGCGCCCTTCAGCACCAACTACTGAACGAGAGTTGATTTGCTGGCCGACAGCAAACCGCCCGGCAAGATGGCATCCACCAGCTTGCCTTGCGCCGAGCGTTTGCTCTCCGGCGTTGCTTGAAGATACTTGTTCGTCACATGGAGATTGCTGTGACGCAAGTAGTCGCGGATCGTGAGTTGATGTTCTCCCATATCTGCCAGCATCGTACCAACCGTGTGCCGAAAGGTATGCCAGCCCACGCCTAGGATGCCGACGCTCGCAAAAGCCGGCTGGATCTTCTTTTTGAGAACCGCGGCAAGGTCCAGCGGCTTCTTCCCTTTGCAGCGAAGGGACGGGAAAACGAAATCCCCAGGTCCTTTGTATTCGGTCTGCGACTTCCATTCCAGCAACGCATCTTTCAGCGCCAGATGCATCGGCAACACCTTGGCCGACGCTTCCGTTTTTGTCGCTTTCAGATGTCCGCCTCTGCGCCAGTAGTACGAATGTTGAACGCTGAAGCTCATGCCGTCGAAGTTGCAGTCCGACCAGCGCAGGGCACCGAGCTCGCCTCGACGTGTGCCCAACGCTCCATCCAGAAACACGAGCAACTGGTCTCGAAATCCTAATTTCGTCAGACCAAGTTTCACTTGTTCTGGTGACAACACCAGGGGCGCTTCTTGACGTTTCGCACTGACGCGCACGCCAGTGCTTGGACCTCTCTTTCCTCCACTTCCGACCTGAATCCCCGACGAAATCGGATTGTGACCACAGAATTCCCAGCGAACGGCGTGTGAAAACAGAGCCGACATCACGCATTTGACTTTGGCCCTGGTCCCATCCGCCACTTCCGCTGCTCGTAGCCAGCGCTCCACCTCGACGGTCTTTATTTCTTCCAGCAGCACAGTTCCCCACCGCGGGAGTATCCAGTTCTTGGCATAGAAACTGTATGCGTCTTGCGTGGACATCTCCTTTAGCGGCAACTCTTCGCGACAATAGTGCTCCCACAAAATGTTCACGGTTGTCTGACGAAGATTCCTGCGGTTGGATGGATTGTTGATGGTCAGCCGAAGAGCATCCGCTGCCGCTTGCGCTACGGATTCGGTTGGGTACTGCTCCAAACGTCCGATCTGTAGCTTGCGACGTACTGGCTTTCCGTTGATGTCTTTTTCCCACCAGCGGTATACCCATACGGCGGAACCTCTCTTCCGCTCTTCCAGAACGAGACTTCCTTGCTGATAGCGTGTCCGTCTAAACAAAGTTCCTCCCTTGTTTAAACGGCACTGACAGCCCCGTGCAGAATATCCCAATCGTAGTGGTAGGTCGATGCATTTCATCCGGACCGTTATGCCGGCCTTTTATCTTGAGATCCCTTCTACCCAACGGTTCAGCGCGGAGGCCCGAAATCTCCAGACTCTCCCAATCTGGACGGCCGGGATGATGCCGTGACTTGCTTTGACTCGGAGTGTCTTCGGATGGATCCGCAAGAGCCTGGCCGCCTCGGCCACATCTAGCAAGGGTTCAAACTCGATATTGCTTTGGACGTGTGGGTCTCTCCTACTCGCACGATGACCAACGGCAGATGGCGCGTCCTTGTTGCCATGCGCTGACTCTGCAGCCACAAGCCTACCGGAAGCAGCCACTCCTTCCCTTCTCTCGCCTGTGGTTTCGTTCGTCGTGTCGGCGCCCGTTAGCTCAAAGACTTCCAAATCATCCGGTGCTAATGGTCTTGCTTCGACCAGGTCCCGGGGTCCTTCAATAGCTCGCAATGATTCTGGCAACGGCGACTGTACTGCAAGACGCGAGGCATGCTGTCTTGAGGACGCTGTATTCTCGCGCTCACCGAATTGTGTTGGACGGGGTTTCATATTTGTTACGCAGTCTTTGTAAGAGCCCCTCCTTTGATTTGTTCTTCTTGCATGTGGTCGTTGGTGTGTTGGCCTGCCCAGCGCTTGAACTCGTCGTCCTTCTTGAACAACAGCTTGAGTGCCTCGCTGACGACGTAGGACGAGTTCGCATCAATGAATTCCGCATATCTGTCCAGGTTAAGTCTGACTTCTTCCTCCAGGCGGACCTGCAGGGTTGTGGTCTTCGGTTGCTTTGACGGTGCTTTGAGTAGTGCCATGTGTCCGAACTCCTTTCGTTATTCGTGATCCATTACATTCCGCATTACAACTTGCATTCTCCGACTCCTGCACGAGGCCATTACACGGTCACGCTTCCTGCGTGACGGGCGGTAGCGACCCCACGAAACTTTTGGGCGGATGGACCGCCAAAAAGTGGGGTCGCTACCGCCCGATTTAGTCTTTTTTTATCCGTGACTTTTGCATTCGTCATGTCGCTCATACCTCTCCTTTTCTGACAGCTACCTGCTTCATGGCGTGAAGAAATTCGAAAAGCAAAAAATGCAGTGAGCAATTCTTACCCTCTTCACTGGCTCCCTCCGGATTCTCGTTGCTCACCGCGGCACCACACGCCTTCTCTTGCTGCCTGCTTCCCTTTCGTGGGCTGGAGCGACCGCCACGGTTTCCGTGGCAACGAAGTGGGGTCGCTCCAGACCACTCCGGTGCATTACCCGCGTCCAAACTGCGCGTCGCGCCATGTGCAACCTCTATGCTCCCAACAATTTCGCCTCGCCCCTGGGTGACGCCAACGGTGACGGGGAGGGTTACGTGTGTCTTTCACGCACCCGTCACCCTTCCGCGCCCGAAAAGGTCATTGAATCTCCTTAAGATCCTCCCCCCTCTACCCGAAAAAGGCCTCAGAAACAAAAAATGTAAAAGACAAATCGCGACCGGCACCGGACCGTGCCCGGGTTCCATCGCTTTTGATCCTCGTTTGTGGACCAGTCCTGGGATCTTCCCTCCTGCATCGAAGCAACTTCCAAACGCTCCCCTCCGAATTTGCGTCCGAAACGGCTTCACCAGGCCAGCGGGAGATATCAACGTGAACTTCCTCCTATATACTAAGAGCCTCTCGAGAAAGGAAAACCTCACCGAAAATCTTTGTGATTTGCTATTTTCCTTTCGGCGACCAGCCCACTCGGAGGCGCCCTCCAGCAGTTCCATAGGGTCCGACCTTCGTATGCACCGTTCACCTTCCCGCACTGCAAACCGCGATCGAGGCTCTTTGACATAATCGAACCCCTTACCTATTAAGAGGCCTCGAAAAGGGAAAACCTCAATCAGAAAGTTTGTTTTTTTTCGAGAATTTTGCGAAGCCACGAGGGAGCCACGGGCAGGGAAACTAGGATCACTACTGAATTAGGCATGCCTGTGCGAGACGCGTTCGATGCCCTGCTCATCATGAACCTGGGAATGTTGCCGTCTTGGGTTGTTTTGCGAGTGCTTTGATCCGTGTCCTTCCTTTCTCCCTTACGGGGTGTAATGGACGTTGTTTTACAACTCCGAAACTCCGGCTCTGGGACGCGGCTAAATGGGTCACGCGCTGCGCGTGACTGAGGCGGGAGCAACCCCACAGAAGCCGTGACGCACGGTGCGTCAAAGGGTGGGGTCGCCTCCCGCCTCATCCGAATTTGGCCGCGTCCTTCCGGCTTTTACCCGTAGGGGATATGTCGTTTCGTTCCACGAAGTTCGCTTCAGTGCTGGCCTGAAGCGAGACATCATTAGGCCTGAAGTGAAGAGCTGAAGCGAACTTCTGCCGGTCTTTCTCAGGTTTGAAGCCTAGATCGGCCCTTGCTCACTTCTCTCCCTTCGAGAAATCTGTGTTTCGCTTCCCAACATGGCCGAACGTCCGGCGGGTCACTTACCGAGAATTTCATTTTGGCAGCGCCCTCGCTATCCGCCCATGTGGGTACAGGTGGGCTTCGCAAGCCCCTACGCGTTTAGGGAAGATTGATTGTTTTAAGGAAGAGTTTTCGGGCACTTGCGCGAAGCGCTACTCGTATCTCAAGGCGACTATGGGATCTACATGCGTCGCACGCCGCGCCGGGACGTAACACGCGAGGAGCGCGACACCAATGAGTAGCAGTGCGACGCTGGCAAACGTCAGCGGGTCGGCGGCCGTGGTGCCGAAGAGCATGCTCGAAAGCAAGCGCATCAGCGGCAGCGCGGCCATAATTCCCAGGGCAACTCCGAGCAGACCCAGCGTCACTCCGCGGCCAAGGACCAACCGTAGAACGTCACTCCTCTGCGCACCGAGCGCCACGCGCACGCCGATTTCATGCGTGCGCTGGCCGACGAGGTTCGAAATCACGCCATAAATGCCAATGCTCGCGAGAAAAAGCGCGAGCGCGGCGAACACTTCGAGCAGAATCATCGAAGAGCGACGAAAGGAGAGCGAGCCATCGAGGAGATCCTGCATCGTGGTCTCGCCAAACATGACCTGCTGATTATCAACGGCGTGCACTTCCTGGCGCACTGCGCTGGTGAGAGAGGCAGGTTGATTCGCGGTGCGGAGGGCCACACTTGAGTTCTTTGCGAGCAGCGGCATTAGGCCATCGGGAACCTGACGGAAGGGAATGTAGAGCTGGAACTGATTGTCGTTGTCTGGCCGCGCATCGAGTCCAAAGTGTTTGACGGTGCTCACGATGCCGACGATTTCCGCGGATAGATCGAAAAAGGTGAGGTGAAGACGCTTACCCAGCGGGTCCTCGTTCGGAAAGAGTCCGCGGGCGACGCCATCGTTGATCACTGCCACGATCGGTGCAGTTTCGGTATCTTGTGGCGTAAGAAATCGTCCGTGCAAGAGCGGAATGCCCATGACGCGGAGGTAATCGGGAGTCACGGCGTACCAAAGCGCGTCCGGAGCATCGCTCAATCTGTCCGGCCGCCTGCGATCTTCGCGCCAGAACTCGATATCGGAGTCGCCGGTCAGCGGGAGATTGCCGAGCAAAACGGCGACCGACTCGGCGCCGGGCAGGGTTTCCAGGCCATCCATCAAGCGGTCGTACATCTGGCGGATCTTCGGCGCGCTCGGGGCTGCCTCGGGCGAAAGCGCAATAGTAAACGTGAGAACATTGCGCGGATCGAAACCAGGGCTGACCTGTCCGACGCGCGCCAGACTGCGGATCAACAGGCCGGCACCGGCAAGGAGAACCACAGCGAAGGCAATTTCTGAGACGACCAGAGTTCCCTGCACGCGTTGATGCCCGCCCGTTGTCCCGCGGCCGCCTTCCTTTAGGGTTTCCTGTACATCGACTCGCGCGGCCTGGAGCGCGGGCACGATGCCAAAAAGGATTCCGGTCAGCAAAGAGATAGCCAGCGTAAACAGGAGCACGCGCAGGCTGAGGCGGGGTTCGACGCCAAGCGAAAGCCGGGGAGCGACGGCGACGAGCGCGTGCATGCCCCATTTGGCCACGAGGAGACCGATCCCGCCGCCCAGCGTGCCCAGAAGCGAAGTTTCCGTGAGGAGTTGCCGCACGACGCGCTTGCGGCCCGCTCCGACAGCGACGCGGAGGGCCAGCTCGCGTGTGCGGCTCGCCGAGCGCGCTAGTAGCAAGTTGGCGACATTAGCGCACGCGATGAGTAGAACAAATCCGACTGCGCCGAATAACAACAGGAGCGTGTGCTGGAGAGTCCCTTGCGTATCCGTGCGGAAAGGAACAACGCTAAATGTTAATTGACTATCCTCTTTGGGATATGCGGCAGCCTGAACACCCGCCAAACGATTCAAGTCCGCCCGAGCTTGAGGCGGAGGCACTTCAGGCTTAAGTCGAGCCATACCGACAGTTCCGAAGCCGCTCCCGCGCACGCGAAAGGCGGGCTCATTCCATTGACCGATGGGAAAGAAAACGTCCGTGTGCGAGAACTGGCGCGGCAAATCCGGCACCACGCCGATAATCGTGTAGTCTTTGCCGGCCAGCGTCGCGCTCTTTCCGACGACAGTCGGTGCCGAATTGAATTTGCGCCGCCACAGCGGTTCGGTGATCACCACTACGCCTGGCGCTCCTAAGTGATCTTCTTCTCTCGTGTACGTGCGGCCCAGTAGCGGCTTCAGACCGAGAATTGCAAAGAAGTCCGGCGAGGCCATGCGCACGAGGGCGCGTTCCGGATCGCCTGCTCCGGTCAAATTCATGCTTTCACGGCGTTGGAGCGCCAACAGCTCGAAGGAATGATTCTGCGCTTCCATGTCCTGAAACTCGGCGTATGGAATCGAAGAGCCCGTCCCGCGGTACAGAACCATGATGCGTTCGGGCTGCGGAAACGGCAGGCGCTGCAACAGGACGGAATTGATTATGGAAAATATGGCAGTGTTCGCACCGACGCCGAGTGCGAGAGTCAGCACCGCGACCGTAGTGAAACCAGGATTTTTGCGCAGCATCCGAAGTCCGTAGCGGATATCCTGGAGTAGTTGCTCAAGCCAAACCAGACTCCATACCTCCCGCGTCTCTTCCTTAACGCGGGTAACGTTTCCGAACTTGCGCATAGCCGCATAGCGGGCCTCCTCCGGAGACATACCGCGCTCGATATTGTCCTGCGTCTCCCTCTCGATGTGGTCGCTGATGTCCTCGTCCAGCACCTCGAGCATCCTCTTCCGCCGCCTCATGATTTGCCCTCCTGCTTCCTCGGCCGCAAAATCCGCGTGATCGCTCCCGCCAGCTTGTCCCACTTGCGCACCTCAACCGCCAGTCGCCGCCGCCATAACCGAGCCGGAAGTCGAGTCAGGACGTCGCTGTGCATTTGCGCATTTGCTGCCCTGCCTCCAAGTTGCTCATCACTCATGTCGCAGCGCAACCATAGGGTCGACGCGCATCGCGCGGCGCGCCGGGACGTAACACGCTAGGAAGGCCGTAATTGTAACGACTACAGGTGCGGCCACGAGCGCGGATACAGCGCTAGCGTGAAAGCCGTTAAAGCTGGCTGCGATGAGTTTTGGTAATGCCAATGACGTCACCAGCCCGAGCGCCACGCCAATTCCAGCGACGGACATGCCACTGCGAATCACCGAGCGCATCACCTGACTCGGTCGCGCACCGAGAGTCATACGAATGCCCATTTCATGCATTCTCTGTCCAGCTATGTAGGAAATTACTCCATAGATTCCGATGGCGGCCAAGGCGAGAGCGATCCCGGCAAAGGCGCCCATCATTTCGGCCATCAAGTCGTCCCCCTGACCCGCGTCGGCGATCACACCCTCCATCGTGCGCACGCTGGCGACTGCCTGGTTGCCGTCCACTGCCCAGATGGCACGACGCAGACCGTCGGAAAAACCGGCGGCGTCGGAGCGAGTCCGCACCACGAAATTCATGGAGCCACTCGGGTAAGCTTGAAACGGCTCGAAAAAGTGCGGCCTAGAGTCCCGCTGCCCCAGAAATTCGTTCACGTCTCCCACTACGCCGACGATTTCAATCCATTTGTCCCGTGTCCCGCTTTCTTCTATGACTTTGATATGCCGGCCAATGGGGTTTCCATTTGCAAAATAGCGCCTGGCAAACGCACGGTCCACGATGATTGCCGAACTGGAATTGCCATTGTCGGAGGAATTGAACTCGCGTCCTTGAAGCAAGGGAATTTGCAGAGTCTCGAAGTAACCCGCACTCACGATGAAGTAGCCGCACCGTGGCTGCTCGTCGGGTTTCGGGACAGGTTGACCCTCGACCTCGAAGTTCTTCTCGTTGGGGAAATTAAACGGGAGATCGCTGGTGACTGCGGCGGACTCTATCTCAGAAAGGTTGCTCAGGTTGCGCAGAGCGCTTTCGAAGAATGCTGCCTCGCGATGCGGTGCCCCATAGTACTCCAATCCGCGCAGTGACACGGACGCAGTAAGAACGTTGTGAATATTGAATCCTGTGCTTGCTCGGATCTCCTCGAGGAAATCCTCGATGAATAAGCTGGCGCCCGTGAGCAAGATGAGCGACAGCCCAATCTGGCCAATTACCAACAGTCGCTGGAGACGGTGGCGCTCCCGGCCGCCTGTGGAACTGCGCGAGCCTTCTTTGAGATCAATGTTGAGATCAGTCCGCGAAATTTGCAGCGCGGGCAGGAGGCCAAAGACAAAGGCCGACGCAGCGGAGATCGCCAGCGCGAAGACCAGCACCCGCACATCGATATGGATTGTTTTGGCGAGAGCAATCGTCCCTTCATTCCAATTCATCTGCGCGCGAAGCGCCTGCATTCCCCAATCGGACAACAGCAACCCGAGTCCGGCGCCGCCCAGCGACAAAATTAGGCATTCGGACAAAAGCTGGCGGGCGAGACGCGCACGCCCTGCGCCCAGCGCCGCGCGAATCGCAAATTCGTGCTGGCGAGCCAAACTTCGCGCCAAGAGCAGATTCGCCAGATTCGCACAGGCAATCAGCAGAACGAAACTCACTGCGATCGTCAGAAACAACAAGGCTGTGCTCACGTTGGCGTCTTCGATGCTGTATTCCTGGAGGGACTTTACCGCCGTGGCCCAGCCTTTGTTTGTGTCCGGATGAGCTTCAGCGATGCGCTGTGCAATCGTATCCATCTCTGCGACCCCTTGCTTCGCTGTGATTCCCGGCTTAAGCCGCGCGAAAACTCGAAGGAATCGCGTGTTGCGAGCCGTTGGGCCTATCTCTTCGGGCGAGAACGCAAGCGGAACCCACATCCGTGCCTCAAAGTCCCATAGGCGGAAGCTACTCGGCATTACGCCCACAATCGTATAGGAGTTCCCGTTGACCCGAATCACTCGCCCAAGAATGCCCGGGTCTCCGCCGAATTTCTCCTTCCAGAGGCCGTCGCTTAAAATCACCACGTGGTCGTGGCCCGGTTGGTCCTCGCCCGGAAGTATTGTTCGGCCGAGCGTGGCCGCCACGCCAAGCGTTTGGAAAAAGTCGGACGATACGCGGCCGCCAGACACTCGCTCTGGCATCGTTCCACCGCTGATCGTGTAGTCATCGAAATTGGCCGCGACCATGCCGTTGAACGCGGTGGCCTGCGTGCGCCAGTCGAGGAAGTCGGGCGCCGAGACGGGAAGGCGATCCCACTCGCCTCCGTTTCCAGCCCACTTGCTGCTGACAACCATCAAACGATTGGGATCGCGAACGGGCGGCTTTCGCAACAACATTCCGTTAACAAGACTGAAAATGGTTGTGTTGGCACCGATGCCGAGGGCGAGGGTAAGGACGGCGACAGCGCTGAAGCCAGGGGACTTTCGCAGCATGCGCAAGGCGTAGCGGACGTCCTGTAGTAGCTGCTCCAGACAAACTGAACTCCACACTTCTCGCACTTCTTCTTTCACCAGCGTCACATTTCCGAACTTCCACATCGCCGCATAGCGCGCCTCTTCTGGCGTCATCCCGCGCTCAACGTTGTCCTGCGTCTCCCTCCCAATATGTTCGCGAATATCCGCGTCCAGCTCTTCCAGCATCCGCCTGCGCCGCCTCATGATTCGCCCTCCTACTCTGCAGGCCGCAGAATCCGCGCAATCGCTCCCGCCAGCTTGTCCCACTTGCGCGTCTCAAGGTCCAGTTGCCGTCGGCCCTTCGCCGTCAACCGGTAAAACTTGGCCCGCCGCTTGTTCTCCGATGTTCCTTCTTCCACCGAAATCCAGCTGCGCTTGATCAGCCGGTGCAGCGCCGGATAAAGCGATCCTTGCTCCACCTGCAACACATCTTCGGAGTTGAATTCAATCGCTTTGGCGATAGCGTGGCCATGTCTCGGCCCTAGCAGCAGGGTGCGGAGAATCAACAGGTCCAGCGTCCCTTGCAGCAACTCGATGCGCTCGCGTTGTTCCTTAGTAGACATTCTAGGTGAGGTTATAGTTCGTCCAGTAGCATGTCAAGGGTGAGCACGCTACAGCGAATGGCTCTTCCCGCTAGAAATGCCCCGGAGGATTGGCCGCTACTCATCGCGATGTTTTCATCTTGCCCGCATCCACCATTGCGTATCTGATTCAACTTCACTTTGTCCTTCGGCCACCACCAAAAGACGACATAGCGGCGCTGCTGCGCCGGGTGTGCAAGGGACACGTCACCCCCAAACGGGTGCCGTAGAGCAACCAAGGTTGCTGTATGGGAACTTGCTGAAAATCCAGTAGCTTGCGAGAAGCCACACTATTAGAGCGCCTCGCAGCAATTTTTGGTTCCCGTATGGGAACTTGTTGAATTTATTGGGGTGAACTCCATGCCCTCCCTTCGAACCAAATCCATCAGCACCAAAGTCACCGACGAAGAATATGCCCAGTTTGAAGTCCTTGCGGGCGAGCAGACGATCAGCGAGTGGGTGCGTGATGTTCTGCTGAAAGCAGCTAAGCCCAATGCGGGCGAGCAAACCGTCCTGGCCGAAGTGTTGGCGCTGCGCACCATTCTGCTAAATGTCCACTTCGCCGTATCCCAAGGGCAAACGCTCACCGACGAGAAGATGCAGCAGCTCATCGAACGGGCGGACCAGAACAAGTTGAATAAGGCGCGACAGCGCTTTGCCGAAGCAGCAACAGGGGGTGTGCCATGAAACAGAAATGGGGCCGACCGGACGATGCAGGAGACTTTCCGAGCGACAAGGCGGCATGGACTATCGGAGCGTTCTGCGTTGCTCTGCTCAGTGTGTTCGCCATCGTTGGTTACCGGTACATGCGGGTGTGGACACCGCTCCAACGACATTACCTACTGACTTACGCGGGGACGCCAGTAGCAGGAGCGTTTCGTACGGATGCCCCGTACACGCTGTTAATGGTGGTAACGCGAAAGGGTGCACGACTGGCACTCGACAACGAAGTAGAGCCTTTCGTGACAGAGAAGGGCGAGAGTACATTCAGGCTGACAGAAGCAGCGATGAAGACCGGCGACTTGAAGCTCGAATGGCAGCGCGCACGCTATGACAATGCGAAGTTGCATGAATTCCTGGGGCACTGGATATACCAGGACCAGACGCTCACCGATCTCGCAAAACCGGCGTTGTGGGGAGGCTTGGGTGTGTTGCTCGTGGGTCTCGTCGTGGCGATCCCGATGGACTCGGCGCGCAGGAGAATACGCAAACATGGACGTCGGCTGAAAGGACCGGAGCTTGTGACAGTGCGTGCGTTCAATCGCCGCAACCGTTCAGACGGTATCGGCTTCTTACAGCAGCAGAGCTTCACGCAAAAAATACTCCGCTGGAAAGCTTGGCTGCGCCTGCCGCGCGAGATCGAATCGAGCCACATTCTGGTTATGGGCGATTCGGGCAAAGGCAAGAGTGCGCTCATCCGGCAAATCCTATTGCAGATCGAGGAGCGCGGTGAGACGGCCATCGTGTACGATCCCGCGACGCCCGCAGACTACGTGCCTTACTTTCTTACTCCGTCGCGCGGCGATCTCATCCTTAACCCGTTAGACCACCGAATGCCCTACTGGACTCCGGGAGACGAGCTGCGGCAGGGGGCCGACGCTCTCACATTGGCCGCGTCGCTGTTTCCCGACCGGCACAACGAGAATTCGTTTTTCGTGGAGGCCCCGCGAAAAATCTTTGCGCATTTGCTCGGGTTTCATCCGACGCCGCAAGAGTTGGTGTGGTGGATGTCGCACCCGGAAGAGATCGACCGGAGAGTGAAAGGGACAGAGTACGCGGCGATGATCGACCGTGATTCGCCGCCGCAGCGAAACGGCGTGCTTGGTTCGCTCAGCATGGTAGCCGACGCCATGAAGCTGCTGCCGGGTGAAGCGGAGACTAAGGGGCGTTGGAGCACGCTCGAATGGTCAAAGGAGCGGCGCGGCTGGCTATTCCTCACCAGCACACCGGACACCCGGAAGCGCCTCGCACCGCTCATCAGTTTGTGGCTAGACATGCTCGTGCTGCGCTTGATGAATCAGGGCTGCATGAGTCCGCGTCCGGTGTGGTTCATTCTGGACGAACTGGCAACCTTGCAGCGACTGCCGCAGCTACACACGGCGATCACGGAAAACCGCAAGTCCAACAATCCGGTAGTGCTGGGTTTTCAGGGACGCAGCCAGTTGGAAGTGCGTTATGGGCACGAAGCGGAGGCGATGATGTCGCAGCCGTCGACGAAAATCTTCCTGTGCACGAGCGAGCCGCACGCAGCGAAATGGATCAGCGACACGATAGGAGAACAAGAAATCGAGAGGATACGAGAGAGCCGCACAAATGAGCAGTTCCCACAATCGCGGAAGTCGAAAGGCTATAACCTCGAACGCGAGATCAGGCCGCTAGTGATGGCCAGCGAGATCAGCGGCCTTGAAAAGATGCACGGTTATCTCAAGTGCGGGAACCTCGTGGTGCGGATGAGTCTCCCGTACATCGAGCTTGAGAGCAGAGAGCCGCAATACATCGAGCGTCCGGCACAGCAGCCACCCGAGGAACTGCCGAAGGTTGCGGCGGCCGCGGCAGGAGCAGGCAAGCCGTCGGGGAACAGAGCTTCGGGACAGACACTCGTGCCCAATGAACAGCAACAAAGTACGGACCAGAAAATCCAACGAGAGCCAGCACACAGGCAAAGGGACTTTTTCGAGTAGGCCAACACATGCTGACCATCTCCAAACCTCTGAGCGCAGGTCAGGCACAGTCGTACCACGCAGAAGAGTTTGGTAACGCCCGGGAGAACTACTACACCGAAGCAGAGCAGATTCGCGGGGAGTGGCACGGAAGGCTCGCCGAACAGTGGGGACTACGCGGCGAGGTTCGTGAAGAGCACTTCCAACGGCTTTCGGAAGGACAACACGCGATCACTGGAGAACAACTAATCCGTCGCCAAGCGGCCAGAGAATACATGAACAGGCGCGGCGAAAAGGTAAGCGCGATGGAACACCGCGCAGGATGGGATGCGACGTTTTCGGCCCCGAAGAGCATATCGTTGACCGCCCTGGTGGGTGGAGACGAGCGCGTGCGGGAAGCGCATCGAGAAAGCGTTGGCGTCGCACTTGACGAACTGGAGCGATATGTCCAGGCCCGCATCGGCGAGAATCTTCCGGCAGAGACGACGGGCAAATGGATAGCGGCGAAATTCGAGCACGACAGCGCGAGGCCCGTAGACGGCTATGCCGCACCACAACTGCATACGCACGTCGTCTTTTTCAATCTTACCGAGAACGACGACGGGGACGCACACGCGCTACAGCCACGGGAACTGTACAAGACGCAGCAGTATGCGACGGCAGTGTATCGCTCGGAACTGGCCCATCGGTTGAAAGAACTTGGCTACGAGGTCGAGCGTGGGGAGAGTAGCCAGCCGGAAATCAAAGGCTACAGCAAAGAGTATCTGGAGGCGTCCAGTCCCCGCCGCCAGCAGATCGAGGAACATCTCGCAAAGGAAAATCAGCGCGGCGCGGGAGCCGCGATTGCGGCGCAGCAGACACGAGAAGGAAAGCTCGAACTCTCACACGAAGAGATGCAAGACAGGCACAAAGCAATGGCCGCGAACTTCGGCAATCAACCAGAGCGGGTTGTCAAAGCGGCACGGGAGCACGGAGAGCGATTACAGCAAGCACCCGAAGAGAAAGCCATCGGCCAGGCGCTCACCTACTCGCGAGAGAAAAATCTGGAGCGTGACGCGGTGGCCGAGGAGCGGGAACTGCTGAGGGATGCGCTGAAGCGTTCAATTGGTGACGCCACGGTTGCAGAGGTTAAAGCGGAGTTTGAGAAACGCGTGCAAGCGGGCGAGTTCATCGCGACGAGAAATCGCGGACCAGGCCGCGCGTTCACCACAGAGGAAATGATCGACTACGAGCGCGACACCATCCGCACGATGCGCGCGGGGCAGAATCAACACTCACCAATCGCGAGTTTCGGGGCACGCCGAGTGATCGAGCAAGACCACTCGCATTTGAGCGAGAGCCAGCGCCAAGCGGTCGAGCAAATCCTGTCGAGCCGCGATCAGGTCACAGCGCTTGAAGGCGTCGCCGGCGCGGGGAAAACTACTTCTTTAGTTGCGATCCGCGAAGCCGCCGAGCGAGAGGGCTATAAGGTGGATGGCTTCGCGCCGACATCGCGCGCAGCGCAAAAACTCGGTGAGGCTGGAATCGAATCGAGCACGTTGCAACGGCATCTGACACGGAGCGAGGAGTCGCGCGGAGGTCAGAAACGGTTTTACGTTCTCGACGAATCGAGTCTAGCGAGCACCAAGCAGATGAACGAGTTCCTGCACCGGCTAAAGGAAAGCGACCGCGTGCTGCTTGTAGGTGACACGCGCCAGCATGAAGCTGTCGAAGCGGGCCGACCGTATCAGCAGCTCCAAGAAGCGGGGATTGAAACGGCGCGGCTTGATGAGATCGTGCGGCAGAAAGACCCGGCGCTCAGAGAAGTGGTGGAACAGCTCTCACGCGGCCAAGTTAGAGACGCGATGGAGAAACTCGACGCTCAGGGCCGCGTGCATGAAATCGCCGACCGTGACGAGCGGCTAAAGGAAATCGCTCGCGAGTACACGGCGACACCGGAAGGTACGCTAGTGGTCTCCCCCGACAATCAATCCCGCCGCGAGATTAACGAAGCGATCCATCGAACGATGCAGAACACTGGCCAGGTGGAAACGAAAGAACACAAGCATCGAGTGCTTGTGGCTCGCCAAGAGATCACTGGCGCGGACCGGCAGTGGGCAGCGCAATACGAACCGGCGGACGTGGTGCGCTACACGCGAGGCAGCAAGACGCACGGTATCAGGGCAGGAGAGTACGCCCGCGTCGTCCGCGCAAACGAGGGAGATAATCTGGTGACGGTGAGGCGTGAGAATAACGAGCAGGTGAGTTACGACCCGCGCCGGTTGCACGGCGTGACGCTCTACCGCGAGACCGAGCGCGCATTCAGTGAAGGTGACCGCGTGCAGTTCACAGCGCCGAATCGAGAGCGACACATTGCCAACCGCGAGCTAGGCACCATCGAAAAGATCGACGATAGCGGCAACCTGCAACTACGCCTCGACTCAGGCCGCGAAGTCGCATTCAACATCAAAGACAACCCGCATCTCGACTACGGCTATGCCGTAACAAGCCATAGCGGCCAGGGACAAACCGCCGACCGCGTACTGGTGCATGTGGACACGGAGCAGGCTGGAGAAAAGCTCGTCAATCGCCGCTTGGCGTATGTGGCCGTGTCGCGCGGACGCTACGATGCGCAACTCTACACCAACGACAAAACACATTTGACCGAACAACTATCGCGCGACGTGTCGCACCGATCTGCGATGGAACCGAGCCGCGATTCCGTATCCTTAGCGCACAAGATCGAACCGTCATCCGCACGAAGCCAAGTACATGAGCACACGCAGGCAGAAGGTCACAGCATCAGCAGATAGACCAGGATTCCCTCCACTCGCACCGCCGTCAAGAGGCAAGCCCGCTGCGCGGCTCCCCACGGTCGCCCTTGACTGCGGCTTCGTTTCCGGATTCCCCCTAACTATGAGAGGCATGGGGCCTCTCCGCGCTCAAGCAGGCGCAGGACGTTGACGAGTATTCACGGCCATTGGATGTCGTTCTTCGTTCTTCCTCTTCAGGAAGTCTTATCAAACCGCACGCTCTGACCCCAACGAAACGTCATTTCGCACAATCAGCCCGATCCCCATCATCGGCGTGCTAATGTGTCCCGGACCATCCAAGAACTCAAATATCTGAGAGGATGAGTTAGTTTGCGATTTGAGTTCTCTCCAAAATCTTGGAACACCCCCATGATTCCTTTCCTCTTTAGCCACAAACGTATCGTTTATGTCGTGAAAGGCGCAGACTGAAGCTCTCATCCCAACCGCCCTATAGTCTTTCTCGCAACCCTCGTAGGAATGGACTCCATCGATAAAAGCGAGATCAAACACTTGGTCAGCAAAATCCCCCGACGTTCTGCCAACTTGAAAATCGATCGGGAGTAGATGCTTAACGGCGTCGAACGTTTCGAAGTGATCTTCGATATCGACACTCGTTACACGCAGGTCTCTGTTGAACCGTAACAAGTAGGCCGCCATGAAAGATGTAGTCCAGCCTGAACCCGTTCCAATTTCGATGACTTCGCGGATTTTATATTTGCTTAATTGCACAAGGCACTGCGCCAGCTGAATCGGGAGCTGCCAAAGGCCGCAGTTGCCGGCGTTGAAATATTTACATTCGCTTCCATAGCTATAATACAACCGTTTGTCGACGGTCAGTCCGGCGAACCTAATCTGTTCCGCTAGAAAGTCCGCGTCTCTGAGGTCTTGCTCTTGCGCCAGCCGTAGGTTTTCGATAACGCACAACAGGCGTTGTATCCAGATATTCTTATTTGCTGGCGAGCCACTCTGAGCGGCCGTAGAGTGAGAATGATCTTGTTGCAAATCTACGTACTCATCCAGAACATTAGTGCTGTCCAGATAAGGTCGCTGTCTATAGAACGCGAAATGAGAAACCAATACATCCCCATTGATGCAGTTCGGTCGCATCATTTGAGAAGATTTAACTACGCTGAGGAATTCTTCCTCGTTCTCACCTACTATTCCGCCGAACTGTGCAAAGTCTTTGCCAAACCACGACATACAATTTACTGAAATCCTACAGAGCGCCAGCAGCTTTGGGCCGAAGCACCAGTCTGCCATTTTGCCCTCGCGCGCTGACCGTAGAAATGTACGATGAAGTTGCTCTGCGAAGCGTCCACTACCCCAAGCACTAAATTCGCGATAGTACGGCTGGAGGCGACAGCCAGGCTCGAAGGCGCCGTATTCGGCCTGAAGGTATGCGCAGATTGCGTTGTTCACGATATTAGGAAACACAAGGAAGTAGTGGGGATTCTCAACTCTAAAGGTTAGAAACTTTACGAAGAAATTCGGCTCAAGATAAACAATGTCATCGTCGAAGCGAATATAAATTGAGTTCTCATCGACACAATGCACAAAGAATTGCCCAATTGCTGCGCTGGTGTCCGGAGGGACGGTGGGTGGTTCTATAACGCGGACTTTCGGTGAACTCTGTTCAAGTGCATACATGTACGCAACATCTGAAGCATTCGTCGAATTTTTCCAGATGTGGTACTCGTCAACTAAAGGGCATTTGAGGATATAGCTGGCCAGAATTTTCAGATACCTTTCACGGCCGGCCGGTGTTACGCAAATGATCCTATAGTTTTCGAACACTGTTTCTCTCGCGTTAGTATCAATTGCTCGTCGCCGCGCAGCAAGTCGGCAAGACCTTGAGAGCCCTCGACTGACCGAATCTACTAATGTCACCTGATAATACGTGATCCGCGATAGTCATCGCTCGTGCGATGGCCTGATCCATGTCGTAGTAGCGGTATTCTCCCAAGCGCCCGCATATAATGACATCGGCAAGCTGACTCGCCATACCCGCATATTCCAAATAGAGACGATGGTTAGATTCGTCTGGAAACGGATATTCGTAATTGTCGGGATCTCCGGAAGAAAACGGAGTTTCGGTAGTGATTACAGTGCCGAGCGTCGAGGCTGCGAGTCCGGGTTCCATAATGTGCTTCCACTCCAAGGTCCTGATATGAGGGCCAGATCCTTGATCTGGGTTATTGACTTGGGCGAATGGTTGGAAATACTTCGTGTTCGGAAGATATACGTGAGTCCGCCGTTGGCCTCTATATTTCAGTCGCCCGGCTCGAAACGAAAAGAACTCATCTATTGGACCCGTAAAGATTAACTTTCGCTTGTGCGTAAAGCGCGATCGCATCTCAGTGTAGTCGGTGTTTGGCAAGAGGTAAATGCCGGCCAGCATGTTTGTAATCCAGGAATGATAGCCCTCCACTGGCAGACCCTGGTGTCTGTGCCGCGACAATCGGACATCTTCACCGGACCTAATGTCGAATCTCTTGGCTAGACTCGCGGAAAGTGAAGGTGCAGGAACACCCCACTGTTTTTCCGTATAGCCCTTAACGAGCTTTTCGTAGATCAGCTTGGGCATCATCGAGAGAGCGACTTCCTCGAAATTCGTAGCGGTCCCATGGAACGACGGGGACCCAGATTCTCCGGCCGTTCGTTTTATATACTCATTGGTGATTGGCCAGTGCTCGTAACGGCCATCAACGAAGCTCATGACGCGCGCACTGAAGTCATAGAATTTACCGAAGCGAATTGCGAATTCCCAGATTCGATGCGAATTCGTTCGAAAATAATGAGGTCCGTAGGTATGTACTCGAATACCGCTGCCATGTAGGGTGTCGTGGACATTGCCTCCGACATGAGACCTTCGTTCTAAAACCACAACTTCACGACCCGCGTCTGCTAGCAGACGGGCTATCGTGGCTCCTGTGACTCCCGAGCCGACCACTATGTAATCGCACTTAACCATTTACAGCAGACTGGAGAATGGGCACAGCCCGCGGTTTCCGTTTCCCAGCGATGCCACATCCTCCAGATTTCCCATATTGCTTCGTCTCCACACAAGATCGGCCTGGAGCGATTAGTACAACCCTCTTGACGGGTCCAGTTCGCAACGATCTTTCACCACCGGCGAACTGAAACGGACCCAGCAAGAACGGTTGTCGCCCTGGCTTCCGCATTAATCCCACGCGACATTCGCGACTTCCTCAGAGATCTGGGAAGACATCAGGGACACGGCGCGGACAGTTTTGAGCGCGAAAATGTCGTTGAGTCGTTCAAGGCTAAGAGTGTCGTGACCATTAAGGCTGGCTTGCCTTGCAATTGCACACACTTCTTGAGCAAGTGTCTGAAGCTCTGGAAAAATGAAGCAGTGCCACCTGGCAGGAATAATCGAACGCATTTCGGTCAAGTGTTCGTCAATCTGTGTGGCGCCATGTTCTGGCGACACGTCGCCTCTGGCGATGTCACGACAACTCTCTACATACTTATCGCAAAGCTCTAGCTGTAAGTTCTGCTTATTGGTCATAAGTGAGCGCGCTATATATGCGACCAAAGACGCGAATTCCGAAACCTCAACAGCTTGAATAGGCGAAGGTCTGCGAAAACAGAGATTTTGCGGTCCAGGACAACCCCAGTAGTAGAATCGGAAACCTGCGTTTGGTGGATAGCAGGCGATAGACGGCACACCAAAGTAATTTGCTATGTGTTGAGTCGATGTATCCGGACCTATGACCACTGCCGCAGTCCTCACACGGGCAATGTACTCCGACACCGTCAGGGGCTTCAATACTCGAATGCCCAGGGAATGCTCTGCTCGCGAAACGACGTTCGCCAGATTTTGATATGCCAGCTCCTGCCCGGCCAGTACGCGCTGAGGAGGGGAGGGACATACTACGCGCCGCGGATGGAATTCGCCGACAAGCGCATGGATAAGAGACTCTAACGCCTCCTCATCGAGGGACTTCTCGTCCGAACTAGCGTATGGATTCAAATAGACGCTGCCCGAATGAATCGCATGCGTTGGTTGGAGGTGCAACGTTAATGGCATGTTCGTAATCCCGAGGCATTCATACGCCATCTGAAGCCGACGAAAGTGGTTTGAAGCCGGAGGAAGCGTCAACTGTTTCCAGGCTGACCCTCCCAGACGATAACGAACCCAGCTTCGAGAAAAGTCGAGAAGAGCGACCTCACTCTTGGCATAGATCGATTCAATCGACTCGCTTACTTCAACCCAATCAAACACTACAAGATCAAATCCGTTGACCGCCTCATCCTCGCCAATAAACGGTCGACACGACACCGAATCACTGCAAAGTGCTTTCCAGAGCGAGTCGTCGGCCCCCCATACAGTGGTACATATGGAGCCAAATGCTTCGCGCAAGTGCCTTAAGTGATATGCGAAGTTTACGGTATCGCCGATTGCATTCTTGAATCGCCCCCCTACTACCAGCAGTACCCTCGGCGGGGCGCTGCGTCTTTGGGAAATATACGAACGTATTTCATTGATGGCGTTATCGGAGTTCAAGGGCTCTCCCAGCCGCCTGCGGCCAAAATTCGAATACTTCGCAGCCACTCTCAGCGCCAACCACATCGCGACAAAAGAAGCAGGAACCATGCCGGCTAAACCGGCATGGTTCCTGAGTTTTTCCCGTTTCTACGTCGTGGTGCAGGTGCAGCACGTATCGGACTGGCCATAATTTCCACTTGTGTAGTGGTTGCTCGAGGTCATCGAGAGGATCGCGAGTTCGGATTCGTCAACGTCAAGCATCGGCACGTCTATGCTAAACACATCCATTATCGGTGTGCGATCTTGCATTGACGGATCTTCATGAAGTGCCATGTAGTTCCCTCCTTTCTTTTAGGATGTTTGGAATAGCGCTGAGAGAGGTACTACGTTGTGGCCGGTGACACCGAAGGTCGGAGTCCGGGCCTCCATTAGGCGTCCCAGGCTATCGACTAAGACTTTGACCGGCACAATATTCGCCGCCCGCCCGAACAGCACGCCGATCCTGCGTTCTTTTTCCGCTTGATCGCAGGAGCTGATGGTTGCTCGTCCCATTCTTGCGATGTTGTTTAGCCGACAGGTTCCGCCGCACAGATAGCGGATGTTGCAGTCACGACAACCCTCCACAAGATCGACTTCTGCACCTCTTGAATTACCGATGACGCGCTCGGCGATTGAAAGAAACGATTCCGTTTTCAGATTTCCTATAGGAAATTGCCGAGGACCACATCCGTACACGAGCCCGTTCTCGTCGACCGTCAACTCGCGAGCGTACCCGCAACTGGTGTTCTTCAAATTTGGCGTGAACGGACTGGCTGCTCGGACGCCCTCGGATGCCAACCGATCAATGAGAATTCGAATCTGGTCCTCACCCTCCGCTATTGATCGGAACATCATGTCTTCAGTGGCACGACCTTCTTTCACTGCCATACCCAATTTGACGACAAAGCACTCACCCAGACGGCGCACTAGAGCTCCAAGATTCAACAACAGGTCATCATAGTTTTGCGGCATTACAACAACCGCAATGTGAAATCTCACGCCTGCCTCGCGCAGGAAATCAACTCCGCGGATAGATCGCACGAACATGCCGCTGCCTCTAACCGCGTCGTGGACCTCCGCCGTGGCGCCATCGAAACTAATTTGGAGTTCGTCAACGGCCGATGCGATTGCAGCCGCAACTCTCGCGCTGGCAATTGAAACGCCGTTCGAATACAGTACCGTGTACATTCCCAGCGATTTGGAGCGGTGAGCGATCTCTAGCGCATCCTGACGTACCAGGGCTTCACCTCCAGTTACGGTAATCTGGCGCTTTGAGAAACCTCTTTCGCTTGTAAAGGCAGCGAACTGCTCTACTGCAGCCAACCATTCGTCGGTGCTAAGTTCGTTCTCCTTCGGCCAGTCTGGAGAGGAGGAAACTAGGCAATGCGTGCAACGAAGGTTGCACCGATTTGTTAGACGGATAAGCATAGTTTGCTCTGCCATGGCCTCGCGTGGCCGCGCGTGCTGGTAGAATTGGCGCGTTTCTATCTGAGTGAGGAGATCTGTTAGGGCAACTCGGATTTCTGACTCTCGTTCTTTTCCGTATTTTGCGCGCATATTTGAAAGCGCGGCTCCAAGTGGAATACCATCTTCAAACATATAGATGAATTCCGAGCCGATCGGGCCTGCGACCACGTACGAAGCCTTAGTGATTGCAACAAATAAACTCTTGTCTCCTCGCTTGTACTCTGCCAGTCGTCTCGGTATTGGAACTGTCTCGTCCATGCGAAAGTCGCGTTTAACCGTCCGCAACTGAGGGAGCATGTAGGGGATCTCCTTTCATGGTTGATGGTGGGGTCCAGGTCGTCGTGTTTATAGTTGCATTCGTCCTTGCAAAAGCTGATCTCACGGGCAGGGCTGAGTGTGTCCGTGATATCGGGCCTTGTCTACTGGCCGAAACAGACGAACAGCCCCCTGTCCCATCAGTACAGGTGGCTATGACGCGGCTCTGCCGCACTTTCGCTCTTGTCCCAGCGTGAAGAAGCACACGCGCGCCTAGTCGTTCATCCATGGGACGGAGAGAAACGCTTAGTCGATTCGTGGACTTCTCGCGCCTGTGTTGCGGTCCAAGGTTGCTGCATACTAACAGGTGTCCCGCTCATTTTTGCTCGCAGAATTGCCTTTCCCGGACGCCCTCTAAATATTGGCGGACGATAAGTCACGAGTTTGCAGACGACTGCGGGTCGAAATACGGTCGATGCGGAAGGTGTCATGATGCTGAGGTATTTGCTTAATTAAGGCTAGTAGTAAGAATTTAAGAATTCGTAGTTGACTATCGATGTACGTTTTGCTACAAGAACAGCGTTCTTTTCGGCGACGCCGAAATAGACGGTCTGTCTTGCAAGCGCTGTGAGGCCTCGTGGACCGAAGCGGCCAGAGATCGCAAAACCCTCGCCTTCTGTCGATACGCATATTCTATTCCCGTCTGGTTTTCAGCATCGCGGTCACTTTCTTCCTCGTTTTTTGCGCCTTCCCATTCTTTTCGCAGGTCGCAAACGCGAGCATTCATTGTGCCAACACGCGAGCAAGCACACCGGAACCACGCCCCCCTCCCCCTGGTGTTCAGAACGTAGCCTTTGTCCAGTGAGTTCACTGGGCAAGCAATCACGAGTCACGTTACTGGCACCAGCCCGCCTACTTCAGGAAACGCTTTACCCTTGCTGCTCAGCCCCTCAGCTTCGGACGTACCGGGATAAAAGTCTATGCAACAACGTTCGAAAAACAGGATAAATGTCTTTCTCTTGGAAGGGCATCCCCTTGCCGGTCGATATCTAACTGAATTCTTGGAACGGGATAATACTCTCAGGGCGCTACTTTGCGGCCAAGATTTCCCTAGTCAGCATATCGAGGATCTCTCGAATAAAAACATTCTTGTAATCGATTCCAATAGTCTGCGCCTATCGATCATGAGTGTTGTCGCGTCTGTTCGGTCGCGTACCGAAATGCATATTCTTGTTCTAGGACCGGAGCCGGAGGAAGAAGATTTGTGTCGCCTCCTGTTCCTCGGAATTAGGGGGTTCGTCCCATTCGAAAGAGTCGAAGACGAATTGATATTGGCGATCGAAGGAGTATTGCAAGGGCGAATCTGGGTTAACCCTGACTCGTTGCACCGATTCACTCACTTCGTTTCTGCGTTCTCTCGAAACAAGCCGTCCGGGTTACTCTCGCTCACGCCGCGAGAACAGCTAATTAGTGGGCTCCTTCAACAAAGACTGTCGAACAAAGAAATAGCCTCTGCGCTTGATATTAGTGAGCGCACAGTGAAATTCCACGTGGCCAATATTTTCACTAAGGTTGGTGTTCATGATCGTAGGTCCGTACGCGACCTATTCCACAATCAAGACAGGTCGGTTTGGAACAACGGCGCGGCTGAAAGCGCTGATGAAAGGAAGACATGTCCATCGCGTAAAGGACCGCATCTTCGAGGACTTGAGAACGGTGCTTGTGACTTCAACTCCGTCAATGATGAAAACTTCAAGCATCTCCAAGGGAAAGACCGCAAGTATCGGATGCACAACGGGCCGGCATAGGACGTATCATTATGAGTAGATCCGAGTCATCTCGTCTCCAGTTCGCACGATTTCTTAGAAACTATAAGCGCGGCCGAATCGACGAAGCCTTTGACCATCCCCCTCTCAGGAAGCATGGCGACCAGTTCTTGCAAGGAAAGGGCATCGCGGACGGCTTGGAAGTGAAGAACTCGTCGCAGCCTGCGCGCGCTCACTATTTTCGTGAATATTTGAAAGTGATAGGGCGTTATCGGCGCGAGATGTCAGTGTTCCTGGTGCTGACATTGATGTGCACCGGCTTCGATATGGCCCAGCCTTTGGTCGTGCGATACATAGTCGACTCCGTGCTATTGAAGGTCGATGTATCGCTTAACGCACGCCTACATCTTTTGCGGCTCATCGGCATTTTCGGCGCAGGGCTAATTCTTGTCTCTAATATAGCCGCCGCCATGAAGGATTTTTATCAGAACAAGGTAAGTATCCGGGTGATGTTAGCCCTGCGTCGTAAAGTGCTGGATCGACTACTCTGCTTTCCGCTCGAATCGTTACACCGAATCAAAGTAGGGGGCATTCTTTCCCGAATTACAGGTGACGTCGACGCCACTTCCGGACTGATTGACGCTATCTTCGTTTCACCCACTGTCGCGATCCTGCGCATTCTGTTCGCAGTAAGCATGTTGGTTGCGTTAAATTGGCGTTTCGCCGTTGCTGCAATGACGTTAATGCCCGTCGCTGCGGGCACAAGCTTCATATTCGCGAAGCGTATTCGTCCCATTTATCGGTCACTTCGTAGAGATGCAGAGAACGTTGATGGTCGTTTAGCCGAGACCTTTTCTGGGATACGCGTGGTAAGGGCATTTTGCCGTGAGAGGTCCGAGCTACTCGCTTATATGCGTGGTCGGTACGCTATCTTCCGAAAAGATCTCTTTGCGCGACGTCGAGAGGCCATACTATGGCTGTGCGGGAATGCATCGTTAGGATTTACCAGTGTAGGTATTATTTGCGTCGGCGGCTATGTTTACCTTCGAGCGGGCCTGTCGATTGGAGATCTTATAGTACTTCAATGGTATACATTACTGCTACTGAACCCCATTTGGGTTATAGTGAATTCACTTGCCCAGGTACAGCGTTCGCTCGCCGCGTTAGAACGCGTGTTCCAAGTAATCACGACGCCTGTGGACAAGCCAGACAGACCAGATGCTCGAGAAGCACCAGGAACTTTGTGCGAGTTGAAATTTGAAAGAGTCAACTTTGAATATGAAAGAGGCGTCCCGGTAATTAGGGATTTTGAAGTTACGGTCCGCTGCGGAGAGTTAATTGCCCTTGTAGGGCGAAGTGGAGCCGGAAAAACAACCATCACGGACCTATTGGCACGCTTTCTTGACCCCACGAGTGGGCGTATCACGCTCAACGGACATGACGTTCGAGATTTACGACTGGTCTCGTATCGTCGTCTAATAGCGGTTGTCCAACAGGATGTATTCCTTTTTGACGGATCGGTTCGCGACAACATCGCATATAGCACGCCCGAGGCAACCAATGCCGAAATCGAAAGCGCCGCGCGAAAGGCAAACGCTCACGATTTCATCATTCGCTTGTCTCATGGATACGATACGCGCATTGGAGAGCGCGGTGTGATGCTATCTTGTGGACAACGTCAACGACTAGCTATTGCCAGAGCCTTTATGGTCTCACCACAGATACTCATTCTGGATGAAGCGACAAGCAACCTAGATACGGAGAGCGAAGAGCTCATCCAAGCGTCTCTACATAAGCTGATAACAGGTAAGACCGCATTCGTTATTGCCCACCGTCTGTCTACCGTTCGCCGCGCCACAAACATATTAGTTATCGACAGAGGTACCATTATAGAACAGGGAACACACGACGCTCTGATGAACCAGCGGGGACTATACTACGACATGGTTGCTCGCCAAATGCGGTTTGGTCCAGAGGAAGGGCTATATCAATCCGCTCAGCTCCGGTTGCACGGGTCTGGTGTAATACTTCCCGGAGTGAGCCGATGATCGTGCTTGTGGGCATCGTTCGCGAGTTCGGGTACGCAGCCAGAAGTATTTTTCGGCACACCAGCTTGGCTGCAGTCGCTTTGCCCAATCTTATTTTGGGTATTGGCACAAACTCTGTCATCTTGCCTGTTATCTGTTACTTCAGCCACGCTCCTATTAGCTCTTGTTGCGATCCGACGAGCGACAGCACTGGATCATGTCGTTTCGCTGCGCCCGGAATAGTTTTGCTCCGGACGACCGCCGCTGGAATCGAGAAGAAGTAGACGAGGAGACCACCTAATGACAACGGTTCTAAATGACCTACTAGCGCCAACTCAGCTAGCCCCCTTTATGCAAAATATCTGGAAGCTTCACTTCTGTCCTGGTAGCGCAGTAACCGGCCGATATCAAAAGTTATGTGATTGGGGGGTGCTCAATCGCATTCTAAGTGAGCACCGCTTCCTGCCCCCACGACTGAGACTATTTAAGAACGGACATCAACTCGATCCGTATTTATTCCAGCGTCGGCAACCTCCTCTTTTGCTGTTTGGCGACCATCTCTTACGAGAGCTCCAAAATGGAGCCACATTAATACTAGATGTCATTGATGAAGCCCACGGACCGCTCCGTGAATTAGCAACCCAACTGCGCGTGCTGTTTTCCGCCCCAGTAAATGTAAATCTGTATGCGGCGTGGAAGACAGATCACGCTTTCAATGTCCATTTCGACCCGCAAGAAAATTTTATCTTTCAAGTACATGGTAATAAACGTTGGAAAGTGTGGAAGCCTACTTGCGAGAATCCTTCCGTGTCGGAATTCCTGCAAAATGGTGTTCCTGACTCGCCTTTGGTGTGGGATTCTATCCTCGAAGACGGAGGTTGGCTATATATTCCACGTGGTTGGTGGCATGTTGCTTGCCCCTTAGATATACCGAGCATGCATATAACCGTTACTATAACTCCAGTTCGGACTTACGATTTTCTGTCTTGGATAGTCGACCAGTGCAAGGCCACGTCTTCAGGGGGACAATACATACCGGTCGGAAACAGTAAAGCTCACGAGGATCAAAAAGAATATCTTTGCTCCTTGGCAGAAGAACTCAAAAGCAAAATCACCGCCGACGCCTTAGATCGTTTTATGCTTCAAAAACTGAAGGACTCAATGTTATATCCGGACTTGCATTTGCCGGAACTGGCGCCAGCCTTATCGGGCCCAATCGGGTCGCAACCGACCAGATCTCTGTCAGCATCGTAAGAGCGAGCACTCGCCGCACTCTCAACACCGTGATTGTGCGGCTCGGGCTTATGTCTGTTGGCGCAAGGAGTTGATTATGTTCGCAAATATCGTTCGCGATTTCAGGTACACAATCAGAAGCATTTCTAAGCGCCCCGGCTTTACGATAGTTGCTGTGCTTATCTTCACTTTGGGTATCGGTGCAAATACAACTATCTTCAGCTTGTTATACGGCATGTATCTCGCACCGCTTCCGTACCGGGACTCGACAGGCTTAGTGGAAGTAAGTATGGCCCGAGTTGGCCAGCAGAGGTCGAGGGTAGGTACTTCACTTCTTAACCTGAGAGACTGGTTGACTGCAACCCATTCTTTCGAAGGCTTTGCAGCACACCGACCCCAATTCTTCGTGGCTCTAAACATTGACGGGTCATCCAGCGAGGTTCACGCATGGCGGCTTTCATCTAACGCATTGCCGTTGCTTGGCGTTCCGCCTTTGATTGGGCGATGGCTTGTAGCGGATGAGGATAACGCGTCGGGACCTCGCTCCGTTATCCTTTCTTACCCGTTATGGCAACAGCAATTCGGCGGCAGTGATGATGTGTTGGGGCGCAGGGTACGGGTTGACGGCGAGGCGTTCACCATTGTCGGTGTCATGCCGAATCATTTCGAGTTTCCGCCCCTAATGGATCGATGGAAACCCGTAATGTGGTTGTCACTGAACCTCCCCATGGAGGCTGCCGGAAACCGGAGCAGTCATTCACTTTCTGTGATCGGCCGTCTGAAGGCCGGAGTGCCTCTGAAAGAGGCCACGCTGGAGATGCAAACGATTACTCGCCGGCTCGCTGTGGCCTTTCCGAAGGAAAATGCTGAATGGCCTAACGCGAAAATGTCCCCTCTGGGCGAAGGAAGCTACGTCGAAACGTTCCGTTCGACCCTTTGGCTTCTTCTGGCAGCCGCGGGCTTGGTGCTCCTCATCGCGTGCACGAACGTTGCCGGTCTTCTCATTGCTCGCGGCGAAGCGGGAGCCCGCGAGTTTGCCATTCGACGGGCTCTCGGGGCTCCAACCCATCGCCTCGTATCCCCCGTGTTTGCCGAAAGTTGCCTCATCACTGGCGCGGGGTGTTCGCTAGGTTTATTTCTCAGTTTCTGCTTCCTTCCTGTTTTCAAAGCGCTCATACGGGATGCGCCTCGCATCGACCAGGTCGCCCTGCGCCCCGCCGTTTTCGCGTTCGCGGCGGTTGTGTCGTTTGTAGCTGCGCTCCTGGCAGGGATATTCCCCGCATTACGACTCGCAAGAAGAGGCGCAATGAGCCTTCACTTCAGCGGCGGAGCAACGCCACGCCAACGGTTGCGGAAAACATTGGTAACGGTTGAAGTAGGGCTTGCGGTTGTGTTGCTGTCCGCTGCGGGATTGCTCCTCGAGAGTCTCTGGCGCGTAGCCCGCGTGGAGCTTGGCTTTCGTACCGAGCGCGTGCTCTCGGTCCAAGTCGATTTAGTCAAGCGTAGGTTCGGAACGGCAACCCGTGTTGAGGCCTTCCGGCAGGAACTGATAGAACGCGCTCAGGCTCTCCCGGGGGTATTATTCGCGGCGACGAATTCGGCTCCGCCCATGGGAGCGATGTCGCAAAATACCGATTTTGAAGTGGAAGGAGTACCGGGAACCCAGAGCGCGTCTTTCTCGAATGTAAGTTCAGACTATCTCCGCGCGATGGGCATTTCCGTGATACGAGGGCGCAACTTTTCTTCGGCCGATCGCCCGGGTTCTCCGGCGGTCGTCATAATCAGCGTGTCGGCAGCACGGAAGATTTCTGGCGAGCCTCTGGGCAAACGCATCCGGCTGAATAGATTGAACTCCCCAGAATTGTTCACAATCGTGGGCGTCGCTCGCGATGTCCACGATTCGCCGGAGAGTCCGCCCGCTGCCACGATGTACGCGCTCACAAACCAATTGCCTGAATCCGAACAGGCGAGCGACCCCGCTCGCTTAATCGTGTTGCTCGTCCAGACCTTAGGCAACCCCTCGAACCTGGGCAACGGTATTCGCGAGCTCGTTGCGGATATCGATAGAGACCAGCCCGTCGGCAATGTGGAAACCCTGCGCGAGCTACTTGGTGACAAGTTGGCATCTCGGCGTTGGAATACACTCATGATTAGCCTGTTCGCCGGGCTCGCCATTTCATTAACCATGGTCGGAGTGTTTGGCCTTGTATCTTATTCCATCACGTCTCGTAGTACTGAGATCGGCGTGCGGATGGCAGTGGGCGCAAGTCGAGCTAACATTTTGCTTATGTTTCTCCGTGAGGTGCTGATCTTCTCATTGGTCGGAGTATCTTTTGGAGTGATAGGCTCGCTTTTTGCATGTCGCCTGCTTGCAAGTATGCTGTATGGAGTGTCACCAACGGCAACACATATTCTTCTCAGCTCTGTGGTGTCTGTAACTACGGCCACGCTTTTATCAGCACTGGTTGCCAGCCGGCGAGCGACAGCATCGGATCCTGTCGTGGCTCTGCGCTGTTGACCGAGCCGGGGAATTGGTCCAGGAGAAGTGAAAGAGTTTTATGTCACAGCCAATGGGCATGCGAATTTCGTATGATTCACCCTGCGGATTCGGGGCAGAACGGCTCTATATACAACGTTCCCGTTCCCACTTTCGCCCTTTCGCCAACCACTTCCGCAGTTCCTGCGCAACGAACTCCGCCCCATTGTCCGAACGAATGTTTTCCGGGATTCCTCGGAACAGCATCACGTCCGCGAGTGTTTCGATCACTTCGTATCTCCCCAACCTTCTCGCCACGCGGATTGCCAGGCACTCAGGCACTCCCGCGTAAATTCATCGATCCGCGTCAACATCCGAATCGTTCTTCCATCGTGCGTCCAGGCGTGCGTCCGATTGGGGTCCAATATGTCGTCCCAAAGGATTCCTTAGAATACCAATGACGGGCTGTCAGCGCCGTTAAGTATCACTAGTTATAGAAAACTGCCACTCTGTCACGGCAGAGATCGCGAGTTCGAGTCTCGTCGTCCCCGCCATTTTCCGTGTCAAGGTCCGAACCCTCTCCACGATTCTCCAGCCATTTTCGCAAGGAAGCGGAAACGTTCCGTCTGTTCCCAGCTTCCCCGATTGAGTGTGATAGGTTTGCGGCATGCCGAAAGAATGTATTTTCTGCGAGAAGCCTTCGGGCAGCAAAGAGCATTTGTGGGCTGCGTGGATTCATAGACAGAAGCAGTTCGGTTCAATCCGTGTCGCTATCGGCGATTCGGCTTCTATAGTCGATAACAACCCAGAGCAGACGATCGACACGGTCTGCCGCAAATGCAACAACGAATGGATGAGCCTTCTTGAGCAGGATAATCGAGAGGTCATAATTGGCTTCCTCCGGGACAGGCCTTCTTTGCTGAATCTAAAACAACAAACCATGCTTTCGGCCTGGGCCGTCAAAACAGCCATGGTGCTGGATTCCCTGAAGCATCAGCTACCGGCCCCTCTGTTTTACGACAAATCTGAGTGTGTGGCCATGCGACTCAACCGAGGAATACCGGAGCGAACCCGAATCTGGACTGGAAGATATTGCGAGTCATCGCTCGGCGCGGATGGAACAGACGTGAGGATCATTTCGGCGGGTTCTCTGAAGTATGGCGTCGCCACCGTGTCTACCTTCGTCGTCGGGTATATGGCGATTCAAGTTGTGACCGTGCACATTTACCCTGAGTACGTGGCGAGCAACGTCGAGGATGTTCAACCGAAGCCCGGCGACTGGAGCAATATGCTCATATCCCTATGGCCCATAAGTGCTCCAACCATAGCCTGGCCACCAAGGATCACGTTCACAAATAGCGGTGCCCTCTCTATTGCCCACCTCATGGACCGATGGAGAATTGGAAAGAAAGTTCCAGGAGGAACAATCTTTTGAGTGCGCGCCACTACTCAGTCGGCTCTTTAACAAAATCGGCGAGCAGGTCTTCCGGCTGACTGTAAACATTGTTCACAGGATCTTTGTAAGTAAAAATGACCTCGACGCCTAGCGAGTTCCGGTTGGTCGGGCAACTGGGGGGGGAACTGAAAATGGAGCCACAATCGGATGATTGTGTGAATGGAGAATTATCTCCGGAGTGCCTTCGCTGCGGGTTACAAGAGGCTTGGCGTTAAGAATATCGGCGTAGCAGGTTTTGTCCGGTCCGTTCTCATCGAACCCAAGCGTCAAAGGTCTGGTTGAGACTTCGATCATTGTCGCCGTCAGGTCACCCTGTATTTCTGACGTTCAGGAGGAGAGAAGCGTTTGGCTCGCCGACGCCCCAGGAAGCGCGTGGAACCCCCGGTACCAGAATGGGCCGCGCACGTTCATCGTCGCGCCGGGTAGCCTTGTGGCTGTCCCACAAACTGATTCCGCCGACGATCAAAGCGAGAACACTGAGGTGATGACAATGGCGATATTTGCCCGTCTATTCTTTTGGGAGTTATCGATCTCAGCCGTTTCCTTGCCCTGAGTATATGCTACCAATTGCGACGATTGTCGATGTAGGAAGGTACAAAACCGGCTTTTCTCACATCCTCTAGAAGATAAATCGACACGTTCACCGAGGTTCTACTCGCTATAATAAAGTTCCTTGAGTATGTGGTCCCGGATTCAACTCAGAAATTGTCTCGAAAAGGGGGTCTGGTCAAAAACGGAAAGTGTGCCCAAAGATTTTGTGACAGTTTAGGGGTTCACCTCACCAACTGGGAACAAATCGGGAACAGATTGGGAACAAACTACCGAAGAACAGGGGTGAAATAGGTAGAACAAAATGTACGTAAGTCATTGAGAAGCAAAGACGGGCCCATTCAAAGTTGGGCTCATAACCCGACGACCATTTTCTAGACAGGCGTGCGCGGTTTCGCTCGGGTTTTCCTACTCCTCATTTGCGTCCAGCCTCGCCGCTCTGTCACTCCCTCGCCACCACTGTGTCGTAGAGCCCGTAGTGGGTGAGCCCCTCGTGGCTCTCGATGCCCGTGTAGCGTAGCGAAGCATCCTCGTACCGACGGAAGGCGAAGACGGCCTGGTTCATCTGCTCGGTGTTGAATACCTTAAGGCGCACGAGCAAATGGAAGTCCTTTACAGTCAGCCCGGTGACGGCCAGAAACAAGTCCGGCTCCAGCTTGGTTATCACATCCTGGAGCGTGTTCTCGCGGAAGTCGGTCAGGTACATAAAAGCAGGGATGCGAGTGGCGAACTTGATCAGCTTCTCCTGCACGAGCTTGCGCTTGGACTTGTATTCCTTTTCTTCGTCTGTGAGCTGCCTCTGCTCCTTGGCGGTCAGGCCTTTGTCCATAGCCTTGTTCTTGAGCTCCTTCACCTTCTCGCTCTTATTAATGATGGTCTCGATGATGTTATCGCCTAGTGAGCGCCAGCCCTCGATCCGCTCTACGGCTGCGACCGCTTCGGGGTTGTCGAGGACGCGGCGCAGGGTGTCATTGTCCACATTCACTAGCAGCGCGCTCTCCCACTTCCGGGCCAGCAGTGTGGCCGAGGTGCCTGCCATCGCAATGTCGAGAATGCCGCCCGCGTCAATCTGAGTCATGTTTGCGCCGTCGTACGCCAGCACCGGAAGGTACGATACGAGATCCCTGACCGCATTCTCCGGATTCGACTCATTGGGAGAGAGCCCAATGGCATAATCCGAGAGCTGCCGCAGCGCGCGCGTAGGCGCGAAGTCAAATACGAAACAGACCGGTTTGAGGATTTCTTCTTCGTTCGGGTTGTCGCCATTCGGGTTTTTGATGGACCACGGCGACTGCACCCGGAACGCGGATTGGAAGTATGTCTCCGGACTTTTCAGATTGCGCAACATCATAATGGATGACCACTGCGGCACAGTCACGCCGGTGGTGAGCTTGCCGCAAGAGAGCGTAATCGTCTTGGTTTCAAACCCGCTCCTGATGGCCTTGCGCACAGGCGCTAGCGCATCAAGCCCGATGCCTGCCGACGCACCGGCTGCAACGACGACTTCATACTCGTGCCAGAAGGTGTTGTGCCTCTCAGCGAGGAGGTTTTCCATGGCGTGACAGGCCGCGACGTCAGGCAGAAACCAGAACGAGTGCTGGAGGTAGGGCAGGAGGCGCACATCCGAATACGGGAATGGCGGCCGAGTGCCGGTCTTGAGGCTCTCGACAGCTCGTGGCGCGTACTGGCCGCGAATGATGTCCAGCCACTTCTGCACGTCGCTTTTATGCTTGAACTGCGCCTTGCTGCCCCTGCCCGATGCATCAAAGAACTCGTTGAGATCGAACTCATTGAACTCCCCCGCACTCGCAATTGCCACCAGCTCATCCGGCATCTGGTAGGTCAGCAGCCGCATCTGCGGCATCGCGCCGTAGGGATTCCACTTACCGGGACGCTTGGCGTCGAACTCCTCCTTGGCTCGTTGTTCGTCGGTGTATGTCCAGTTGAAGATTTGTTCCTCGATGAACTCGCCGGTGGCGAGCGCCCTGAATGGAGTCCCAGAAAGGTAGAGGTAGGCTTTCGAGCTGATAGGCAAGAACTCGGCCTCGTTTTCCGAAAGCTCGCTGAGATCCTCGTTCACGTTTTCCAGGCCGGAGGCATACTCCAGCTTGGCCTCTTTTTTGGCGACCGCCTCTTCTTCGCCCTCGAATAGCTCCTTGGCAGTCTCGCGCCATGCGCCGAAGTGGTATTCGTCGAACACGACCAAGTCCCACTTCACCTTGTGCAGCCATGTGTTCCTGGGCTTGATATTCCCCGCGTCGTCGCGGCCCAGCAAATCCTGGAAGGAGCCGAAATAAACGAGCGGCTTCTTACGGGAAGCTTTCGTCGGATCACTGCCGAAGTGGAGCGAGAGATACTGCCAGCCGTCGAAGTCTACGTGATTCTCAAGGTCGGTTTGCCAGGCGTCCTCGACGGCGGGTTTGAACGTGACCACAAGCACACGCTTGGCCCCGAGTTTCTTGGCCAGTTGGTAGGCCGTGAAGGTCTTGCCGAAGCGCATCTTGGCGTTCCACAGGAAGCGAGGAACAGCGTGCATATCTTCCTTCCAGATTGAGTGGAAGTAGGCGTGGGTCTTTTCCACGGCAGCGCGCTGTTCGGCGCGCATTGCGAATGTTTCGTGATGCGTGCCGGTGAACCGTTTCCCCCTGCGCAGTTCGGTGAGCACGGTCTTCACGTCCTTGACAGTGCAGCGCATCCATTCAAGTTCGGGATTCTCGAAACGTTTCCTGACGAGCGCTGCGCGCACATCGTGATCGGAAAAGATGCCGCCGTCGTCACGCTCGGCGGGCTCATCCAGCTCTAGGCGATAGTTCTTGATGGCGGCGGTCTTGAGCTGTTCGGCGAGGCGCTGCTTCACGTCGCGCATCGTTTGCCCGACCTTGAGGAGACCTGTGTGCGCCTTGTCGTCGATAGAGTAGGCGTAGATGCGAGGACGGGCTTCCGGCTTGGGCGCGAGGATCTCCTCGATGGTCTTACTCATCACCCTCGCCCATCGGACGGATGATGCTATTGATGAACGCGATCTCGTTCTTCGTGATGCGGTATTTCTTGTAGAGGTCCGTATCGGTCCAGGTCCGATCCCACCGCTGTACGGGGACCCAGCGGTACATGCCGCTGAAGGCGTGTTGGGCCGGCTTTCGTAGCGAAACAAGGAACCGGGCGAGTCTCGTTCGCAAATACGACTCGACGCTCTGTGCCTCGACCTTCGAACTCAGAGGACCGGCGACGAGGTAGGTTTGAGTACAGACGGAACCTGGCTCACCGATTATCGGCGGGCCTAGCACCAAGTCCACGCCGCTTCTCTCTCGCTCTCGTCCAGAGCCGGCTACCGGGAGGAACAACTTCCATACATCAATCAAGTGCGAGTTCTTGCTGATCATTTTCCGGGCCATGGCGCCGCGGACTCTTGTTGTACCCATGTTGGCATAGAGCCGGATCTGTCCGTGCTTTGGCACCACGTCCCGGGCATAGTCCGAGAAGTTCGTCGCCAAACCGAACGGTGTATCTCCGCTGACAAGCTCCTCAAACGGCCGCTCGCCAGCCGCCAGTATCTTGTGCAAGATGTCTACGGACCGCTTGTCACGCACGAAGACATCGAACTCGTCCAGAGTGCGCGGATACGGCCCGATCGTCGCGCCATTTCGGTGATATACGCACTCACACAGCCCACGGTGTTCGCGGTCCCAAAGGAAATAACAAATTCCGCCACCAATCCCTACAGTAGGGAACACATCCTTCGCGTTCTCATAATCAACCAGCGTGCGCACGCGCCGGTCGCTGAGAAACTCGGCGCGGAACTCGCCAAGCCCGCGGCCTCCAGCCATCCACCTTGATGGAATAACCATGCTGAGGAATCTCGGCTCCAATCGCATGGCTTGTCGAACGAAGAGGTCGTAGATCGGCGAGTCGTTCGTTCCTCCACCTCCACCCGTGATCTGATACGGCGGGTTGCCAATTATCACGTCGAACTGCATATCGCCTCCAAACAACTCGTTGATGCGAGTCTTGATGTCGTCGGTGTGAATGAACGCGTAAGCGTGGGTTTCGAGCCCTTCGCCGCGATCGAACGTCTTCTGGCTTGCCCGGCAATACTTGCAATTGCCATCTGCCCATGTGTGCTCTGTGCGTTGGAACCAGATATTTCCATCGTCACTTGCGACAGATTTCGCGATGGAGTGCTTGCCGGTCGCGTGCTTTGAGCAATACAAGCTCCGGCGCGCCAGCAGGCTCGTAAGATATGTAATCCCGATCCCGAACACCTGCTTGGTCAGGACTTGATCAACACGATTTTCGAGATCCGGAACCTCGGCCGCCAATCCTCTCGTGAGGCGGCTGGTGATCTCGCGCAGGAATACACCCGACTTCGTAAACGGGTCGAGGAACTTCACCGTCTTGTCCGCCCAGATATTCGCGCCCTTGTGGTCGGCCGCCCATGCCTCGGTTAGCGCGTCCAGCATCCGGTTCGCAAACTCGGGCGGCGTAAACACTTCGTCGTTCGAGAGGTTCGCGATGCACGTCAGCACATCCGGGTTTCGCCCGCGCAACGCGAAACTAGCCTGCACGCCCATGAACCCTCCTTTGGTGTGCCTCGTGCGCGGCGTCAGCCAGTTCTCTTATCGTCATGGGCGGATAGGTCTTGAGTGGCGTGAAGACTTCGTGCTTGCCCAAGTGAGCGAAGAGCTTGCCCTCCGCGCTGAAAGCCGATGCGGCAGCAAGAGCTTCGAAGCGGAAGTCGCGCCGCTGGAACTTGCCCTTGCCGAGGTAGCCCCACTCGGCAAGGGTGATAGGTTGGCTGTCATGCGTGCGCATCGTTAACGCGTCGCCGTGCACGAGGTTCTGCGACAGCACATAGGACGCGGCGCCGTACAGTTCTTCGGATTCATTCAGGTTCAGGTAGTCGGCGCAAATTTCGAGCAGGTTCGCACGGCACTCGAAAATGTTGTCGGCCAGCAGCTCGATGCCGTAAATGCACATCAGCGCGAGCAACGCATATTGCCGTTTCTCGAAATCGGATTTCCCGAACTTGAGTTCGACGGCGCCGAGCTTGCGTTGCAAGACCCGGACGAGGAAATTACCGCTGCCGCACGCTGGCTCGAGGAAGCGGGAATCGATCCGCTCGGTTTCGTCCTTCACAAGGTTGAGCATCGCCTCGACCATCCACTCAGGGGTAAACACTTCCCCATGGTCAGCGACGCGTTTCTTTGACCTAATCAGGCTCAAGGGCGGATTGTACAACAATCAAAGAAGACCCCCGCCGCCATTTATCGAAAACCGAATTCAAATGCTTGCGGGCTTGAAATCGATGCCGTCTGAGCTAGACTCGGACATTTCGAAGTACGGGTACGCTGGGGAGAGTTCCTATTTTGATTTTGAGTTCCACGACCTCGAAGCTGGCAAAACTTATACTATCGAAGGTCGGGTTTCGGCTGAACGTCCCGGAATCATCTACGGTGTTTCTCTAACGTTGCTGTATGGCAGCTGCTCGGGCCAGCGCCTCAGAAACGGGATAGTAATTGTTCGAGCGTGGGGAACTTGCAACGCGGCTTTCGTTCTACAAATAGCTGCAGCGTTTCACGGATGCAATGAAGGCTGAATGAAAATCTGCAGGTGTGCCCAATTCTTTGTCTCATAACAGGGGTCACCCCAAAAATGCGGGTCCGATTAGGGTCCAATAAGTCGTCCCAAAGGATTCCTTAGAATACCAATGACGGGCTGTCAGCGCCGTTAAGTATCACTAAGTTTCAGCAAACTGCCACTCTGTCACGGCAGAGGTCGCGAGTTCGAGTCTCGTCGTCCCCGCCATTCTTTCTAAAGCACTTAACTCTGCTTTTGAAAGAATGCCGTGGTACACAAAAAGGTGCACATTAAGCGACACCTTTTGTGGCCACAGCCTTGTTCCCTTCCGGCAGAATCATCTCCACCACTTTCCTCTGCGCCCGCCGCTTCTTACTGCTGACCGCGTGGGTGTAGATGTTCATGGTGATGTTGCTGTTGGCGTGGCGCATCAGCGATTGCACCGTTTTCACATCCTCATCATTCTCGGCAAGAAGCGTAGAAAATGTGTGACGGAATACGTGCCAACTGATGTGCTTGGTGATCTTTGCCCGTTCCGCTGCCGGTCGGATGTAGTTCCGCTCGATAGCTTCCGGCCAAAGTGGTTGACGACCCTTCATTCGTCCGCTGGCGAAGATCCAGTCCTGGTCTCCGGCGTAAGGCGTTTCGGAACGCCATCGCAAAAGATCAGCAATCATTTCGTCGTCCAGCGGCATGACCTTTTCGCTCTCTTCTGTTTTCACCGGCCCCAGGTGCTGTTGCCAAATCGACTTTCGGACGTTCAGCGTCTTCTTTCCGAAGTCGATGTCACACCACTGTGTGGCTAGCACTTCACCTCTACGCATTCCGGTGGGAACGTCGAGTAGAACGAGAGTCCGCTCTCGCGGTCCCAATTCGGCAAACAGTCTTTGAAGTTCTTCTGCCGTCAAAGGATCTATGATGCGTTCTCGTTTCGCACTCTGGCGAACAGCGCGAATCGGATTGGCCGCCATCCAACCGTAACGGATCGCGTGGGTGCAAACGGCACTCATGATGTTGCGGAGTTTTGCCTTGGTTCCACGGCTGCGTGTGATGCTACCCAGCCATTCCTCGACATGAACCGCAATGCCATTTTCCATCCTCGCAAGCATGTACTCGCCCCATCGAGGTACGATCCAGTTCTTGAGGTAGGACTCGTAGCCCTTTTTGGTCGAGTATGCCTTCCGTTCGTCGTTCTGATAGTCCAGCTCTTTCAGGCGATAGTGATCCACGAGGGTCTTAAAATTACGTGGAGGACGCGCCTGCTCGGAGAGGTCCAGGTTTACATTAATACGCAAGGCTTGCAGCGCACGCCGGGCGTCGGACTCGGTCGGCAATTCGCTAACCGGGCCGACCACAATCTTCTTCGGTCGTCGCTTGCCATCTGCATCGGTCTCTCGCCAACGAAAGATCCAAACTAGATAGCCACTCTTGCGCTTTATCCGTTTCAGACTTCCCTTCTGATACCGTGCTCTCATCTTCACATTTCCCTCCTCTTCGGAGAGCACGGACGGCAACGCGAGTGTACCCGCTCTCGCATCCAGACGTCTAGCTCCGATAGAAGGAATCGCCACACTCGCCGTGGACCGTTACCCAAAGGATGAGCTGGGATATCACCTCTCCGTGCCATTTGCGTCAGAGTACGTGAGTGTATTGATAGGAATTTGGCCGCCTCAGATGCGCCCACATAGTGCTCAACGACCGATATCCGTGGCGTCACCATGTACTCTGGGGAATCGTTCTCCTCTTCTTCCACTGTGGCCCCGCTCGTGGGCTTTAAAGGTGTTTGCGCGGCAGAAGGACCAGACTCCCGCGGTACCAAATTAGGCTCACAAGACTGCATTCCACTCATCGCAAGGCGCGAGGCATGCTGCCCAGAGGACGCTGTATTCTCGCGCACGCCGAATTGGGTTGGACGTGTCTTCATGTTTGTTATGGGGTCTTCGTAAGAGCCTCTCCTTTGATTTGTTCTTGGCTGTGGTCGTTCGTGTGTTGGCCTGCCCAGCGCTTGAACTCGTCGTCCTTCTTGAACAACAGCTTGAGGGCCTCGCTGACGACGTAGGACGGGTTCGCACCAATGAATTCCGCATACTTGTCCAGGTTATGTCTGACTTCTTCCTCCAGGCGGACCTGGAGGGTCGAAGTCTTCGGCTGCTTTGACGGCGCTTTCAGAAGTGCCAAGTGTTTCTCCTCCTTTCGTTATTCGCGATGCATTACATCCTGCATTACAAAATGATTGCTCCGACTCCTGCACGGGCCATTACACGGTCACGCTTCCTGCGTGACGGGCGGTAGCGACCCCACGAAACTTTTGGGCGGATGGACCGCCAAAAAGTGGGGTCGCTCCAGACCACTTCGGTGCATTACCCGCGTCCAAACTGCGCGTCGCGCCATGTGGAACCTCTATGCTCCCAACAATTTCGCCTCGCCCCTGGGTGACGTTAACGGTGACGGGGATGGTTACGTGTGTCTTTCACGCACCCGTCACCTTTCCGCGCGAGAAAAAGCCTTTGAACCTCATTAGGATCCTTCCCGCTCTAGACCGTCGAGGATCTCGGAAACAAAAAATGTAAAAGGCCAATCGCGACCGACACCGGAGCGTGCCCGGGCTCCCATCGTTTTTGATCGTCGTTTTTGGACCACTCCTGGAATCTTTGACCCTCCTGCATCCATCGAAGCAACTTCCAAACGCTCCCCCCGAAACTGCGTATGAAACGCCTTCACCGGGCCTACGGGGAATATCAACGTGAACTGCCTCCTATTTATTAAGAAGCCCTCGAGAGAGGAAAACCTCACGGAGAATCTTTGTGATTTGCCATTTCTTTCGGGGACCAGCCACTCGGAGGCTCCCTCCAGCAGTTCCATGGCGTCCGACACGGGTGCGCCGTTGACCTTCCCAGACTGCAAACAGCGATCGAGGCTCTTTGAAGCAATCGAACCCTCTACTATTAAGAGGCCTCGAAAAGGGAAAACCTCAATCAGAAAGTTTGTTTTTTCCGGGAAATTTGCGAAGCCACGAAGGAGCCACAGTCAGGAAAATCAGGATCATCACTGAGTTAAGCATGCCGGTCCAAGACGCCTTCGATGCCCTGCTCATCATGAACCTGGGAAGGTTACCGTCTTGGGTTGTATTGCGGGGGCTTTGATCCTTCTTACTTTCTCCCTTACGGGGTGTAATGGACGTTGTCTTACAACTCCGAAACTCCTGCTCTGGGACGCGGCCGAATGGGTCACGCGCTGCGCGTGACTG
Organism: Candidatus Limnocylindria bacterium; assembly: GCA_035490055.1. Taxonomy (GTDB): domain Bacteria; phylum Acidobacteriota; class Terriglobia; order Acidiferrales; family UBA7541; genus Acidiferrum. The sequence continues at coordinate 16,624 of DATHIB010000111.1, read as the reverse complement.
AGGCGGGAGTGACCCCATAGAAGCCGTGACGCACGGTGCGTCAAACGGTGGGGTCGCTCCCGCCTCATCCGAATTTGGCCGCGTCCTTCCTGGTGTTCTCCGCAGGGGGTTATCTCGTTTCGTTCTGCTAAGTTCGCTCTAACGCAGGGCTGAAGCGAAAAATCCTTTGGCCTGAAGTGAGGGGCTGAAGCGCACTTCCGCTGGTCGTTCGAGGTTTGCAATCCGCCCCGCCTGTGCTAGAGGCCGTTTAGCCGCTCTCATTCTGCACGGAGCGCGACGATTGGTTCGATGGCGGAAGCGCGGCGGGCTGGTAGATAGCCCGCGAACAAGGCGACGACAAGAAGTAAGAGAGAGACCGCGACGATCGTTGGGAAATCGTTCGGTGAAACTCCAAGAAGCACTCCGCTTATAAGCCGACTGGCAGCTAACGCGAGTACAACTCCAAGCGCTATTCCGAACAGTGCCAGCGAAAGCGTCTCTCTTAGCACGAGCCGGATAACATTCTTCTTCTGCGCACCCAGGGCAACGCGAATGCCGACCTCACGCGTCCGGCGCGTTACCGCATAGGACATTAATCCGTACAAACCAATTGAGGCCAGCACGAGTGCAAGCCCCCCGAAGAAGCCTGAGAGCAGCGCCGTCACGCGCTGCTCCACCAGAGCCTGACTGATCAGCTCGGCCATTGTTCTCGTGCGCAGCGGGTACTCTCGCCCAAGTGACTCAATCTCGTGGCCCACGGATCTCGCAACGGCTTCGGGATTTCCAGTACTACTTACGAAGAGATCCCCCCGACTCAACCAGCCTGGATGCTGAAGCATAGGAAGATAAATAATAGGCGCGGTCTCCCGCAGGCCGAAAAGTCGTGCGTCACCGGCGAGACCCACGATTTCAAGGTCTTGGAAGTCTGGCATTACGCCGAAGCGAATGTGCTGGCCCAGAGCATCGGCGTGGGAAAATAGGCTTTTTGCCAGGCTGGCGCTGACGATTGCGGCAGGCGGATGTTTTTCATCGTCGCTCTGTTCAAAATCACGACCCCGAACTATTCTGATTCCGAGCGTTGTGAAGAAACCGGGCCAAGCCCTCACGTCCGCCGCCATCACATGGTTGCCGGTGCTCCTGTCGGCGGAAACTGGCGAAACCGCCTCTCGATATGTGCGCGCAGTGGGGAAAAAATCGTCCGAGAAACTAACTGAACGCACTCCAGGAACATGAGAGATCCGTTCAATTAACTGTTTACGATAGCTCTTCATATCGACGTTCTGGTAACCACCGGGTTTCGGATAGAGGAGGATTTCCAACAAGCCTTCTTCCGCAAAGCCCGGATCGATAGAGCGCAACCTCTGAAAGGGACGCACTAAAAGGCCAGCACCCAGCAACAAGACCAGCGAGAGAGCGACTTGCGTGACGATCAGCGCTTTGCTCAAGCTGCCAATTCCACCAGCCAAGCTGCGTGTACCTTGCTGCAGCACAAGCGCTGGGTCTTGCCGGGAGGAACGCCAGGCCGGTATGACGGCGATAAGAGTTCCGGTCAACACCGCCACCGAAACGGTGAGCGACAGCACCCGAAGATCGGGACTCAAATCAAGAGTGACAGGAGTCAAATATCCCTCTGTCATCAGTCTCACCAGCAAACGACTTCCCCAATAGGAGAAAACGAGGCCAACCGTGGCCCCGCTGAGGGAGAGGATCAAAGCCTCAGTCAATACTTGGCCAGTCAAGGTCCATCGGGTCGCACCGATGGCCACCCGCACACTCACTTCATGGGCCTGTGCTGCGGCGCGCGCCAGCATTAGGTTCGCGAGATTCACGCAAGCGACGAGCAGAATCAATCCAACTATGCCCCACAGGGCGTAGAGTGGGCGTGTAAATTGCGCGCGCAGGTCCTTGGCGACACCTGTCGCGACGGATGTAACCTCGAGTCCCATGGACAGGAACCTCTGGCGCCTCGGTCCTGGCGTTTGCGTTGATGCAGTTGCTTCCAGTACTCCGGGCCAGAAAGAAAGAAGTTGCGATCGAGCCTGCGAAATGGTCAAGCCGTCCTTCAGCCGACCTGTGACAGAGAGCCATAGAATCGACCTGTCCTCGAGAGTGAAGGTGCCGCCTTGAATAGCGGGATAAGTAGTGATGGGAACGGTGACATCAGGTGGCGCGCCCGGAGTCATGCCTGTAAACCATTTTCGGGTTACGCCAATGATCGTGAAGGACTGGCCTTCAATACGAATCTGCTTCCCGACAATGTCAGAGGCATTACCAAAGTGTTGTTGCCAGAACTGGTAGCCAATTACCGCGACCTGAGAGCTTGCACCGCTGTGAGGATTTACATCCTCCCGCGTTAACAAACGCCCAAAAAGAGGAGCAACGCCGAGCGCGGAGTAATAGTTGCCAGTAACAGCAAGGACTTTGCTCTGCGACGGCGTTCCGCTCACTTCCACGGTGAACGTGGCCCAGGCCCACCCCATCAAGTCTGAAAAAGCGTGCTGTCCAGCCTCTACCTCGCGGAACATGGGAAAAGAAAATGGGACTTTAGCATCCGGACGGATCGCGGATATCTGAACCAGTCGTTCCGGGTCAAGGACGGGGAGATCGCGAAGAAGCAGCGTATTGATCAGCGTGAATATGGCGGTATTTGCACCGATCCCCAGCGCAAGTGAGAGAACCGCGACGATTGTGAAGCCAGGATTCCTGCCCAGTACCCGGAGGGTGTAGCGCAGGCTCTGCAGAAGGGTTCCGATGCTTGTTGCTCCTGGATTCCAGGGTTCGAGCTGCACACAACAATTACGCCAACTGGGGAGCCGTTTCAAGCCCCTGGTTACGCAAGAGAAGAGCTGTGCCTTCGGCACCGGGAGTTGGACGGACACGTCACCCCCAAACGGGTGCCGCACAGCAACCAGGGGTGCTGTATGGGAACTTGCTGAAAATCCAGCAGCTTGCTTCGAATCACGGCCCTCAAAGCGCGGCGTAGCATCTTTTGGTTCCCGTATGGGAACTTGTTGATTTTATTGGGTGAATTCGATGCCCTCCCTTCGCACGAAATCCATCAGCACCAAAGTCACCGACGAAGAATACGCGCAGTTTGAAGCCCTTGCAGGTGGGCAGACAATCAGCGAGTGGGCGCGCGATGTTCTGCTGAACGCAACCAAGCCCAATTCAAGCGAGCAAACCGTCCTTGCCGAAGTATTGGCGCTGCGAACCATTCTGCTAAACGTCCATTTCACCGTATCCCAAGGGCAAACCCTGACCGGAGAAGAGATGCAGAAGCTCATCGAGCGGGCCGACCAAAACAAGTCGAGCAAGGCACGACAGCGCCTCGCGGAAGCAGCAACAGGGGGCGTGCCATGAAACAGAAATGGGGGCGACCGGACGATGCGGGAGACTTTCCAAGCGACCGGGCGGTATGGACTATCGGAGCGTTCTGCGTTGCTCTGCTCAGTGTGTTCGCTATCGCTGGTTACCGCTACATGCGGGTGTGGACACCGCTCCAACGGCATTACCTACTGACTTACGCGGGGACGCCAGTCGCAGGAGTGTTTCGGACGGATGCCCCGTACACGCTGTTGATGGTGGTAACGCGGAAAGGTGCACGACTGGCACTCGACAACGAAGTAGAACCTTTCGTTACAGGGAAGGGCGAGGGCACGTTCATGCTGACCGAAGAGGCCATCAAGGCAGGCGACTTGAAGCTCGAATGGCAGCGCGCACGCTATGACAATGCGAAGTTGCATGAATTCCTGGGACACTGGATATACCAGGACCAGGCGCTCACCGATCTGGCGAAACCGGCACTGTGGGGCGGCTTGGGTGTGTTGCTTGTAAGTCTCGTCGTGGCGATCCCGATGGACTCGGCACGCAAGAGAATACGCAAACATGGGCGTCGGCTGAAAGGACCGGAGCTTGTGACGGCTCGTGCATTTAACCGCCGCAACCGTTCAGACGGTATCGGCTTCTTGCAGCAGCAGAGCTTCACGCAAAAAATATTCCACAGAAACACTTGGCTGCGCCTGCCGCACGAGATTGAATCGAGCCACATTCTAGTTATGGGCGATTCGGGCAAAGGCAAGAGTGCGCTGATCCGGCAAATCTTGTTGCAGATCGAGGAGCTCGGTGAAACGGCCATCGTTTACGATCCCGCGACGCCCGCCGACTACCTACCCTACTTTCTCACTCCGTCGCGTGGCGATCTCATCCTTAATCCCTTAGATCAGCGGATGCCCTACTGGACTCCGGGAGACGAGCTGCGGCAAGGGGCCGACGCTCTCACATTGGCCGCGTCGCTGTTTCCCGACCGACACAACGAGAATTCGTTTTTCGTAGAAGCCCCGCGAACAATCTTTGCACACTTGCTCAGTTTCCATCCGACGCCGCAAGAATTGGTGTCGTGGATGTCGCACCCGGAAGAGATCGACCGGAGAGTGAAAGGGACAGAGTACGCGGCGATGATCGACAAGGATTCGCCGCCACAGCGCAACGGCGTGCTTGGTTCGCTGAGCATGGTAGCTGACGCCATGAAGCTGCTGCCGAGCGAAGCGGAGACGAAGGGGCGTTGGAGCACGCTCGAATGGTCGAAGGAACGGCGCGGCTGGCTGTTCCTCACCAGCACGCCGGACACGCGCAAGCGCCTAGCGCCGCTCATCAGTTTGTGGCTGGACATGCTCGTGTTGCGCCTGATGAATCAGGGCCGCATGAGTTCACGTCCGGTGTGGTTCATTCTCGACGAACTGGCGACGTTGCAGCGATTGCCTCAGTTGCACACGGCGATCACGGAGAACCGCAAGTCCAACAATCCGGTGGTGCTAGGTTTTCAGGGACGCAGCCAGTTGGAAGTGCGTTACGGGCACGAAGCGGAGGCGATGATGTCGCAGCCCTCGACGAAAATCTTCCTGTGCACGAGCGAGCCGCACGCAGCGAAATGGATCAGCGACACGATAGGAGAACAAGAAATCGAGAGGATACGAGAGAGCCGCACAACTGAGCAGTTCCCACAATCGCGCAAATCGAAGGGCTATAACCTCGAACGCGAGATCAGGCCGCTGGTGATGGCAAGCGAGATCAGCGGCCTTGAAAAGATGCACGGTTATCTCAAGAGCGGAAATCTCGTGGCGCGGTTGAGTCTCCCGTACATCGGGCTTGAAGGCAAAGAGCGGCAATACATCGAGCGCCCCGCACGGCAGTCGCCCGAGGAACCGCCGAAGGTTGCGGCAGCCGCGGCGGGAACAGGCAAGCCGCCGGGAAATGGAGGTTCGAGGCAGAAACTCGTACAAAGTGAACAGCACAAAGTGAGGACCAGAAAATCCAACGAGAGCCAGTGCGCAGGCAAAGGGACTTTTTCGAGTAGGCCAACACATGCTGACTATCTCCAAGCCACTGAGCGCAAGTCAGGCGCAGTCGTATCACGCGGAAGACTTTGGCAACGCCCGCGAGAACTACTACACGGAAGCGGACCAGATTCGCGGGGAGTGGCACGGAAGGCTCGCCGAACAGTGGGGACTACACGGTGAGGTTCGCGAAGAGCATTTCCAACGGCTCTCCGAAGGGCACCACCCGATCACTAACGAACAGCTCATCCGCCACCAGCCGGCCAGAGAATACACGAACAAGCGCGGCGAGAAGATAAGCGCGATGGAACACCGCGCGGGATGGGATGCGACGTTTTCAGCTCCGAAGAGCGTATCGTTGACCGCCCTGGTAGGTCGGACCGGCAGTGGGCCGCGCAATACCAACCGGGTGACGTTGTGCGCTACACGAGAGGCAGCAAGACGCACGGCATCGAGGCGGGAGAGTATGCCCGCGTCGAGCGCGCAAACGAGAAAGAAAATATAGTGACCGTGAAACGTGAGAACGGCGAGCAAGTGAGTTACGACCCGCGCCGGTTGCATGGCGTGACGCTCTACCGCGAGACAGAGCGCTCATTCAGTGAACGCGAACGAGTGCAGTTCACCGCACCAAATCGAGAACAACACATCGCCAACCGAGAGCTAGGCACCATTGAGAAGATCGACGCGAGCGGCAACCCGCAATTGCGCCTGGACTCAGGCCGTTCCGTTTCGTTCAACGCCAAGGAGAATCCGCATCTTGACTACGGCTATGCCGTAACGAGCCACAGCAGCCAGGGGCAAACCGCCGACCGCGTGCTCGTTCACGTAGATACAGAGCAGGCGGGAGAAAAACTGGTGAATCGCCGGTTGGCGTATGTGGCGGTGTCGCGGGGACGCTATGACGCACAAATCTACACGAACGACAAAGGTCATCTCGCCGAGCAACTCTCGCGTGACGTATCGCACCGATCCGCGTTGGAACCGCGTCGAGAATCCGCAGTGCACGAGATCCAACCGTCTTCCGCACGAAGCCAAACGCACGAACTTACGCAAGTAGAAGATCACAGCATCAGCAGATAGCCCTTGAATCTCTCCGCTCTCACCCGCCTACGAGAACTGCACGGCGCACCTTTAAGTCATCCGAATAACCTGATTCCGCTAATGATTAGGACAAATTAGCGACTCTGTGCAACGCATTTATAACTGGTAACATGCAAAGTTCAGTTTTCACCTGTACTAATGGCCAGTAGATGATTAACCTTGACAGCTACTATCCCGCCTGTTACTTTCCCGTCTCTTTTCCTTACTTGGGAGGCAGCATGCGAGTGGCTCGATTCGTCCTTTGCTTTTTCTTCATTCTCGCCTCATCTCCACGTCTCAGATCGCAATCGACCCCGACTCCGCAACGTGATCCCCAAGCTTTGGTCATTCTTCAGAGGTGCCTCTCTGCTGGCGGCGGAGCGCAGGCATTCAGCACAATTCAAGATTTCTTGGCGTCAGGCACGATCACCTACCACTGGGCCGGACAAGATGTCGTTGGCACCGTGACCGCCCAGGGAAAGGGTCTAACCGAGTTTCGCCTGGACTCTGTGCTCCCTGAGGGCACTCGATCCTTCAAGGTCGTGGGAACTGCCGGAAGCATCACCACAGAGGACAGAAAGATAAGCGCGCTCCCCTACAGCGGTTTGATGACCGCACCAAATCTTACTTTTCCAGGAGCTCGTGTCGCAAGCGCTCTCAACAACTCTGCCATCGCATTGCAATTCTTGGGCCTCGTACCGTTTGAATCCGCGCAAGCTTACCAGATCCGCGTGTCTCCCCCGCTCGATTCATCGCTAACCCCACCCAGCGGTGCCACCCAATTCGGCAGTTTCGACATCTATGTAGACCCCACCACATATCAGATTCTTGAACTCTCCGAATCGATCTGGGTCGCGAACAGTATTCAGTCCCTCCCACATGCAATTCGTTATTCGAATTACCGACCCGCCGGTTCTGTCGTAGCACCATACCAAATTTCCGAGCTCGTCAACGGTCAGGAGACCTGGTCCATCTCTCTTTCGTCGATCTCTCTTAACAACAGTCTTTCCGATTCGATCTTCAAGCCCTGATTCTCGTTCGACCCGTGAGAGGGAAACGAACCATGATGACGATTTCACCTTTGAATCCTAAAATGCGCAACCATCGCCATACCAAATCATTCTGGCTCGGTCTCACGGCGCTCTTTGCCTGTTCGCTCATGGCGCGTCCGCTTTGCGCCCAAAACTACCTTGGCCAGATCGGCGCTCCCACCTTCACGACGGCGCTGCCAGTGGAATTGGGATTTCTGAATGCTGCTAACGGGAATCTCCATCTGACCGTTCCGCTCGGCTCATTTCCTCAAAGAGGGAGTGTACCGTTTGCCGCCGGACTTGTTTACGACAGTTCAATCTGGCTGAATGGCGGCACTTCTTGGCAGCCGACAAACGTTCCAAATTCATGGGGTGGCTGGCGAATGATCTCTTCGGGGACAGCCGGAACTGTAAATAGCATCAGCATGCATCCTCTTTGCGACACACCGCCGCCATATCATTCTTATACAACCCACGTGGGCTTCAGTTGGACTGCCCCAGACGGCACGATTCACCAGTTCCACGAAATCTTTACAGAGTACGACCCTTTGTTCTGCGACCAGGGCAATACACCAACCAGTGATGCCTTTGCGAGCGACGCGTCCGGGTACCACATGTATGTCACTAATTACACAACCGCGGTCGTGTATGCTCCTGACGGCACTCAAGTTTACCCGACCGTCGAAGATACAAACGGAAACCTCTTCTCGACCGACGCAAGCGGAAACGTAATCGACACCCTCGGTCGCAAACCCGTCGTGGTCACCACGAACTGTAATGGCAACAGCAGCCAAACCTGCTACGACATTTTGAATTCCCGAGGAAGCACGTCACGCATTACGGTCACAACAACAACCATCAACGTGAATACGAACTTCGGTCAGTCCGGCATGACAGAATACTCTGGCCCAATCACAGTCATCCAAAGCATTCAGCTGCCTGACACTACTACCTATCAGTTTGGCTACGACTCGGGGACCACAGTCGGGCATTTCGGACTTTTGAACAGCGTCACTCTTCCCACAACCGGCCAGATAACCTACGGCCACACAACCTTTCTGGACGCCTTTGGAAACAAAGGCCGCTGGGTTAGCTCACGGACATCCGGCGGTGGGAACTGGAGTTATACGCCCGCAGTGATCACGACATGCGGCACTGGACAAGTCGGCTGCCAGCAAAAAGTCACGGTCACAAAGCCAAGCACAGACACAGCGGTATACACTTTCACTCTAAACAACGGCGCATGGAAATCGGCCGTCTCTACCTACACAGGTGCCAGCACTCTCCTGTCAACCGCCTCGAGCACCTGGGACTTTAGCCAGTCCTGCTCGCCCTCTCCGTGCACTGGTGCGCAAGACATTCGGGTTCTGACCACCACCACGACGCTACCAACTCCCGGCGGAAACAACATAACAAGCCAAACGAAGGTTGCCTATGCCACCACATACCTCCCGAACGTCGCCAGCATTAAAGCTTGGAAGTTCTATGCCGGCTCTTCTCCTACATTCCCAACGATTCCGGACCGGGAAACGGACATGACGTACCTCTTTGCATTTAGCTACAACATCACCAATCGCATTTCGCAGACCACCGTGAAAGACGGCGGTGGAAACGTGGTCGCGCAGACAAATTTTACCTACGATGATTCCGGAACCCTCTCGAGCAGCACCCCCGCTACGGGCATCTTCCAACATGACGATGCGAACTACGGCCTTAGCAACACAGCGCGCGGCAACCTAACAACCGTCAAGCGCTGCACGGTCTTTGCCAGTTGCGCTTCCAACTACGTGCAGACGTCGATGACCTACGACACCACAGGTCACGTTCTCTCCGTCAAGGACCCCATTGGCAATATCACTAGCTTCAGCTACGCAGACAATTTCTTTAAAGACATTGGTGACGGACCGTCTAATCCGCCCCAGGCATTTTCCGCACCCGCGCCCACAAGTGCATTTCTAACCGCAGTTACTCCTCCAATGATTCCAGCCTCCACTTTGGGCTACTACTATCACACCGGACAACCTGCGTCGTCGAAGGATGCAAACGGAAACACTTCTTATTCGCATTTCTTTGACTCTTACTTTAGTCGGCCCACAAGCACCGTCCTGCCCAATGGCGGGTGGTCCTATTCCACTTATGCCGCGTCAGAAACTCTGGCCGACTCCTACATCGGTATCACTGCCGCATTTTCCACTTCGGCTGGCGCAGGTATCAGGCAGGATGAGTCAGCACTAGATAATTTAGGACGCCCCATCACCCAAAAATTGATGAGCGATCCCGAAGGGGCCACCACCGTCACCACGAACTACGATACAACCGGACGCGTGCTAAACGTTTCGCATCCCGCTCGTTCCACCTCCAGCACCACCGATGGCATCGAAACTCCGACCTATGACGGGCTGGGGCGCATCATCAAAGTCACCCATCAGGACGCAACCTATTCACAGACGTTCTATGGCGCGGCAGTCGGCGGAACCGGCCTCGGTGGCGTGACCACGCAAAATTGTTCTTCAGGCACCTACGGACTCGGCTTCCCAGTGCTGGCTCTCGACGAAGCGGGCAAGAAGCGTGAAGCGTGGACTGACGGATTCGGGAGAACGATCGAAGCTGAAGAACCAGATTCGAGTGGGAATCTCACCTCCTACACCTGCTACAGTTATGACTCCCTCGGCAATCTTTTGCAGATCGTTCATGGCACCCAGACGCGCACTTACGCCTACGACACGCTCTCCCGGGTCAAGTCCGTCACCATTCCCGAACTCGCCAACTGTGCCGTCACTTTTACCTACGACAGCAACAGCAACTCGCAAACTCGCGTCGCTCCGGCCCCCAACCAATCCTCTTGCACCACCACGGTCACGTCCACTTATTCTCACGACGCTCTAAATCGCCTTACAAAAATCACTTACGGCGCTACAACGCCCGTCCCAACACCCACAGTGCAATACGGGTACGACGGCACGGCCCTCACGGGTTGCACAACCGCGCCTCCCACTCTCACGGATTCCAATCCCAAGGGACGCGCAACTTCCATGTGCGACGGAAGCGGTGCAACCTCCTGGGCCCATGACGCCGTCGGCAGGATCATCACCGAAAAGCGCATCATCCTGGGCTCGTCGGCGATCACTCAGACCATTTCTTATTCCTACAACTTAGACGGCTCCATAGCTGCCGTCACCTACCCAAGCGGAAAAGCGGTCACCTACACGGTGAGCAATGCCCAGCGCCCCACCGCGGCCAAAGACGTAACCAACAACATTCAGTTCGCCACGGCCGCCAGTTACGTTCCGCCTGGTGGCTTGTCCGGCGTTATTACCGGGCAGATTAGCAGTGGCTTTGGAGGGATCACGGAGTCGCGCACCTTCAACAGCAGTCTGGAGTACACTAGTAGCAAGGCCACGTCCACAACAGGAACAGCCATGGATCTCACCCTGAATCACGCTTTGTCCGGCGGCGACAACGGCACCCTGACTGGAATCACCAACAACGCAGACAACGGCCGCACGCAATCCTTCACCTACGATCCCCTGAACCGCATTTCCTCGGCCTCCACGCAGGCCACTTCTGGCGTGGATTGCTGGGGCCAGAATTTCGCACCTGACTCCCTCGCCAACCTGAACACCATCTCCAGCGCACAGTGCAGTAGCAACACATTGAGCGTGACTGTGGACGCCAACAACCACATCAACTCCAGCACCACCTTCGCCTATGACGCCGCCGGCAACATGACCCAGGACGGCAAAACCACGGGGTACTCCTACAGCTTCGACGCAGAAAACGGCCTTGCCCAAGCAACCGGCATGACCGGCGGCCCTTACTGCTACGTGTATGATGGCAACGGTCTCCGCGTCGCGAAGAAATCCGGTGCCAACAGCGACTGCTCCGGCGGCGCCGTCACCAAACTCTACTGGCGCTCCATCGCGGGAGACGCCCTCGCCGAAACCGACGGCTCCGGCAGCACCACAAACGCCGCCTACAACGAATATATCTTCTTCGCCGGGCGCCGCATCGCCTCTCGCAACGGCTCCGGTGCCATCTTTTACTGGTTCGCCGACCATCTCGGCTCCACGCGCACCATCACCACAGGCAGCGGCACCGGCCAGACCCCCGGCCAGCTCTGTTACGATGCCGATTTCACTCCTTACGGCCAGGAAATCTCGTACACCTCCAGGCTCCAAACCACCGCTTGCCCCCCGAATTATAAATTCACTGGCTACGAGCGCGACCCCGAAACCGCCTACGGTCAAGGCGATACGGGCGTCGACTACGCTTTCGCCCGTTACTACTCCTCCCGCCTCGGGCGCTTCCTCTCCACCGACCCCCTCGGCGGCGCCATCGGTAACCTCCAATCCCACAACCGCTACGCCTACGTGGGAAACAATCCCCTGAACTCTATCGACCCCTTCGGCCTGACGACATGCACTGTGAACATCAATATCGCTAACAATGCGAATCTTACGCCAGACCAGTTACGTCAAATTCAAAATCAAATCGAAAATGTTTTCGGACAGACAGATGACGGGCACAATAATTGGGTGAATGTACAATTCACCCCAAACGTAACAGCGGCAGACACGACGATAAATATCGGGACTTCTGGTAGCGACGCAGGAGTGACTAAATGCTCGCTATTATTCGGTTGCAGTAATCCTTCACTCAATATAAATAAAATTCCACACGAGTCCATTCAAAGCTTCAACGGCAATCTCGCTATAGGGAGCTCAGCGGCGCACGAATTGGCCCACTGGATGGGACTTTCCCGGCCGTGGGGTAGCGACACATGGTTTCATCAACCTAATAACTCTGGCAATCTCATGATGGAAGAGTTAGGCTACGGCGGTGGCTACAGTCCCTTCGATCCACACTCCACTGTGAAACTCACGAATGACCAAATATCCGCCTTGTTTAAGAAGTGTCAAAAGCTCCATCCCCCACAGAACGGCGGTGGCGGTGGAGCAGGTTCGGTGTATCCCGACTTTACCTGGTTCAACTACGCATTTACGAGCGGCGGCGGCTCATTTAGCGTTACCACCGAGGTTGTAAGCATTTCATATCCTGCTGAAAAACCTTACTGATTCACTGGGGTTTTTCCTGTTTTTTACAAGTCCAATCGAAGAAGCCGCCCGAGAAATCCACATGGGAGCGGTGGAGGCGGCGGTGGCGGTGGACCTTGGATTTGGGTTTCTGGGACGTACGTTGAAGCGGGCGGCGTCAAAGCATGTGAAGATGGGTACTATGAATTCTACCCTTACTGATATGCACTCGAATGCAGGCTCCGCAGATGCTTTCCCTGTGGCGCTAGGAGTGGACTCTATGCAAACTCAGAAGACAGATAACTAACGCAGTTATTATTTCCTTATCGGACAAGAAATCAGCCAAGCGGTGATTCGGATCCACCGCCAAGACCCGGATCGATCCTAGCGGATGACCAGCCCCATCCGCCTGGTTCGAAGTGGTCGAGGTGAGTCCTACGGACGCATGGATAACGATTCGAGGCATGCAGTATGGCTTTCGATGTAACCAAAGCTAGAGAAATTCTGGTTTATGTTCCAGTGGTTTCTGCTACCGTAGCCATTCCTTGCCTTACCGTTCTGGCTTATCGGTCGTGGTCAAGGCGCTGGCAGCGGGACCTACCCCGATGGCGCGGCACTCTGGGAACGATCTCAATCGCAGCAACGTTTCTCGGTTGCGTCACTTTTGTCGGCTCCTTTCTCATGATCGCTTTAGGGTTTCCCGTGATTCCCGTGGCTATCGATGGCATGATATGGTCGAAGAGCATTGCAGGGGGATTTTCACATGAAACGGCCCGCAGCCGGCCACTTCCATCGGATTCACTGCTCCGCGTCACATTCGTTGAATTCATGCCATAGAACTAAGAGCAGGAGGCGTAAGGTATGTCTATTGCTGTCCCCAGGTTTGTAAACGTTCTACTCGAAGTTTCAGGGATTACTGCTATAGTGGCCATTCCTTGTCTAACTGCTCTGGCGTACCGGTCTTGGTCAAAGCACTGGCGACATACCCTATCGCATTTGCGCCGCACCTTGGGGACAGTCTCAATTGCAGTCACATTCCTCAGTTGGGCTACATATGTCGGCTCATTTCTCTTGAATGATATAGGTTTGAATAGAGCATTAGATTCAGTATTTTGGCTACCTACGATGGTATTCATGCTGGCCACAGGAATATTTTTCGCCCTCACATTAAGAGGTCCTGCACGCGTCCAAACCCTTTTCGCAGGCTTGCTGATGATCCTGCTCCTGTGGACCACTGTTAATTTCTGAGGAAAACCGCAAACCGCGTGACAGACAGGACATTATTCTGACAGCATTCTTCTGATAGGCGCCACCTTACCATGTTGGCGCTGTCTTTTCCCAGTCACGCATCCACAGAAACCATTCATCCTCCGTCGCCACGGCATTTCTCCAGCGCCGAAGCGAAAGCAATCGATCTCCTGGAAGGACTTTATCCGTGCACACCGGGACGTTTTGGTGGGGATGGATTTCTTCACGACGGAAGTCCTAACGCTCAAAGGGTTGACGACCTACTTATGTGCTGTTCTTCATCCACTTGGAGAGTCGCCAAGTGAAACTGGCAGGATTCACGCCGTACCCGGATCAGGAGTGGATGGAGCAGCAGGCGCGCAACATGACGATGGAGGACTGGGGAAGCCTGAGAGGCTGCCGCTATCTGCTGCATGACCGTGACGCGAAGTTCTGCGAATCGTTTCGAGAACTGATCAGGACGGGAAGCGTGAATCCGCTTCGATTGCCAGCAAGGAGCCCGAATCTGAACTCGTATGCGGAACGCTGGGTGAGATCGGTCAAAGAAGAATGTCTGTCGAGGTTGATCCTATTTGGAGAATCTTCGCTGCGGCGAGCATTGCAGCAATATCTCGTACATTACCACGAGGAGCGCAATCACCAGGGCAAAGACAACCGGATCTTGTTTCCTTCACGGCCGGAAGCAAGAAGGAACAAAGGAGCAGTGCGGTGTCGAGAACGACTGGGAGGTCTGCTGAAGTACTACGAGACGGAAGCGGCATAAAGTCGACGGGACAGCGGGCGCTGGGCTCACAGTCAGCGCATATATTAAGGATACCGGGAATGTCCCATCGCAAGAAGACCTCCCGGCCTGATTTATCATGGAGACAAGCAGGGCAATGCGTTCTGGCTCAGGGCGGCGACTACAATAGGACGAGTTCTTTGTCCATCGAGGCTCCCCCAGACAAGAGGGTTTTCAAAGCGCCTTGCTGAAAGCCCCTTGTAATCCCCCGAAAAGTCAGCATCAAGCTGGGGATTCCGATGAAGTCGATCAGCATTCCGCTGTGATGCCGATCAATGTTCCGGGATGATCCGATCAGTCCTCGGAGCGAAGCGACGCTGGTTTTTGCATTTTGTTGAAAGTGATCGCGATCGTCAAGCTTGTTGTTGTTGAAGCTGTGGGAAAGTGGAAATCGCTCCTGCGATTTCCAAGGGCGGTTTGTGCCCGTCTTTTCCACAGCTTTTGGCTCGCCGATTCATTCACTTTTCCTCTTTCACTCCTTTCTGTTTACGTATCGAATCCCCGCGCATCTCGATGCGATGTGCGTTGTGCACCAAGCGGTCGAGGATTCCGTCGGCCAGTGTGGGATCTCCGATCTGTTCGTGCCAGCGAGACACCGGCAACTGCGAAGTCAGGATCATCGAGCGCGTCTGGTAGCGATCCTCAGCGATCTCCCAGAAGTCTCTTCTCTCCGGTTCCGACATCGGGGCCATGACCCAGTCATCGACGACCAAGACATCGATCCGGTTCAGCCTCCTCAACAGTTGCCGCAGACTGCCATCGGCCCGTGCCAGGCTCAGATCCCGGAACAGCGCCGCGGCCCGCGTGTAGTAGACCCGATAGCCATCCCGGCAAGCTTTCTGCGCCAGTGCCGACGCCACATAACTCTTGCCCACACCGGTCGGACCCAGCACGAAGATGTGTTCGTGGTTGGCCACCCAGGAAGATTCTTGGGCAAACGCACGGATCACGCTCCGGTTCAGTCCTCGCTCCGCTCGATAGTCGATGTTCTCGACGCAGGCAGCTCCCCGTAAGCGAGCAGCAAGGACTCGTCTGGTGAGAGCCTGGTTCTGACGCCAGTTCCACTGCTGATCGACGAGCAGCGCCAGACGGTCGAGGAAGTTTAACCCCCGCGTTGCTTCGTCCTGTTCCTGATATTCCAGTGCTTCGACCATTCCCTGAAGCTTGAGGGCATGGAGTTTTTCTTTCATTGGTTGTTGCAACATGATCGTCTCTCCTTTTTATTCGAAGTACTCAGCGCCACGAATGTTGTCATGCGATGGCGGAAGGGGTAGGGGTGGCGGTTCTGGGAGTGGTTGTTGATCGAGCGAGTTCTTCAGGATCGATTTCACGCTCTGGTAGCGGCAAGCACCGGTCCGTATGGCTCGATCGGCGGCCGCTTCCATCCTGGTCGAGGAGTACTGCTCGGCCAGTCGGATGATCCCGAGGCAGGATCGATATCCCATCTCCGGATGCGGTTTTTCGACGAGGATCCGTTCAAACAACTTGGCTGTGTTTGGTCCGATCTGTTCGGCCCAGTTCACCATACGTGAAGGAGTCCACTCGAGATGCGCTTGGTGACTCTTCGGCCGGTGTTCTCTCTGCGTGAACACCTGTTCTCGTCCATGACCACGGACGTGCGAGGCTACCCGTTGTCCCTTGTGAAAGATCTCGATGGTCGTCGGTGTCGCTCGAACTTCCACGCGTTCTTGCACCAGCGTGTAGGGCACGCTGTAGAGGTTGGCGTCGAAGGCGATGTGGTAGTCGATGTTGACTCGGGCGTAGGACCATTGGCTCATGTCGAACGGCTCGGCGGGCAACGCTCGCAAAGCGTTGCGTTCGACCGCAGCGAACACACTGGCACGCGATCCTTCGCGCTTCCGGAATGGTCGCTGGTTCAGTCGCTCGAGCAGTTCGCGAATCGCATTATTCAGATCCGCCAACCGAAAGAACTTCTGGTGGCGTAGGGCGGCAAGGATCCAGCGTTCGACAACTTGCACACCAACTTCGACCTTGGCCTTGTCTTTCGGATGACGGGGGCGCGCCGGCACGACTCCCACGTCGTAGTGCATGGCAAACTCTTGGTAGGTGGGGTTGAGATCCGGATCGTAGCGGCAGGCACGGCTCACTCCCGTTCGCAGGTTATCTGGGACGAGGAGT